>JASBVL010000117.1 GCA_029961075.1 Sphaerobacter sp.
GTTGACGATCTGGCCGTCGATCACGTGGACGACCGTGTCGCAGCCGACGGCGCAGTAGGGGCAGACGCTCGGGTACGTCTTGGCCTCCTTGATGCGCAGTTGCTGCGCCCGTACCACCGCGGGCCGGATATCGGCGCCCAGCCCGGCCAGCCCGCCCACGGCGGTGCCCGCTACGGCGCCAGCCATGACGCGGAGAAGGCCTCGGCGGGAAAGCCGTGCGTCGAGCATGGTTCCCCTCCTCACCAGTGAGCCGTGGACGCGACGTGCGTTGCGCTTGTCTTCGCTCGATAACCATGATACCACATCAGGTCAAGCGGGCGGATGGTCCTGATCACGACTGTGCTCGTGCCGCTCCGCCCCCGGCCGGGGGCCGGCAGCGGGCTCGCCCATCTGCTATGCTCGATGGCACACCGGCATACGATCAATGCCGGCGTCGGTGGCGGACCAGATACGGCAGGGAGCGTCCGTGGTTCGGGTGGAGCTCTTCGGCGTCCCCCGCCTGCTGGCAGGGGCCAGGGAGATCCCGGTGACGGGGGAGACGCTCGGCGCCGTGAGCCGCGCGCTGCTGGATGCCTGCCCGGCCCTGGCCGGGCGGGTCATCGACCCGCGCACGGCCTGGCTCGCCGATGGCTACATCTTCGTCGTCGACGGCCGCTTCAGCCGCGATCCGGCCTGTCCGGTCTCCGCCGGGGCGACCGTCTTCCTGGTGTCGAGCGTCGCGGGAGGCTAGCGCCATGCAGGGGGTCCACGGCCGCGCGCTGCACATCGACCTCGCCAGCGGCTCGGCCGAGCCGCACCCCATCCCCGAGCCGGTCGCGGTCCGGCTGATCGGCGGGACCGGGCTGGCCAGCTACCTCCTCTACCGCTGGGCGCCGCAGGGGGTGGAGCCGCTGGCGCCCGACAACCCCCTGATCTTCGCGGCCAGCCCCTTCATCGGCACCGGCATCACCACGGCCAGCAAGGTCGCCGTCGTCACCAAGTCGCCCCAGACCGGGATGATCGGCGACAGCCTCTCCTCCAGCTACCTGGCCATCGCGCTCAAGCGAACCGGCTTCGACGCGCTGGTCATCACCGGGGCGGCGCCCGCCTGGTCCCTGCTCGTCGTCGACGACGGCCGGGTGGAGCTGCGCCCGGCGGCCGACCTGCTGGGCCGGACACCGGCAGAGACGGCCGAGGCGATCCGCGCCCGGCTCGGTGCGGGCTTCCGGGTGGCGGCCATCGGGGTGGCGGGCGAGCGCGGCGTGCGCTACGCGGCGATCAGCAACGACGGGCGGCTGGCCGGTCGCACGGGCGCCGGGGCGGTCATGGGCAGCAAGCGCCTCAAGGCGATCGCGGTGCGCGGCAGCGGTCTGCCGACGGTCGCCGACCCGGCCGGGCTGGCGCGGGCCGCGCGCGACCTCGCCGCGCGCAGCCTCGGCCCGGGCACGGCCAAGTATCGCGAGTTGGGCACGGCCGCCAACCTGGCCTTCTTCAACCGGCTCGGCGTGCTGCCGACGCGCAACTTCCAGCAGGGGGAGTTCGCTGGCGCCGAGGCGATCAGCGGCGAGACCCTGTTCCTCGAGCACCGCACCGACAAGCACGCCTGCGCCGCCTGCACCATCGGCTGCGAGCACCACTACCGCACCCGTGACGGCGGCCCCGCGCGGGAGGGCCGCCTGGAGTACGAGTCCCTCTTCGCGCTCGGCTCGCTGTGCGGCATCGACGACCCCAACGCCGTGCTCCGCGCCGCGGCGCTGTGCGACGACCTCGGCATCGACGCCATCACCACCGGGTCGACCGTCGCCTGGGCCATGGAGTGCGCGGAGCGGGGGGTTGACCTCGGCTACCCCGCGGCCGAGGTGCCCCGCTTCGGCGACGCGAGCAGCCTGCTGCGCACCATCGAGGCGATCGGCGAGCGCCGCGGGATCGGCGACCTGCTGGCCGAGGGGTCGCGGCGGGCGGCCGCGCGCGTGGGCCAGGGGAGCGCGTCCTGGGCGATGCACGTGAAGGGGCTGGAGCTGCCGGGCTACGACCCGCGCAAGCTCCCCACCCTGGCGCTCGGGCTGGCCGTCGCCACCCGGGGCGCCTGCCACAATCGCTCGTCCGCCTACGAGGTGGACTTCTCCGACCGGCTCGCCCCGGAGGCCGAGGCGCAGGCCCGCGCCCGGGCGGCCGCCGCGGCCGAGGACCAGGCGGCGGTGCTCGACTCGCTCACGATCTGCAAGTTCCTGCGCCACTGCTTCGACGACCTCTACGCCGAGGCGGCGGAGCTCTACCGGCTCGTCACCGGCGTGCCGACCAGCGGCGACGAGCTCCGGCTGGCCGGCGAGCGCATCAACAATCTGAAGAAGCTCTTCAACATCCGTGAGGGCTGGACGCGCGCGGACGACTGGCTGCCCGACCGGGTGCTGGGCGGCGAGGCGGGCATCACCCCGGAGCGGCTGACGGCGCTCATCGACGCCTACTACCGCGTCCGCGGCTGGGACGCCGACGGGCGGATCCCGGCGGACCACCTGGCGCGGCTGGGCCTGGCCGACCTGGTGTGACCGGCGCCGCGGCGGTGGGCGGCCGCCCAGGATGACACGACGGCGCCCGACGCCCCTGGTCGGGGAGGGCCTTGTGCCGCACGGAGCCGCCCGCGGTGGTCGCCGTGCCGGGTCGGGCGGGCACAAGGCCCACCCCGACCGGGGGAGACCTCCCGGGCTCATGGCGTTTGCCGACATAGTCGGGTCTCCGCGCCGGGCCAGGGCCCGGGGCTGAAAGCCCCGGGCTGACAAAGAAAAGCCCGCTAAAGCGGGCTGGGCACGGATCGCCAGGCTTGCCGGATTCGTTCGTCAATGTCCATAAGCCCCGGGCTGACCTACGAAGTCGGCTGCTACCGGCTGGGAGCCGCGGACGTGGTCGCTCGACTGCGGCGCCGCGGTCGTGGCCGGTAACCGGGGCTGGCATCCCGGGCCCAATCACTCCCCGCGCCGCGCCGCCCGGAGGGGCGGGGCCGGTCGAACGGGGCACCGCGCGGGGCTGGGTGGTGGTTTGGCATCACTGCGGGATGGAACGATCACGACGGGAGGTCACAAGGCCCTCCCCGACCGGAGGGCGGGAGACGCGCCCCCGGAGGAGCGGCGCAGCGCCCGCGCCGGGCATCACTCGAAGACGACGACCCCGCGGGCGACCTCGCCCGCGTCCATGGCGCGGAAGGCTTCGTTGATCTCGTCCAGGGCGAAGCGGCGGCTGATGAGCTCGTCCAGCTTGATCCGCTGGTTCAGATAGAGATCGACGTAGCGCGGGATGTCGACGTAGGGCGAGACCGAGCCGTAGAAGCAGCCGACCAGCGTCTTGCCGCTGCGCATCAGATCGGCAGCCGGGATGGCCACCTCGTCGGCGACGTCGGCCAGCCCCACGACCACGGCCGTCCCACCCTTGCGCACCATGTCGTAGGCCTGCCGGATGGTGGCCGGGTGCCCGATGACCTCGAAGGCATAGTCGGCGCCCCAGCCGCCGGTGAGGCGCTGGACCGCCGCGACCGGGTCCTCGCGGCCGGCGTTGACGGTGTGGGTAGCGCCGAACGCCCGGGCCAGCTCCAGCTTGCGATCGACCAGGTCGACGGCGATGATGCGCGCCGCGCCGGCCAGCGCCGCCCCCTGGACGACATTCAGCCCCACGCCGCCGATGCCGATCACGGCGACACTCGCGCCGGGCTCGACCCGGGCCGTCTTGATCACGGCGCCGAGGCCGGTGGTGACGCCGCAGGCGATCAGGGCCGCGCGGTCGAGCGGCATCTCGTCGGGGATCGGCACCAGGTTGCGGGCGTCGATGTTGGCGTACTCGGCGAAGCTGCCGACGGCCAGCAGGGGGGTGAGCGCCTGGTCGCCGTGGCGCAGGCGCACGGTGCTCGGCCCGGGCGCGGCGCACAGGTGGTGCTGGCCGCGCAGGCAGAAGTAGCACTCGCCGCACTTCTGGCCGAAGGCGATGATGACCCGGTCGCCGGGCCGCACGCGGGTGACGCCCTCGCCGACCGACTCGACCACCCCGGCGCCCTCGTGCCCCAGCACCAGCGGCGGCACGAAGGCGGTCTCGCGGCGGATGTGGTGCAGGTCGGAGTGGCAGACACCGCTGGCCAGGATCTTGACGCGTGCCTCGCCGGGGGCCGGGTCGGCGATGTCGACGTCCTCGACACGCAGCGGCGTGCGTCGCTCCCAGAGCACGGCTGCTTTGATCTTCATCACCCCGCTCCTCGCCTCCGGCTCGACACCCGAGTCGGCTCATCCGGCGCCCCCGGCCACGGCTGGAGCGCGCCGGTCACTCCGCGTCGGCCACGCCCTCCAGGAGCGTGCCGAGACTCGCCACGTTGGTGTTGCCGCCGCTGACGATGGCGACGACGGGTGCCCCGGGGCGGACCGTCGCCTTGCCGGTCAGCAGCGCGGCCACCGCCGCGGCGCCCGCCGGCTCGGCCAGCACCTTGCAGCGCTCCAGCAGCAGGAACATGGCACGGCGGATCTCGTCGTCCGTCACCAGGACCAGGTCGTCGACGTACCGCTGGACCAGCTCGAAGGTCAGGTTCCCCGCGAACGGCGCGGCCAGTCCATCGGCGATGGTGTCAATGCGCTCGAGCGACACCGGGTGCCCGACCTGGCGCGCGCGCCACATCTTGGGCGCGCCCTCCGGCTCGACGCCGATGATGCGCGCGCCCGGGCGCTGGCTCTTGATGGCCAGCGCGATGCCGGAGATCAGCCCGCCGCCACCGATCGGGACCACCACGGTGTCCACGTCGGGCAGGTTCTCCAGGATCTCCAGCCCAATGGTACCCTGCCCGGCGATGACGTAGGGGTCGTCGAACGGGGGGACGAAGGTGAGCCCCTGCTCCTGGGCGAGCTGGTTGGCGCGGTTGAAGAGCTGCATGCGGTCGGGCTCGATGACCACGGTAGCGCCGTACTGCTTTGTGGCCTGGATCTTGGTGGAGGGCGCGTCGCCCGGCATGACCACGGTCGATGCCACGCCTTCGGCGGAGGCGGCCCAGGCAAGGGCCTGAGCGTGGTTGCCCGCCGAGGCGGCCAGGAGCCCGCGGGCGCGCTCCTCCGGGCCGAGCGCGGCGATCTTGTTCAGCACGCCCCGGACCTTGAAGGACCCGGTCTTCTGCAGGTTCTCCAGCTTGAGCCACAGCGGGGCGCCGATGCGGCGACCCAGCTCGGTGCTGTGGATCAGCGGTGTCCGATGCACCCGGTCGCCGATGACGCGCCGTGCGCTGACGACATCGTCGAGAGCTACCATGCCCCTCCCCCGTCCAGTGACCGCTCGGCCGGCGCCTGGTCGGCGTGGCCGCTCCTCTGCCGGTGCCGCTGGTGCTGCGCCGACCTGGCCCGATTGTCGCATACCGGCGGGCCCTCGGGGTACCGCCGTGCCGTACGCGGAACCGGGCCTTCGCGCGCTTCTGGTAGAGGGACCGTCCAAGGAAGCTGGTGGCGCCGTTCGGCATCGGCCCATCCTTCGCCGACGGAACGGCGCGCACCGGCGGGTGGCTGTGGTGGCCGTGCGTCGCGGCGGACGGGACCGGCCCGGCCCCCACCGGCTAGTTCGGCGCGGGGCTGGCCACGAGCGGCAGCAGCTCCCGCTCGATCCGCGTCCGGAGGTCATCCCGCACGCGCCGGTAGACGGCGAGCTGCTCGGCCTCGGAGCCGGTCGCGGCAGCGGGGTCGGGCAGCGACCAGTGGAGCCGCACGGCGGCCCCGGGGAAGTAGGGGCAGGCCTCGTTGGCCGCGTCGCAGACGGTGATGACGTAGTCAAACGGCTCGCCCAGGAAGGGCTCGAGCGTCTTGGACGTGTGCCCCGAGATGTCGATGCCCAGCTCGGCCATGGCGGCGATCGCAAGCGGGCGAACCTGCGTCGCCTCGGTGCCGGCGCTGAAGACAGTGAAGCGCGGGCCGCCCAGGGCGCGCAGCAGTCCCTCGGCCATCTGGGACCGGGCGCTGTTGTGGGTGCAGACGAAGAGGACGCGCAGTGGGCGCTGCATGACGTGGCTCCTGTCCGTGGCCGGCATCCGTCGCCCCCAGTGTACCGCGTGGTGCCGGGGGTGTTCAACCGGCGGCACCTCCTGCGCTACGATTCGCGGGTACCAGGGGATCAGGCGACCGCCGCCCCGCGCGGGGCGGCGCCAGGTGAGGGGACGCGCGATGGCGAGCGTGCGCTGGGGGCGCGGTGTCTACTATGGCTGGGTGCTGGTGCTGGCCCTCTCCTTCACGGAGATGATCTCCTGGGGCATCCTCTACTATGGCTTCAGCGTCTTCATCACACCGCTGCGGCGCGAGCTGGGCTGGGGCACCGAGCAGATCACCGGCGCTTTCTCGCTGGCGCTGCTGATCTCGGGCGTCGCGGCGCTCCCGGTCGGCCGCTGGCTGGACCGCCACGGCCCGCGGGCCTTGATGACGGTCGGGTCGGTCGCGGCCGCGCTGCTGGTGCTGGCCTGGTCGCGGGTTGAGAGCCTCACGGCCTTCTACCTCATCTGGGCGGGGATCGGGTTGGCCATGGCCGCGGTGCTGTACGAGCCGGCCTTCGCCGTGATCGCCACCTGGTTCGTCCGGCGCCGGGGCCGGGCGCTCACCGTGCTCACCTTCGTGGCCGGGCTGGCCAGCGTCATCTTCCTCCCGCTGGCGGGCTGGCTGGTGGAGCAGTACGGCTGGCGCTCGGCGCTGGTCGTCCTGGCGGTCATCCTGGCCGTGGGGACGATCCCCCCGCACGCGCTGCTGCTGCGGCGGCGCCCGGCCGACCTGGGCCTGGCCCCCGACGGCGTTCCCCCGAGCGCGGCCGCGA
This sequence comes from Sphaerobacter sp., assembly GCA_029961075.1. GTDB lineage: Bacteria > Chloroflexota > Chloroflexia > Thermomicrobiales > Thermomicrobiaceae > Sphaerobacter. Next base: position 6,784 of record JASBVL010000117.1, read on the forward strand.
GCCAGGCGGCGGGCCCGGCCGAGCCGAGCATGACGCCGCGCGAGGCGCTGCGCGACCCGGCACTCTGGTGGATCATCGCCGCCTTCTTCCTCACGATGGCGGCCAACACCGCCGTGACCGTGCACCTCATCTCCTACCTGATCGGGCGCGGCTACAGCCCCGGCTTCGCGGCCACGGCCGCCGGGGCGATCGGCCTGCTGGCCCTTCCGGGACGCCTCGTGTTCACGCCGCTGGGCGATCGCTGGGATCGGCGCTACGTCACCGCCTCGATCTTCCTGCTCCAGACGGTGTCGATCGTCGTGCTGCTCCAGGCGCGGGGCACGCTGGGGGTCGTCCTGTTCGTGCTCCTGTTCGGCGCCGGGTTCGGGGCGATCACTCCGGCGCGCGCCGCGCTGATCGCTGACTACTACGGCTCCACCCACTACGGCACGATCAACAGCATCGTGGCCGTCTTCTTTACCGTCGCGCGCAGCGTCGCGCCGGTCGGCGCCGGATTCCTCTACACACGGGCGGGCGACTACACGCCGGTCTTCTGGGCCGTGGTCGGCCTCTCCGCGCTGGCCACGCTCGCGATCCTTCCGGCGCGTCGCCGGCCGGTCGGCGCGCCGGCCGCCGCGTCGTCCGACCCGCTGCGCGTGGCGGGAGACCGCTGACGGCGGGCGGTCTGCTGCGCCCGGCGGCATGCGGCGCCCGTCCGTCGGGACGCGTGGCGCGCGCTGCGGGTTGCATCGTGCGAGCCCCTCACCCCGCTCGGGGCCGCCCACGGCATCTCCCTGGAGTTCAGCGTGGAGCGCGGTGCACTCGCTGCCCCGGCCGGGGCCGGCGGGCACCGTGGGTTGGCGCCCCTCGGTGCCCAGCCGCGGCATGGACTATGACGGCAGTGTGGCTGGAGCGGGTGAGCGACCGATGCCGCTGCGTCGCCCGTCGGCCCATCGCGCTCCCGTGAACCGGTGCCCGGAGCGGGCGAGATGTCGCCCGGCTGGATACGGGGGGAGGATCAGCCGTGATGCGGTGGGATGGAATGGTGTACTCGCCCTGGTGGGGCCTCGCGGTGCTGCTGATCTGGGTGCTCGCCATCGTGGCCATTGCCCTGCTCATTGCCTGGCTGGTACGCCAGGGCACGACGCGCGGCCCCGGGGGCGGCGGTGGCGACCGCGCGCTCCAGATCCTGCGCGAGCGCTTCGCCCGCGGCGAGATCAGCCGCGAGGAGTTCGACGAGATGCGGCGGGCACTGGAGTGACCGCGCCCCACCCGCGGACGACGCCGCGCCCAGACATGACAGGATCGTCAGGCTTCGGCGCGGCGGGTCGGCGCGCCGCGGTGCCAGGCTAGGAAGCGGGCCAGGCGTGCCGGTCGCCACGCTGCCCGCTGTTGACGCTCGCAGCGCGACGACTGGTCAGGCAGGTATGCTGCTCCTCGCCGCGCCACCGCTGCCTGATGTGCACTTCAGCGGGGTCGCCCAGGTGGCCGCGATCGCCGTCGTGGTGCCCCTCCTCCTCCACTTCGTGCGGCGTCTGGTTCTGCCCAGCGCGGTGTTCGAGATTCTGGCCGGCATCGTCGTCGGCCCCGCCGTCCTCGGCTGGGTGCAGGTCGACACGCCGATCTACGTCCTCTCCGTGGTGGGGCTGGGCGTTCTGCTGTTCCTGGGCGGGCGGTAAATCTCCATCGACCGGCTGCGCGGCCCGGTCGGGGCGCGGGTCGGTCTTGGCGTTCTGCTGTCCGTCGTGCTGGCGTTCCCGATCGGGCTCATCCTGGAGCAGCTCGGGGTGGTGCTCGAAGGGGTGCTCATCGCGATCATCCTGGCCTCGACCTCGCTGGGGATCGTCCTTCCCCTGGGAAAGGACGCCGGCTATGACGACGCCCCCGCCGGAGCCCTCATTTTGGCGAGCGCGTCGGTGGCCGAGTTCGTGCCGGTTCTGCTGCTCTCGGTGTTCTTCTCGGGAGCGGGCGCCCGGCTAGGGAGCGACTTCCTGCTGCTCGGGCTGTTCGTGCTGTTCTCCGTAGCCCTGGCCGCTGCGCTGTTCCAGGGGCGGCACGTCTGGCGCAGGCACGTGGCTGTGCCACGGACTCCAGGACACCAGCGCGCAGATCGGGATCCGGGGGATGTTCTGGCTCCTAGCGTTGCTCACCGCCATCGCGTTGCGGCTCGGCTTCGCGGGCATCCTCGGCGCCTTCGTTGCCGGAGCGATCGTGCGCGCTCGATCAGGACGTGACGATCCTCAACCAGCGGGAGTTAGCGAAGCTCGCCGCCGTCGGCTACGGCATGTTCGTCCCCTTCTTCTGAGTCACGACCGGGCTGCAATTCGATCTCGACCCGCTGCTCGCCGATCCGGCGGCGCTGGCCCTCGTGCACCTCTTCCTGGCCGGGCTGGCCCTGGCGCGCGGGCTGCCGGCACTGCTCTACGCGCGGCTGCTCGGTTGGCGTATGGCGATCGCGCTCGGGCTGCTGCAAGCGACTTCGCTCACGTTCGTCGTGGTCGCGGCGCAGGTGGGGCAGACGTTGGGCCTGCTCCGATCGGAGGCGAGTGCGGGATTGATCGTGGCGGCGCTCGTCACGGCCATCGTCTTCCCGCCGCTGGCGCTGGCCCTCATGCCGCCGGCGCCCGCCGCGCCGCAGGCCGGGGCTGCCGGACCAGCCGCGGCCGAGGCCCCGTGACGCGGCGCTCCACGAGGCCGGCCGCGACGGGTCCGGCTAGGCGCTCGCGCCGCCATCGACGACGAGGTCGTGCCCGACCACGAAGCTTGACTCCGGTGACGCCAGCCAGAGCACGGCTGCGGCAATCTCGTCGGTCTGCCCGACGCGACCGATAGGAAGTTGCCGCTGCAGCCGGCGGTCGCGTTCGCTGTCCGTCTCACCGGGCATCCGCGACATCGGGGTGGCGACAGGACCGGGACTGACGGCATTGATGCGGATACCCTCCCTGATGTACTCGCGCGCCGCCGCGCGCGTCAGCACGCTGACCGCGGCTTTCGTGGCGGCGTATGCCCCGAGGCCGGGGACCCGCAGGTGGGCACCCACGTTGGAGGCCATGTTGATGATCACGCCGCCCCCGTGATCGCGCATGTGGGCGATCTCGTACTTCATCGACAACCAGACGCCGGTCAGGTTGGTTGCCACCAGGTCCGCCCATGTTCCCTCGTCCAGGGTGGCGACTGGGCTGGGTGTGCCGAGGGCGCCAGCGCAGTTGAAGGCGATGTGGAGTCGCCCGTAGCGCTCGACCGTCGTCGCGATGAGCCGGGCGATGTCGGCCGCCCGGGTGACGTCCGCGGTGACTGCGTCGCCGCGCCCACCGGCGGCCTTGATCACCCGAACCGACTCGGCAAGCCGCTCTGGGTTACGCCCAGCCACCACCACCGTGGCCCCCTCGCGGGCAAATGCCACGGCGGTGGCACGGCCGATCCCGGAGCCGCCGCCGGTGACGAGCGCGACCTGGCCGCGGAAGCGCGCCGTGCTGGAGTGTTGCATCGTCCACGTCCCCTTTCTGACGATCATGCGGAACCGCTAGCCAATAAAGTCGGAACACCGGGCCCGGCGCGCGTACCGGCCCGCCCGGGCCACCACGAGGGTCGCCACCGCTGTGAGCGCGAGCACGCCCGCACCGGCAGTGAGGGCGAAGGCGTAGCCGCCGGTGGTGGCGGCGGCGGGGGCGAGACCGCGCTCGCCGAGACGGGCTGTCTGGAGGCCGGCCAGGGACAGCAGCGTGGCGAAGCCGATCGTCGGCCCCACCTCCAGCGCGGTATTCACGATCCCGCCGGCCACCCCAACCTGGTGGTCGGAGACACCCGCCAGCGCGCCGACGGTTGCCCCCGAGAAGGTCAGGCCGATGCCGACGGGAAACGTGAGGAGCCCCGCGAGCATGGGCGCCGCGTACGCGGCCGCAGCGTCCATCCTGCCCAGCAGGAGCAGGCCGCCGGCGGCCAGCAGGAGCCCGGCAACCGTGAGCGTGCGGGCTCCGAACCGCTCGATCAGGCGGCCGGTCACCAGGCCGGCGACCCCGACCAGGCCGTACGGCAGCAGCAGGCTGCTCGTTTCCAGTGGCGAGCGATCGTGCATCTGCTGGAAGTAGAGTGAGAGGATGAAGAGGCTCGTGCTGACGCTGCTGGAGGCGACGAGCACGGCCACCAGCGCAACGACCCGGGGGCCCGACGCGAAGAACGACAGCGGCAGCAACGGCGTCGGCACGCGCGCCTCGGTGAGGATGCAGGCGCCGAGCAACCCGATGCCTCCGACAAGCGGGACGACCACGCGCGCCGACGACCAGGGATGGTCGAGGGTGGCGAGCAGGGCGTAGCTGAGCGCGGCCAACCCGCCGGTTGTCAGGAGCGCGCCCGGCACATCGAGTCGCGCCCGCGCGGGAGGCGGGCCCGGGGGCAGCAGCCGTGGTGCGGCCAGCGCGGCGACGGCGGCGACCCCGGCTGGGAGTGCGAATAGCCAGCGCCACGACACCCATGTCGCTACCACCCCGGACAGCAGCGTGCCAGCGATGGCGCCTGTCGCCGCGAGGCTGCCCCAGACCGCGAGGGCCCGGGTGCGACGGTCCGGGTCGGGAAACACGTCGCTGAGGAGCGCCAAAGCCGCGGGCGCGGCGAGGGCCGCGCCTGCCCCCTCCAGCACGCGGGCAGCCAGCAGCGTGGCGAACGCGGGGGCAATCCCGGCCGCCGCCGAGGCGAGCCCGAAGACGGTGACGCCGACCCTGAACACGCGGCGCCGACCGGCCACGTCCGCGAGCCGTCCACCCAGCAGCAGCAGTCCGCTAAACGCCAGGCCGTAGGCCGCACTCAGCAGCGCCAGTGCCGCGCGGCTGGGGGCGAGGTCGCGCTGGATCGCGGGCAGCGGCACCGTGATGATCGTAATGGCCAGGATCAGGGTGATCTGGACCGCGGCGAGCAGCGTGAACCCAACTCCGGAGCGCGTGGTCCCGCTCTCAATCCGGCCACCACGGTTCCGGCCCCTCGCGACGCTCCCCGGTTGCTCGGCTCTGGACATCAGGGCCTCCCCCTATTTGTACCGATCATTCCAATATTACGACACAAGAATAGCCCGCACCGGTGCCTGGGAGACGGGCTACTCGAGGACCGCGAGTGCCTGCTGCGCCGCGTCGCGCAGGCGATTGGCCGACGCCTCGCCCTTGCCGACGACCCGCAGGCCCTGGAGCACCACGAGCAGGTAGCGGGCAAGCGCCTGCGGACACTTGTCGGGGGACAGTTCACCCTGCGCCTGCGCCCGGATCAGCGCCGAGGTCAGCGCAGTCTCCAGCCGATCCCAACTCCCCTCGACCAGGCGGGCAACGTGCCGGTCGGCAGGCAACCGCTCGACCGCAGCGTTGACCACCATGCAGCCGCGGCGCTGGCGATCACCGGCCGCCTCCTCGGCGTAGCGCTCGACCAGCGCGCGCACGGCAGGCAAGACCGGCCCCGGTTGCGACAGGAGTTCGAGGATCGGGGGTTGGGTTTCCAGGTAGCGCTGGAGCGCCGCGAGGTACAACTGGTGTTTGTCGCCGAAGGTGGCGTAGAGGCTGCCCCGACCGATGCCCAGGTGCTCGACCAGGTCCGCGACCGACGTCGCCTCATACCCCTTCTGCCAGAACAACTCCATCGCGGCCTGCAGCGCCGCGTCTGGGCTGAACTCTTTGGTGCGTGCCATGCCACCTCCGCGGGTCTCACCACGCCGCCATGCTAGCACATACTGGACCGAGTGGTCAAGATCAAGCGGGGCCCACGGACGCGGTACCGCAGCCTCGCCGTAGGCGGCGCTGCCGCCCAGCGTCGGGGACGTGCGCGTCCACCAGGTCACCCATGGCGTGTGCCCGCGCCCGGCGCGTGCGCCGGGTCACGACCCTGGCGTGAGGTCGCACGGGGTTGGGACAGGGTGACGTTGCCGCAGGGGAGATCCCCGTGACCGCAGCAGAGGGACGCCTGGGACACAAGAGAACAGCCGGGGTGGCCCCGCGCGGCTAGCGGACCTCGGCCGCTTCGACCTCCGCCGTCCCCGCCGGCACCGCCCGCGCGCGCTGCGCGGCCTGCTCCACCGGGCGGATGAAGCGCAGCACGGCGACCAGGGTCAGCAGGCAGAGGACCACGCCGCCGGTGAGGAAGGGGACCACCGGCGCGACGCCGTAGAGCACGGGGCCGAGGAGGGCGCTCATGGCCGCGCCGGTCATGCCGACGGTGCTGAAGGCGCCCTGGACCCGCCCCATGACGCGCGGGTCGGACACCGAGGCCAGGTAGGCGTCGAGCGACGGCTGCTGGACCGTGGCGATCGCCCCCTCGACGAACCCGAGGAGGAGGATGGCGAGCACCGAGGGGATCACGCCGTAGCTGACGATCACCGCGCCGATTGCCAGGTTCGCCACCAGGAGTCGCCGCCAGCGGGCGCCGGCGTCGGCCAGCCGCCCCCCGATCGGGGCGACCAGCAGATAGGCGATGGAGAAGGTGCTGTAGGAGAGGCCGAGCTCGATGTCGCTGGCCCCGAGATCGTCCATGTAGATGCTCCAGATGCCCGCGAAGAGGCCCATCTGGAACTGGCTGGCGAAGGACAGGATGAAGGCGCCGATGAGCGGCCCGACGAGCAGCGCGCGGAACGGGATCGCGGTCGCCTCCGCGGCGGCGATGCGTGGCCGGGGGCCGGCCACCTCGCGCAGCAGGACGATCCCGCCGATCGCGACCAGCAGCTCGATGGCCGCAGCGCTCAGAAAGAGCGCATTTACCCCGACCGTCTCGGCTACGATGCCACCCACGAGCGGTGCGAAGAGCAGGCCGGTGGTGTAGGCGGCGCCGAAGCCGGCGTACGCCTGGCCCCGCCGCTCCTCCGGCGTCACATCGGCGATCAGCGCGCGGAGCGCGGGGTAGAGCAGGGCGAGGCCGACGCCCTGGATGATGCGCAGCAGGATGAACGACCAGGCGCTGTCGGCCACCGTGTACCCGACGGTCGCTCCCGCCTCGACCACCATGCCGAGGGCGATCGGCACGGCCCGGCCGACCCGGTCGGACAGCGCGCCCATGGGGAGCTGGAGCAGCATCTGGGCGACGAGATAGCTGGAGGCCATCACGCCGATCGCCTCGAGGGAGACGCCCCGGTCGCGTGCGGCCAGGGTGAGGAAGGGGATGACCAGGCCGACGGCGGTCCCGGCGAGCGCGGTCAAGCCGATGACGATGCGGAGCGTCGGGTGCTGGAGCACCCAGGGGCGTTTCATGGGCAATGGACTCCGCCAACGACGACAAGACGCGGCAGCACCCGCGCGTGCGCGTCGGTCCGATCCCAAGCGGCGGAAGCCTACCACCGCGCCGGTCGGGGGCGACACTGGCCAAGTGGCCAGTCGGCGCGGTCGCGGGTCCGGCAGGCTGGCTGCGCCGGGGGCGCTCGGCGCGCGCGAACTAGCGGCCAGTGACGGCGGGCGCTACGGCCGCCGCTCGGCCGTCTCGACGCGTGCCGGCTCGCCGCGCACCAGCGACGGGAACCGCAGCACGGTTGCCAGCACCAGGACGAATGCCAGCGCGGTCAGGATCGCGACCGTCAGCGGCGCGCCGTAGCGGTTGGCCAGGCTGCCGGCCGGCAGGGTGCCGACCGGCACCAACCCCCAGGTCAGCAGGTAGACCCCGAGCACCCGGCCCCGCACGCTGTCGTCCACGGCGAGCTGGATCTTGGTGTTGTTGACTGCTAGGTAGACCGCACTGAGCGCGCCGGCCAGGAAGATCAGCAGACCCGCCACCAGCGGCGATGGGGTGAGCGCGAAGGCGAAGACGACGGCCGCGAAGCCGGCCGCGGTCCAGACCTGCACCCCCGGAAGCTCGGTCAGGCGCCGCCAGGCGGCGACGGCGAGGGAGCCGAGCACCGCTCCCGCCCCGTTGGCCGCCATCAGCAGGCCGAGCCCCGTGGCACCGATGTGCAGCACATGGTCGGCGAAGACCGACAGGAGGTTGGAGTAGGGCATGACCAGCAGCGTCGGCACGGCCGCGAGCAGGATCAGGCCCGTGAGGTACTCGCTGCGCCAGATGACCGCCAGGCCCTCGACCAGACTCCCCCAGAGCGTGCTGCGCGTGGCCGAGGGCGTGGGCCGGGCGCGCGGCAGGCGCAGCGTGACGACCAGCGCCGCGATCTGGCACAGGGCACAGGCGGCGAAGGTCCCGACGACGCCGAGGGCGGCGATCAGGGGACCGGCCAGCGCCGGGCCGACCACCCGGGTGGCGTTCTGCCCGGTGGCGTTGAGCGCGACCGCGTTGGCCAGGTCGCGCGGCGCGACGATGTTGGCCACCAGCGCGTTGCGGGTGGGGAAGACGAAGGACATCGCGGTGCCGTTGAGGAAGCAGGCGACCAGGAGGTGCCAGGAGGCCAGCCGGTCGAGGAGCAGCATGAGCGCGACGACGGCTGCGATGGCGGTGACGATGCCCTGGGCCACCAGCAGCACCTGGCGGCGATCGAAGCGATCGAGGATGACGCCGCTGGGGATGGAGAAGATCAACGTGGGGATGCCGCCGAGGAATCCGGTCAGGCCGACGAAGAACGCCGAGTCGGTCAACTGGAGGGCCAGCCAGCTCGACGCGATGTTCCACATCCAGAAGGCGGAGTTGGTCCCCAGGGTGCTGCCGAAGAGCACGCGGAAGGCCGGGTACGCGCGCAGCGAATGCCAGGCTGACGTCGCACTCGCTGGTGCCGCCGCGGCATGGTCGCGCCGCGGCGCCGTCGGTGTCCCCATGGTCCCTCCCCGGCGCACCCGGACTCCCTGTCCCGATCCTGTCGGCATCCTACCACGGAGGGCCAGGCTGCGCGCCGGGCCGGACCGGTCGGTCTCGTGGCGCAGCGCTGGCGTGCGCTTTGCATCGGCAGGGGCGCGTGCCGCGCGCGGCGCTCGTCGCGCGGCCGAGTGTCCCCGAGGAGGGCGCCGGTGATTCCTTACGCCGATGAGCCGCAACCCAGTGCGCGGCGCGTCCCCGTGGTCACCGTCGCCATCATCGCACTCTGCATCGCGGTGTTCGCCTACGAGGTCTCGCTGGGCCCGGAGGCGGCCCAGGCGTTCGTCGTCCGCTGGGGGTTCACTCCGGCCGACTTCTGGGCTGGCCGCAACCTGGAGACACTCGTCACCTCGCAGTTCCTCCACGGCGGGCTGCTCCACATCGCCGGTAACCTGCTCTTCCTGTGGGTGTTCGGCGACAACGTCGAGGACCAACTGGGCCACGGGACCTACGCGCTCTTCTACCTGGCCTCCGGCGTCGCGGCCAACGTGGTCTTCGCCGTCGCCTTTCCCCAGGCCGGGGATCCCCTCGTCGGCGCGAGCGGCGCGATTGCCGGGGTGCTGGCGGGCTACCTCCTGCTCTTCCCCCGGGCGATGGTCCGCACCCTCCTCGCCTTCGGTCCGTTCGTCACGGTCGGGCGCGTGGCCGCGGTCCTCCTGATCGGCCTCTGGTTCATCCTGCAGCTCATTCAGGGAGCGATCTCGGTGCTACCGACCGCGTCCGCCACCGACGTGGCCTTCCTGGCACATGTGGGCGGGTTCGTCTTCGGGCTGATCGCCACCGGCACGATCCGCGAGGTGCGCGACCAGGAACTCTGCGACTGGCGCGGCCGCCGGTGGTGGAGCCGGTCGTTCCGCAACTGGGTGTTGCTCGCGCTCGCGGTGACCGTGCTGCTGGCGGGGAGTCAGGTGCTGCTGAGCGGCGGCGCGTCGGCGGCCGGGGCGCTGGCCCGCGTGACCGTCGGCGCCGGGGTGGTCGCGCTGGCGCTGCTCGACGGCGTGGCGCGCCTGCTGGGCCGGCGCGGGCTCCTCGGGAGCAGCCCCCAGACGAACCGGCTGATCGCGGCCGTCCAGATCCTGGCCGCCCTCAGCCTGGCCGGGTCGCTGTTCCTGACGGCCGGGTAGGGCGGCGTACGCGTCACGGCCCGGGTCGGAGCAGCGCCTCCATCTGCCGCAGCGCCAGGCGCGGTGGAGTCAGGCGGAAGGCGAGATCCCGGAGCCAGCAGGCGACGGGGTGCTGCCACTGCCCGATCTGGCCGAAGTGCCGGGACTGCGTCGTGAGGCGGGCGGTGCGCGCACGGCGCGCGGCCTCATAGGCGCGCAGGGCTGCCACCACGTCGTCCTCCCGTGCCAGGGCCGTCGCCAGCGCGACCGCGTCCGCGATCGCCTGGCAGGCACCCTGCCCGAGGTTCGGCGTCATCGGGTGGGCCGCGTCGCCGAGCAGCGTGACGCGCCCGATCCCCCAGCGGTCGACCGGGTCGCGGTCCAGGATGTCGTGGCGCAGGATGGCGGCGTCGGGCGTGCTGGCGATCAGTTCACGGACCGGCGCCCACCAGCCGGCGAACCGCGCCTCCAGGTCCGCCTTGCGCCCCTGCGGCGGGTCGACCTCCCCGGCGGGCACGTTCGCCGTGGCCCACCAGTAGATGCGGCCGCGGCCGATCGGCGCCGCGCCGAACCGGGCGCCCCGGCCCATCAGCTCCCAGGTCGTGTCGGGCGGGACGACGTCCCCCATCGTCACGCCGCGCCAGGCGGTGTAGCCAGCGTAGCGGGGCGGGCCATCGAGGAGCAGCCGCGCACGCACCGTCGAGCGCACCCCGTCGGCCCCGATCAGCAGGTCGCCGCACGCCGACACGCCGTCGGCGACGTGCGCGCGGACGCTGGCCCGGTCCTGGTCGAAGCGCACGAAGTCCGCCCCGAGCCGCAGCGTGGCAGGGTCGAGCGCCCCGAGGAGCGCCTGCTGGAGCTCGGCGCGGTGGAGGGCGATGGTGGGCGCGCCCAGGCGCTGGCTGAGCGCGGCGAGCGGGAGCCGCAGCAGGAGGCCGCCGCGCCAGGTACGGGTCTCGGCCCAGGCGAGCCGGCTGCCCGCCGCCTCCACTGGCTCGGCCAGCCCGAGCGCCCCGAGCGCGACCAGCGCCGGGGGCCAGAGGATGATCCCGGCACCGGCGGGGTGCAGCGCCGGCTCGCGCTCGAGCACGGTTACGTCCAGTCCGCAGCGAGTCAGCGCGTGGGCGGTCACCAGCCCGCCGATCCCCGCGCCGACGATGAGTGCGCGCATGGCGTACTCCTCTCCGTGGGTCAGCGGGGGCGGCAGGCGGCGATGAGCGGGGCGACGCTCGGGGCCTCCGGCAGCGCCTCGGCGGCCGCCAGCAGCCCGTCGGCGGACCCCGCGCCGAGGACCGGGTCGGTGAAGCCGCGCATCTTGGCCAGGAGATCATCCCGCGCCAGCGGGTTGTCGGGATGGCCCCGCTGCTGCGCCACGGTTGCCTCCAGGCGCCGGCCGTCGAGCATCTCGACCACGAGCCGGCAGCCGAAGCGCCCCTCCACGAGGAGCGCGCGGTCGAAGGCCGGGTCAATGACCAGGTCGATGCGCTGCATGAGGTCACGCAGCGCCGGGTCGTGCCACGGTTCGCCCTGGTAGCTGGCCGGGGTCAGATCGCCGTCCCGCAGGGCAACGGCCACGACGAAGGGGGTGCTGTGGTCCGCGGTCGCGCGGCTCTCGGGCGTGTAGGCGGCCGCGGCGCCCTGCACGCCGGCGGCGACCTCGCGGTGCCCGTAGACGGTCGCGACCGCGATGTCGTTCACGTCGCCGATCGCCGGGTGGAGCTGGACGGCGGCCTGCACCGCGGCCTGGGTGTAGATCTGCGCCGGGTAGCGCTTCACCATGGTGCGCGGGGTAGTGAAGCCGGACCGTGCGGCGAGGCGCGCGAACGGCGCCGGGTCGACATCGGACGGCAGGCGCTCGAACAGCGTCTCCAGGGCGTCGGCGGGCGCGGTGAACCCCGCCTGGGCCAGCAGCGTCGCCTGCAGAGCGGTCTGGCCGGCGAAGCCCGGCGCACCGCCCTTGACCAGGGGGATCGCCAGCGACGGCTTCAGCCACGACTGGAGGATCAGCCCGCCGGTGGTGCCCGCCAGCCCGATCGCGGCGACGATCTGCTCCCGGCTCAGCCCCAGCAGCCGCCCGGCGGCGGCGGGCACGGCCCAGGTCACCGCGCTGACCGAGTGCAGCCCGCGCGGGATCCAGCGGTAGGCCTCCACCAGCGCGGCCTGCAGCTCGTAGACGACGACCACGGCCGTGAGGAAGTCGCGCCCGCTGGCCCCGGCCAGCTCGGCCGCGGCCAGCACCGCCGGGATGGCGTCGGAGAAGTGCGCGAGATCGCGGCCCGGCGGGGCGGCGTAGATGTCGTTCGCGTCGAGGTCGCGCGCCAGCGTCCCGTTCACCAGGGCCGCCAGCGGCAGGTCCACCCGCTCGCCGCTGCCGAGCAGGCTGGCCTCCGCTCGACCGGCGTGCTCGCGGGCGTAGCGGCGCAGGATGGTCGGCCCCGGCTCGCCGGTGGCGCCGACCGCGCAGGCCAGCGTATCGGCGACGGCGGTGACGGCGGCGCGCACCACCGCCGGTGGCAGATCCTCGAAGCGCAGGCCGAGCGCGTAGTCGGCCATGGTCTCGGCGTAGAGCATCGGCGTCCTCTCTCGTCTGCCTGCCCGCGCCCGCTCCCGGCGGGGCGGGCGCCGAGCAATTCTAGCGAGGACGCGGCGGGCGCGGCGGCGACGGAGCGCCGGCCTGGGTACGCCGGAGCCCCGACGCCGCGCGCACGCACGGCGCAGGCCACCTACGCCCCGCCGTCGAACACCTCCTCGCGCGCGATGCGCCGCATGAAGGCCAGGTACTCCTCCTTGGTCATCGGTGGCTTGTCCCGATCCAGGATCTCCTTGGCCAGCGCGGCACCGTCCGCCAGCAGGTCGATGACCGTCATCGCCATGAGCTTGGCGGGGAGGATGTAGGCCAGGTAGGGGTCCTCGACGCCCCAGTCGTTGCCGTGCGCCTGGCCGGTGAAGCCGCCGACGTAGGGGTGGAGGGCCGGCATGATGTGGGCGATATCGCCCATGTCGGTCGAGCCGGTGCGGTGCCCGGTCTCCTCCCACTCCTCCTCGGGATAGAACTCGAGGAAGTTGGCCTTGAAGGCGTCGGCCATGGCCCGGTTGTTGATCAGCGGCAGGTAGCCGGGCAGCGTGGTGATCTCGACTCGAGCGCCCAGCGCCAGTGCCCCGGCCTTCAGCGCCCGATCCACCTTCCGCGACGCGCTCTCGATGCCCTCGATCGTCTTGCCGCGCACGTAGCTCTCGAGCCGGACATCGCTCGGGATCACGTTCACCAGGTCGCCGCCGCGCGTGATGATCGGATGGACGCGGATAGCGTCCTCGTCGCGAAACGTCTCGCGCTGCGCGTTGATCGCCGCCAGGGCGATCTCGGCCGCGTAGAGCGCGTTGATGCCCTTGTCCGGCGCGCCGCCGGCGTGCGCCGCCTTGCCGATGAAGCGCGCCTGCTTCCCGACGAACCCGTTGTTCGAGGCCGAGACACCCGCGATCCCCTGGAGCGACTGCCGGCTGGCGCCGTGGACCATCATGGCCATGTCGACGTCGTCGAAGGCGCCGCGCGCGATGAGCTCGCTCTTGCCGCCCAGGAACTCGATCACCCCCTGGCGGCGCAGCTCGTTGCGGTACTCGATCTCGACGTACTCCTCGGCCGGCACGGCGAAGAAGGCCACGCGCCCGCTCAGGGCCGGCAGCACGCCGGCCCCGGTCAGGCCGACGGCCGCGCCGAGCATGGTGGCGATCTGCGCGTTGTGGCCGCAGGCGTGCGCCGCGCCCGTCTCGGGGTTGGCCGCCGGATGGTCGGCGACGAGCAGCGAGTCGAGCTCGCCCAGGACCGCCACGGTCGGCCCGGGCGCACCGCCGTCGACCGCCGCCTTGACGCCCGTCACCGCCAGGCCGGTCTGGACCGCCAGGTCGAGGCTCTGCAGCACCTCGGCCGCGATCTTGGCGGTGCGGTGCTCCTTGAAGCCCAGCTCCGGGTCGCGAAAGATGTCCTGCCCGACCTGGATGAGGAGGTCGGCCCGCCGGTCGATCTCCGCGCACACGCGGCGCTTCATCTCCGCTTTGTCCATCGCCCCACCCTCTCCGATCACTCGGCCGCGGCCCGCGCCGCGCCGCTGGCGCGCATTCTACCCGCTCCCCGGCCCGCCCGGCGGCCGTCTCCCCACGGGTGCGGTCCGCGCCCGCTGGCCATTCCGCCGCGCGTGGCGTGTCCCGCCGCGGTCGCCTATACTCGGGTCATGCCGCTGACCGGACATGCCGCAGCCGACGTGGGAAGGTTCGGATGCGCGAGCTCGACGCACGGGTAGACGCCCTCTGCACCGTGCCGGCCGGCTGCGGGTTCCTGTTGACCATCGCGGACTCCGGGTTGTCGCCCGCCGTGGCCGCGCGGCCGGGGGTCAGCGTGTATGCCGCGGCGATTGCCCAGAGCGCGATCAACCCGTTTCAGCCCGATCACGACCGGGTGGTCGCGACCGTCCTGGCCGAAGGCCCGCGCTTGCGGCGGTGAGCGGCGCGCTGGCCGCCGAGCCGTACTTCGACCCGTGCCCCTGGCAGGAGCGGTGGGCCGAGCGGGCAGACCGGATCCCGGCCGTCGTGACCGTGCTCGGCGCCTGCCTGGTGCGCTGGCCGCCGCCCGACATCGCCGAGCGCCTGGAGGCCACGCTGCGCGGCATCGTCGCCGACCCTGCCAGACCGCGGACACCTCGCCTCCCGGTGCGGCCCGTCAACCGCGGGCGCGAGGCGGACGGGCCGCGCCGCGCTCGGGACAATGGGCCGCAGTCCCGTGGACGCTGCCAATCGCTGGGTCGCGTGGGGGAGGAGTGGTGCCCGTGCCCGTGCGAACCATCCCGGTGCCGCTGGGGCAGCCGAGCTTCGCCGACCTGCCGCGCTGCGAGAGCCTCGACGCGCTTGAGGCGGACGTGGCCATCATCGGCGTGCCGTACGGGGTGCCCTACGACATGGCCGGCGCGGCCCCGCCCTCGTCGCTCGCCCCGGCCGCCGTGCGGGCGGCCTCGCTGCGCTTCGCCCCCTACCTGCACCACTACGATATCGACTTCGGCGGCGAGCTGCTGGCCGGGCGCACCGTCCGGATGGTCGACTGCGGCGATGTCGCGATGGCGCCCGGCCAGTTCCGCGACAACCAGCGGGCCACCGAGGCCGCCGTGCGCGCCATTCTGGACCGGGGCGCGGTGCCGATCGTGCTCGGCGGCGACGACGCCATCCCCATCCCGGTGCTGCGGGCATACGACGGCTACGGCCCCATCTGCGTGGTGCAGGTGGACGCCCACCTGGACTGGCGCGACGAGGTCCACGGCGTGCGCGAGGGCTTCAGCAGCACGATGCGGCGCGCCTCGGAGATGCCGTGGGTGGGCGGGATGTACCAGATCGGCCTGCGCGGCGTCGGCAGCGCGCGGCGGCAGGAGGTGGAGGACGCGCGCGCCTACGGCAGCGTCCTCGTCCCGGCCGCCGAGGTGCACCGGCGGGGGATCGACTGGGCGCTGGCGCAGCTCCCGGCCGCCGCGCGGTACTTCATCACCGTCGACCTGGACGGCTTCGACCCGTCGATCGCGCCGGGCGTCTCGTACCCCGCATTCGGGGGGCTGACCTACGTCCAGGTCTTCGAGCTGGTGCGCGCGGTCGCCGCGCGGGGGCGGATCGTCGGGTGCAGCGTGGTCGAGCTGCAGCCGCCGGTCGATGTCCGCAACCTCACCAGCCTGCTGGCGGCGCGGCTGATCCTCACCGTGGTCGGCGCCATGGCCCACGCCGGCCAGATCGGCGCGGCCTAGGGCGGCGGCTTACGCGTACCGGCGCGTGCCGCTCTGCCGCTGCGCATGGCGCAATCCTGCGGCGAGTGTTAGGCTTAGGCTCCGTTTCCTCGAGGCCGGCGGTCGAGCGCGACGGAGCCAGGGCATGGGAGACTCGCTCGGGCGTCAGCCGAACTTCGTGCTTCCGGTGCTGCGGGCTGGCGCCGCCGCGCTGCCGCGGCCCCTCACGCCCCTCATCGGGCGCGAGGCGGAGCTGGCCGCGCTCCAGCGGCTGCTGCAGCGCGGCACCGCCCGGCTGGTGACCCTGACCGGACCGCCCGGCGTCGGCAAGACCCGGCTGGCCCTGGCCGCCGCCGAGCAGTGGCGGCAGGACACCGGCCACGCCGTCCACTACCGGTCGCTGGAGACCGTGCGCACCCCAGCCCGCGTCCTCCCGGCGATCGCCCAGGCGCTCGGCGTGCCCGCGGCGGGCGCCGCATCGCGCCCGGACCCCCTGGTGGCCCGGCTCCGCGGGGCGCCCACCCTGCTGGTGCTCGACTCCTTCGAGCCGGTGGTGGCGGCCGCGCCGGCCATCGCGGGGCTGCTGCTGGCCTGTCCGCAGCTCACCGTGCTGGTGACCAGCCGCGCCCCGCTGCGCGTCAGCGGCGAGCAGGTGTGGCCGGTCCCACCGCTCGCGCTGCCCGGCAGCGCCACTGCCGCGCTGGCCGCCTGCCCGGCTGTCGCGCTGCTGCTGGAGCGGGCGCGCGCGGCCGACCCGCACCTGACCTTGACCGACGCCGATGAGGCCACGCTGGCGGCGATCTGCGTCCGGCTGGAGGGGATCCCCCTCGCCATCGAGCTGGCCGCGGCCCGGCTCAGGGTCTGCTCGCCCACGCTGCTGCTGGAGCGGCTGGAGCGGTGTCTGCCCTTCCTCCGGCCCGGGGCGCGCGATCAGCCCGCGCGGCATCAGAGCCTGCACGCCGCGATCGCGTGGAGCGACGCGCTGCTCGCCCCGCCGGAGCGGCGACTGCTGCAGCGCCTCGCCGTCTTCGTCGACGGTTGGACCCTCGCGGCGGCGGAGGCCGTCTGCCCCGAAGACGAGCACCCGGCGACGACGGCCGTCCTGGACGGGCTGGCGGAGCTACTGGAGCAGAGCCTGATCCAGCGCGGGACGGGCGCGGACGGCGAGCCGCGCTTCGGCATGCTGGCGATGGTCCGCGAGTATGCGCTGGGCCAGTTGGCAGCGCACGGCGATCTGGAGCGACTGCGGGCACGGCACGCGGCCTACTACCAGGCGTTGGTGGCGGCGGCCGCCGCGCATCTCTACCGGGCCGATCAGGCGTGCTGGATGGACCGGCTCGAAGTGGAGCTCGGCAACCTGCACGCGGGGTGGCGCTGGCTGGTCGAGCGCGGCGCGAAGGAGGCGGCGCTGCGCTTCGCGGCGGCGCTGGAGAACTTCTGGCTGGTCCACGACCATCTGCGCCTGGGACAGCGGTGGCTAGAGGAGAGCCTGGGGATGCCCGGCGACGTCCCGCCGCTCGTCGCAGCCCGGGCGCGCGGCGCGCTGGCGGCGCTGCTGGTGCGCCAGGGCACGCTGGCCCGCGCCCGGGCCCTGTATGAGGTGAACCTGGTCCTCGCCCACCTCGTGGGCGAGGACGCGCTGCGCGCCCAGACCCTGCTCGAGCTCGGCGGGCTCGCCTTCATCGCCGGCGATCTGGCGCAGGCAGCGGCACACTTCGAGGGCGCGCTGGCGCTGGGCAGGCGCATCGGCGACCGGCGCACCGTGGCCCGCACGTTGAACCGGCTGGGGGAGCTCGCCCGGCTGCGCGGCCACGATGCCGAGGCGGCCAGGCGGTACGAGGAGAGCCTGGCGGTCTGGCGAACGCTGGCGGAGGCCGAGCGCATCGCCATGGTGCTCCACAACCTGGCGCCGGTCGTGGCGCGCCGGGGCGACCGCCGGCGGGCCCTGGCGCTGTTCGCCGAGAGCCTGGCGCTCTCCGCGGCGCTGCGCAACGGGCATGGCGCGGCGCTCTGCCTGGCGGGCCTGGCGGGCGCGCTGGGCGGCGGCTGGGCGGAGGCGCTCGCCTCGGCGCGGGCGCTGCGCTCGCTCGAGCCGTCCCGCCTGGCGACCGGACACGGGAACGTGCTCGAAGATCCGCTCGCGGCCATGGATCGCGCCATCGAGACTGCCGAGCGGGCGCTGAGCGGCGAGGTCTCCGGTGTCCGCTAGAACACGGCTCAGCCGAGAGCTGATCATTCGGACCGCCGCCGACCTGCTCGACCGGGCTGACGGCAGGGAGGTCACGCTGGCCCAGGTCGCCGATGCACTTGGGGTCCGCACGCCGTCGCTCTACAACCATATCGACGGCCAGGATGATCTCCACCGCGGCGTCGCCATCTTCGCGGTGCGGGAGCTGGGCGCCCGCATCGCCCACGCGGCGATCGGCAAGACCGGCGACGCCGCGGTGCTCGCCATCGGGCACGCCTACCGCCAATTCGCGCGGGAGCGCCCGGGACTCTACCGCGCCTCGCTGCGGGCGCCAGGCCCCGACCAGCAGGACCTCATCGCGGCCAGCGGCGCCATCCTCGCGGTGCTGCGGCTGGTGCTCGATGTGTACGGCTTGGCCGAGGCGGACCAGGTCCACGCCATCCGCGGATTGCGCAGCCTGCTGCACGGCTTCGTCTCGTTGGAGCTCGCGGGGGGATTCGGGCTACCCGTGGACCTCGACCAGAGCTTCCACCGCCTGCTCCAGACCTTCCTGGACGGGCTGCGGCGCGAGCGCGCTCGCGCGGACGGGGCCGCGTGAGGCGTCATACGTCATGCGTCAGACGCATTGCGTGTTGCGTGCTCCGTGTTCCGTGTTCCGCCTTGCGTATTGCGTATGCCGTGTCCTCCGGCTCGTGGTGCGCGTTCCGTTGGCTGCACGTCTGACCGATGTCCGCGGTCTGGGAGACGAGGGCGTTCGCAGACCGCGTCTCGCCCGCCACCCAACCCAGACCTTCCACCGCGCACCGCGCCTCATACCTCACGAAATACGCAATACGGAATACGCAATACGCATGACGTCTGACGCCGGCCGCCTCACAGCCCGCTCATGCGCACCACCTCGACGCCGCGCTCCCCCAGCGCCTGGACGTACCGGTTGATGCCGATGAGGTCGCTGGCGATGTGACCGGTGACGATCAGGTTGCCGCCCCCCTCCCGCCGCAGCCGCTCCGCCTCCTCCGGTGCGATGTGGATGTAGAGGACGGTGCGCACGCCGTGGGCGAAGTAGGTCCGGGCCACGGCGTAGCCGCCGTTGGTGCCCGCCCCGTGCACCACCGCGATCTTCCCCAGCGGCTCGTCGACCGCCCCGACCGGCACCATGATGCGGGTCGGCGCCTCGGCGAACTCGGGCAGCGTCATGAGCGCGTCGATCGCGTCCTGCACGCGCGCGCTGTCCCCCAGCGGCTCGACCGCGCGCTGGATCGTCTCCACCATGATGCGCCGCCCGATCTCGTCCAGCGGCAGGTGGAGATTGAGGAACGGCATCTCCAGCAGCCGGGCGACCGACGGGGTGTGGTCGTGGTTGCCGGCCTGGGCACGGAGCAGGGCGCGCGTCAGCATGCCCTGGATCGCGTCGCGCGCCGCCGCGGCCGGGACGCCGTGCTCGACCATCAGCTCCACGTGGCGCGCCAGCACCTCGGGAAAGTTGAGCGTGGCGCTTCCCCCCGCCGGGTGGTGGGCGATCACGCCGTCGCAGCCGAGCTGGCGCGCGAGCAGCAGCTCGGCCGGGCCGATGTCGATCCCCATCATGACGCGCTGGAGCTCCGTGCCCTCGACGTAGACCGCACTGTCGGCGGGCAGCGACGCCATCCCCGCCATCTCCAGCGCGAGATCGACCATCTCCGCGGTGCTCATGCCGGCCATGAACGGTCCCCTCCCTTCACGCGGCACCAGGGAGCCGTCGCGCGCCGACCGCGGCGCGCTCCCCTCGTGTGGTGAAACGATCGGGGCGAGTCAGTGGCTCCCGCCCGCGGGCCCCGCCCGTGCCCCTGGACCGCCCAGCGACGGCCGGGTGCGCGTCAGGCATCCAGCGCCGGGCGCTCCATGACCTCGTACCAGTGCGGTTGCCCGTCCTCCGCCGTGGCCGCACTCATCCGCCCGCGGGTCCGTTGGAAGATCGGCGTTTGATGCCACCGCTCCCAGTCGGCCCGCGAGCGCCAGGTTCCGACCACCACCCGCTTGTGCGGCTGGCCCTCGGGGCTCAACACCTGCAAGTCGACCCAGCCGGGCTGATTCCGCGCGTCGTGGAGCCGCTCCGCAAACGCCTGATCCCACTCCTGCTCCTGGCCGGGCTTGAGGGTCGTCTCGGTAATGACGGTCATCATCGTCCACCCACCTCCATCGCCAGACCGCGGGCAACCCGGCCACCCAAGCAGGATCGGTACCAGTCCCCGCCTCCGGGGGCGGCGCCCTGACGTTGAGCCGGCCGCGCGCGTGGGCTAAGATGATCCCATGATGCGGCACCCGAGGCACGCAGGGCCCAGAAAGGACCAAACCGGTGCAGTCGCGTGATGAGATCCGCCTGACAACACTCGCGGGCTGCGCTGGTTGAGCGGCCAAGATGGGCCCTGAGGCCCTGGCGCAGGTGCTGCGCCCGCTCACCCAACGCAGTGACCCAAACCTGATCGTGGGGCTCCAGACGAGCGATGACGCCGCCGTCTATCGTCTCAGCGACGACCTCGCCATGGTGCAGACGGTCGACTTCTTCCCGCCGGTGGTCGACGACCCCTACATCTACGGCGGCATCGCGGCGGCCAACGCCATGAGCGACGTCTACGCCATGGGCGGCAGCGTGTTGGTCGCGCTCAACATCGCGGCCTTCCCGGACAACCTGCCCCTCGCCATCCTGGAGCGCATCTTCCAGGGCGGTGCCGACAAGGTGGCCGAGGCGGGGGCGGTGATCGCTGGCGGGCACACCGTCACCGATGACGAGCCGAAGTACGGCCTGGTCGTCACCGGCACGGTGCACCCACGTCGCGTCTTGACCAAGGCTGGCGCCAGGCCCGGGGACCTCCTCTACCTCACCAAGCCGATCGGGACCGGCGTCATCACCACGGCGCTCAAAGCCGCTGCCGCCGAGCCCGCCCATGTCGATGCGGCGGTCGCGTCGATGCTCAAGCTGAACCGGGTGGCCGCCGACCTGGTGCAGAGCGTCGGCGTCCACGCCTGCACCGACGTGACCGGCTTCTCGCTGATCGGCCACGCCACCGAGGTGGCCGAGAAGAGCGGCGTCCGGATCATCATCCACGCCGGGCAGGTCCCCTGGCTGGACGGCGCCGAGCGGTACGCGGCCGAGGGGCGCCTGCCGGGCGGCACGCGGCGCAATCGCGCCTACTACGGCGAGCGGCCGGGCAGCCGCTTCGCGGCGGACCCGGCGATCACCGAGACGACGCTGCACCTCCTGTTCGACCCGCAGACCTCCGGTGGCCTGCTCGTCTCCGTCGCCCCCGACCGGGCGCCGGCACTGGAGGCGGCCTTCACTGCGGCCGGCGAGCCGCTGTGGCGCATCGGCGCGGTCGAGGAGGGGTGCGGGATCGCGGTCGTGCCCTGATCGGGATGAGGGTCACCATGGCTCGGATCCGATCGACCCGCCGGACCGGCGATGCCCAGGCGTCGTCGACGTTCCGCGATCGTCTGGCAGAGCTCGGCGTCCAGCCCAGCAAGGCGCGCGGGCAGAACTTCCTCCACGACGCCAACGTCGTGGCGCGCATCGCCCGCGCGGCCGACCTGGGCCCGAGCGACCTCGTCGTCGAAGTCGGTCCCGGCCTGGGCATCCTCACCCGCGAACTGGCCCGGCTCGCCGGCGAGGTCATCGCCATCGAGGTGGACCCCCACCTGGCGGACTACCTGCGCCGGTCGCTCGACGCCGACAACGTGCGCATCATCGAGGCGGATGCCCTGCAGGTCGACCTCGACGCGCTCGTCGGCGATCGCCCCTACCAGGTGGTGGCGAACCTGCCCTACTCGATCGCGGCCGCCGTCCTCGAGCGGCTGCTGGAGATGGACCACCGGCCGCAACGCCTGGTCATCATGGTCCAGCGGGAGGTGGCGGAGCGCATCGTCGCCCGCCCACCCCACATGAGCCTCTTGGCCGTGGCCGTGCAGTTCTACGGCGAGCCGAAGATCCTCTTCCGCGTCGGCACGGGCGCCTTCGTGCCGCGCCCACGGGTCGAGTCCGCGGTCTTGCGCATCGATGTGAAGCCCGAGCCACCGCTGACCGGTGCTGACCGCGCGGCCTTCTTCACCCTCGTTCGGGCGGGGTTCAGTCAGCGCCGGAAGCGGCTCGCCAACGCCCTGGCGGATGGGCTGGACCTGCCCAAGACCGCGGTCGAGGAGCGGCTGGTCGCCGCCGGGATCGATCCCGACCGCCGCGCCGAGACCCTCGCGGTCGAGGAGTGGATCGACGTGCAGCGCAGCTTCGGAGCGGACCTGGGTGATCTCGCTTGACCTCGCGGCGCCGGTCCGCCTGCGCGCGCCCGCCAAGCTCAACCTGGGCCTCGAGGTCCTCGGCCGGCGCCCCGACGGCTACCACGAGGTCCTCACCATTCTCCAGACCGTCAGCCTGTTCGATGTGATCGACCTCATCCCCGCCCCCGCCCTGGCCTACACGCCGCCCGAGGGGCGGCCGCGCGACGACGACCTCCTCTGGCGGGCGGTTCAGCTCGCCGAGCGCGCGTTCGGGGTGCGGCTACGCGCGGAGCTCCGACTGGAGAAGCACATCCCCATCGCGGCCGGGCTGGGTGGCGGCAGCAGCGACGCCGGCACGCTGCTCGGCGCCATCGCGGCGCTCGCCGGGATCGCGGTCGAGGCGGCCGAGCGGGCCGCCGCCCGGCTCGGCAGTGACGTGCCGTTCTTCGTCCGCGGCGGCACGGCGCTCGCTTCCGGCACGGGCACCACGCTCAGCCCACTGCCACCCCTCCGCGATGCCTGGTTCGTGGTCGTCGTGCCGCCGCTGGCAATCCCGGCCAAGACGGCGACGCTCTACGGGGCGCTGACGCCCGAACACTACTCCGACGGCCACGCCACCCGGCAGCAGGCACAACGGCTGGCCCGCGGGGAGCCCCTCGACCTGGCGCTCCTCCGCAACGCCTTCACGCCCACCCTGGCGCGCTGGGAGCCCGTGCGCCAGGCGATGCAAGCGCTCCGGGACGCGGGCGCGCCCGTCGTGATCCCCAGCGGCGCCGGCCCCGCGATCTTCACCGTGCTCCCCACCGAGGACGCCGCCGCCGCGGTCGCGCGCCGCGTGCCGCCCGCGTGCGGCCGCACACTCGTCTGCACCGCCGTCGAGCCAGATCGCCCCAGTCCCTTGGCCGACACCCACCTACCCTGACGGCTCACCGGCCCGAGCGCCCTGCCAACCTTGCTCACAACGCGACGTTGACGATCAGCATCACCTCAGATATGATACGCACACCGTCATAGGCAAGAGTGAGGCGACGAGCAACCGTGGACGACCGCCCGCTGGTCTTCGCGACGCTCCAACCGAACGACCCCGTCGAGGGCGTCGCTTGCGCCCTCCGGGCCGAGCGGAAGCGCACCCGAAACGGCGCGCCCTACCTGGAGTTTCAGCTCGCCGACCGGCAGCGCCGGACGATCCGTGCCGTCAAGTGGGATGTGGCCGAGGACGAGCACGTCACCTGCCCGACGCTCGTCCGCGTCGCGGGGGTCGTGGGCGAGTACCAGGGGCAGCTCCAGCTCCGCATCGCGCGGTGCGCCGTCCGGGATGGCGACGTCGCCCCCTATCTCCCCGGCCCCTACCGCGACACGGGCACGGACGAGCTGTGGGAGATCATCGGGGCCATCACCGAGCCCGCGCTGGCCGACCTCGTCGCCCGCGCCGTGCGCACCTACCCCGCCTTCCTGACCGCCCCGGCCAGTGTGATGTACCACGGCGCCTATCGCGGCGGCTTACTCGAGCACAGCGTGAACGTCGCCCGGATCTGCCAGGCCGCCGCGGCGATCTACGGCGACGCCGTCGATCGTGACCTGCTCGTCGCCGCGGCCCTGCTCCACGATCTCGGCAAGGCCGGCGTGGCCGCCGAGGGCGCTGCCGACCAGGCCCTGCGCGAGGAGCGGCTCATCGGCCACGTGCTGCGGGGCAGCCGCATGGTCGAGGAGCTGCTCGGCCAGGAGCCCGCCCTCGACCGGGAGCGGCAGATGCACCTGCTGCACCTCATCGCGAGCCATCACGGCGAGCCCGAGTGGGGCGCCGCGGTCCGCCCGACCACCATCGAGGCGTTGATCCTGCACCACGCCGACCAACTCGACGCCAGCGTCACCGGGGCCCGGGACAGCCTCCGCGCCACGAGCGCGGGGGAGGAGTGGGTGTGGTTCGCCATGCGGAAGAGCTGGCTCCGCTGCCCGGCGGCCACCGGCGCGGAGCGACGCGCGTCATCCCCGGAGCCGGTCGCCGACCTCACCGGTTACGACGACGTGCCGTTCTTGAGGTAGACCGCCTCCCACTCCCGCTGCTGCGCCTCGGAGACGCGGGCGAAGGCGCCGGTCGCGCTGACCAGCACCCTGCCCGCCTCGTCGCGGATCTCCCCACGGGTCTCGACGAGCCGGCCCCGATCGCGCACCACCTCGGCGACCACCTCCACCGGCTGCCCCACCGGCACCGGCCGGCGGAAGTGCACGTCCATCCGCGCGGTGACCGCCAGACGCCCATCGCTCAGCACGGCCCAGCTCATCGCCTCGTCCAGGAGGGTCGAGAGGATCCCCCCGTGCGTCACGCCGTGGTATCCCTCGTGCTCGCGCTGCGGCGTGAAGACGGCGCGCACCCCCCGCTCGCCGTGGCGGTAGAACGCGAGCCGCAGCCCGATCGGGTTCCCCTCCCCGCAGCCGAAGCAGCCGTGATCGGTCGTGGTGTTGACCCGTTGTGGCTCCACGTGACCCCTTCCCGTGCGCTGTCTCCGCCTCACGCCGCGCGCCGCCCCGCCCCCGGGCTCCCGTGCCGTCCACACGGCGCCTGCCACGGCCACGCGGTCTCCCCCACTATAGCCGGGTGCCCTCCGCCGGTGCACACCGCGTGGCGCCGCGTGCCGGCGCCGGGTCGCGATGCCCCACCGCCGGCACGCAGTCCTTTCATCCCTGTCATGCACGCGGTGGGGATAGTACGATTGCCGCGCGATCGGCGCGCGAGGGCCTGTCGCGCACGCCAATGTCGTCGTTTGACACATGTCGCACGGCCTTCTTAGAATGGCCCGCCGGGAGGTTCCATCCGGTGCAAGCACGGACCTTGAATGGGCGCTACCGCCTCGACGAGCGCATCGGCGAAGGCGGCATGGCGGTCGTGTACCGCGGCTACGACCTGGTCCTCAACCGCCTGGTCGCGGTCAAAGTGCTGCGTGACCAGTACGGCTCCGATGCGAATTTCCTCCGCCGCTTCGAGCGTGAAGCCCAGTCAGCGGCCCGGCTCTCCCATCCTCACATCGCCAACGTGTACGACGTCGGGCAGGACCAGCACACCCGCTATATCGTCATGGAGTACGTCGACGGCCCGAACCTCAAGGAGCTGATCCGCCGCCAGGGTCCCTTCTCTGTCGACGGCGCGGCCTTCATCATTCGTCAGGTCGCGGATGCCCTCGATTACGCCCACGCGCACGGCCTGGTCCACCGCGACATCAAGCCGCAGAACATCCTGGTCGACCAGCACGGCAACGCCAAGGTCGTCGACTTCGGCATCGCCAAGGGCCTGAGCGACGCCAACCTGACCGAGGCCGGGACCGGCATGGGTACGGTCCACTACGTCTCCCCCGAACAGGCGCGGGGCGCCCCGGCGACGCCCGCGTCCGACGTCTACTCCACCGGGGTCGTGCTCTTCGAGATGCTGACCAAGCGGCTCCCCTTCGAGGCGGACACGCCGGTCGGCGTCGCCATGCAGCACGTCAGCGCGACGCCCCCGCCGCCCTCCCACTTCAACCCCGCCATCCCGCCCGCGGTGGATCAGATCGTCCTGCGCGCGCTGGCCAAGGACCCCGCCGAGCGCTTCCCCAGCGCCGGGGCGCTCGCCGACGCGCTCGACCATTGGGACCAGGCCGGCGCGGGCGCCAGTCAGGCCACGCGCGTCATGGCCGCGCCCATGGGGAGCGCCGCAGCGGTCCCGCGAAGACGCCCCCCAACCGCGGTCCCAGGGCGATCCGGCCGCGGGGCGGCGCTGCCGCCCGCGCGCACGGACTCCTTCCGCGACGACATCGGCTGTGTCACCTGGCTGATCGGCTCCGCCATCCTGATCGGACTGGTTGGCCTGGTGGTGCTGGTCTTCAAGATGGGCGACTTCGGGTTCTTCGATCCGTCGCGTCGCCCGTCCCCGACCGCGACGCTGGTCGCCGCCGCCAGCCCGACCGCCGCGCCGTCACCGACCGTCACCGCGACCCCGCCGCCCGCGGCGACGCCCGGCGCGACCGGGACACCGGGGACGCCCACGCCCAGCCCGTCGCCGACGCCGGAGATGGCGACCGTGCCCTCCCTGATCGGCTCTACCATCGAGCAGGTGCAGGATATCGTCAGCGGGCAGGGCTTTACCCTCGTCGAGGAGCGCGTCTTCAGCAACGTCGAGCTGCCGGGCAAGATCATCGATCAGGAGCCGCGGGCGGGCACGATGGTCCCGAAGGGCTCCGAGATCCACGTCACGGTCAGCCGTGGCCCGGAGTACATCTCCCTGCAGGGCATCCGTGGGCTGCCCCGGGACCAGGCGCGGCGCCAGTTGGAGGAACTCGGCCTGACGGTGAATGAGGTCGAAGAGGGCAGCCCCACCGTCCCCCGCGGCAGCGTCATCCGCACCGTGCCCGAAGCCCAGGTGCCGAACGGCGGCACCGTCACGCTCTACGTCAGCGTCGGGGATCAGGTCAAGGTCCCGGACGGCTACGGGCAGCCCTACCCGCAGGTCATCGCCGCGCTGGAGAGCGCCGGGCTCGTCGTCACGTCCGCCATCCCGCAGTCGTGCAGCCAGATCCAGCAGAGCTCGCCCGGCTTCGACTGCGATACCTTCGCGGACGGCGCGGTCGTCAGCGCCTCGCTGGCGTGGGGCTCCTGGGTCCCCCGCGGCTCGGGCATCGTCATCGCCTACTACGACGCGAGCGCCGAGTAGCCGTGCGTGCCGAGCCGCCCCCGCGCCGGGCACCAGCCCCGTCTCCGCTGGCGGCCTGGCTGACCGCGCCCGCGACGTGGCGCCTGCTCGTCTCCGTGCTGCTGCTCGCGCTCGGCATCGGCCTCGGGCTGGGCTGGGCAGCCGCCCGGCTGGGCCAGGGTGACCACCTGAGTGTCGGCAACACCGGCGGCAGCCTCAGCACCCTGATCCGCGTGAGCGGCAAGACCATCGTGGTCGGCGGCAGCGCGTCGGTGGACGACCTGGCGGAGTTCGTCGACCGCACGACGCTCCCCTGGCAGCGCCACATCCACCTGCTGGTCGTGCCTGCCGACGATGAACTGGCGATGGGCGCGCTGGCGCTGGTCGAACGCGGCGGCGTCGGCGCGGTGGCCGTGCTGGGACTGCCGGGCAACGACCCCGTCTGGACCCGGCTCGAGCGCGCCGCCAGCGATCACGGCATCGAGCACCGCTACCTCACCGGGGCGCATCGCGTGCCGCTCAGCGACGGGAGCGACCTCCTGCTCGCGGCACCCGCGCCGGACGACGCGCGCGGGGGCGCCCGCGCGCTGCTCCGGCACGGCCAGGTCCGCGTGCGGATCGCCGGGCCAGGGGCGTCGCCGGACGACCACGGGGTGACGGGCGAGCCGGCGACCGCCCTGATCCAGGTCCTGGCCGTCGACGCCGCTCCCCAGTCACCCGTGCCGGTCGTGGTTCGCCCCCACGCCGAGCGCGCGGGCACCCTCGCGCCCGACCCGCCGGCTGCCCGGTTCGTCACCGAGATCGCACGCGGCGACCGCATCAGCATCAGCCTGGAGCGCGACACCCTCCGCCTGCCCAGCGACGCCCTCCGCCCGGTGGCCCAGCCGACGGTGAGCGACTAGTCAGCCGGTCGGCCACGACCGGCCCGCACCGGCCGCGGCTGCGGGGACGGCAGCGCCCAGTCTCGGATCCAGCACGCGGGAGTCCCCTCATCACGGGGAGGCCCGGGCCGCCCCGACCCTTCGTTGGGCACCGGCTCAGGATCGCGCCGCCCGCTCCCGCTCGAACGCCAGCGTCATCTCGGCGCGCAGGCCGGCGTCGGTCAGCACGTCGAGGCCGGCGAGCGCCAGCGCCTTGGCCACGGTGATCGTGTTCGCGTAGCCCAGCTCGCTGTTCGCCGCCTCGACCACGTCCTGCGAGTGCCAGGTGATGACCCGGTCGACGATCGGGTAGCTCGTCTCGACCGAGGGCACTTCGTAGCTCACGTTCCCCCAGTCGGTGGAGCCCGTCCCCGGCCCGACCTTCGGCTCGGGCAGCACCAGACCCAGCTCGTCCAGGTGCGCCTTGATCCGGCGCGCCAGCGGGTAGTTGGTGATCATGTCGTAGTACGGCTCTTCGTTGAACTCGAAGCGCAGGGTGGCGCCCGTCATCGCGGCCGCGCCCTCGGCGATGCCCCGAACCTTCTCGACCAGCTCCTGCATGTAACTGCGGGTGGCAGCCCGCACCAGGAATGACCCCTCCGCGTAGTCCGGCACCACGTTCGGCGCCTGGCCACCGTGGGTGATGATGCCGTGGATCCGGGCATCGGTCTTGATGTGCTGGCGCAGCGCGTTGATCCCGTTGAAGGTCTCGATCAGCGCGTTCAGCGCGTTGATGCCGTTGTGCGGGTCGGCCGCGGCATGGGCGGCGCGCCCGTGGAACGCGATGCGCACCCCCTGACACGCCAGCGCCTGCCCGCTCCCCTCCAGGTAGGGGACCGCGGCCTCGCTGGTACCGGGATGCGCCCCCATCGCGGCGTCCAGCCCGGCGAAGAGGCCCGCCCGCGCCATGATGACCTTGCCGCCGACCGCCTCTTCGGCCGGCGTGCCGAACACCGACACGCGGCCGCCCACATGCGGGAGCGCCGCGGCCAGGCCCAGCCCGGCGCCGATCCCGGCGATCGCGATCAGGTTGTGCCCACACCCATGTCCGACCCCTGGCAGCGCGTCGTACTCCGTCAGGTAGCCGACGTGCGGCCGCCCGTCGCCAACGCTGGCATGGAACGCGGTCGGCAGGTCCGCCACCCCGCGCTCCACGCTGAAGCCCCGCTCCGCCAGGAAGTCGGCGCAGGCCGCGCTCGACTTGAACTCTTCGAGCGCCACCTCCGGGTTCGCGTGGATGAACTTCGACAGCGCGATCAGGTCGTCGCGCGCCGCGTCGATCGCGGCCAACACGGCCTCACGCGCGGCCGCCAGCTCGCCAGTCGGGCTCACGTCGCTCTCCTCCCTCGGTCCGCCCCGGGGTACCGTCCAACCACCCCCGCCACGTGATGCGGGGCGCCCCATTTTCGCACCAGGGCCCCTCCTGGTGTCTACTGCCGCGACCCGCCGTCGCGCTGCACGGCACCGGCTAGAATGGAGCCGACGAGCCGGGCGCACCGGGCGCCCGCACCGACAATTGTGGGAGGGAGCGCGAGCGGATGACGACGCCCCACGTGACCATCCGGCCGGGCCGCCTGGAGGACGCCGCGGCGGAGGCGGCGCTCAACCGCGCGGCCGACTGGTGCTGGGACGAGGAGAACCTGATCGTTGAGTACCACGATGACGCCTACGAGCCCAGCTCGGTCCTGGTCGCCGAGGTTGACGGCCAGGTCGTCGGCAAGCTGGAGCTCTTCCTGGGGGCCAAGGCGCGCCACGGGCGCTTCGGGGTCATCCGCCGCTTCGTCGTCCATCCCGACTTCCGTGGGCAGGGCATCGGGCGGGCGCTCCTGAACGCCGCCACCGAGCACGCCCGCGCGCAGGGGTGCTCCTTCATCGAGCTGAGCGTCGACGTGACCAACCCGATCGCGCACGCCTTCTACGCGCGCGAGGGCTTCGTCGAGGATCGGGTCGAGGTGCTGATGCGCAAGTCGCTCGACGGCAAGCCGCACGCCTCGCTCTACGCCGCACAGCGCGCCGAGTGGGAGGCACGGTAGCGCGGCCCGGCACGGGCAGCGTCGGGCCGCAGGCTACAGCACCTGACCGCAGCGCGGGCAGAAGACTTCGGCGTTGCTCACGTCAGCGTGGCAGTGGGGACACTTCCCGTCGACCACCGGCGGGGAGGACTCCCCATGCGGCGTGGTCTGGATCTGGATGGTCTCCTGCCCGTCCTGGAGGAGCGCCGCCAGCTCCGCATCCACCGCGGCGCCGCCGCCCCGCGGCGCCGAATCGGTGCCGGGCTGCACCCGCACCGGCAGGGTCTCGTCCGTCGGCCGCGTGGCCGTGACCGGCGGCTCGGTCTTATACGCCACCGTGGCCTCGTCGTTCAGCGACGACGACACCCGCGGGGGGAAGAGGCGCGTGGCTGCCGGGTCGACCGCCGGATTCGGCACCTCCGCCGGCACTTCCTCCACATAGCTGCCCCGGCCGAGGAGCGCCAGCAGGACGACGAGGGGGAGCGCGACGACCGCCGACCCGAGCAACAGCCAGCCGATACCCGTCGCCAGGAACTGCGCCACTGCCGCGCGCTCCAGGAAGGCCGGGTTCTGGTCCGACAGCAGGTAGAACCGAATGTCCTGCAGGGCGTAGCTCAGGAGCAGCGCGCCGTTCACCCCGGCGACCAGCGCCCCGAACACGCGCGCGACCCACCCCGGCCGCGGCAGCGGGAGCGCGGCACCCGCCCCGTAGCCGAGCAGGAAGGTGCTGCCGATCAGGAAGAGCACGGCGATCATGAAGGCGCCGCCCGCCTCGCGCAACCCCGCGAACCCGGCCAGATCGGCGCCCCACGGCTCGGCCCACTCCGCCGCCAGCGCGGCGCCGAAGAGGATGCCCAAGGTCACCAGCAACTCGCGCTGCACACCGCGCCAGAAGCCAATCGGCACGAACAGCGCGATCAAGATGAGGAGGAGAATATCGAGCAGCAGGTATACGTTCACCGTCTGAGCTCCCTGGCGTGAGCGGGTCGATCGTCGCGCTCGGGGAACGGCGGGTGGCCGGCGCGGCACGCAGGCACCGTCAGGGTCGTTGCGCTCGGCCGCTGGGGCGGCCCGGACACCTCAGTTCGATTCTAGCATGCTGGTGGTGCCCGGGAAGCGCAACCCCGGTGGCGCCCGGGGTGTGGTATGCTTGCCTTGCGGGGTCAGGCCGTGGCGCGGGAGCTTCCACCACGGCCTGTCGTGTATAGACCATATGTGTCAGGAAGGGGGTGCCAATCCCACCCTTGGCTAGAAGTAGACGTCCTCGCCAGCGTTCCGCGGAACCTCAAGAGCGCCAGGAACTCGCCTGGCGGAAGATGGACCTCCACATCCATACCCCCGCCTCCGCTGACTACCAGGAGGATGGTGTCAGCTTTATCCACATCTTGCAGCGGGCCGAGGCCCGCGGCATCGACATCCTCGCGCTCACCGATCACAACACGGTCCGCGGCTGGGCGCGCATGTGGCGAGAGATTGAAGACCTTGAGCTCCTCGAAGCCCTCGGCCGGCTCGAGCCGCAGGAAGCCGAACTCCTGGCGGAGTATCGCCGGCTCTTGAATCGGATGCTCGTGCTGCCCGGCTTCGAGTTCACCGCGACGTTTGGGTTCCACATTCTCGCGATCTTCCCGCCCGACACCTCGATCCGCAAGATGGAGCACATTCTGCTGACGCTCGGCGTCCCGGAGGAGAAGCTCGACCGGGGGAGCAGCGAGGTCGGCGCCACCACCGAGGTCCTCCAGGCGTATGAGATCCTGCACGAGGCCGGCGCGCTCGTCATCGGCGCGCACGTGAACTCGACGCACGGCATCGCCATGCAGGGCTTCCCATTCGGCGGACAGACCAAGATCGCCTACACCCAGAGCCCCTACCTCCATGCGCTGGAGGCCACCGACCTCGAGAGCACCAGCCGGCGCAGCACCGCGCGCTTCTTCAACGGGACCAAGCCGGAGTACCCGCGCCGGATGCACTGCATTCAGGGCTCCGACGCCCACCGGCTGACCCGCGATCCGGAGCGCGAGACCAACCTCGGCATCGGCGATCGCATGACCGAGGTGCTGCTGGACGAGCTCAGCTTCGACGCCCTCAAGGCCCTCTTCGAGGGCGACGACTTCTCCCGCGTGCGACCCTATCGCCCGGCGCAGGAGCCCTACGACTTCGTGCTGGCGGCGCGTGAGGAGGGGAACAACATCGTCCAGTCGTTCCACCTCCGCCTCGGCGGCCGGCGCTCCAGGTCGAGCCCGGTGCTGAAGGACGTGGTCGCCTTCGCCAACACCAACGGCGGCACGATCTTCATCGGGCTGGACGCCAGGCCCGACGGGGAGATCGTCGGCGTCCCCAACGCGACGCAGGCCGCCGAAACCCTCCGCGCCGACATCGCCCGCTTCATCACCCCGCCCCCCAGCGCGACGGTCGACATCCACTCCATCGAGGACAAGGACATCCTGGTGATCACGGTGCCGCAGGGCCAGGACAAGCCCTACGCGCTGCTCACCGGTGAGATCCTCATCCGGCAGGAGTCGGAGACCAGCGTGGCGATGCGCGATGAGATCATTCAGATGGTGCGCGCCGCGCTGCTGAGGAAGTCCGCCGCGGCCGAGCGGGCGGCCGGCGCCGAGCCGGCGCCCACCCCGTCCGACGAGGCGGTCGCCGCGGATGGCGATGCCGGCGACGATGAGTCCAGCGTGCGGCTCCCCCGCACGGGCGTCGAGATCGTCGCCTCCGAGACGCGCGACGGCGTCGTCTACCACGCCATGCGGGACCTTCGCAACCGCAAGGTCGTGCAGAACGTGACGCGCGACTCGGCGCGCCGCCTCTGGCGCTATGCGATTTCCCAGAAGGAGTCGAACCCGATCGACCCCGAGAAGATCCAGTGGCACGGCCCGCGGGGCTTCATCAAGGCGCACAAGCAGCGCGATGGCGCGGTGCGCTACGACCTGGCCTACCGCCAGAACGGCCACATCCGCATCTTCTACGGGGTGACCGATGAGGGGATCGACGACGACTGGCGCGCGGTGATCCACATGGCCACCGGGAAACCGGCTGAGGCCGTGACGGCCTGACCCCCGCACCGACCCGGACGGGACGATCCGGTGGAACCCACGACGAGGCCGGCTCAATGCTGAGCCGGCCTCGCGCGTCCGCGGCGCCTACCGAAGCACTCGCAGGGCGCCGACGGCGTCCCCGAGCGTGCGGCCCAAGGGGAAACCCTCGCGGAGCATCCGCAGCATCTTCCCCTGCTTGACCCGCTTCGGCTCGTCGTCCACCGTCAGGTACTCGCGCGCCACGCGCGACAGCGTCTCCGGCACCTCGCGCAGGAGCCAGGGGCGGGCGTGGACGAAGGGCGTGATGTTGCGGATGGCGTACAGGTCTTGCAGGACGAAGCTGTCCTCGAGCAACTCCTGGTAGCGACTCAGCCCCACCGCCGAGAAGTCCCCGGCTGCCTTGGCCTCGATGATCGCCTCGGCCGCCAGTTTGCCCGAGATCATGGCGAAGTTCGACCCCTCGCGGTTGATCGGGTTGAGGAGCCCCGCGGCGTCGCCCACCACCACCGCGCCGTCGGTGAACAGGCGGGGGAGCGAGCGCCAGCCCCCTTCCGGGATCAGGTGCGCGGAGTACTCCACCAGCTCCCCGCCCTCCAGCATCGGGGCGATGCAGGGGTGCGCCTTGAAGGCGTTCAGTATGTCGCTGACGTTCAGCCCCGTCTCGATCAGGTCGGAGAGCAGCGCCCCGGTGCCGATCGAGACGGTGTCCTTGTTGGTGTAGATGAAGCCGTAGCCGAGGAGCCCCTGGGTCGACTTGCCGAAGACCTCCATCGCCACGCCCTGGCCGCTCGGCACGCTGAAGCGGCGATTGATCTCCTCCTCGGTGAGCCGGATCAACTCCTTGGCGACCAGCGCCTGCTCGTGCGGCTGCCACTCGCGGTGAAGCCCCGCCTTCTGCGCCAGCAAGGAGTTGGCGCCGTCGGCCAGGACGACGACGTCGGCGAAGAGATCGCCCTCCTCCTCGCCCGTCTTCACGCCGACCACCTTGCCGTCATCCCAGATCAGGTCCGTCACGACCATCTGCGGGATGATGAAGGCGCCTGCCTCCTCGGCCTTGGAGGCAAACCACTGGTCGAACTCGCCGCGCATGACGCTGAAGGAGTTGTACGGCTCCTGGGCGAACGCCTGCGTCCGGTAGGTGACGCCCAGGGAGCTGTCGTCCGTCAGGAGGAGATAGCGCTGCTCGATGATGGCGCGCTCGAGCGGTGCCTCGCGCCAGAACTCCGGGACGAGCTGCTCGGTCGGCTGGCGATAGAGGATGCCGCCCATGACGTTCTTCGCGCCGGGGTAGGCACCGCGCTCGATGACGACGACCTCCAGCCCGGCCCGCGCCAGCGTCAGCGCGGCGGCCGTGCCCGCCGGCCCCGCCCCGACCACGATGACGTCGACCCGCTCTTCCTGCATCGCTCCTCCGCCCCCGGTTGGGGCGGGCGGGTGCCGCGTTTTGGGCGCGGCGCGGCCCCCGCCCGCCTGAACGTCAACCAGCGGCGCGGTCCCGGCGCTGGCTACGCGCCGCGGACCGCCCGCAGCTTGGCGGCCAGCTTCGGCGCGATCTCGTGCACGTCGCCCACCACACCAAAGTCCGCCATCTTGAAGATCGGCGCGTCCGGATCGCGGTTGATCGCCACGATCGTCTCCGAGCCGCGGATGCCGACCGTGTGCTGCACCGCGCCCGACACCCCCAGGCCGATGTAGAGCTTCGGTGCGATGGTCTTGCCCGTCTGGCCGACCTGCTCGTAGTGCGGCCGCCAGCCGAGGTCGGTCACCGCGCGCGTCGCGCCGACCGCGCCGCCGAGCACCTCCGCCAGCTCCTCCGCCAGCCGGAAGTTGGCCGCCTCACCCAGCCCGCGGCCCCCGACGACCACGACCTCCGCCTGCTCCAGGTTCGTCGGCCCGGCCGGGGCCTGCACCAGATCGGTCACCGTCACCCGGATCTCGCCGGGCGCGAACTGGAGCGGCAGCGGCGTCGTCTCGGAAATGCGCCCGGGGTCCGGCTCCGGCGCGGCGACGGCCCCCGCATGGATCGTCGCGAAGGTCAGCCCATCCCCGGGTGCGCGCACCTCGGTGAGCAGTTTGCCCTGGTACACCGGCCGCGTCCCGACCCAGGCCCCGTCCTGCCACGCCAGCCGCACGCAGTCGACCAGGCAGGCCGCCTCGCGCCGCATCGCCAGGAAGGGGGCGAGATCCCGCCCCGCCGTCGTCCCCGCGAGCAGCACGATGCGGGGTTGGGTCGCGTCGATGGCGGCGTCGAGCGCCTTCGCGTACGCATCGACCGTGAAGGCCGCGAGCTCGGGCGCGTCCGCCACCAGCACCCGATCGGCGCCGAGCGCCGCCGCCTCGCGGGCCGCCGCCTCGACCCCGCTCCCGAGCACGACCGCTCCGAGCGGCCCGCCCAGCTCGCCAGCCAGCGTCCGGCCGAGCCCGAACAACTCCTTCGACGTCTCCCGGATGGCGCCGTCCCGCGTCTCCACCGCGAGGAGGACGCCACTCGCTCCGTCCGTCACTGCTGATCCTCTCTCCGCTCTCCCCCGCGGCGCGGGGTGATGCACCGCCGTGACGTCGTCATGCCAGCCCGCCGCGCCGCCCAGCCCGGGCGGCCGCCGGGCCGGCCCCCGCGCGTCAGATGAGCTTGCGCTCCTGCAGGAAGGCGACG
Organism: Sphaerobacter sp.; assembly: GCA_029961075.1. GTDB lineage: Bacteria > Chloroflexota > Chloroflexia > Thermomicrobiales > Thermomicrobiaceae > Sphaerobacter. Next base: position 42,089 of record JASBVL010000117.1, read on the forward strand.
AGCTGGTCCACCGCGCTGTCGGCGTCCACGTCCCTGAGGATGATCCCCTCCGCCGTCTCCTCCTCCTGGAAGAGTGGCCCCCACGTCACACGTGCCTGGGCCTCCGCCGCGGACAGCCCAAGGTCGGCCGCCGTCTTCGTCTCGGTCGGCTTGCGCCGTGCGGCCATGATCCCCTTGAGCGAGGGATAGCGCGGCTCGTTCAGGCCACTGAGGGCGCAGAGGATGGCCGGCGGGGTCACCTCGAGGACCTGCCGCCCGTCTTCGATCTCGCGCTGCGCCACGAACACGCCGTCCCGCTCCTCCAGCGCGACGACGTTGCTGACCACCGGCACGTCGAGCAGCGCGGCCAGTTGCGGCCCGACCGTGCCCGTGCCACCGTCGCTGGTCTCCTGCCCGGCGAGGAGCAGGTCAAACCCCTCCGCGCGGAGCAGCGCCGCCAGCGCCCGCGCCGTCACGGTGCTGTCTCCCGCGGCCAGCGTCGCATCCTCGATGGCCACCGCCCGATCCGCGCCCATCGCCAGGCAGCGGTTCAGCGTCTCCCGCGCCTGCCCAAGGCTGACCGCCACGAGCTCGACATCGTCGCGGCGCTCCTTGAGCTGAATGGCGGCCTCCATCGCGTGCAGGTCGTACTCGTTCGCGACCTGCGGCGTGCCGGACTGGATATCGCCCGTCCGCGGGTCGAAGCGCACCGCGTTCGGGTCCGGCACCTGTTTTACCAGGACAACGATCTTCAAACGCGTACCTCCCATCGGTCTGCGGCGCCGGGCCGGGCCGAGCCGCGGACGAGCGCCGCCGCGACCGCGCCGTGCACCGTGATCCCGTCACGCTCCGGTGAAGGTGGGCTTGCGCCGCTCGAGGAACGCGCCCATGCCTTCCTTCTGATCAAGCGTATCGAACGCGAGCGCAAAGATCTGGGCCTCGTACGCCAGCGCGGTCTCGAGGTCGGACTCCGTGCCGCGGTTGATGGCCTCCTTGGCGTAGCGCACCGCGATCGGCGCGTTCGCAGCGATCCGATCGGCCAGCTCGCGCGCCTTCGGCAGCAGCTCCGCCAGCGGGTAGACCGCGCTCACCAGGCCCCGCCGGAGCGCCTCCTCGGCGCCGATGCGCCGCCCCGTCAGGATCAGCTCCTTGGCCGCCGCCCGCCCGATGACGCGGGCCAGCCGCTGCGTGCCACCCCAGCCCGGGGGAATGCCCAGCGTCACCTCGGGTTGCCCGAGCTGCGCGTTCTCGGAGCAGATACGAATGTCGCACGCCAGCGCGACCTCGCAGCCCCCGCCGAGGGCGAAGCCATTGATCGCGGCGATGGTCGGCTGCGGTGCCGTCTCCAGGAGCGAGCAGACCGCATGGCCGAGCTGGGCGAAGGCCAGCGCCTCCCGCGGCGACTTGTCCCGCATCTCGGCGATGTCGGCGCCGGCAGCGAAGGCGCGCTCACCCGCGCCGGTGAGGATGATGGCACGCACCGCCGGATCCTGCCGGACCTCCGTGAGGGCATCCCGCAGCGCCTCCAGTTGCGCCGTGTTGAAGGCGTTGAGCACGTCCGGGCGGTTCAAGGTGATGGTCGCCACATGACCATCGCGCACGACGTCAACCGCCATCGACCCCCTCCCTCCGTGACGGCGCCGGCTGCGGCGCCTCGATCACCTCGCGGTACAGCGCGCCGCGGGCCGCGTAGGTCGCGGCCCGCTGCAGCAGGCTCCGCGCCTCCTCGGGCGTGACGGCGCGACGGACGCGCGCCGGCACCCCCATCGCCACCGCGCCCGCCGGGATCTCCGCCCCCTCGGGCACCAGCGCTCCGGCCGCGACGATGGCGCCCGGTCCGATCTTTGAGCCCGTGAGGAGGATCGCGCCCATGCCCACCTGGGCACCGTCGCCGATCACCGTGCCGTGGATGATGGCACCGTGGCCGATCGTCACGTCCGCCCCGATGAAGCAGGGATACCCCGGGTCGAGGTGCACGATGACGCCGTCCTGGACGTTGGCGCGCGGACCGACGCGGATCGGTCCCACGTCGCCCCGTAGCACCGCACCGAACCAGATACTGGCGCCGCTCGCGATCTCGACATCGCCGATGATGACGGCGGTGGGGGCGACGAACGCGTCAGCCGCGATTGTCGGGGAGCTGCCACTGAACGGGAGTATGAGCGCCACGCGCTGCCTCCAGCCGGCGCGCGGGGCGCTGGCGTCGGCCAGCGCCCCAGGCCGGTCACGCTACGCCCGCGCCGCGGCCTCGCTCTCCCAGGCCTGGGCCGGCGGCTGCGGGCAGCGGAGGGGCCGATCGGTCCGATAGCCGAGCGCGTACTCCGCCTGCAGGATCTGATGGATTTCCCGCGTGCCCTCGTAGATCACCGCACCGCGGGCGTTGCGCATGTATCGCTCGACCGGATACTCGTTGGAGTAGCCGTAGGCGCCATGGATCTGAATCGCGTCGTTGGCCGCTTCGAAGGCCTTGTCGCAGGCGAACCACTTCGCCAGCGACGTCTCGCGGGTGTTGCGGATGCCGCGGTTCTTGAGCTCGGCGGCCCGCATCACGAGCAGGCGGGACGCCTCGTAGCCCGCGACCATCTTGGCAATCATCTGCTGGACCAGCTCGAACTTCCCGATCGGCTGGCCGAACGCCTCGCGCTCGTGGCAGTACTTGATGCTGGCCTCCATCGCGGCCCGGATGAGGCCGACCGCGCCGGCGGCCACGGTGAAGCGGCCCTGGTCGATCGCGCTCATGGCGATCTTGAAGCCCTCACCCTCTTCGCCGATCCGGTTCTCGACCGGCACGCGCACGTTCTGGAAGTTCAGCCAGCCGGTATCCCCCGCGCGCACCCCGAGCTTGCCGTGGATGGACCCGGTGGTCAGCCCCTCCATGCCGCGCTCGAGCATCAGCGCGACGAGGCCGTGGTGCTTCTTGCTGGGGTCCAGGGTGGCGAAGACGAGGAAGTGGTCCGCCGTGTTGGCCAATGAGATCCACATCTTCTCGCCGTTGAGGATGTAATAGTCCCCGTCCCGCACGGCGCGCGTCTGGATGTTCCCGGCGTCGGAGCCGGCGCCCGGCTCGGTCAGGCCAAAGGTCGCGAGCTTCTCCCCCTTGGCCTGCGGCACCAGCCAGCGCTGCTTCTGCTCCTCGGTCGCCCACTGGTGCAGCGTCAGGCTGTTGAGGCCGACGTGCACGCTCATCACGACCCGGAGGAAGGTATCGACCGCCTCGAGCTCCTCACAGGCGAGGGCAAAGCTGACATAGTCGAAACCGCCGCCGCCATAGCGCTCCGGGATCGGCAGACCCAGGATGCCCAGGCTCCCCATCTTATACAGCACTTCGGGGTGGTACTCGCCCTTGGCATCCCACTCCTGGATGTAGGGCGCGACCTCACGCTGCGCGAACTCGCGCACCATGTCGCGCACCTGGATTTGCTCGCTGGTCAACTCGAAATCCATCTGAGCCTCCCGGCACTGCCTTCCCGTCTATCACGCGCGCGCCCGCGCGCGGCCCGGCCCCCACAACCGGCCGCAGTATAGGGAACGGTCAGCGCAGGGGTCAAGCACGCCCACCCACCCCACCGTCCCCGACGCCCCCCGGCCGGGGCAGCCGCGGCCACCGCCCGGCAGGACGCCGGCGCGTCCACACCGCGACATCCGGCGGGCGCAAGCCCGTCGCCCCGCTCGCTGGTTGACACACTCCAGACCATCACCTACACTATTAACCTTAGGCTCATCTCTGCACAGGACCTACGCCGCCACGGGGCGCGATGCTCCGTCCATCGTGCTGTGCGGCCGACCGGTGCACCGCAACCAGGGTCGTGACACAATGAGACATCTTCCCCCACCCGGCAGTTGGGTGCAGCCTCCACCGCAGTTCCCCGCACGGCCCGCCCCTGCAGCCGCGCACCGCACCATGCTCCCAACCTCCGGGCACCAGGCGTGGGTCATCGCGGCCGCACGGCCCGCCAGATGGTGCTGCGCTCAGTTCGGAGTGTGGCAGACCGACCACCGAGGGCCCACGGGGTAGGGCTGTCCCGTGGGGCCAGCGCGGCCGGCCTGGCGTCGGCACCGGTCCGCCCCACCGTGGGCGGATACGGGGCGGACGAGCCACCGTCGCAACGACACGACCGCGGGAGGACCCCATGCCTATCGACTTCACCCTGTCGCCGGAGCAGAAGCAGCTGCAGCAGGCAACCCGCAACTGGGCCGAGACGGTGCTGGCCCCGGTGGTTCGGGGAGGCTGACGCCGAGCCTGACCCGCTGCGCGGCTTCCAAGGCACCAAGCCTGCCTACAGCGACGCCTACAAACAGAACATCGCGTTCTGCATGCTGCCCAAGGAGTATGGCGGCGGCCTGTCGAATAGCGATCTGATCCTGGCCGCCGAGGAGATCTGCGCCGTCGATCCAGGCTTTGCCTGCACCGTCCTGGTCAACGGTCTCGGCCTCTTGCCCGTCCTGTGGTACGGCTCGGAGGAGCAGAAGAACCGCTTCCTGCGTGCCGCGACGTCGGACCCCACCGGCGAGTACATCGTCGGCTACGCCGTCGGCGAACCGGCGGGCAGCCCGGGCGGCACCGCCAATTCCGACGTCCCCCTGCCGCGGCCCGCCGGGATGGGCGTCGTCGCGCGGCGGGACGGGGACCACTACGTCCTGAATGGACGCAAGTACTGGCCCTGCAACGTCGCGGGCTGGGACGGCCAAGGCGCCAATGTCAGCCTGGTGGTGGTCCGCCTCGATCCCGAGAAGGGCGGCACCGAGGGGCTGGCCGCCATCATGGTCGAGCGCGGAACGCCCGGCGTGTCGTTCAAGCTGATCGACAAGATGGGCCACCGGCTCACGCCCAACTCCGAGATCACCTTCGAGGACGCCCGGGTGCCGGCTGCGAATCTGCTGGAGGGCTCCATCGGAAACGCCGACCTGCTGATCAACCGCGCCTTCGCCTGGTCGGGCCCGGTGGCGGGGATCGCGGCGGTCGGGGTTGCCCGGGCAGCCTATGAGGCCGCGCTCGACTGGACCAAGACGTACACCGCGGGCGGTCCACGCCCGATCATCCACTACCAGAGCGCCGGGTATGTCCTCGGCGATGTCGCGGCGCGCATCGAAGCCGCCCGCTACTTCTGCTGGCGGACGGCCCACTACCTCGACACGCACGACAACCACGGCGAGCTCATCGGGGCCACGTGCAAGGTCTTCTGCACCGAGTTGATGTTCGACAGCGTCTACAAGTGCATGCAGGTCGTCGGCGTCAACAGCTACGACAAGCAGCACCTGTTCGAGAAATACCTGCGGGAGGCAGCCTGCTTCCCGATCTACGACGCCGGCAACATGGGGATGCAGCGACGACGCGTGCACGACGTCATCGCCAGCCCCGCCTTCGACCCACGGGCGCTGATGAACAACGACTCCGTCGAGTTCACCAAGGCCATGGAGACGATCGACACCGTGCCCTTCCCCGAGCGCGAGTACGCCACGGTCGTCCCCTCGGAAGGCCAGCCCACGACACCGGCCTAGGCCCAGCGCGGCCGTCACGCGTCAACCCGTCGGCGGAGGTGACCCGCTCCCACCTCCGCCGACGACCGTTGCCCGCGAGCACGGTGCGGCCCGGCATACCCCTGTGCAAGTGGGTGCGAAGATCGGTATCATTCCTGCTGCCCCGCAGCCAGAGTTGTGGCGGCTTTCACATATCTGGTGGCGCGGGTCGACCACTCCACCAGGAACGACACGCGTGCTTCGATACCGAGGTGCACGAGTGGGAGAGGACATGGGTCAGCGGGAATCGCGCAACACGCCTGCCGTCTCCTGCAAATCCTGCGGCGAATTCGTGCAGGTGGCAGGTACGGTCGGGGACGACCACGTCATCCTCTGCGTCCGCTGCGCCATCGAGGCGGTAGGGCGCCGGCACGCGCAGGAACCTGACCAGCGGCAGGGATCGCAGCACACCCCCGACGAGCGCTACGAGCCGAGTGAGCGCGAGCTCCAGTGGTGGCGGTTCCTGGCCTGGATGATCGCAACCGGGCGGCTGACCGTCGGCCCGGATGAAGGGGTGCGGTAGCCTCCCAGGGCATCCTGGCAGCCCGCCCGCCTCGCATGACCGCCCCTGCCGCGCCGTCGGGGCGCGCGGCCCGAATGCCCCCGCGGGCATGCCGGAGTCGCGTTCCCGCGCTTGGAAAACGCAGGCTGGCCCCCCGCGGATCATCGGGAGCCTGCACACTGACCCCTGGCACGCGGCTCTGCTAACCACCGACAGCTCGCGCACCCCTCCCGCTGCCCTCGCGCAAAGCCGATCCGCCTGGAACTCACCGTGGGCGTCCCGGCGTCCGCTACGGCATCTTCTGGAGCAGGCGCTCCATCTCGTCAGCCGTGAAAGCGCGCAGTGTCTCCGTCCGTACGTTCCCTTGGGACGACACGGCGAGGGCGAACGCCGTAGCGGTCTCATCGTCGGGCAACTCGCCCACGAGGACGGCATCGTAGGCGCCTAAGGCCCAGTAGGCCGTGGTCTTGCCCCCCATGCGCTGGCTGAGCTGCTCGATCTGCCGCGCGCGCTCGACCGTGCCTTTGACGTTCCGGATCCCCTGTTCGGTGTACCGGATGAGACAGATGTAGGTCGGCATGGGATCACCGTCCTGACGTCGCGAGAGCGGATTGCGGGTGATCGCTGAGGTACGAGAGCCGTCGGATATGTCAAGTATAGCTGAGTTGGGGAACCGAGGACGGCCATCGTTTAGGCCGGGGAGGCCGGGGCGTCGGGCATCTGGGGGCGGGACGACCATCTCACCCGCCGCCGCCGATCGATGCGGGCCCCACCAGCGCGCGCATCAGCTGGCGGCGGCGGGTTCCCCGGCGCCAGCCCGGCATCGAACTCACCCGGGATCAGCCGAGGGCATCAACGCGACCGGTGCAGCGTGCGAGCCAAGCACCCCTTGGGCGTGGCAGGTCAGTACCGCAGCGCGCCAGTACCGATGACGTCGCCGTCACGCACGCGCCGCGCTGACGACGAACAACGTCTTGAAATCTGCGGGATTCCGGTTGATCGGGATGGGGTGGACAGGGTCGAATGGGCCGCCCCGAAGCTGCCCCACCAAGACCGGCTGGCTCAGGTCATACCCCTTCAGCTCCACGCCCGGACTCAACTCGGTCAGCGCCTCCCCAAGGGACATGGTTGTGACCGAGACGAGCTCCGCTCGGGCATCACCCTTCGTGGCTGCGACCGCGCGGGCGATGGCCACCGCGTGGTCCTGCGTCACCGGTCCGCCCGACACCCAGGTACCGTCAGGCGCACCCGTTGGTCCCTCCGGTGCCGGCGAATGCGCCGCAGTGGGCGTCGGCCCCGCAGACTCGCCGGCCAGCGTGCCCGGCGACTGCGCGGAGAGCACCACCGCACCCGCGACAAAGACCCCAACGATCAAGAGGACGAGCCAGCACGTCCTCATCATCACCGCCCACCCCCTCCCCACCGACGCAACAGGCCTCATGCCGGGCTCAGGGACCCCAGAATCGCGCGTTCGTTCCCCTTGTCAACCATGCGTGATGGAACCAAGGCTGTCCCTAGCCCTGCGCGCTGAAATCCTTCCAAGAGCACCACAGAAGGCATCCAAATCCACGTCCTATTTGCGCGCCAGAGGCAGGTTTTCCTGTTCCGTGTTGCGCCTGTCGCGGCGAGGGGCCCGCATCGCTCCCCTCTCCCCCGGGAGGGAGAGGGCGGGTACCCGTGTGCGGGTGCGGTGAGGGGTGGCGTCATCCGTCAGGCGTCATACGCCACAGATGTTGCGTGATGCGGGTTTCCCTGGCAGGAGAAGAGCGGGCAGCAGGAGTCAGACAGCACACGCAACACGGAACACGCATCACGCGTCAGGGTCGACCAGCCCCGGCACCTGCTCCAGGTGCCGCAGGATCGCCGCGAGTAGCACGTCGCGGTCGTGCTCGCGCCCGGTAGCGACCAGCAGGCTGGTGGCGGTCGGCAGCGGCAGCAGCTCCGCCGGGACGTTCACGTTCACGCCGATCCCGACCAGGAGGTAGTCGAGGTGGTCGCCGCGGATGCTGGTCTGCACCAGGATGCCGGCCAGCTTGCGGCCGTCGATGAGGAGATCGTTGGGCTCCTTGATGCTTGGGGTGACGCCGGCGACCTCGGCCACCGCCTCGGCCACCCGCTCGCCGATGTCGCGAAGCAGCGTGGGCGACTGCGCCACCGCCAGCGGCGGCCGAAAGAGCGCGGTGAAGAGCAGGCTCGTCCCCCGGGGCGCGAGCCAGACCCGCCCCATCCGGCCACGTCCCGCGGTCTGCTCCTCGGCGACGACGACGGTCCCAGCGGGGGCACCCTCGGCTGCCAGCGCGGCTGCGACATCCATCGTCGACGAGACGACCTGGTGCCGCTGGATTCGCCACTCCACGCTAGGAGATCCCGACTTCTTGACCGGACGGCGCGGGCTCTTCGTCGACGCGGACCACCCGCAGCTTCCTGATCCGGTGGTGCTCCACCGCCTGCACCTCGATCAGCAGCCCATCGGCGCGCAGTGATTCGCCCGCCTGCGGGATGCGCCCCAGCCGCTTCTGCACGAAGCCGCCGATCGTGCCCGTCTCGCCCTCGGCGAACTGGGTGTCGAAGATGTCGGCGATCTCGTCCACCGAGATCCGCCCGTCGACGATGACCTCGGTGGCGCCCAGCCGCTCGATCAGCGGCGTCTCCCGATCGTACTCGTCCTGGATCTCCCCGACGATCTCCTCCAGGATGTCCTCGATCGTCACCAGGCCCGCCGTGCCGCCGTACTCGTCGACCACGATGGCGATGTGCACCTTGGCCTGTCGCATGTCCCGCAGCAGCTCATCAACGCGTTTCGACTCCGGCACGAAGTACGCCGGCCGGAGCAGGTCGAGTAGCGTGGCACCGGTCGGATCCTGCTGGACGAAGCGGAGCAGGTCCTTGGCGTAGATGACACCCACGATCGAGTCGATCGAGTCGCGATAGACCGGGATCCGCGAGTGCCCAACCTTCCGGATCAGATCCACCACCTCGGCGATGGGCATGTCCTGTGGCACCGCCACGATGTCGAGGCGCGGCACCATGATCTCCCGGACGGTGGCCTCTTCCAGGCCGAGCACGCCGCTGATCATCTCCTGCTCGGCCTCCTCGATGTCCAGCTCGCCGTTGCCGCCGTTGGGCAGCTCGCCGTCCGCCTCGCCCGCGCCGGCCGAGTGGTCGGCCCCCGCAGCCAGGATCCGGCGCAGGCCCCGCGCCGCGAGGTCAGCCAGCGTGGTCAACGGCAGGATGGCGGTCGCCATCAGCGAGGCAACACGCATCATGCGGCGCGGCTCGTCCCACTGCTCCGCCGGGGCCAGCACCGCGGGGAGCACCCGCGCAGTGAGCAGCACCGCGACCGCGCTGACCACGATCGCCAGCGGCAGTCCGTAGCTGGGCACTCCACGCGTGAACACGCGCGTCAGCATGGCGGCGATGACGAGCGCCGCGAGCAGCTCGAGGAGGACAAGGCTCGAGCGGATCAACTGGGGGTGATCGATGAGGGACTGGACCCGGTTGGGACTGGAGCGTCCCTCGATCATCTCACGGAGCGAAATCCGGTTGGCCGCCGCGAGACTCGCCTCCGCCAGCGCGGCCAGCGCCAGGATCAGGAGCGACACGGCCGCGACGGCCAGTTCTATCCAACTACTATCGGTACTCAAACCCTCGCAACTCCTGGGATCCCCGCCCGCCGGAACCCCCATAGCTCACCAGGTTCCGGGCGCCGATCGGTCGGGTTGAGCCGATCGGTGACGGGGTACTCCCCGACGGTGGCCACGCGCTGCGCCCTAGGTGAACAGGGCGCTGATGCTGAGGTCCTTGTGGATCCGCATGATCGCCTCCGCGATCAACGGGGCTACGGTCAGGACCTCGATCTTGTCGCGTGGCCCCTCATCCGGCAACGGCAACGTATCCGTCACGACGACCTGCTCGATCGGTGACGCCTGAATCAGCCGCAGCGCGTCGCCGGCAAACACGCCGTGGATCGCGGCGGCCCGCACGCTCGCCGCCCCGCGCGCCCGCAGCTCCTCGGCCGCGCGCACCAGGGTTCCCGCGGACGAGATCATGTCGTCCACGATCACGGCGTGGCGCCCTTCGACATCGCCGACCATCTCCAGCACCTCGTCCTGCTCGGGCCCGGGGCGCTGCTTCGTGATAATCGCGAGCGATCCGCCGGCCCGCCGCCGGAACTCCTCGGCCCGTCCGACGCTGCCGGCATCCGGGCTGACCACCACCAGATCCGGCAGGGCCAGCCGATGGAAGTGGCTCGCCAGGATCGGCGTGGCCCGCAGGTGATCCACCTGGATATCGAAGAAGCCCTCGATCGCCGGCGCGTGCAGGTCGAGGGTCAAAATGCGGTCGGCGCCCGCGGTGACCAGCAGGTTGGCCACCAGCTTGGCGCTGATCGGCTCCCGACCCGATGCCTTCTTCTCCTGCCGCGCGTACGCGAAGTACGGGATCACCGCCGTGATCCGCGCCGCGGACGCCCGCCGCACCGCATCCAGGATCACCAGCAACTCCATGAGGTGCTGGTTCACCGGCCGGCACAACGTCTGGATCACGAAGACATCCGACCCGCGGATGTTCTCCTCCAGCTTGACCCGCGTCTCGCCGTCTTTCCACGACCCGACGATGGCCCGTCCGAGCGGCACCTCCAGATTGCTCACGATCGCCTGTGCCAGCCGCGGACTGGAGTTCCCGGCGAAGACCTGGAGCCGGCCGTCCATCCCTGTCTACCTCTCCCCCTCGTGCTCGGTCCGGCGTGCCAGCGGCCGCGCCGGCACACCTGCCACCGTCTCGCCCGCCGCGACGTCGCGCAGCACCACGCTGCCGGCCCCGGTCTTCGCCCCGGAGCCAACCGTCACCGGCGCACGCAGCATCGTGTCGACCCCGATGAAGGCGCCGTCGCCGATCACCGTCCGATGCTTGTCCCGCCCGTCGTAGTTCGCCGTGATCGCCCCGGCGCCGATGTTCACGTCTCGCCCTACGTCGGCGTCACCCAGATAGCTGACGTGCCCGACACGTGTCCCGCTGCCGATGGTCGCGTTCTTGATCTCCGCGAAGTTCCCGATGTGCACATCGTCCGCCACGCGCGTGCCCGGTCGGAGGTGGGCGAAGGGTCCGACGTGGACCCGCGCGCCGATCTCCGCCCCCTCGATCATCGACGCCACCACCACGCTCTCCGCGCCCACGCGCGCGTCGCGCAGGATCGCCTGCGGCCCGATCCGCGCACCCTCGCCGATCACCGAGGCCCCGCTGATGGTCGTGAACGGCTCGATCCGGGCGTCGGGCGCGATCTCCACCGTGTCGTCGATGAAGGTGGAGGCGGGGTCAACGATCGCGACGCCGGCACGCATCAGCCGCTCGTTGATCCGTCGGCGGATGATCGCCTCCGCTACCGCCAGCTCCGCGCGGTCGTTGACGCCGTAGGCGACCTCGGGCGACGCGGTCACGGCCACGACCGGCGGGTCGGGCGCGGCCGCCTTCGCCGCCATCGCCACCAGCGAGGTCAGGTAGTACTCCCCCGCCACACTCCGCGGCACCTGGGGCAGCGCCTCCTCCAGCCACTCGCGCCGATAGCAGGAGATGCCGCTGTTGATCTCGACCTCGCCGTCGTACTGGCGATCGTCGTCCCTGGCCTCAACCACGCCGACGATGCGCCCCGCCTCGCGCCGCAGCCGGCCATACCCGGCCGGATCAGGCACCAGGGCGGTCAGCAGCGTCACCAGCGCGCCCGAGCTGGTGGCCGTGTCCACCAGGTCGGCCACCGCCGTGGGCGCCAGGAGCGGGTGGTCGCCGAAGAGCACCACCACGTGGCGCACCTCGGGGCGCAGCAGCGACAAAGCCTGCGCCGCCGCGTGGCCGGTGCCGAGCGGCTCCTGCTGCCAGGCCACCTCGCAGCCGGCCGGCAGTCGTTCCGCCAGCGCCGCCTTGGCTGGGCTCAGGACCACGATCGTCTGGAGTGGACGCAGAGGGGCAATGGCGCGGAGGACGTAGTCGATCAACGGGCGCCCCGCGAGGGGCTGCAACTCCTTCGGGGTACGCGATCTCATACGCGTACCCAATCCCGCGGCGAGGATTACCGCGGCGACCTGCGACTGTGGTTGTCCAGCCTCGTCCGAGTTCACTACTGCCTGACGCCTGACTGCACAGGGCAGCACTGACCCGCCCTGGCGCCCAATCCGGTTGGCGGGCCAGGATTCGAACCTGGAACAAAGGCTCCAAAGGCCCTTGTGATACCGTTTCACCACCCGCCAACGGTCACGCGCGCAGCCTCAATAGTACCGACCTGCGACGCGCCGTGTCAAGGAACGCGCCCGCGGGCGCGGCCGTCGGCGGGCGCGTGGCCGCTCGTGTCGCCTGGCCCGCACCTCGCGATCAGCATATCATATGCACAGGATTTGGCATGGTCGGCCGCTTCGGCCGCAGCGGAAACCGGAGGTCCCCATGCCCGCCGTGGCCCGCGTGATCCGCATCCTTGCCCTCGTGGCAGCCCTCCTGCTCCTCGCAACCCCCGCGTTTGCCCGCGCCGACTACGGTCGGCCCGTCCCGGGGCAACACATTTACGACCTCACCGGGCTGCTCACCCCTGAGGAGATCGCCGACCTTGAGGCGCGCGCCGCCGCGGTCGAGCAGGCCGGCGCCCCGATCGTGGTCTACCTCCAGGCGCGCAATGCCTCCCAGAGCGAGACCGAGGAAGACGCCCGCGCCCTCATGGACGCCTGGGACGTGCAATCCGCGCCCGGTGCGCGCGACGGCGTGGTGATGTTCTTCAACCTCAAGCCCGGCGACCTGCGCCGCGGCCAGGTCTTCATCTACGCCGGCGAAGCGCACTACCAAGGCGGCAATCTGCCCCGGTCGGAGCTGGAGCGCATCGTTAGCGAGGTGATGATCCCGCTCCTCAAGGAGGACCGAACCGCTGCCGGGATCGCAGCCGGGCTCGACGCCCTCGCCACCGCCCTCGCCTACGGCCCGCCGCCACCCCCGCCGCCGTCGCGCTTCGAGCAGGTGGCCCAGGATCTCGCCGCCGGCGCATTCAGCATCGTGAACCTCGTCGCGGGCGCGGTCGCGGCGGTCACCCTCGCCCTCGGCGTGACGCGCTACCGCGCGAGCCGTGCGGCCCGCGGGTCCCCCATGCCCACGACCATGCGACCGGATAGCCGGCCGCCGGCCGTTGCCGGTGCCCTGGTCGAGGGGCGGATCGACGACCGTCACCTCGAGGCCACGCTCCTCGACCTGGCCCGACGGGGCGCCATCGCCATCGAGCCGGTCGGCAAGGACAAGGTCCAGGTCCGGCTGATCGACCGGTCCGCGCTGCGCGCCCCCTTCGAAGAGGCGCTCTGGGATGCGCTCACCGAGTGCAGCGACGGCGGGGACGTGGTGTCCCCCAAGCAGCTCGGCTCCCTGCGCCGCGCCTGGGGCCGGGCCAAGGAGGAGCTCCGTAAGCAGTTGGAGGCGGAGGGCCTGTACGACCCGGCGGCGGGCCAGCGCCGGCGCCCCGTCTACCTGGCTGCCGGCGTGGCGATGGCGCTCGCCCCGCTCGCGTTCCTGCTGGCCGTCGTGGCGGACGAGCCGCTCAGCGTGATCGGCGCCGTGCTCCTGCTGCTGACCTCGATGGTGTGCTTCGGCCTGGGCTCCAGCATCCCCGACACGACCCCGGCCGGCGCCGCCGCGGCGGCCCCGTGGCGGGGCTACGAGAACGGGATCGCCGCGGCCCGGAACGAGCGGGCGGCCGTGCTCGACCTCGACGAGATCATGCCCTACGCCGTGGCCTTCGGCGTGGTGGACGCGCTGGACAAGCGCCTGCGCGAGGCCAGCAAGGCCGGATACCGCCCGGCCTGGCTCGGGAGCACGACCTCGGATGGCGCCTGGGACGGCGGCTTCTACCCGTACTGGGTCGGCTTCCACTCGTCGGTCACCCCGGCCTCGTCCTCCGGCGCCGACGGCGGGGGTGCGTCCGCCGGTGGCGGCGGCGCCGGCGGGAGTTTCTAGGGCCGCGTCTATCCCGGCCCCGGACCTGTCGGGGCGCGGTGCGTATCGGGCGGCAGTCCCCGCCCGACGGTGCCGGCATCGAACGGCGCCATACCGGCTCCCGCGTGGCCTTCTTGTCCTCGTGAGCGCAGCGTCGTTCGCCCGAGCGTCGTCCTCGTCCACCCGAGCGGAGGGCCGCGGAGCGGCCCGGAGTCGAAGGATCTCTGCGTGGGGCGGCGACGTGTCGTTGAGATCCTTCGCTGCGCTCAGTGCTCGGGCTACCGCGATCGGTCCGGTAGGCCGTTCTGGTCGGGGCGGGGCTTGTCGAACAGCGCCTCCCGCAGGTGGAGCGCCGGCGTCGCACGGAGCCTCGCCGGCCCCCGTCCCTCCGCCGCGCTCGCGGCGAGCTGTCTTGCCCTCCGCACCTCCGTGCGGAGACGACCTCCGCTCGGGGCGGGCCTGGTGCCCTCCCGCTTCTTCTCGAGCGGTACCCCGTTCAACAAACCCCGCCCCGACCGGCGGTGGTTCATCCTGAGCGCCGCTCAGGATGACCGGCACGCGCCCCGGCTCCCGGCCGGCTCCGCTCCGGAAGACAACACGATGCCGCCCGGCCCGTGTTCATCCTGCGCGCCCCGCATGACGACCTGAGCGCGTCGCCGCCGTCCTGTGCCGCCCCCACCGGCTCCGACACGGCGTCCGCCCACGCATCCCGAACCGTCGGCGCGGCGCGAGCACACCCGGCTCCCCACGCCTTGCACGGGCCGCGCATCCCGACGCTTTGGGACCTCGGTACCGTTGTCCCGGGCGCCTGGCGAGCGTACGCTGCGAGCACGGCGCGCCTCCGCGCGCCCCGATCGCTCGCGTTGTCGACACAGGAGCACCAGCGCCATGCCGCTGCCGCCACCCCAGACGAAGGAGTTCCTGGCCCGCCTGGAGAACCTGGCCACCGAGTGCCGTCGTGAACTGGAGGAGACCTCCCAGTCACTGCAGGAGATCGCCCTCCTCATCAGCCAGACCGCCAGCGAGGTCGAGCGCCTCAATCAGCGCGAGCTCCAGCTCGCCAACCGCGTCCGGGAGGTGGAGGCCAACCTGGAGGCCTACGCGCGCAGCGACATCCGGGACATTCTCCGCGCCGCGCACGACGTCGAGCTACGACACCTCATGATGCGCAGCCAGCTCGAGCAGCTCCAGGAGCGGGAGCGCACCATCCGCAGCCATCAGGAGCGGCTCCGCACCATCGTCGAGCTGGCCGAGGCCTACCTGGAAGCCGAGGGCGGGGCAGGTGCCGGCGCCCCGCGCACCCGCGCCCTCCGTCGCGGCGGCACCGTCGGCCTCACCAACCTGCCCTTCGCCGAGATCATCCAGGCACAGGAGGACGAGCGCCTGCGCCTCGCCCAGCGGGTCGTCGACGGGCCGGCCCAGGCCCTCGCCAACCTCATCCTGACGACCGAGCTCTGCGAGCGGCTGATGGAGCGCGAACCGGAGCAGGCCCGGGCCGAGCTGGGCGAGCTCCGGCGCCTCGCCACCCGCGCCCTCGCCGAATCCCGCCGCCTGCTGCTGGAGCTGCGCCCCGTGCTGCTGCGCGAGCTGGGCATCGTGCCGACCCTGCGGCGCTACCTGACCGAGGTCGGCCGCAACCGCCCGGTCGAGGCCCAGGTCCGCGGCCCGGAGACCGACGGCGACCTCCCCGAGCCGGTGCGGCTGGCGCTCTACCGCCTGCTGCAGGAGATGATCGCCGCCGCCGTGGAAGACGATGGCGTGCGCCAGATCGACATCGATGTCCGCTACGAAGACGCGCAGGTGGTCGCGCGGCTGTCCGCGCGCGGCGAGGGCCTCGACCGCAACCAGACCCTGCCGCGCCTGCGCAGTGAGGAGCCGGTCCAGCGCCGGCTGGAGCATCTCGGCGCCGAGCTGCACTTCGAGCCGGTTGACGAGACCGCAACTCGCCTGACGCTCGTCATCCCCCTTGCGTAACCGCGACCCGGGTACCAAAGCCTTGCCCGAACGGGACCAACGGTGCATTGTGACCTGTCCCACCCTCCGTTAGCGTAGTAGCCAGATGGAACGGATCCCATCTCGTGATCCCGAACATCAAGGCAGGCACGCAGTTCGTGCGTGCCAGCGCAGCAGAAGGGAGGAGGGACTTCCGGCGGACCGGGTCAAGCCCCGGATGTGTGTTCGTATCGTCTGGCATTTATCTATCATAGGAGGACGAACATGGTCGAGTACGTCAAGGCACTGTACGGGCTCTATGTCCCCGAGGACCAGTTCGAGGGCCAGGGCCTGGTCGAGTACGCCCTCATCCTCGTCCTGATCTCCGTCGTCGCCATCGCGGTCATGGCCACCCTGGGCGGCAAGATCAGGGACGTCTTCACGAAGGTGTCCGAAACGATGAACACCTAGTAGTCTTCCCCCTCGTCGCCGGGACGGGCGGCCCCGCGCCGGATGGCCGGGGCCGCTCGCGTAGCAGGCACCGGAAGGGCTGAAGCCGATGGACGACGAACGGCGCCCCGGTGCGTACGACGGTCAAGGGCTGCTCGAGTACTCACTGATCCTGGTGTGCATCGCGTTGGTCGCGGTGGTGGCCCTGATCGCGATCGGCCCGATTCTTCAGGCCGCGTACCAGCAGGGGGTCGACGCCTTCTCCTACAGACCGTAGGGCGTCGGCCCTCTCTTCATTCCAAACCCACAGTGAGTGAGCGGCGGCCAGAGCCGCCGCTTCGCCGTCCGTGCCCCAGGGATCAACCGGCGTCAGCAAGTGGCCGCGTCGCGCTCCGCGAGCTCGATGGTGCCGCGCGAGAGATCGACGACGGTCGCCCCGGGCGGCACGTCACGCAGCAGCAGCGGCTCCCCGTTCGGCAGGTCGATCCGCTGCCACCGCGCCGGGTCCGGCACCCAGCCAGCGAGCAGGTCGTCGAGCACCGCCACCCGCCGCGCCCCCCGCAGCGCCACGACCTGGCAGACGGGATGCGGGTGATCGAGTTGGTACGACCACTGGCCACCCTGCGCTTCATACCGCGCCCCGCGGGCCGCCTCGTCGCTGCCGGTCAGCCCGACGACCCGAAGGTCTTGCAGGACCCACGCGGCGGCCTGGAACGATCCACCCCCCGACACGCGCGCGAGCACCAGCGTCTCCTCAGGCGGCCGCGTCCTCAGCGCAGCCCGGATCTGGCGCCACGCCGCCTCGTTGTCCTGGAGAGTCGTCAGCGCAATCGAGGCAAACCACAGGCTCGCCACGATGCACACGACGAGGACGAGCGCCGGGCGGCGGCTCGCCACCTGCGCCGGCCAGGCGCCCTCGATTGCGAACAGCGACAGGAGGAGCATGGGCGGCAGCGGCAGCAAGATGTACCCGATCTGGCCGAAGTGGACGAGCACGAAGGTCAGCAGGGCCGGTGCGAGCCAGAGCCACAGGAGCGCGGCACGCGCGGAGATGCGCCGAGGGCGCCGGCGAACGAACGCTGCCAGAGCGACCAACGGCACCACATGCACCGCCCCCACCAGGGCGACAGCGAACAGGCTGATGTTCGACGCCCACACAGCCCAATCCCCACCCAGGAGTGGTGAGGTCTGTCCCCCTGCTATCTCTCCCTGCCTCCGGGCCACCTCGACGTACGTCGCAACCCCGCCACTCAGTTCGACCAGCGGCACCAGCCACGCCAGCACCACCGCCCCGGTGATCCCCACCGCCAGAGCGCGGTCCCGCCAGCCAAGCCGGACGAGGCCGAAGAGGTAGACAGGTGCCAGCAGCACCAGCACCGGCGGACGAAAGCCGCCTAACACGGCGAAGGCCAGCGCCAGCCACACCGCAGCGCGGCCGCTCGGCCGCGTATAGCTCCCCCAGGCCGCCAGGGCGACCAGGATTGCCCCCGCGATCTCGACCGAGTACGACAGCGCGAGCTCTCCATGGAGCCAGAACATCGGGTTCACCGCGAGCAGGACGCCCGCCCAGAGCCCCACTGCCCGGGTCCCGAGGGCGGAGCCAAGACGAACGATGGCCCACACCGCCACCACGCTCGCCGCCACGCTCAGGAGCACCAGCGCCCGGTGCGGGTCCCCGACCACAATCCAGAGGGCCTTTCCGGCAAGCACGTATAGCGGATACCCTGGCGGGTGCGGCCGCGCCTCCACCGGGTCGAACCGCTCCATCCCGAGCAGATAGTGCGTACTGTCGCCGTTGAACGGGACAGTCGAGAGGAATGGGATGCGCGTGAGCAGCGTCGCCGCCAGGAGCACGACAAGGGCAAGCCGCCAGGCGCGATCCCTCGTGCTTCCCGCCAACCGATCGGTTTCCTCCCGAGCGTCGGCGACGGGCGCGATTACCACGTGCTCTCGCACACCGATCCTCCCAAGCGTCGAGGCCGCCACCGCTGCGGCCGCGGCGCCCCGACCACTCCCCAGTCGCGAGATGCCAGGGACCAGGCAACCGAACCGACTGAGATCGGCCGCTCCTGCGTCGTTGGCTGGGGTCGATGGACCCGGCCCGCACTCATGCCGGCCCTGCCTCCGACACCGCGCGCGGGGCCGACCCCGCCTCGACCGCTGCTTCGCGCCCCTCGAACCGCTGACCACACAGCGCCCAGATCGACGCGGCGACAGTCCCGAGCGCGAGGGCGGCGAGAACCACCGCCACCGGGGGCCGCCAGACGATCTCGTAGCCTGCGAGAACGATGCTGAGCACCGGCGGGACGACCAGCCCGAGCGCCGTGAGCACGCGAACTGCTTGAGGCATTGCGCCGGTCGCCGCCGCCGCGAGCAGCGGCACGACCAGCAGCGCCGCCCCGTGCGTGTGGCTGTGATAGCTCACCAGGAGTCCAGCGGCCACGGTGGCGAGCATCTGCAGCGCGAAGCGCGGGCTGCTCGGGGTCCAGGCGCCGCGCCAGATCGGGATCAGCGCCGCCCCGGTGAGTACAGTCAGGACCACGACCGCAACACCCGTCACCGCCGCTGGCGCGCCCGGGACGAGGTTCACCAGCAGGCCGCGCCAGGTCATCATCGCCGCCGGGTTGATCCCCAGGACGTCGCTGTCGATCGCCCCGACCCCGCTGAGCAGGCGCAGGTAGGCCTGCACGCCGTCGATCCCGGCGACCAGCACGGACACGAGCAGCAAGCCGGCACCGCTGACCGCGAAACCGGCCACCGCCCGCCAGCGGCGCTTCAGCAGCAGCACCAACCCCAGGAGCACCACGTACTGCGGCTTGAAGAGCAGGAGCCCGCCCCACAGCCCCGCGCGACCATCCCGGCCGACCTCCAGGTTTCGATAGAGCCCGTACATGCCGAGGAGCAGCAGCGCCATCGGCTGCCCGACCAGCAGGCCATCGAGCACCGGCAGGGCGAGCACACCAAGGGCGACGATCTTCCGCCGGTGGTGAGGGAAGCGTGCCGCAAGCGCGTGGAGGGCGTAAAGCGTCCCCGCCAGGTTGACGAGGAGCCAGACCAGGAAGCCAACGGGGAGCGAGAGCAGCCCGAACGGCGCCAGGATCGGGAGGACGGCGGGCGGGTACGGCGCGACGGGGATGATGGCGTCGTCACTCCCCATCACCTCCCGCCCGTACCGGGCGAGGGACTCCAGGTCGTAGGTCGCGGCCGCGCCCTCTTTGATGAACGCCCGCCCCGCCGCGGCGAACGCGCGGTAGTCGAAGCCGGGCCAGCCGATCCAGCCGTGCACGATGGATTGGCCGATCATCGTCGAGGCCAAGATCGCGACCAGCAGCGTCAAGAGCCCGGGCAGGCGCGCGCCATCGCCCCCACGGTCCGGCTGGACGCCTGTCGCACCACCGTCGTTGCTCTCGACGCGCTTGGACAAGAGGGTCACGAGCGCCTCCCCGGGATACGGCGGTCACATGACAGGCCCTATCTCGCCGACAGAAAAGAGGATAGATCGGTCACGCGTGACCCGGAGAGTGACAAAAGTCCTGAAGCGACCCGCCGTGGCTGGTGTTGGCCCGGTTCCGTGAACAGTCGACCACTCGGTGATCCACTGCCCTCGAGATCGAAGCCCCCCGCCCGACGACGCCGTCTGACGATGGATGAGCGACGGCTATGGGTGAGACGACCGTCGCGCGAAGATGGCTGCTCCTGGGCCATCATAGACCTGGACGTACTCGGAATCCGCCTTCAATGCGTACTCGAGCGCCCAGTGAAAGGTCGGGGAGGACACGCCCCGGGATCGGCCGGACGCTGGCGCCTTGGTCACGAAGACATGGGAGTAGGTGGTGTCCCACCGCTGTGCCCACTGCACCAGACAGTCTCCGGACTGATTGGCGCACTGTTGGAGGTCCTCGTGCTGGAGAATGCGCCGAGCAAACACCCCGCCGGGCAACCATTCCGTTCCTTGTGGCGTGGCCAGGCTCCGGCGGTCGGCAAGGGCGGGAAACCACTCAGAGACCCGATCGGTCGCCCACGAACCACTCCCGGTGATCACCAGGAACTGACTGGACGGCGGGGTATTGGCCCGGGCCCAGGCCATCGCAGCCCGCTCATCGGGAGACAATTGGCCGTGGACAGGCAACCCGACGCCGACAGTTCCGACCACGGTTTGAAGGAGGAGCACACCGAGCACCGCAGGCAACCACCGGCTCGAAACGACGTGGCTCTCTGTCCGTACCCGCATTTGGCCGGCACCGACCTGCCCAGGGACGACGCGGCTCCCAAGGAGGACCGTCAGGCCTTGCGTGACCCCCACCCCGGCAAGCAGGGCCACCGGGACCACGACGGTTTGGGGAAAGCTGCGGCCGTCAAGGAGTAATCCAACTCCCACCCAGGCTGGCAGCAGGTAGTGTCGCTCGCCCAGCATTACGAATATGCCGACCGTCGCAAGGAGCGCAACCGGCGTCGCCCACGGCTCCAGAGTCAGGTCCGGTCGAATCAGCACGGGGAGCACAACGAGCGGGGACGCTGTCGAGCCGGTTCCCCCAGCCGCCAGAAGCGGGTCAAAGGCCATGACGCACCACGATGGTGACCCACCACGGAGCCGACACGACCAGGGTGCCAAGGCAGACCAGGAGGGACAAGAGACTACTAGCGCGGTCTCGCCCAAACCAGACCCAAAGCAACGCCATGGAATAGACAAGACACCAGGTGTAAGCCGGGTGGCTGAGGACCGTTAAGCCGCAGAAGAGCGCGGTCGGCACCACTCGCCATGCCTGGCGCTCCACGTACAGCCGGTACCCCTGGTCGAGTGCCAGCACCGTGAACAGGAGACCGAACCCACGGGTGATCCCTCCCCCCATCGATGGCCAGGCAAAGGCTGCCGGGACGAGAGCGAACGCAAACGTCGCCGCGGCGGCCGTCACGGGCTCCACCATCGCTCGGGCGAGCCGATTGAACGCAACAATCGTCGCCGTGCCTACTGCCACTGGGACGAGTCGCAGCAGATCGATGACGCTCGCGCCCAAGACCTCCGCCAGCAGCGCCGACACATAAAAGCCGAGCGGGGGATAGGCATAGGGGATCGTGTCGCCGTTGTATGACGTGAAGGCGGGGAGCACGAAGTGGGCCCTGCGGAGCTCTTCGATCATGACGAAGAAGAGACCACCATCGTTGATCGGGAACGACACCCTGGCCACCAGGGCAGACCGGACCACAAGTCCGAGCAGCACGGCCGCAGCTAGCAGAAGCGGCGATGCGGCCTCAGCCGGGCTCACTGCTGCGGCCCCGGTCCCCAGTGACCGGGCCCCGTGATGACGATCGACGGAGTTCAGTTCGGATGAGGTCATTCTGCTCCCGCCGCATTCACAATGGCTCCCGCCGAAACTCGCACGACATCCTAACCACCGGGGCCATGCGTGACACGATGCGAAAGTACTGAACGCCGGTCGGGTTGGATCACCCGCTCGACACTCATCGGGCTCCCGGCGCGGGCCACCGTCGGGGTCGACAATGGTCGAGCCGCGATCGCCGGCACGACCGACCGTCGCCGGGACTCCGCACGCTGATGGCGCATGGACGATTGACACACCATCGTCGGCCCCGGACTGCCTGGCAATCGCCACTCCCCCAACGGTGAGAGACGGGCCGGAGTGAGGGCAACACGAACCCCCTCTCCCAAAGTTGAGAAGAGGGGGTGGGGGTGAGGGGGAACGATCCCCGGTTAGTCGATCTGCGCCCGCTGGAGCCGGCCGCTGTAGTCGACGTAGATGCTCTGCCACTCGGTGAAGACGTCGAGCGCCGCCTGCCCCGCCTCGCGGTGGCCGTTGCCGGTCCCCTTGGTGCCGCCGAAGGGCAGGTGGATCTCGGCGCCGATCGTCCCGGCGTTGACGTAGAGGATGCCGGTGTCGATGTCCTGCATCGCGCGGAAGGCCTTGTTAATGTCCCGGGTGTAGATCGACGCCGACAGCCCGTACTGCACGCCGTTGGCCACCTCGATCGCCTCGTCCAGGCTGTCGACCGGGATGACCGCCGTCACCGGGCCGAAGATCTCCTCCTGGGCGATCCGCATGGTCGGCTTGACGTTGTTGAAGATGGTCGGCTCGTGGAAGTGACCGCGGGCCAGCTCGCCGTCGCGGGCGATGTTGCCGCCCACCACCAGCTCGGCCCCCTCCTCACGCCCGATCTGCACGTAGGCGTGGATCCGCTCCAACTGCGAGGCGCTGACCACCGGGCCGACGTCGGTCGTCTCCTTCAGCCCGTCGCCGAGCCGCATCCGGCTGGCCCGCGCCACCAGCTTCTCCACCAGCGTGTCCTGAATCGCGCGGTGGGCGATGATCCGGCTGGCCGCGGTGCAGCGCTGGCCGGACGTGCCGAACGCGCTCCAGAGAATCCCGTCGACCGCCAGGTCGATATCGGCGTCGTCCATGACGATGATGGCGTTCTTGCCGCCGAGCTCCAGCGACACGCGCTTGCCCTGCCGCGCCGCCTCGACCGCGACGTGCGTCCCCGTGTCGGTCGAGCCGGTGAAGGAGATCAGCGCCACATCCGGGTGGTGCAGAATGGCGTCCCCGACGCTCTCCCCGGTACCGATCACCAGGTTGAGCACCCCGGCCGGCAGGCCCGCCTCCTCGAAGATCTCGACCAGGCGGACGGCCATGCGCGGCGTGTAGCTCGCCGGCTTGAACACCACCGTGTTCCCGGCGATGAGGGCCGGCATGATCTTCCAGGTGGGGATCGCCAGCGGAAAGTTCCACGGGGTGATCAGCCCGACGACGCCCAGCGGCTTGCGCACCGACATGTTCCACTTGTTGGGCAACTCGGACGGCGTCGTCTGGCCCCACATCCGGCGGCCCTCGCCCGCCATGTAGAAGGCCATGTCGATGCCCTCCTGCACGTCGCCGCGGGCCTCGGTCAGGACCTTCCCCATCTCCTCGGTCATCTCACGGGCCAGCTCCTCCTTGCGCTCCTTGAGGAGCTGCCCCACCCGGTAGAGAATCTCGCCCCGCTTCGGCGCCGGATACAGCCGCCAGTGCTTGAATGCCTCGCGTGCCGCGGCGACGGCCGCCTCGACGTCCGCAGGCCCGCTCTTCGGGAACGTGCCGATCAGCTCGCCCGTCGCCGGGTTCCTCCGCTCGAACTCCTCGCCGCTCTGCGCATCGACCCACTCGCCATTGATGAAGTTCTTGAACTGCGCCATGCAGTCCCTCCCACCCTAAGAACTGCGACAGGAGCCGGATGCCCCGCGTACGCAGCGCTGCCCGACGCTGCGGCGCGCCCACGAATCCCGCCAGCGCCCGACCGGCGGTGGCCGGCTCCGTGCGTAGTATAATCGCCGGAGACCAGCGTGCCGGCTGGCAGTCCGCGCCACGGGGCTCCGTGGCCCGTCGAGCGATGCGGGGGGCAATGGTCGAGCCGGGTCTCTCCTCACGATTGCGGCAGCACTCACGCCGGTCTGGGCTGCTGATCGGCCTGAGCATGGCGATCGCCATTCTGATCCTGATCGCGGGCTTCATCTGGATCTACGTCCGCCTGGGCCCGTACCTGAGCGACTTCGTCCCGATCGGGCGCGCGGGGTCGGCTACCCCCGCGCCGACGACGCTCGCCGTGGCATCGCCGGCGCCCACCGCCACCCCCACCCCGCCGACGCCGACACCCACGCCCACCTGGCAGGCGACGCATCGCGTGAGCGCCAACACCGCCGTGAACTTCCGGTCCGGCCCGAATACGATCTCGCCACCGGTCCGCACGCTCGAGCCCGGGACACTGCTCCAGTTCCTGGGTGAGCAGGAGCAGAGCGGCAACACCACCTGGATGCGCTGCCAGCTCGAAGACGGTACCGAGGGCTGGATCAGCGCCAGCCTCGTGACGCCGCTCAACCCCTAGGCCGACAAGGCGTCGGCGGCTCCAACAGTCCGAGCCTCGGGCAGCCGAGCGCGGCCATCCCGCCGTTTGCTATACTCTGGCCGGGGGGTTTACCCATGACCATGCGCGGGCTTCACGCGAGGGACAGACGATGCAGAGAGTCTCCATCATCGGGCTTGGCCTGATCGGTGCCTCCATCGGGCTCGGGCTGCGGCGCTGGGCAACCAACAATGGCAAGCGGGCCCCGGTGCTTGAGGTCGCCGGCTTCGACGTCAGCCTCGACGTGCAAAACTACGCGAAGAAGCTGGGCGCGGTGGATCGCACCGAGTGGAACCTCCCGAGCGCCATCGAGCGCGCGGACCTCATCGTCATCGCCACGCCGGTCCTGGCGCTCCGGGAGGTCCTCCAGTCCATCGCGGAGCATGCCCGGGACGGTGTCGTCGTCACCGACACCGCCAGCACCAAGGCCCAGGTGCTCGCATGGGCGGCCGAGCTGCTGCCCAGCGGCATCCATTTCATCGGGGGGCACCCGATGGCCGGCAAGACGCAGAGCACCGAGGGTGCCGAGGCCGACCTGTTCAAGAACGCCACCTGGGCGGTCTGTCCCACCGTGTCCGCCAGCGACGACGCCGTCCAAACGGTGCTCGGGATGATCTCCGCGCTGGAGGCGGAGCCGCTCTTCATCGACGCGCACGAGCACGACGGGTACGTGGCCGCCATTAGCCACCTGCCCATGCTCCTGTCCGTCGCCCTCATGCGGACCGTCCGGAAGGACTCCCAGTGGCGTGATATCCGGCAGCTCTCGTCCACCGGCTTCCGCGATGTGTCGCGCCTGGCGGGTGGAAGCCCGGAGATGTACCGGGATATCTGCGCCACCAACCGCGACAACATCGTACGGTGGGTGGACGCCACTATCGCCGACCTCCAGCACCTGCGCGATCTCATCGCCGCCGGGACCGATGAGACGATGGAGACGCTGCGCGCGGCCTTTGAGAGCGCGCGGGACGCCCGCGCCGACTGGGTCACCACCGAGCGTCGCGCTGGCGAGATGGTGCAGCGGGCGGAGGAGGAGCTGCCACCCTTCTCGATGGGCGACCAGATGCAGCAGTTGCTGTTCGGCAGCCTGTTCCGCCGCAAGCCGCGCACGGGGCGCGAGCAGGCACGCGGGACCAACCAGCGGCGCGATCGGCCCGACCGCGAGTAGACGGCGGGCCGCGCTCAGGGCACGATGCGCCACTCGGCCGGGAGCCGGTAGTGGTAGAGCATCGAGGTCGGCCGGCCACCGAGCCGGACGCGGCCCCGCCCCGCCCGCTCGAGGTCCGCGTAGCTGTTCTGCACTTGAATAATCCGGCGCTCCGGCAGGTTAAAGAGGATCAGACCGGTCGTGGCCGGCTCCAGGCTCGCCTGGCGCGTCGCGTCGTCCAGCACCCGGAACGGCGGGAGCTGCGCGCTCGGCCGCGTGGCGAGGAGCTGGTGGAAGGCTTCGGGGTGCTCCGGGGTGTTATGCTCATCGAAGATGGCCAGCCCGGCCCGCACCGCATCGACGAAGTCGGCGTCGAACGGCCGCGTGTACTCCAGCAGCTCGTTCAGCGTCGTGGGATGCCGGCTGCAGGCCGCCGCGAGCATCTTGATCGCATGGCACGGGCCGACGAAGCTCGCCGCGCCGGAGCCGTCGTAGATCGTGAAGCGGATGACGAACACCGTTCGGGCACCCTTCCAGAAGCACTGCGTCCAGCGCAGATGGTGGAGGCAGCGAGGCTGCATGATACGGCACGGGGCGTGCGGGGGAGGGTGGCAACTCCGAGGCACGGCCATCGGCGTTGAGCGCGAGCCGGTATCCGGCCCGCGCAGACCAACCTTACCATACCCGACCACGCCAGCCAGCCGGAACGGATGGGGCACGTGATCGAGACGAGCGTCGCATCCGGGCGCTACGCGCGCCAGGCGATCTTCGCGCAGGTCGGCCCAGAGGGTCAGCAGCGGCTCCAGCAGGCACGCGTCTGCGTCGTCGGCGTCGGTGCGCTAGGCACCCACGTGGCCGATACCCTGGCGCGCGCCGGGGTTGGCTTCCTCCGCCTTGTCGATCGGGACGTGCCCGAGCTGACGAACCTGCAGCGTCAGGTCCTCTTCGACGAGTCGGACCTCGACAAGGGGCTCCCCAAGGCGGTCGCCGCGGCGCGGCGCCTGGCGGCCATCAACTCCGAGATCGAGATTGACGCCCGCGCCGTCGACGTCAACCAGACCAACGTCGAGGGGCTGATCGAGGATGTCGATCTGGTCGTCGACGCCACCGACAACTTCGAGATCCGCTATCTCCTGAACGACGCCTGCGTCAAGCACGGTATCCCGTGGGTGTACGGCGGGGTCATCGGCAGCTACGGCATGACCATGACCATCCGGCCCGGCGAGACGCCCTGCCTGCGCTGCGTCTTCCCCGATCCGCCGGCGCCCGGCGACGCGCCCACCTGCGACACGGCGGGCGTCATCGGCCCCGCAGTCGCCATGGTCGCCGCGCTCGAGTCGGCAGAGGCGATGAAGCTCGCCGTCGGCGCGCTGGACGCGCTCAACCGCGGCCTGCTGTCCCTGGATGTCTGGCAGCTCAGCTTCGAGCAGATCCCGCTGGGCGCGCCCGACCCGGCTTGCCCCTGCTGCGGGCGGCGGGAGTTCGCCTTCCTCGACCGCGCGGCGCCGAGCCACACCACCCAGCTCTGCGGTCGCGACGCGGTGCAGGTGCTGGTCCACCCACCCGCGCGGGTCAACCTGGCCGAGCTGGCCCGTCGCCTCAGCCCGCTGGGGCAGGTGGGGTTCAACGCCTACCTGCTCCGCTTCCGCACCGGCGCCTTCGAGCTCACCGTCTTCCCCGACGGCCGCGCGATCGTGAAGGGGACGACCGATCCGGCGCAGGCGCGGTCACTCTATGCCCGCTACATCGGTATGTGAGGCACGCGATGATCTACCTGGACAACGCCGCCACGAGCTGGCCCAAGCCCGAACCGGTCTACCGCACCCTGGAGTCGTTCCTCCGGGAAGCCGGCGCCAACCCAGGCCGCTCCGGGCACCGCATGGCCGTGCGCGCCGCCGCGGCGGTGGATCAGACGCGCGCCGCCCTGGCGCGCCTCCTCGGCGTCGACGACCCGCGGCGGGTGATCTTCGCCAGCAATGCCACCGACGCGCTGAACCTGGCGATCAAGGGCATCCTCTCCGCCGGCGATCACGTGGTGACTACGGTCATGGAGCACAACTCGGTGCGTCGCCCGCTGCGCGCCCTCGAGGTGTTCGGCGTCTCGACCACCAAGGTGCCGGCCGACGCCGAGGGCTTCGTCTCGCCGGAGGCGGTCCGCGCCGCGCTGCAGCCCAACACCCGGCTGGTGGCCATCACGCACGCCTCCAACGTCAACGGCGCGCTCCAGCCGATCGAGGCGATCGCCGAG
>JASBVL010000118.1 GCA_029961075.1 Sphaerobacter sp.
GCCAGCTCCTTGCGGCGTCGCTCGCGCTGGCTCGGGCCCTTCGCCGCCCAGAACGCCTCGGCCAGCACGTCGGCCCGGGCCCGCACCGCCGCCCACTCCCGCCGCAGCGGCTCCATCACCACCGGCTCGACGATGCGCAGGATGTCCTCGCGGCTGGTGTAGTGCGCGCCGAGCTGCGCCC
Organism: Sphaerobacter sp.; assembly: GCA_029961075.1. Taxonomy (GTDB): domain Bacteria; phylum Chloroflexota; class Chloroflexia; order Thermomicrobiales; family Thermomicrobiaceae; genus Sphaerobacter. The sequence goes on from JASBVL010000118.1 coordinate 182, forward strand.
GCTTGGCCGGATCCAGCCCGCGCTCGAACAGCGTGCCGAAGATCGCCGGCTCGATGCTGCCCCAGTCGAGCCGGGCGGCCTCGGCCAGCAGCCCGATCTCCTCCCGGGTCAGCTCGATGGCGTCCGGGTCGGCGAAGAGATCGCCGTTGAAGCGGGCGATCTCCTCCACGCCGAAGATGCCGCCGTCGCGCATCGTCTCGAACAGGATCAGGATCTGGCGCGCGAAGGTGTCCGGCCGCTGGCGGGTGACGTCGAGCAGGCGGGTGAAGAGCCCCTTCGGCAGCAGGCCGATGTCCTCGGCGAAGAGGCAGAACAGCAGCCGGGTCAGGAAGCGCGCCACCCGCTCCGGTGCCACGCCGCGGGCGGTCAGACTCCCGGCCAGGCTGGCGAACTTCGCGGCTGCCTCCTGGGTGACCGACTCGGTGGTGATCTCCGGCCGCAGCGCCTCCGGGTCGGTGAAGACCTTGCGCAGGATGCCGAGCACCTCCGGGTCGGCGAGGTCGGCGTTGGTGAAGCGGTAGACCTGCTTCTTGGTGCCGGTGAAGTTGGTGTGGATCTCGTAGCGCGCGATGTCGCAGACGACCAGCAGGGGCGGGTTCTCCAGGTCGGCGGCGTACAGCACCAGTTGCTTGTAGGCCGCGGCCAGGTCCTCCCCGGGGCTCTTGTACTCCCAGGCGAAGTGGCCGCGCATCCAGACATCGGCCCAGCCCTCGCCCCCGCCCGCCTTGGTCACGCCCTTCTCGAAGGTGTACCAGGCGCCCTGCGCGTCGGCCTGCGCCGGGGTCGGCTGCCCGAGCAGGAGGCAGAGGTCGATGAAGTGCTGCTGCGCGGCAGCGCGCTCCTTGAGGGATGCATTGGCCCACTTGGCGATGAACTGCTGTGGCGTCATCCCGCCGACCGCTGGAACGACCGACACCCCCGCGCTCCTTGATCAATTCGCCAGCATGTTCATTGGGACAGATGCTACCAGAAATGGGGATGGTGTCGGATGTCCTCGTCGCCCGCACGTGGCGCGCCGGCCACGGAGCGCCGGCCTCGTGGCCGGCTTTCGTCGTTGCGCGGCGCCCCGGCCCCGCCCGACTGCCCCGCGCGCCCAGCCAGGGCTCGGGGCTGAAAGCCCCGGGCTAACACGAAAAAGCCCACTAAAGGGGCTGGGAGCACGAACACCGGCGGTGCCGATGGTGCGGCATTGCGTCCGTGGCGGCGACGGCGCACCGCCGTCGACCGGAGCCGGCTGGAAGCCGGCGCTCCGTGAGCGGCGGTCGCGACCGCTGCGGGGGAAAGCGGCGGCTGCGGCCGCCGCACTCCAAAAGGGGTGTCCCAGCCGGCTTGAGCCGGCTTTCGTTGTCAGCCCGGGGCGTTCAGCCCCGGGCCCCCATCACCGCCCGCGCCGACCGATACCGCGAACGGGGCCGGCGCGCTACGTCCCCCGGCACCGCCGCGTCTCGCCCACCGGACGCATGCCCCCGCCTCGCGTATACTGTCCGTACCATCATGCGGGAGCGATGATCGGTCCGGTACACCGACCGGGGAAGGACGTGACATGAGCGCACCGCGAGGCAGCAACGGACAGCCGGCACCCCCGTCGCGCGCGTTCGATCCCCGGCCCCACCTGCGCCAGATCACGCTGCGCGGCCAGACCGTCGAGTACCTCGATGTCAAGTGGCGGCTCGCCTGGCTGCGCACCGAGCATCCCGACGCCCGCATCACCACCGAGCACGTGACGCTGACCGACGAGCTGGCGGTGTTCCGCGCGCTGGTCGAGCTCCCGGGCGGCGGGGCCGCCACCGGCTACGGCAGCGAGACCCGCGACGACTGGGAAGACTTCATCGAGAAGGCGGAGACGAAGGCGATCGGCCGCGCGCTGGCGGCGCTCGGGTATGGCACCCAGTTCGCGCTGGACTTCGACCTGGACACGAGCGCGGCCGAGGAGGCGACCGAGCCGCTGGTCGATGCGCCGGTGGCGCAGCCGGCGCCAGCGGCCGCGCCCGAGCAGCTCGCCACACCCGCCCGCCGTGAGCCGCCGCGGCGCGCCCGGCTCCAGGCGGTGCCCCCGCCGGGCGAGACAGCCGGTCCGCCGCTGCGGGAGGTAGCCGAGCCGGCGCCGACCCCGAGCCGCGAGCCCGCGCCGGCACCGGACGCCGGGCGCCCCGATCGCAACTGGACGAGCTTCTGGACCGAGGTGCGTCGCCTGGGCTACAAGACCAAGGCGGAGCTGGAGCAGGTGTTGGGTCACCCGATCGACACCGCCAGCACGCCGCCCGACCAGATCTGGCAGGAGCTCATGGCGCACCGGCGCCGGCGCGGCCTTGAGGAGTGATCCGTCTGGCGTCAGACGTCAACCGTCATGCCTGATGCGTCACACGTCAGACGTGTCCCGTGCGCCGCGATGCGTGGTGCGTGGCCCAGGTGGCGTATGGCGTGCGCCGTGATCCCATGTTGCGTGTGGCGCTGACGCGGCCCTCACCCCAGCCCCGCGCCGAGCGGCTGGTGAGGGGGATGCCGATCCCAGACGTTCCGTCGCTCGGCGTTCCGGGCCGGGCGGGATGCGGGCGGCCGCGTAACCGACGACGTTCCATCCCGGAGGCGACCATGTACGCGCGCATGATGCAGGCACTGATCAAGCCCGACCAGCTCGCCACCGCTGCCCGGCTCTGCCGCGAGGGCGTCCTCCCCGCCGTGCGGCTGGAGCCCGGCTTCAAGGGCATGATCGTGCTCACCGACCCCGGCACCGCCAAGGGCCTCACCCTCACCCTCTGGACCACCGAGGCGGCCATGTACGCCGGGGAGTCGAGCGCCAACCTGGAGCCGCACCTGGAGCGGCTGGCCGAGGCGCTGGCCGCACCGCCGACCCGGGAGTCGCTCATCGTGCGGGCGCTGGACGCCCCCCGGCCGACCGCCATGCGCGCCCGGGTGATCTCCTACCAGGTCAACCCCTCCGTCCTCGATGACTTCGTCATCATCTTCCGCGACGAGGTGCTCCCGGCGGCCCGCCGCGAGCGCGGCTTCAGCACCGGGCTCCTCCTGATCAGCCCCGCCACCGCGCGGGCGGTCTCCTTCACCCTGTGGGACAGCGAGGCCGACCTGGAGGGCGGCCAGATCAGCGGGGACCTGCGCGACCGCCTGTCGCACCTCTCTCGCCTCCTCCTCACCCCGCCGGTGCGCGAGGTCTTCCACGTGGACGTGTTGGAGATCTTGCCGTGACGGGGAGGGGTGGGGGCGTCATGCGGACTGCGTGTTGCGTGTTGCGTGTTCCGTGATGCGTGAGGCGTATTGCGTACTGCGTAGGGCGTGATGCGTGGTGCGGGGGCGGCCCCCCCTCACCCCCTACCCCCTCTCCCACACGGGGAGAGGGGTGCGTATGTTGAACCGGCTGATGGACTTTGACGATGTAGTCCGGCATACCCGGCGATCGTCCCCAGCCGGCTTATGGCCTTTGACGAATTAGTCGGGCGTACCCGCGCGCTCAGCCGGCTTCAGCCGGCTTTGCTTTGTGAGCCCGGGGCTTTCAGCCCCGGGCACCCATCACCGCCCGTGGGCGTATCCCCGCGCCGAACGGGAGCCGGCCGGGCTCCGTGCGAGCCGGCGCTCCACGTGCCCCGGGCACCCCGGCGCCGCGGCTAGCCCCGCGCCTCGCGCCGCTTGCGGACGTAGCGCGCCAGCCCGGCGACCGAGATGGCCGAGCCGGTGGCGATCTCGAACGGGCCCTGCACCGCCGCGCCGCCGGGGAGGGCGGCCAGCTCGGCGTCGCCCCGCGCGCGCAGCTCGGCCAGCGCCGCCTCCTGCTCGGCCGGGTCCCTCAGGCGCGCCTCGGCCCAGCCGACCCACTCCCCGAGGCGGTAGAGCAGGTCGTCCAGGTGCCAGTCGGGGTCGTCGAAGGCGCCGAAGTGGGTCAGGAGCAGGCGCCGCGGGCGCAGCGCCCGCAGCCGCGCGATGCTCGCGCGCCACGCGGCCGGGTCGAACTCGGGCGGCACCGTCGGTGGCCGCACGTAAGGCACGCGGCCCAGGCGCACGCCGCCGACATCGCCGGTGAAGACATCGCCGCTGGCCGGATCGTAGTACGCCAGGTGGTGGTTGGCGTGGCCGGGGGTGTCGAGGGCCGTCAACTCGCGCCCACCGGCTCGGAAGGTCTCACCGTCGGCGAGGGTGCGCACGCGCGCGGCGGGGACGGGGATCACCTCGCCCCAGAGGCGGTCCATGTCGGCGCCGTAGAGGCGGCCGGCGCTCGCCAGCAGCTTGGTCGGGTCGATCAGGTGCGGCGCCCCCGCCGGGTGGACCAGCAGGCGGGCCTGCGGGAGCTCCCGCATCAGCACCCCGGCCGCCCCGGCGTGGTCGAGGTGGATGTGCGTCACCGCGATCTGCGTGATCTGCTCGGGCGCGAAGCCCGCGGCGCGGATGCCGCTGCGCAGGGTGCCGAGGGTCGGGGTGGGGCCGGTCTCGATCAGCGTCAGTCCGTCCTCGCCGGCAAGCAGGTACGAGGCGATGATCCCGGGGACGCCGAGGAAGTGGTGGTCGATGACCCAGAGGCCCGGTCCAAGCTGCTGTACGGTCGCGTCCGACATGACTGCCTCCCGATGGTGGTTCGCGCGTCGCCGGCGGCGGGCGCCCTGCCGCCGGCCGCGCCTATGGTACCAGCCGGCGCGCGCGGATGAACCCGGTCTCCGCCCGGATCGCCGCGCCGCCTACCAGTCGGCCTGGGTGCGCACCGTCAGCCCGTCGTAGGCCAGCTCGACGTGCGGTGGCAGGAGCGCGCTGGTCGCGGCGTGCGACACCTCATGGGCCAGGTGGACCAGGTAGGCGCGGCGGGGTTTGACCTCCGCGATCACGGCCAGCGCCTCGTCGATGCTCAGGTGCGTCGGGTGGGGCCGCTGGCGCAGGGCGTTGATGACCAGCACGTCGGCGCCGCGCATCGTCTCCAGCGAGGCCGGCGGGATCGTCTTGGCGTCGGTCAGGTAGACGAGCGGGCCGAAGCGGAAGCCGTGGACCAACCAGCGGCCATGCCAGACCGGGATCGGCTGGATGCGGCGGTCGAAGAGGGTGAACGCCCCGTTGAAGGTGTGGAGCGTCAGGTCCGGCTTGCCGCCGTAGAAGGGGAACTGGTCGACGAAGGCGTAGCCGAAGCGCTCGCGCAGGATCGCGGCGGTATCCGGGTGGGCGTAGACCGGCAGGTGGCGCTGGGCCAGCTCGTTGAAGCGGCGCAGGTCGTCGAAGCCCCCGACGTGGTCGGCGTGGGCATGGGTGAAGAGCACGGCGTCGATGCGGTCGAGCCCGACGGCCAGCGCCTGCAACCGCAGCTCCGTCGCCGTGTCGATCAGCACCGTGTGCCCGTCGAAGCGGACGACGGCCGAGGTCCGGCTCCGCCGATCGCGGGGGTCGTCCGAGGTGCAGACGGGGCAGGTGCAGCCGATGATCGGGATGCCATTCGACGTGCCGGTGCCGAGGAAGGTGATCTCGACGCCTCCCGCTGTCGGGTGTGAACGCTGGATGCTGGCGGTCTATGCCGGCCTGGCCAACAAGCGGCTGGTCGAGGGCTTGCAGGCGCGCGGGGTGAACGCGGTCGGCCTGAGCGCGCTCGACGGCGGCATCGCCCGCGGCCCGCGCAAGGACACGCTGCGGGCCATCGAGGACGGCAAGCCCAAGGTGCTGCGCGGGGACTACGCGGGCAGCATCGCGCGCATCGACACCCGCCTGATCGACCTGCTGCTCGATCACGGCTACCTCCCGGTGCTAACCCCGCCGGCGCTCTCCGACGCCGGCGAGGCGATCAACGTCGACGGCGACAAGCTGACCCTGCGCCTCGGCCTCGCCCTCCGCGCCCATGCGCTGGTCATCCTCTCCAACACCGCCGGCCTGCTGCGCGACCTCAACGATCCGGGCTCGCTCGTCCGCCAGATCGACGTCAGCGACCCGGCCAGCGTCGCGGCCGCCATGGACGCGGCCGGTGGCCGCATGAAGAAGAAGGTCCAGGCCGGCGTCGACGCCGTGGCGGCCGGCATCGGGCGCGTGATCTTCGCCGACGCCCGGGTCGACCAGCCGGTGCGGCGCGCACTGGCCGGCGAGGGGACCGTGGTGATGGCGAGCGCGCCGATTGGAGTCGAAGCATGAGCCAGGCGCTGAACAGCGGCATCGTCCAGGCCGACAAGGACCTTCAGCCGCCGCTCTACGCCAAGCGCGACCTCGCGCTGGTGCGCGGCGAGGGCGTCTACCTCTGGGACGCCGACGGCACCCGCTACCTCGACCTGATGAGCAACTACGGGGTCAACGTGCTCGGGCACGCCCACCCGCGCGTCACCGCGGCGATCCAGCACCAGGCCACCACGCTGCTCAACTGCCACCAGTCCTTCGCCAACGACGTGCGCGTCGCCTTCCTCCAGAAGCTGCTGAGCCTCGCCCCGGCCGGGCTGACCCACGCCTTCCTCTCCAACTCCGGCACCGAGGCGATCGAGGCCGCGCTCAAGTTCGCCTACGTCGCCACCGGCCGGACCAAGGTCGTGGCCGCCAAGCGCGGCTACCACGGCCGGACGCTGGGCGCGCTCGCGGCCACCGCCGACAAGAAGTACCGCGACCCCTTCGCCGGCGTACTGGCCGCGGCGACGCACGTCACCTACGGCGATGTGGAGGAACTGGCCGAGACGGTCGACGCGGCCACCGCCGCCGTGGTCCTCGAACCCATCCAGGGCGAGGGCGGCATCCACCTCCCGCCGCCGGGCTACCTGGCCCGCGCCCGCGACATCGCCCACGCCGCCGGTGCCCTCCTGATCTTCGACGAGATCCAGACCGGCCTCCGCACCGGCACCTGGTTCGCCTGCCAGCACGAGGGGGTGTCGCCCGACCTGCTGGCCCTCTCCAAGGGGCTGGCCAACGGCGTGCCGATCGGCGCGACGCTGATGACCGCCGAGGTGGCCGGCGCGCTCGAAGGGGGCGTCCACGGCACCACCTTCGGCGGCAACCCGCTGGCGGCCGCCGCCGGGCTGGCGACGCTGGAGACCCTGGAGGCCGAGGGCTGGCTGGCGCACAGCGCCGAGGTCGGCGCCTACTTCCTCGCGCAGCTGCGCGGGCTGGCGCACCCCAAGATCCGCGAGGTGCGCGGGCGGGGGATGATGATCGGTGTCGAGCTGAAGGGGCGGGCGACGCCGGTCCTGCGCGCCATGCAGGAGCGCGGCGTCCTGGCCCTCCTGGCCGGCAGCCTGACGATCCGCTTCCTGCCGCCGCTCCTGCTCACCAAGGAGCAGGTGGACACCGCCGTGGCCGCGCTGGCCGAGGCGCTGGGGTAGCGTCGCCCCCTCATCCCGCACGGAGCCGGGCTCCCTCGCCCACCAGGGGAGAGGGGGCACCCGGCGCGGCGATGCGTCCAGCCGCGCCGCGCACGGCGTGGTATCCTGCGCGTCGCAGACAGCCCGTAGGCGCGCGTCAGGTGACCGACCGAGCCGCCCAGGGTGATCCCGCCGATGCCGGTCATCGCGACGGTGCCGGAGGGGGTGGCGAGGCCGAAGGCGTGCGTGGCGTGGTCGACGTCGCCGATCTGGCAGCCGGCCTCGACCCACGCAGTCCGCCGCTCCGGGTCGACCCGGACGCCATGCATCCCGGCCAGGTCGATGACCAGACCGTCGTCGCAGACGCCGAAGCCCGGCCCACTGTGCCCGCCGCTGCGCACCGCGATCAGGAGCTGCTGCTCGCGGCCGAAGTTGACGGATTCGATCACGTCGGCGACGTCGGCGCAGCGCGCGATCAGGGCCGGCCGGCGATCGATCATGGCGTTGTAGACCCGGCGCGCCTCGTCATACTCCGGGTCGCCGCGGCGGATGAGCGAACCACGCAGCGTCTGCGCAAACTGCGCTACTGCTGCCTCATCGAGCTTCCGCCCACCGACCGATGGTTGCGTTGTCATGCGCGCATCTCCCTCTCACCGGGGGCGAACCCGGGCGCCAGTCGCCGACAGGGTCGGGATCGGTGGTCGCAGCATAATGGCTCGGGTGGGCTGCAGGGTATCCGGGGATCCCCGGTATTTCCCCCTGGGTCGCGCGGGGGCGCCCTGGCGCGAGGGTCAGGGCGCACCGCGCCCGGCGCTCGGGAGCTGGCTCGTCGACCAGGCGGCGACCCAGGCGGCCAACTGGGCGCGGGAGCGGAGCCCGAGCTTCTTCAGGCTGTGGCTGACGTGCATCTCGACCGTCTTCTCGCCGATGCAGAGGTGATCGCCGATCTCCCGGTTCGTCTCCCCGAGCGCCACCTCCAGCGCCACCTCATACTCCCGGCGGGTCAGCCCGCCGAGGCGCGGCCCCTGGTGCGCCCGGCGGGGGCGTGCGGCTGCGGCCGCCGAGGCGGCCGCGCCGACCGGCGCGGCCAGCAGGCGCCGCGCCTGGTCGACCGCTTCGGCGAGCGTCATCGTCCGGCCCCGGGACCAGGCCGCGGCGAACGCCACGTCGTCCAGCGTCGCCCGCACCACCTGGACGCTCCGCTCGTACTCGGCGCGATCGGCCGGCTCCCACTGCGCACCGATGGCGGCGCGCAGGGCGTCCGCCGCCCCCAGATACTGCGCCGCGTCGAGCGCCTCCGCCCAGCCGCCGCCCAGCGCGCCCGCCAGGCCCGCCAGGCAGAG
>JASBVL010000012.1 GCA_029961075.1 Sphaerobacter sp.
CCAGGTTGATCAGGAAGCAGCCCAGCCCCGCGGCGAGCGCCGCTCCGGCGATGCGACCCAGCGGCGCGCAGCCGAGCGGAGCGACCATGAGGGACAACGCCATCCCGGCGGTCCAGAGCATCCACCCAGCGACCGCCAACCGCCGCCGGTAGAGGTCTTCCAGGCGCGGCACTCGCTGCCGCCCGGCGACCGGCGCATAGCGGTGGAGCCAGACGAGGAAGGTGGTGATCTTGTAGCTGAAACCCTGGATCGCTGTCTCGGCCAGCCCGCCCAGGCCCAACCACACCACGACCACCCAGAGCGGCGAGCTTACCCCCACGCCCAGGGCCAGCCCCCCGGTCAAGAGCGCGGCCGCCCCGACGCCGCCCGCGGCCGCGGTGAGTGCGAAGGGGATATGCACGTCGAAGCCTCGCCGTCGCCGCACCCGGTACAGGTGGAGGAGCTGCGCCAGGAAAAGGGCCTGACCAGCGACGATCGCGAGCGCGCCCGCCGGGCCGGCCGTGCGCCCAGCCCGCAGCACGAACGACGCGGCCAGCACCCAGGCACCCCCGGCCGTCAGCGCCAGCTCAGCCCACGCCGCCGGCCGCCACAGCGCATCCTCCGACAGCGTGAACATCCCGACCAGGCGGTAGGCGACGCCGGCCAGCAGCACCGCCACCCAGCCCGCGAGCAGCAGCGTCACGTGGGCGGCCAGGAGCGGGTACGTCATCCCCCCGAGGAAGCCGTGCCCCTTGTTGCCCGCGAGCAGCAGCCCGACCACGACCCCGCCGGCCAGGCTGAGCAGCGCCGCCGCCAGGTGCATCGACACGACGTCCCACCGCCCGGCCCGGCGCAGGGTGCTCCCCACCACCCCGATGTAGAGGGCGAACGCGACCACCAGCAGCGTCGCGCCGGTCCCAAGCGCCCAGTGTCGGAGGGTGAGCAGCCCCGGCAGCATGAAGACCAGCCCGCCGACGAACGCCCAGAAGGACCACCGGACCGCGCGGGCGGAGGCCAGCGGCGTCTGCAGCACGACCGGCACCAGTTGGTAGCTCGCCCCGAGGATCATCGCGGCGACGACTCCCAACGTGTTGAGGTGGACGAAGACCAGTACGCGCGAGTCGCTGAAGCCCCCGGCGAACAGCGGCACGGCGAACGGCGCCAGCGCGGCGACCCCGAGGAAGCCGAACATGCCGAGCGCCATAAAGCGCGCCGGGAGGTTCAGGTCCGGCGCGTGCGCGCTGCTGATTCCGCCCGGCGCGACGGGCCCGGCCGGTGGCGCGCTCATGACCGATCCTCTCCGCCGGCCGTCTTCTCGATGAGCAGCTCGACCCGCCCCGGGCCGAGCTCGCGCGTCTCGTGCCGGTAGCCCAGCGCGTCGAGCCGCGGGTAGAGGTGCATCGGCCGCCGGACGTGGTGCACCAGCAGGGTGCCGCCGGGTGGCAGCGCCTCCAGCGCCTCCAGGATCCGGATCATGGGCTCGGGCGGCACCAGCCCGCTCACGTCGATGGTCACCGTGGCGCTCGGCGACGACCAGTCCAGCGGCGCGGCCGCGGTGGCGGCCGGCGACGGCGTGGCGGCGCGACCATTCCCGATGCGGAAGAACAGGATCTCCCAGTCGTCCGGGCCGTGCTGGCGCGCGTGGTGGACGAACCCCCGCTGCCCCAGCACGTCGTAGAGTGGCACCGGCTCGAACGTGTTCCACAGCCGGAACCCCTCACCCGGCGCGACCTGCCGCGCGGCTGCCATGATCGCGCTGAACGGCTCGCGACCCTCCCGCTGCAGCGGCCGGGCGTCGACTTCGGCCACGATCGGCGCCCCCGCCACCCAGGCCGGCACACCCTCCGGCGCGGGTACGGCGCGCCCCTCGTCCGCGGCCGGCTCCCCCGGCGCCTCGATCCCGATCGCGCGATTCAGCGCCTGGACCAGCGCCACCGGCTCCATTCCGGCGATCATCGCCGCTTGCGCGACCGTCACTAGGCGGCTCTGCACCCGCCGCATCACCGGATTCCGCAGCAGGCGGAAGGTGGGATTCAGCGCCACCAGCTCGTCCAGGAGCTGCGGGTAGCGGCTGATGACCTCGCTCACCTTCCAAGAGGCCTGAATCGGCGCTCGCGCCGTCTCGCCCATCGCCCGCCCCTCTACTCCCAGCCCAACGCGCGCAGCCCCGCCGGGGTGATCATCTCCGGCCGCCACGGCGGGTCCCACACCAGCTCGACGACGAGGTCGGCGACCCCGGGCGCGAAGGCCCGCACTGCCTCCTCGACCGCCTCGGCGATGCTCGCGTGCAGCGGGCAGCCGGGCGTGGTCAGCGTCATCGTGACCCGCACCCGGCGGCCCGCGACCTCGACCCCGTAAACGAGGCCAAGGTCGACCACGTTGACCCCCAGCTCCGGGTCGTAGACCTCATGGAGCGCGGCCCAAACCGTCTCCTCATTGAGCAGAAAGGATGTCGCTGCCGATTCGCCCACGGAATCACGCCCCCTCGTGTACCTCGCGGCCGGGCGGTCCCGCCGCGTGGCCGCCGGGCACGACTATGCCCCACGGCGCGCGGTGCGTCTTTGCGCCGGCGCAAACGGCGGAGCGCGTTCCCGCGGGGAGCGAGGGTCGGCTCCAGCCCGAGCGGCCGGCGCGTCATTCCCCCTCGCGCGGCGCGTCCGTCGCGGGGTAGGTGATGGCGGTGCCGTGGACCACGGCGAAGGGGGTCAGGTGATGGGGCCGGGGCGGCTCCGCCCCGATGAGGTGCGCGACCGGCACGCCGCGCACCGTCAGCGCGTCGGCGATCATCGAGCGGTGGCAGCGCCACGGCACCGCCTCGGCGCACATCAGCGCGACCCGGTCCAGCCGCGCCACCGCGATCAGCGCATCGAGCGCCGCGGTGAACTCCGGCGTCTGCATGTAGTCGGCGAAGCCGCGGAAGGAGGCGTTGCGCCAGCCGGTGTTGGGTGAGTCGGCGCGCGCCTTGCGCAGGCCGCCCAGCCCCGGCGCGTGGGTGTACGCAATTCCGGCCGCGGCCAGGGCCGCCGGCAGCGTCTCCCGGTTGAACTGCGGATTGGTGCGCGAGCGCGGCACCGTGCGCACGTCGACCAGGCGGGTCACCCCGTTCGCCCGCAGCAGGTCGATGAGCTCCTCCAGCGGCCGGGTCGAGTGGCCGATGGTGAGCACGCGGTTCACCGCGCCGCCCGGCTCGCTCACCTCACGCCGTCCTCGCTGGGTCGCGCCTTGCCGCCGCTCGGCCACCCCGCTTGCAGTGCGGTCGCCACCAGCAGCGCTTTCACGAGCAGCGCGACGATCGCGGTGTTGCGCACGTTGATGGGCAAGTGCTGATCCCGACGTACGGCGCGACCCGGTAGCGCAGACTCCATGCCCAACCCCTCACCGATGAGCGAAACCGCACGATGGTTCCTACGCCGACCGGATAGCCAGCCGCTGTCAAGTCTGCGCAGGGCGGAGGCGGCCGGCCCGTCACCCCCCGCCGGGGTCGTCGACCGCGACGTACCCCGACTCCGCCAGACCCAGGAGGAGCAGGTAGAAGTAGAGGAGACCGCCGTAGTCGCGCCAGGCGGCGAGCACCCGCTGCACGCCGTCGTAGTCGAGCGCCTCGTCGATCCCGAGCCAGCGGCGCAGGTTGTTCCGCCCGCCCACGTCGTCCCCGGGGAAGACGTGCAGGCGCCCGAGCCCGCGCAAAAGGACGTACTCCGCCGTCCAGCGCCCGACCCCGCGCAAGGCGCGCAGCCGCGCCAGCGCCGCGTCGTCCGGCAGGGTCTCCAGGTCGTCCAGGTCCAGGGTTCCATCCACCAGACGCTCGGACAACTCCAGCACGGCCCGCGCCTTCTGCCGGCTGAAGCCGAGCGCCACGAGGCGCTCCGGGGAGAGGGTGAGCACGTCAGCCGGTCGGGGGAAGGCGAAGAGGGCTTCCCCGTCCCGCTCGACCGTGAGGCCGCACTCCTGGGCCAGGCGCGACACGATGCGGAGCCCGAAGGTCAGCGTGATCTGCTGGCAGGCGATGGCGTTGACGAGCGCCTCATACACCGTGGGGTAGCGGGTCGGCTTGGCGCCGCGCAGCCGCCGGGCCAGCGACGCGAGCGCCGGGTCACCCGCGGCCAGGCGCGCAAAGCCGCCCAAGTCCACCCCCGTGCCGAGCATCCGCTCCAGGGTGCGGCGCAGGTCCGGCACCACGTGCGCATCGAGCGCCGGGCCGCGCGCCACCACCCGCAGGCAGGGGGCGTCGGTCGTGCCGATCTGGGTCACGGCCACCGCGACCGCGCGCCCGTCCACCGGGAGCAGACGCCGGTAGACGCGGCCGTCCCAGCGGTCCACCACGTAGTCCGGCCGCCGCCGGAGCACCCACACGGTCAGATCGAGCCGGTAGGGTGGCTCCGGCTCGATGGTGAACTCGATCTGCTGCGCCCCAGCGCTCATGCCGCCCCTCCCCCGGCTCTGCCAGGCGCGACTGCCGACGCGTCGGGCCGCGCGGGCCCGGCTCCCGATTGTCGCACAGCCGCGGCACACGGACGACGAGCGGCGAGGGCGCGGGGGGCGGACGCCGGTCAGTCGCTGGCCGGGTGCTGGACGCGAAACTCACCCGGCGTCGGCTGGGCCGGGTGCGGCGCCTCCGGGTGGTTCGGTTCGATGGCCCAGCCGACGACGCCGATCAGCGTGACGGCGAGACCGACGCCGACCACGGGCCAGATCAGCCACACCATCCCGGCGGCCGCGATCGTCAACCCCAGCGCCACCATCACCGGGAAGTAGGACGGCAGCGGCAACTCGATCGGCTCGGCCGGCTGCCGCACCGGCGTCGGTGCCGGGCGCCCGGCCTCGCGGTCCCGCTTCATCTGCCACCAGGGGTCGCGCGCCCGGATCTCGGGGATCTCCGCGAAGTTGTAGACGGGCGGCGGCGAGGGGATGGCCCACTCCAGCGTGCGCCCGTCCCACGGGTCCGCCGGGGCGCGCTCGCCCGCACGGAGCGTGTGGACGATGTTGTAGGCCAGCAGCAGCATCGAGAGGCCAAGCCCGAACGCGCCGACCGTCTCGACCGTGTTCCAGAAGCCCCAGCCCATCTCCTCGGAGTAGGTGTAGATGCGGCGCGGCATCCCGTCGACACCCAGCAGGTGCATCGGGAAGAAGGTCAGGTTGAAGAACAGCAGCGTCAGCCAGAAGTGCACCTTCCCCAGCCGGTCATCCAGCATCCGCCCGAAGATCTTGGGGAACCAGTAGTAGATGCCGCCCATAATGGCCATGATGGTGCCGCCGAACAGCACGTAGTGGAAGTGTGCCACCACGAAGTAGCTGTCGGTCTGCCAGTAGTCGATCGGCACCGAGGCGTGCATCACGCCCGAGATGCCGCCGATGGTGAACATCCCGAGGAAGCCGACCGCGAACAGCAGCGGGGTCTTGATGTCGATCGAGCCGCCCCAGAGCGTCCCGAGCCAGTTGAAGATCTTCACCCCGGTCGGGATGGCGATCAGCATGGTCGTGGTGCCGAAGACCGAGTTCGCTACCGGGCCGAGCCCGACCGCGAACATGTGGTGCGCCCAGACGCCGAAGCCCAGGATCGCGATCGCGAAGCCTGAGTAGACCATGAAGGGGTAGCCGAAGAGCGGCTTGCGGGTGAAGGTCGGCAGGATCTCCGAGATAATCCCGAAGGCCGGCAGGATCAGGATGTAGACCTCGGGGTGGCCGAAGATCCAGAACAGGTGCTGCCAGAGCACCGGGTCACCGCCGGCGGCCGGCTCGAAGAACACCGTCCCGAAGTAGCGATCGAACATCAGCTCGATCAGGCCGACGGTGAAGGACGGGAAGGCCAGCAGCAGGAGCGCCGAGGTGATCAGCGTCATCCAGACGAAGAGCGGCATGCGCATCATCGTCATGCCCGGCGCGCGCATATTGAGGATGGTCACGACGAAGTTGAGCGCCGAGGCGATCGACGAGACGCCGAGCACCTGGAGCCCCATGGTGTAGAAGTCCATGTTGCGGCCGGGGGAGTAGATCTCGTTCGTCAGGTTGGCGTAGGCGAACCACCCGGCGTTGGGCGCCTCCCCCACGACGAAGCTGGTCAGCAGGAGCAGCGAGCCGAGCAGGAACACCCAGTAGCTGAAGGCGTTCAGCCGCGGGAAGGCCACGTCGCGCGCGCCGATCATGAGCGGCACGAAGTAGTTGAAGAAGGCGGCGTTGAGCGGCATGACCACGAGGAAGACCATGATGGCCCCGTGCGTGGTGAACGCCTGGTTGTAGGTGTCCGGCGACAGGAACGTGTTGTTCGGCACGGCGAGCTGGGTGCGGACCAGCAGCGCCAGCAGGCCACCGACCAGGAAAAAGAACAGCGACGTGAAGAAGTAGAGCTTGCCGATCCGCTTGTGATCGACGGTGGTAAGCCAGCTCCACAGCGTCGAGAGCGCCGATTGCTCTCGTTGCGTGCGTTCAAGCCTTATCGCTGACTGCGCCATTACACTCCCCCCGCGCGTGTCGCAGCGTGGTGCTCCCGGGGAACCCGGGCCCGCTTCTCCATTCCCTCCACAATCCGCGTCACTTCAAGCTCTCCAGGTAGGCAACCAAAGCGTTGACCTGCTCGTCGGTCAGGCCAGTGAAGGCCGGCATGCCGAGCGGGCGACCGGGCTGCCCGGGCTTGATGGACGGCGCGTCGTGCACCCACGCCTTGAGGTTCTCCGGGGTATTGGTCAGGACCCCGCCTGCGATCAGGCCCCGGCTGCCGAAGTGCGTCAGGTCCGGCCCGAGCTGTCCCTTGGCGTCGGTGCCCTTGATGGTGTGGCAGCCCACGCAGCCGCTGGACATGAAGACCTCCTTGCCCTGGGCCTCGATGCTGCCGGGCTCAGGCTCGACCGCTGCCTGCTGCTGCTGGGCGAGCCAGGCCTCGAATTCCTCCGGGGTCTGGACGATGACGCGGAACTTCATGTTGGCGTGCTTGGCACCGCAGAACTCGGCGCACTGCCCGGAGTACTCGCCGGGCGTGTCCGCGGTGAAGGTGATCCGGTTGGTCCGGCCAGGTACGACATCCTGCTTGCCGGCCAGCTTCGGCACCCAGAAGCTGTGGATGATGTCCTTGCTCTTCAGTTCGAGATGGACGGGCCGGCCGACCGGGACATGCAGTTCGTCAGCGGTCACGACCCCGCTGTCGGGATACTCAAAGGCCCACCACCACTGCTGGCCGACGACCCGCACGGTGAGCGCCTCCGGACCCGGCTCTCGCGCCAGGTCCGCGATCGTCGAGATGGTCGGGACGGCGATGGCGGCCAGGATGAGCGCCGGCGCCAGGGTCCACGCGATCTCCAGCTTGGTGTTGCCATGGATTGCGCGGGGCACCGGCGAGTCGGGCCGGCGGCGGAACCGGATCAGCGCGACGATAACGATGCCCTGTACGATGACGAAGACACCGACGGACAGCCAGAAGATCGGCATGAACAGGTCCCAGATCTTCTGCGCGTTGTCCGCGCGTGGGTCGTTCACTGACTGCGGCGTGTCCCCAACACAGCCGCTGACCAGAAGGACGAGCGCCACCGCGAGCGCCGTGACGAGCGCCCCCCGGGCGATTGTCTTGACCCCCCTCATGGTCCTCCCTGCTCCAACTCACGGCACACGGAGCGCCCACGCGGGCGCGCGGGCCGCCGATCCGACCAACCGCCCCCTATGCTACCAGGGACCTGCGTACCTGTCACTATTTTGTTAGGTCGTTCACGATCCCTGCCACGCCGTTGTCACGCGCCCCAAGCGCTGGCACCCCCGACGGCTGCCAGATGGGGAAGCGCAGGGGGGGCGGCGCCCCATTTCCCGGGCCGGCGCCGCCCGCTCGGGGCGACGGCGTCCCCGGCCCGGCCGCGCGGCCGTCCCGGGCGGCGAAGCGGCCAACGCTTGCGCATACTTGACAGCGAGCGCCGATGGCGCTATAGGAAGAGCATCGGTGCTCTACAAGTCACACGTCTTGCGTAGAGAGGAGGCCGCGCGATGCCGCTCGACAGCCAGGCCGAAGCGTTCCTGAAGCAGCTCGAAGCCCTGGGCGGCCCGGCGCTGAACGAGATGGAGCCGGCCGCGGCGCGGGAGGCGGCCGCGGCGTTGGGCGAGCTCGGCGGCCCGCCGGAGCCGGTCGCCCGCGTCGAGGATCGCACGATCCCCGGTCCGGCTGGCGAGATCCCGGTGCGCATCTACACCCCAGAGGGGGGCGGACCCTTCCCCGCCGTCGTCTACTTCCATGGGGGCGGTTGGGTCATCGGCAGCCCCGACACCGTCGACGCCACCTGCGCCCTCCTGACCAACCGCGCCGGGGCCGTGGTGGTGTCGGTCGACTACCGGCTGGCGCCGGAGCACAAGTTCCCGGCTGCGGTGGATGACTGCTACGCGGCGACGCAGTGGGTGGCGGCCAACGCGGCCGCCCTCAATGTCGACGCCGCTCGCCTCGCGGTCACCTGAGACAGCGCGGGCGGCAACCTGGCGGCGGTCGTGGCCGCCCTGGCGCGAGACGCCGGGACGCCGAAGCTGGCCTTCCAGGTCCTCTTCTATCCCGTGACCAACTACGACTTCACCACGGCGTCCTACCAGGCCAACGGCACGGACTACTTCCTCACCACCGACATGATGCGGTGGTTCTGGGGGCACTACCTGCGCTCCGAGGAGGACGGGCGCGACTGGCGGGCCTCCCCCCTGCGGCTGGGGAACGCGGCCGGGCTGCCGCCCGCCTTCGTGGTGACGGCCGAGTTCGATCCACTCCGCGACGAGGGGGAGGCGTACGGCGAGTTGCTGCGCCAGGCCGGGAATCGCGTCATGATCAAGCGCTACGAGGGGCAGATCCACGGGTTCGTCACCCTGCTCGGGGCGATGGAGGCCGGCAAGCAGGCTATTGAATACGCGGCCGCGGAGCTGCGCCGGGCGTTCGATAGCGCCGCGTAGCGCGCGGTCCACAGCCACACTGCGATTCCCGCTGATCTGACCGGACGGAGGGTACATCGATGCAGACCGCCCATGCACACCGTCCTTCGGCGAACCGGAACCAGCCGGAATTCGATGCCGTCGTGGTTGGCGCCGGGTTCTCCGGGCTGTACATGCTCCACCGCCTGCGCCAGCTTGGCGTGACCACCCGCGTCTACGAGGCGGGCGGCGGGGTCGGCGGCACCTGGTACTGGAATCGCTATCCGGGGGCGCGCTGCGACTCCGAGAGCTGGGTCTACTGCTACTCCTTCTCGGACGAGATCCTGCAGGAGTGGACCTGGACCGAGCGCTACCCATCCCAGCCGGAGATCGAGCGCTACCTGAACTACGTCGCGGATCGGCTCGACCTGCGCCGCGACATCCAGTTCAACACCCGGGTGACCGCCGCCGCGTTCGACGAGGCGACGGGGCGGTGGCTGATCACCACCGACGCGGGGGAGCAGGTGTGGGCGACCTACTTCATCACGGCGGTGGGTTGCCTGTCGGCCGATAACCTGCCGGCGTTCAAAGGCCTCGAGACGTTCCAGGGCGAGTGGTACCACACCGGGCGCTGGCCGCAGGAGGGAATCGACTTCACCGGGAAGCGGGTCGGCCTCATCGGCACCGGAGCGACCGGGATCCAGGTCGCGCCGGTGGTCGCCGAGCAGGCCGAGCACCTGTGGGTCTTCCAGCGCACCCCGAACTATGCCATCCCCGCCCACAACCGACCGTTGGATCCCGAGTTCATCCGGCAGCTCAAGGCCAGCTACGGCGAGGTCTGGGAGATCGTTCGGCGGTCCGCTGCGGGGCTTCCCATCGAGCCCGTCGAGCGGTCGGCGCTCGCGGTGAGCCCGGAAGAGCAGCGGCAGATCTACGAGGCTGCCTGGCAGAAAGGGGGCTTCTACTTCCTGTTCGAGACCTTCAACGACATCCTGGTCAACCCCGAGGCTAACGAGACCGCGGCTGCGTTCATCCGCTCCAAGATCCGCGAGACCGTCCGCGATCCCGAGGTGGCCGAGCTGCTGTGCCCCTCGGACCATCCGTACGGGACGAAGCGGCCGCCGCTCGAGCACGGCTACTACGAGGCGTTCAACCGGGACAATGTGACCCTGGTTGACGTCCGGAAGTCGCCAATCGAGGAGATCACCCCGACGGGGATCCGCACCACCGACGGCGAGTACCCGCTGGACATCATCATCTTCGCCACGGGGTTCGACGCCCTCACCGGCCCGCTGACGCGCATCGACATCCGCGGCCGTGGCGGGGTGGCACTGGCGGAGAAGTGGGTGTCGGGGCCGCGCAACTACCTGGGCGTCGCCGTCCACGGCTTCCCGAACATGTTCACCATCACCGGGCCGCTCAGCCCCTCGGTGCTCACCAACATGCCGGCGGCCATCAGCCAGCACGTGGAGTGGATCGCGGACTGCATCGGGTACCTGCGGCAGCATGGCTACCGCGGGATCGAGGCGACGGCGGACGCCGAAGATCGGTGGGTGGCGCACGCGAACGAGGCGGCCGAGCAGACGCTCTACCCGCGGGCGAAGTCCTGGTACATCGGGGCGAACGTCCCCGGGAAGCCCCGGGTGTTCATGGTCTACGTCGGCGGGCTCCAGAACTACCGTGCGCGCTGCCAGGAGATCGCCAGCAAGGGCTACGAGGGGTTCAGCCTGACGCCCGAGGCGGCACTGGCGGTTGGGGCTGGGTAGGGCAGCGCGCGCCCCCTCCACGGGTGAGTAGGCACCAGCGGCGGCCGGCCGGGGGGCACGCCCGGTGCTCCCCCCCGGCCGGCGGGTCGTTGTGCTGCCCCGCCGCCTGTGGACGCCGCCAGCACGACGCGCCACGCAGAGATCCGCCCGCGATGTGCTGATCTCGCCGCGCCCCTCCGTCGCCCGGGCTGCGGCGACGGCGCGGGGTCCTCCGCCGCCACGCACCCCATCCCGTCCGCCCGGGCGGGGTGCCTTTCCCCGTCACCGGCCATGGGCTAAGATACGGGGTGACGAGGTACCAGGCATTCTGCGCAGATGAGCTCGCCGCGAGCGGCGTGGGGGTGTGTTTCGGCCGAGGGCGCTGAGACGCCCCGCGGACCAGCCACACGGAAGGAGCGTGGCATGTCGAATGACCCGACAGGAACGATCACCGGTCTGCTGAAGGAGACGCGCAGATACGCGCCGCCAGCGGCGTTTGCCGCGCAGGCCAACATCAATGACCCGGCGGTGTACGAGCGCGCCAAGCAGGACCCGGATGCGTTCTGGGCGTCTGCCGCGGAGCTCCTCGACTGGGATCGGCGCTGGGATAAGGTGCTGGAGTGGAACCCGCCCTGGGTCAAGTGGTTCGTCGGCGGCAAGCTCAACGCGTCCTACAACTGCGTCGATCGCCACACCAAGACCTGGCGCCGCACGAAGGCCGCGCTGATCTGGGAGGGCGAGCCCGGGGACGAGCGTGTGCTCACCTACCAGGACCTCTACCGCGAGGTGAATCGCGCCGCGCTCATGCTCAAGCAGTTGGGGGTGCAGAAGGGCGATCGGGTCTCGATCTACCTGCCGATGATCCCCGAGTTGCCGATCATCATGCTGGCCTGCGCCCGAATCGGCGCGCCCCACTCGGTGGTCTTCGGTGGCTTCAGCCCGTCGGCGCTCGCGGACCGCATCAACGACTGCGAGGCCAAGGTGCTCGTCACCGCCGACGGCGGCTATCGCCGCGGCAGCATCGTGCCGCTCAAGGACAACGCCGACAAGGCGCTGGAGATGGCGCCTTCGGTCGAGCGGGTCGTGGTGGTCGAGCGCGTCGGGCGCAGCGTCCACCCGGTCCGCATGCAGCCCGGCCGTGACATCTGGTGGCACGAGGCCCTGGACCAGGTCACCGGGTCCTACTGCCCGCCGGAGCCCCTCGACGCGGAGCATCCGCTATACATCCTCTACACCTCCGGGACGACCGGCAAGCCCAAGGGCGTGCTCCACACCACCGGGGGCTACCTGGTCGGCACGGCCCTCACCAGCAAGTGGGTTTTCGACCTCAAGGATGAAGACGTCTACTTCTGCACCGCCGACATCGGCTGGGTGACCGGGCACAGCTACATCGTCTATGGCCCGCTCGCCAACGGCGCCACCTCGGTGATGTACGAGGGCGCGCCCGACTGGCCGGACAAGGACCGCTTCTGGGACATCGTCGAGCGCCGCGCCGTGAACGTCTTCTACACCGCGCCCACCGCCATCCGCAGCTTCATGCGCTGGGGCCCGGAGTACCCGGCCAAGCACGATCTCTCCTCGCTGCGGCTGCTCGGCACGGTCGGCGAGCCGATCAACCCGGAGGCGTGGATCTGGTACCAGCAGCACATCGGCGGCGGGCGCTGCCCGGTGGTCGACACCTGGTGGCAGACCGAGACGGGGATGATCCTGATCACCCCGCTGCCCGGCCTCACCACCATGACGCCGGGGTCGGCCACCCGCCCCTTCCCCGGCGTCGAGCCCGATATCCTCGACGAGCAGGGCAACTCGGTGCCGCCGGGGCAGGGCGGCTACCTGGTGATCAAGCGGCCGTGGCCGGCGATGTTCCGCACCCTCTGGGGCGATCCGGACCGCTACGTCCAGTCCTACTTCTCCAAGTACGGCCCGTCCGTCTACGTCACCGGCGATGGCGCCAAGCGCGATGAGAACGGCGACTTCTGGATCATGGGCCGCCTCGACGACGTCCTCAACGTCGCGGGCCACCGGCTCGGCACGATGGAGCTGGAGAGCGCCCTGGTCAGCCACCCCGCCGTGGCCGAAGCCGCGGTCATCGGCGTGAGCCACGAGGTGAAGGGGCAGGCCATCGCTGCCTTCGTCACGCCGCGCGCCGGGGTGGAGCCGACCCAGGAGCTGGCGGAGGAGCTGCGCCAGCACGTCGCGGAGACCATCGGCCCCATCGCGCGCCCCGACCGGATCTACTTCACCGCCGAGCTGCCCAAGACGCGGAGCGCGAAGATCATGCGCCGGCTGCTGCGCGACATCGCCGAGGGGCGGGTGATCGGCGACACGACCACCTTGACCGACCCGTCGGTGCTGGAGGAGATCAAGCAGCGCTACAGCAGCCACGAGGCCGGGGGCGAATAGCCCACCGATCGTCGAGCAGCGCCGGGGCGCCGCCATCCTGCGGCGCCCCGGTTTGCTTCTCCCGCGCGCGGATTGCCGGTGGGGGCACCCTCCCGGCCGCCGCTCAGACACCCGACGCGCGGGCCGCGGCCTGGCTCGGAACCGAGCTCGCTTCGGTGTTGGGCGGCGCGAGCAGCTCGGC
This sequence comes from Sphaerobacter sp., assembly GCA_029961075.1. Lineage (GTDB taxonomy): Bacteria > Chloroflexota > Chloroflexia > Thermomicrobiales > Thermomicrobiaceae > Sphaerobacter. Next base: position 13,168 of record JASBVL010000012.1, read on the forward strand.
CGCTCGCGATGAACCGGGCTGGGCCTCGACGTTCGCCGGGGTGGTGTGCTGCGTGAGGGCGTGCAACGGCCTGACGATCTGCTTGGCCTCCTCCTCGAGCTGTTTGAGGCGCCGCGTGAGCGACTCAGGCGAGGCCCCCTCGATCTCCCGGTAGTACGGGTCCGTTGGCGAGAGCGACAGTCCCGCGACGCTCACCAGCCTCAGCAGCGGCGCAAAGGGGAACCCGCAATGGCGCAGGTTGCGGATCGTCTCCTCGGACAACGCCCATGGCGCGTTGTCTCCGACCGGGTCGGACGCGCGCTGGCGCACGATCTCGACGAGCGCTGCCCGCAGCAGGACCTGCCGCGCCCGCTCCTCGAGCGATAGGCGCTCGGCTTCCCGCCGCTGCCGGGCGATCGCGCTGTCGCGCTCCTGGAGCGCGTCGAGGTGCTGGCGGAAGTCCGCCTCGGCCGCCGCCCGCGCAGCAGTCGACCAGCTCAGATCGCCGCCGTCGAGTGCCCGCTCGAGATCGACGATCCGGTCAATGCGCCGTGCCTGGTTCCCCACGGGCTGGTAATACGCCCGCAGGGGCACGGGGTCATCTTCGGCGCAGCGGAGCAGACCTGCCGCGCTGTCCGACCGTGCCGGCGGCTCGATCTGGGCGAGGAGCTCGTTCAGCAGCCGGTCGCCGTAGCTCACCAGGCGCACCGTATCCGGGTGGGCGTCGAACACCGCGCGGTCGAAGGTCACGGCCACCTGCCCGTCGCCATGGGCGAGCAGCAAGGCGTGAGGGATGGTCGGGTGCGGCCTGAAGCGCTCGCGGAGGCTCGGCGAGTGGGTCAGCACGCGCTCCAGGTCGGCCAGCTCCACCGGTGTCCCCTGGGCGGTCGTTCCCTGCTCGTCCGCGGGGTGCGTGTCGAGACTCACCAGCTCCACCTGCTGCTGATCGATCGCGGCCCTGAGCCTGGCCATCTCCTCCTCAAGCCGGCGCTCTCGCTCGGCGCGCGGCAGCATCGCCAGCGTCTCGATCGACCGTGCCACCCCCGTCAGGATCGGCTGCAGCTCGCCGACGACGTCGGTAAACCACGCGATCCGGTCGCTCAGGCGCTCGTAGACCCGCGCCTCGATCGTGTCCTCGTAGAAGAAGTTGCGCACCCATACGTCCGGATACCGCTGGCCGATGCGGTCGACGCGCCCGATGCGCTGCTCGACTCGCATCGGGTTCCAGGGCATGTCGTAGTTGATCAGCACGCCGCAGGTCTGGAGGTTGAGGCCCTCGCTGGCTGCCTCGGTGCAGAGGAGAATCTTGATCCGCTCGCCCTGGCGGAAGGCGTTCTTGATCTCCTCCTTGGTCGTCGGCGTCCATGCGCCGTCGCGCCACTCTTCGCCGCCACGGCCGGAGTAGCAGGCGATCTGGTGGCCGTAGACCTCGCGCAGCCGCTCGCGCAGGTAGTCCATCGTGTCGGTGTATTGGGTGAAGATGACGACCGTCTCCCGCCTGCGGAAGATCTCGCCGAGCATCGCCATCAGGCGCTCGAGCTTGGAGTCGCCGCTGAGGCGCCGGATGTCATGCAGGAAGTCCTCGACGTAGCGGATCTCCTCCCGGTAACCCCGGGCCAGCGCCTGCGCCAGCTCCTCGGAGATGTCCTGCTCAAGCTCGTCCACTTCCAGGTCATCGTCCGTCAGGCCGGGGTCGGGCGCCTGCCCCCGCAGGAACTCCAGGCGTCGCTGCAGGCTGCGCTCGATGGCGGCGAAGCTGGAGGTGAGGCGGCGGCGGTAGACCGTCATGATGAAGCCGAGGCCGCGCCGCTCCTGCTCGTAGCGGGCGTAGAATTCCGCGATGTACTCCTCGATCCGGTCGTAGAGGTCGCGCTCCGCCGGCGTCATCTCGATCCAGACCGGCTGCGGATCGCGCTTGGGGATGGTGGCCCGAATAAGCCCGCGGCGGGCGTACTCGCGCAGCAGCTCTCGGGTGTTGCGGAACATCAGCCGCCGGAGCGGCGTGTGCCGCCGGGCATACTCCTGCGCGACCGCCTGGGCTTCGACCGGGAGTCGCGCGATAGCCGCTCGGCGGCCGGCTGACCGGACCAGCGCGCGAACCCGATCCCAGTTCACCGGGCCGACCCGCGACATGGCCATCTCGGCCAGCCCCGGATCCTCGGTGCCGCCGCTCTCCAGCTCGTCCCGCACCATGTCGAAGACGAAGTCCCAGTCGACCTCCTCGACGGGCTTGCGCAGCTCGCGGAAGAAGCGCAGGAAGTGCTGCTCATCCACGCCCCAGCGCCCGCCGAGTCCCAGGAGCATCAGAAGATCCCAGACCTCGACCGGGTGCACCTGCATCGGCGTGGCCGTCAGGAGCAGCATCCCCTGCGTTCGCTTGCGCAACTCGCGCAGCAGCTCCAGGAGGCGGTTCGGCCGGTCGCGCTGGGCGAGGAAGTCCCGCCGGCGAGCATGGTGCGCCTCGTCCACCACGACCAGGTCCCAGGGGAGGGCAGCGAGGACCTCCCGCTGGCGCTCACGCCGCTTGACGAGCTGGCTCGAGGCGAGCAGGACCGGCTCGCTGTCGAACGGGTTCGGCGTGGACGGCTCGCGCTCGTCGCCAAAGACGGTGATAAAGCGGCCCCCGTCGTAGCGCGGGATGTCGAGGAGGAACTTCTCATACAGCTCCTCCTGCCATTGGCGTATGACGCTGCGCGGCGTAAGGATCAGGCAGCGGCGCACGCGGCCGGAGAGGAGGAGTTGCCGGATTGCCAACCCCGCCTCGATCGTCTTGCCCAACCCGACCTCGTCGGCGAGCAGGAACCGCTCTGGAAAGCGGGCGACGATGGCGTCGCTCACGCGCAACTGGTGCGGCCACGGCTCGATGGCTGCGGTGGCGGCGCCGAGGCGTCCGGCACCCGGCAGGTGGGGGGCGTCGCGGAGGAACTGGGCGAGGATCCGCGCCCGCTGGTCGTCATCCCTCGGCTGCTCGACGACGTAGATCGCCCGCTCGTCCGCGACCCCCGCGGGCACGGCCGTCTCCAGCGGGTCACGCGTCGGCGGGTACTCCGGTCGAAAGGCGATGAGGCGTTCGCGGACGGCCTCGGGGATCGGCAGCGCGATCCAGTCCCGCTCCGTGCCTTCCCAGAGTCGCTCGAAGCGCCGGACCACGCCGGCGAGGTATCGCTGGGAGTCGTCCCAGGACGTGAAGACCAACAACTGCTCGTAGTTGTGCTGCCAGCCGGTCGCCGACTCGTTGACGCTGCCGCTGAAGGCGACCTGGTTCCCGGCCGCGTCGGTGAAGACCCCCTCTTTGGTGTGGAAGTAGGGGGCGGCCCGGTCACCGGGCACAGGCAGCCCGTCCGGCCCGACCGGGAGAACGACCCGGATCTCCAGCGTTCCCTCGGCTACCATCCAGGCGAGCGCCTCAAGGCGACTGCGCAAGAGGAGGTCCTCCGGGTCCGCGAGCAGCGTGAGGAACTTCTCGCGGATTCGCTCCGCGAGGTGGTACCCCCGCTCGATCGCCGCGACATCCTCGTCGTCGAGCGAGGCGCCGACGAGGAGCCGCATCCGGCCGCCGTTCTGGATCAGGTGGGCGATGCCGGCTGCCGCGACCGCCAGCGCCGAGCTGGAGAAGAACCCCGTGGCCCGGTCGTAGCGCACGCTCCGCGCGAGCGCCGGGATGTAGAAGTCGTGGAGCCGGTCGTCGGCCGGGCCGTAGAAGAACTGGAACGCGTAGTCGCGGAGCAGGCTCGGCACAGACTACTCCTCGTCCTCCTCGGCCTCGTCGAGGAAGCCCATCTGCCGCGCCACCTCGGGCGGAACCTCCTCGGCCGGAACCTCCAGGTCGTCGAAGAAAGCAAGTCGCAGCCGCTCCAGCGTCTCTGCCTCCGGCCGGGCGAAGGCTCCCTTGACCTTCGTCCGGGGGATGGCGTTGATGAGCGCCTGGAGGCAGGCCCGGAAGCGGCCGTCGCGGAGCAGGGTGGCGTCCTTCAGGAACTGCTGGCAGGCGCGCGGGCCGTCCTCCTCGTAGACGAGCATAGCCGTGTGCGCGGCGTCGATCAGGCTGGGGAAGTCCGTCGCCTCCGGGTCGACCACGCCGGTGCGCCGCCGCTCGCTCGGTGTCAGCAGCACCACCGAGCTCGCTGTCTTGGCGACGAGCCGCTCGCGGCGCACGATGTCCTGCTCCAGGTCGAGCCCCAGCGCCAGCGCCAGCTTGCGGGCCTCGTCGGCCGCGAACTCGGCGGCCTTGAACGCGTCCCAGGCCATCAGATACCAGTCGGTGGCCGGGTCGAACTGCACCGGGCGGCCGAGGAGCAGCCCCTCCTTGCGCAGGTTGATGACCTCCTCGCGGGCGAGGTCGAGCGCGACCTCCGGCCGCAGCGGCTTGGGCTGGCCGGTCTTCGGATCGACCTCGCTGGTCAGCACCGGCCAGCGCTCGGAGATGACGGAGAGGGCAGGGCCGAAGGCGCTGATGTAGAGATCTACGCCGCTGATGCCCATCCTGGCGAACTCGGCCGCCCGCTCGCGCGCCACCCGGCGCACCCGGCCTTTGATGTCCTCCCACCAGACCGGCTCACTCGACGCCTCCTGCTTGCGACAGACGAGGAGGATCGTGCTCGCTGCTGCATTCTTCTTCGCCTGGTGCAGGCTATGCTCGCTCTCAGTGTGTACCGGCCAGGACGCCTCGATGCGGAACCCGGCAGTGATGAGAGCCGTGGCGAGGGTGTCCCAGGCTTCGACCTGCTTGTGGGTGAACATCACCGTCAGGACGCCGTCGGGGCGCAGGACGCGGTGGCACTCCCGGAAGATGGCAGCGATCTTCCGCTCGTAGTCCTGGCGCGCGAGGTCGCGGCGCCGGGAGCCGAAGTCGGCGAAGCGGGCCGGGTTGGCGACCGCCTCGTTGTCCTTGTCGGTCAGCTCGGCGCGGAACCAGTCCGGGTGGAGATCGCCGACGGTGCGCTTGAGCCAGACGTAGAAGAAGTCAGACAGCTCGCTGTACTGGACGTTGTCGTAGTACGGCGGGTCGATGCAGACAAGATGGACGGAGCCGGTGGCGACGGTGCTCAGGTCGGAAGCATCACCATGCGTGATGTGCAGCCGCTCGACTGGGGACTCGCCGTCCTGGCCCCAGAGCGGCAGGCGGGCAGGCTGGGCGAGCTTCGCGATCCCCTTGTAGGCATCCACAACTTGCTCAACGGCCCAGTCGAGGCCCTTGCCGGCCGCTACGACCGCCATCTCCCCGTGGCTCCACTTGAAGCTGAAGCCGTGCCGGTCGAAGGTGTTCTTGATGGCACCGCGAGTTACGTCTAGGCGGCTCATTCGGGAGTTGTAGTCGACCAGCTTGTCGACCACGATAGCCAGGTAGGTCCGGACCGCCCGAGCCTGGTCTGCCGGCAGCTCGCGTTCGATCTCGGACGCCAGCTCGCGGAGCGTCTCGACGACGGTGCCGAGCGCCAGGAGCTGGCGCGGCGAGAAGAGATCCCGCCAGCGGGTCATGCCGTACTGCCGTGGCCGCTGATCGTTGCTGACAGGTGGCACCTCCTCATCCGGGACGATCCCATCGGCGAGCCAACCGGGCAGCTTTCGGGCCAGCTCCTCTTCCGCTGCCGCTATCGCCGCGCGGTCCGCCGCACTCGGCGAGCGGAACTCCGTGCCGCGCTCGGTCTTGACCCCGACGACGTAGAGCTGCTGGCCCATCCGCCCGGCCTGCGCCTCGCGCTTGATGTAGTCGCCGTCGATGACGTCGCCGGTCCAGGGCGAGACGGCGACGCCGCGGCGGATGGTGCCCTGGTCAGGCTTGGCGCGCTCGACTTCCTTCCCTCGCACGACCTCGAAGCGGCACTCCGGCCAGTCCGGCTGGCAGACAAGCTTGACTGCAACCGGATCGGACCCCTTCTGGAGCCACCAGTTGGGCGAGAGCGGCACCGGCTTGCCGGTCACCGGGCAGGCGACCGTCCGCGCCCAGAGGTAAAAGAGCGGGGGATGCGATCCATTTTCCCCAGCAAAGTACCGCCCGAGACGGTCACGCACACGACGGCTGAGTTCCGTGCCCCACCGCTGAATCGTCGCGGCGAATTCAGGGCCGAACCGTGCGGGGTAGTCCAGCGTCGCTGCGAGGATTACTGACGCGACTGGATTGAGTTCGTTGGCGTACGTCGTGAGCCCGAAACGCAGCGACTCCAGGGGGATCGATCCGCCGCCCGCGGTCGGGTCGACGACTGAAGGACCACCGGCTCCCCAGCAGTAGTGCATGAAGGCCTGGAGTATGGAGAGGTCTTCCTCAGAAGGGTTGACGGTGAACGCGCGAGGATAGGAGTACGCGTTGGGCACGAACGTGCCGGCCTGCCTTGCCCAGGTCAACAGCTTCCGGGCAGCGACCGGGTCGCCCTTGATGCCAAGGAGGCGTGTGAACCAGGCGTGGTAACGCTCCTCGGTCGGGAAGCGCTCCAGCAGCTCGGCTGGCCACTCCGCGCTCCAGGCCGGGAGGAGGCTCGCGAGGATCGCAGCCCGGCTGACGGTCAGCGGGCGGCGCGCCCACCAGATGTGGAGAAGAAACGGGGCTGGAAAGGGAGTACCGTATCCGCGCTCGCGCTGGCTTTCGATCCCGATCTCCGCGATCGGCAGCCAGCGCTCAATCAGCAGCTCCCCGGTCGTCGCCCTATGGGCCGGCTCGGTTGTCCCGGCCTCGGTGACCCCGTCCACGATTACTCCTCCCCCATCGTCGTCGGCTGCTCAACGCCCTGAGCATCCGACAGGTGCCTGGGACGGCATTCCAGTGCCGGGACCTCGGCGTGAGACTCAGTGGCTCCCGGTGCCCTCCGGTCCCTCAGTGCCAGGTCTGGAATCCCGCTTCCGCTTTGCGCTGCCATGGCCCCGATGCTGGCTGAGCGGTTCGTCACAGAGTCGGATTACGTTGCCGCTCTGGTCTTCTATCCGCTCGTAGTACCGATCGTTCTTCCGATCGATGATGCGGTGAATGCGGTTCCAGACCCCAGTCTTTCGGAAGAGCGAATCACCTGACCGGATCTCACGGAACGGCTTCCCCCGGCCTCCCTCTTTCGCCTTCATACGAATAAACTCTCGCGTTTCGAGGGCCGCCTTCAGTGTGGCTTTTATGCGGCGGTTTCTTGACCCGCACTCGGGACAAGCGTCATCCTCCGCTTTCAGCGTAGCACCACAGTCTGCACAACGTATGACGGGCGAAACATTATGGTGGCGATCGGCTGCGTCCCCCTGCCCACCGTTCACAGTCACACCCTCACACCTCAGCCACTGCGAAACAGGAAGCCCAGTGTCATCGCACCGTGCTCGACGAGATCCTCAGTCGCGCGCCAGCAGCACCCGTAGGGCGCGCTGGGCCTGGCGCCCGTTACCGCTCGCGACACACTTGCTGAACCAGTAGTAGGCCTCCTCCGCCGGCATGTCACGGATCCCCGCGGCGATCGCCTCCATGCGCACCACTTTCGTCAGCGGCCGCAGGGCGAGGAACAGGAGACCGAGGCGGACGCCGGTCTCCTCGCTTACCGGCAGCGCTTCTGCCTGGCCTGGACGGAGTGCGGTTGGCCGGTGCCCCTCACGCCGGAGCGCGTCGAGGATCTGGTCGAACGCGACCTGGAGCGGCGTACCGCGCAGCGTGGCGAGGTGGCGCATCTCCGCGCGGCTGCTGCCGTTGCTCGTGAGTCGCTGCTGGCAGAGCGCAAGTCGGTAGCGGTCGCCTTGCTCGGGCAGCACACGGAGCTCGAAGGCGAGCGGCTGCCGGTTGCTCACGGGAGCACCTCCGTGTCTTCCGTCACCGGCTCCGCCTTAACGGTGAGCCGGCCGAAGCCGAGTTGGTCGAAGATGTCGCGCATCTGGCCGAACTGGTCACTATCGACCGCCAGCCCGTCGGGGAAGGTCGCCTGGAGGGTCGTCCTGATGGTGAGCTTGGCGGCTTCCTTACCGAACTCGTCGGTGACGGTTCGTAGGCGCTTGTAGCGATCCCAACTACCGTTGAAGGTCAGGTGGAAGTACTCGCCCTGGCCGAACTCAATCGTCAGTACCTGCTCCACGCGGAACTGTCCCTTGCCGAGCTGTGGGACGGCCAGACCAAGCGCGCGTACCTCGGCGGCGCCCACCGGCCCGTCTCCTTCGAGGTGTATGGTCAGGCTACGGATCGCGTCGATCTTCTTATCGAGGCACGTGTCCGAGATCGCCTGGAAGACCTGAGCCGGCGCGCCCTCGGCCTTGAGCGGTAGCGTCACCACTGGCGGTGGCGGTGGCGGTGGCCAGTTCGCCGGGCTGATCACGTCTCCGCAGATGCACTGGTCGGTCGGCTGGCCGCAGACGGGGCATCGCTCAACGACTGGCTCGACCTCCTCACCCCGGATCGCGATGTGCCGCCGTCGCGCCTCTTCTGGCGTGAAGAGGGCCACGTCGTCACTGAGCTGGACGGATGGTGGCGGTGACACCTGGCCGTAGCCCCGGTTCTCGTGCGGATCGAAGTAGACCCAGAGGCCCTGCTGGATGCCGTCCCTGATGGCTCGCTTGAGCTGGTTGACGTCGAGCAGCATGGGCAGGCTGAGCCGCTTCGCGAACGCCCGTCGCAGATCCTCGGTGGTCATCTGGTCCTGGCCGACATCCCACGCCTTGGCCTTGACGTACTGGGCCGCCATCGGGGGATCGTCTGCGGTCCGCACCTTGTCGATCTGCTTGAGAACCCGCAGCACGACGGTGGATTGGTCCGACCGCACCTCGCCCTGATCCTGGGCGGGCAGGACCTCACGCGCGAGGTTTGCGGCGTCGCGTGGTGCATCGCCGCTCGGATAGTAGAGGTAGCGGTAGGCCCGGGTGATCGCGACCCGGAGCTCCAGCTCGGCGCTGTCCCGCAGTTGGCGCAGCTTCCGGCGCTGCTCCTCGGTGAAAGCCTGGAGGCGATCGGTGTCTTCGATGATCCGGCCGATCGCGAGGTAGCGACGCGCCTGCTCGACGAGGTCGCTGACCTGGTCCCGGTCGGCGACGAGGAAGATGAGGTTGTTCTTGTAGACGCGATAGCCCTCGCGGGAGCCGGCGTACTCGAAGATCCGGCGGACGAAGTCCGGCGGGGCGGGGTCGCTCGCGGTGGCCGCCGCCGCGTCGTAGTGGATCACGACGAGCTTCGGCTCCCGTGCGTCGTCGTCGACCTCGCTCGCCTCGCTGGGGAAGTAGACCGGCTGGAACACGCCTCTCCGCCAGACCTGTCGGATGCGCTCGTCGAGGAGCGCCTTGGCCCGGGTTGTCCCGACGACGGACATTTCGTCGGCCACGACCTTGTTGATCGACGGCTCGGTCTTGAACTGGTAGCGGTGGCCGTTGTAGTCGAGGAACCAGCAGGCATCGACCAGGCGCTCGGTGGCCCGATCGATCAGCGTGGGGTCGTCACCCGGCTGGACGACGGCGAGGCGAAGGTCGGCCGGATCCACGCCGGAGGCGATGCCTTGGGTCAGGCTGTGGAGGAAGATCGTCGTCGCGACGCGCTGGGCGTACGGCGGCTTCCCGGCCGCGACCCAGGCGGTGTCGATCGTCTGGGCGTGCGAGCGGGTGCCAGGAAGCGAGCTGGCGATGTCGGCCTCGATGACCTGCTTGAAGGCCGGGCGGTCGAGCCGGCTGGTGAGGTCGTCGGCGATCTGCGGCACGGCGAGATCGAGATGGTGGGGGTGGATCAGGTAGGTGTCGGCCGGTCGGGTCTCCCAGAGCCGTCGGATGGTCATGGCGAGGAGCCGAAGAGCGCCGCGCGTCTTCTGGAAGTTGGGGATGGTCGACGTCTTCCGGTTCAGCGTATTCAGCAGCTCCGGGTGGAAGGGGTAGGCGGCTCGCATCTCCCCCGCGTAGTCCGCCCGGCCGGCGCGCTGGGGGAGATCGGCCTGCTGCTCGAGCAGTTGCGCGTAGTACTGGTGGTAGGCGACGGTCACCGCCTCCGCAGCGTCGCCCCGAATGCTGCGGAAGAGGCGGTGGGTGACGATCTTCGCGATCTCGGTCTCGCCGGTCGGAGTGATGACTCGCTCCTGGCGCGCGCTGACGCGGCGGGCCTCGGCCAGCTCCTCGCGCAGCGCCTCTCGCAGCTCGTCGGTCTCGGCCCCGAAGGCGTCGCTCGAGTCGGCCAGGGTGAGCACGACGACCACCCGCTCCCGGCTGGCGGCGAACTCGAGGAGCGACATAAGGAAGGCGACGGTCTGCTCGGCCAGGTCGCTCCTGCCGGTGCCGGTCGGGACCGCCTTGGCGGAGCGGAGATGGCGAGCGACCTCGTCGAGCATGATCAGCGCAGGCTGGTCTCCGACGATCTGCTGCCAGACCCCGGTGCCGGGCGCGGCCTTCGTGTTCCGGTCACTCTCGGCGACGAGCTGGTACGCGGCCAGACCGCCGAGCTGGTAGGCCAGCTCGCCCCAGAGGGTGTAGGTGGTCACGTCTCGGTGCAGGAGGCCGCTCGACGGGTCAAGGTCCGAGCCGACGACGCCAGCGATGCGGATCTCCCCCGGGGCCGGAATAAGGCTGCGGTCGACGCTCGTCCGGGCGGCGTCGCTGCCGCGGGCCGCATGGTAGAGCGCGATCAGGTTGTGCGTCTTCCCGCCACCGAAGGAGGTCTCGAGCCGGATGATCGGATTGCTGCTCGAGCGTTGGCCGGTCAGCCGCCCGAGCGCCTCTTCGAGGAGCGCCTTCAAGCCGTCGGTGGGGTACGTGTTCTCGAAGAACGTTTGCGGGTCCTGATAGACGGCCTCCGCGCTCCCATCGATGACGTCCTTGAGGCGCGCGGCGAAGACCTCCTCTTTCAGCTCGCCGTGCAGCACCTCGGAGCGTGGCTCACACGCATCGAAGATCGTTTGCATCGGTCCGATTCCATGTCCTGCCCGCGCCATACGCGCCCGATAGCTCGTCGGGTCTCAATCAGGTCAAACGGGCGACGCGGGCTCTCGGTCGCAACTCGGGCGACCGCCCGTTGCCGCTCCCATCCCTGGCCGAGTGCGCGTCGTCACCCGTGAGCCACCGGCGGCGTGGGAGAGGGGCTTGCTCGTCAATGTCCATCAACCTTGTGCCTTGACCCGATGATGGTACCGCAGCGGTGCTTCTCGCGTACAGAGCCCGATCGTCCCAGGTTGCGACGCTGGCCAGGACGGGCGCACGCGGACATGGCGACGAGCACGCTCGTGCCGATCTGCCTATCCGGCATTACACACGAAATAGGAGAGTGGATTCAAGTCCCCGGCGCGGATCCATGACGCGGTTGCGAGCGGCTGGGGTGCGTGGAGGTCAGCCACGCTTGGCGCCCGGATGGAGCGCTGGGGCGTGGGACGACGTCGCCCCGGCGGGTATTCGCCGGGGCGACTTTGCCCGCGCTGTTGCGGGCCATGGGGTGCCGAGGGCCGGGATCGAACCGGCGACACCGGCATTTTCAGTGCCGTGCTCTACCGACTGAGCTACCTCGGCGTCTCGTTGTCGCCGGGTCATCCCGCGCAGTAGTGGGCGATAGAGGGCTCGAACCTCTGACATCCACGGTGTAAACGTGGCGCTCTACCAACTGAGCTAATCGCCCCCACGTCGCGGTGTTGGTGCCGAGGAAGGGATTTGAACCCCCACGCCCTTAACGGGCACTAGCCCCTCAAGCTAGCGCGTCTGCCTATTCCGCCACCTCGGCACGAGTGCCTCGCGGCAAGCGCACGGAATTATACGGGCTGCGCGGCCGGGCTGTCAAGGAAAAGGGACGCCGCTCGGCGCCCGCGTCCCTGCGCTGGGTGGGCCGAGTGGCGGGCGGCGGGACCTCGCCCGGCCGCCCGCGCCCGGCCCGGATCGTTACGCGCACTCGGCGATGCATTCGACCTCGACCAGCGCCCCCGCTGGGAGCTTGGCCACCTGGATCGTGCTGCGTGCCGGCGGGTTCTCGGCGAAGTAGGTGGCGTAGACGCTGTTGAAGGCGGCGAAGTCGTCCAGGTTGGCCAGGAAGCAGGTGGTCTTCACCACCCGGTCGAGGGACGAGCCGGCCGCCTCCAGCACCGCCTTGAGGTTCTCCATGACGCGCCGCGTCTGCTCCTCGATCCCCCCTTCCACCAGCTTGCCGGTCGCGGGGTCGAGCGGGATCTGGCCGGCGGTGAACACCAGATTGCCGAGCCGGACCGCCTGGGAGTACGGCCCGATGGCTGCCGGCGCGCGGTCGGTCGCGATGATCTGCTTGCTCATGTTCCTCCCCTCCCCGCTCGGGTGAGCGGGCGTCCGCCCGTTGGCTCGGGCTCCGGTCGTCCGTGCCGGCGAGCGAGGCGAGCGCCCGGTCGCCGGCTGAGCCGTGCCCATCCTAGCATGCGCCCGCGGGCCGGACGCCGGGTGACGGCGTTCGCTATACTGGCGGGGCGCGTGCGGGCCGCGTGTGGGGAGCGAGCCATGTCGTCAGTGACCTCCGTCGTGATCGTTACCTACAACGGGTGGCCGCTCTTGCGCGCCTGCCTCGCCTCGCTGCGCGAGCAGGAGCGCCAACCCGACGAGATCATCGTGGTCGACAACGGCTCGCGCGACGAGACCCGCGCGAGGCTCCCCGTCGAGTTTCCGGAGGTGAGGCTCGTCGCGAGCCAGCGGAACCTGGGGTTTGCCGCCGGGAATAACCTCGGGATCGCGTGGGCGCGCGGGGACGTGATCGTCCTGCTGAACAACGACACCGTCGCCGAGCCTGGCTGCATTGCCGGGCTGGTCGCACCGTTGGAGCGGGACCCTGCCATCGGCGCGGTCGCGGCCACGATGGTCTTCGCGGGCGCGCGCGACGTCGTCGCCTCGGCAGGGATCGAGGTGTTCGAGGACGGCCTCGCGCTCGACCGCGGTCTCGGACGGCCGCTGGCGTCGCTGGGCGGGCCGCGGCCCGTGTTCGGGGCGTCGGCCGGCGCGGCGGCGTACCGCCGGGCGGCGCTGCACGACGTGGGGCTCTTCCCGGAGTCCTTCTTCATGTATCTCGAAGACGTCGACCTGGCCTGGCGTCTCCGCCTGCGGGGGTGGGAAGCGGTGCACGCGCCGGACGCGATCGTGCGCCATCGGTACTCGGCGTCGTCGGTCGAGGGATCGGCCTGGAAGCGGCGCCTCCTGGCGCGCAATCGGATGTGGGTCATCGTGCGCTGCGTACCCACGCCGCTGCTGCGGCGCGGCGCCTGGCGCGTGCTGCAGTACGAGTTGCTGGCGAGTGGGTACGCGCTGGCGCACCGGGACTGGCCGGCGCTGCACGGTCGCTGGAGCGGGCTGGTGGGGCTGCGCGAGCGGCTGCGCGAGCGCCAGGCGATCCAGTCGGCCGCCGTGGTGCCGCCCGAGCGGCTGGCGGCCTGGCTGCGGCCGCCGCTGCCGCCGCGGGAGCTGGTGCACCTGCGACGCGTGACGGCCGAGCTGGCGGCCTTGGGCACGTGTGGGTGAGCCGCGGCGTCTGGAACGCTTCGGCCCGCCGCGCGTTTCAGTGATAGGGGCGGGCGACGCCGCGCTCGATGCCGGGTCGTGCCGCCGCCCTTGGGCGGAGATCATGGGGGATGAGGCGACGCCGACCGTAGGGGAAGGGTCATCCAGCGAGTGTTGACCAAGCTCACGAGCAAACCGGCCGCGCTGGCACAGCGGAGCGGACCGACCGCGCAATGGGCCGCGCCCCTGCTGATCGGGGTGACGGTGCTGGCCGCGGTCGTGGCGCTGGCCGGGGTCGCCGGCCTGGTTTACGGCTGGACGCACGGTCCCACGATCTACCGGGGCGTGAGCGTTGCCGGCGTGCCACTCGGCGGCCTCTCGCTGCCGGAGGCCCACCGGCGCATTGACGAGGTGGTGCTTGCCGAGGCTCCGCGCGAGATCGAGCTGATCGCGGGCGACGTGCGGCGGACGGTGTCCCTGGCCGACCTCGGCGCGCGGGTGGACACGGCCGCGACCGCCGCGGCCGCCTATCGCTGGGGCCGGAGCGGCGACCTGTGGGCCGACAGCCGCGCCTGGCTATCGGGGCTGCTGGGCGGCCACGAGGTGCCGCTGGTGGTGACGCTGGACGGGGCCGCGGTCCAGCGCACACTCGAGGAGCTGGCGCCCGCGGTGGCGCGTCCGCCGCGCGACGCGACCTATGCGGACGATGGCACGGGCAGGTTGACGGTCGTGCCGGGCGACGACGGCGTCGGGGTGGATGTCGCCGCGACCGCGCGGCAGATCCGGCAGCGGCTTCAGGATCTCTCCGGCCAGCCGGTGACGCTGGTCACGGTGCCGGTGCCGCAGCGGGTGGACGCGCGCGCGCTCGAGCGCGGTCTGCCAGCGGCCGAGGCGCTGGCCAGCGAGCCGGTGCTGTTGACCCACGGCGAGCAGCGCTGGTTGCTGGAGCCGGCGACGCTGCGCGGCATGCTGACCCTGGCCGAGGGCGGCTCCGAGGAGCGGCCGGAGGTGACGCTCGACCGCGATCGGCTGCGCGCGAGCATTGCCAGCCTGGACGACCAGGTGACCCGGCTGGGCGAGACCCCGGCGCCCGTGTGGGATGGGGCGCGCTTCGTCGCTCAGCCGGCGGCGGACGGGGAGGCGCTCGACGTCGAGGCAACCGTGGACGCGATCATCCGCGGGCTGGCGGACGGCCGGCGCGAGATCGCGATCGTGACGCGCTCGACTCCCGCGCCGGTCAACCCGGAGGCCGCGCAAGACGCGGCCGAGCGCGCGACGGTACTGGTCGCGGGGGGACTGACCGTGACCTGGCCGGACGGGAGCCGCCAGTTGAGCGCGGGCGAGCTGGCCGAGGCGATCCGGTTCGCGGTGCGGCCAGGCGCACCCGGGGTGCTGGAGCCGGAGGTGGACCGCGCGGCGCTCGCGCAGGTGCTGCAGCGGCACGCGGGCGAGATCGAGATCCCGGCGCGCGACGCCGATCTCCGCTACATCGGCGGGCAGGTGACGGTCCGCTCGCCGGAGCAGGTCGGGCGCACACTGGATCTCGAGCGGTCGGCGGCGGCGGTCGCCGAGGCACTGGAGGCGGGCCGGCGGCAGGCCGCGCTGGTGACCCGGCAGGTCCAGCCGGTCGTCACCGCGGCCATGGCCGGCACGGTCCAGATCCGGGAGCGGTTGGCCGTCGCCGAGACCTCCCCAGGGCACGGCCGAGCTCTCCGCGGTGACGGGGCAAAACCCCGGGGAGTGAGCGGAACGCACGCGTCCGACGCACACAGGCTCGTGGGGACGAAAGATGAGCCATACGGCGACGGCGCCGTCGCCCAACCGATGAACGCCCCGACGGCGGTGAGGAGGATGGCGTTCCAGAGGAGAGACACAGGCGCACCTTCCTTTCCGCTTATATTGCATATCGTACCACGGACATTCGGGCGTAGAACGGTCTCGCCCAGCTTCGTCCGGGGGAACCCCATGCCCGCAGGAGCTTTCCCCGTCTCGACGAGCCGCTGGACGAGGCGGCGCAGCGCATCCTGGTGGAGACGACCGGGCTGTGGGGGGTGTACCTGGAGCAGCTCTACACCTTCGGCGATCCCGGACGGGATCCGCGCGGGCGGGCCATCTCCGTGGCGTACTACGCCCTCCTGCGCCCCGGCGCCGCCGGGCATCCGCCGCGCCGCATGGCGCGCCCGGGGAGCGGGGTCGCCGAGGCGGCCTGGTATCCGGCCGATGCGCTGCCCGGTGCCCTGGCGTTCGACCACGGGCGGATCGCGGCCTACGCCCGCTGGCGCCTGGCCCAGAAGATCAGCTACACGCCCCTTGCCTTCTACCTGTTGCCCGAGCGCTTCACCATGGCGGACCTGCGCGCGGTTCACGAGGCGGTGGCCGGTGAGCGCTACGACCCGAGCAACTTCGCGCGCCAGATGCTGGCGCGCTGGGATCTGGCGCCGGTGCCGGGCGAGCGCGACCGCCGGTCGCGCCGGCCGGCGCGGCTGTTCCAGTACATCGGCCCGCGGGAGATCCCGGGGCCGCCGGAGCCGCTCGCGCCGCCGCGGCGCGAGCGGCTGCGGGACGACCTCGCCTGACTTCGACAACGGCTGAGTTGCGCGGCGGAGCCGTGCCGTGCCCCGCCGGCGCCGGAGGGACTGACCATGAGCGCCCTGAGTACCGTCCCCATGGTGGACGCCAGTGAGCCGGCCGACGCCGCCGCCTTGATCGCGGAGATCAACCGGCTGCGCCGCGAGCGCAATGCCGTCATCCTGGCCCACAGCTACCAGATCCCGGTCATCCAGGACCTCGCGGACTTCGTGGGCGACTCGCTCGGGCTGTCGCGCCAGGCGGCCACCACTGACGCCGACGTCATCGTCTTCTGCGGGGTCCACTTCATGGCGGAGACGGCGGCCATCCTCAGCCCGGACAAGACCGTGCTGCTGCCCGACCTGGACGCCGGCTGCTCGCTGGCGGCCAGCATCACGGCCGAGCAACTGCGCGCCTGGAAGGCGGAGCACCCGGGCGCCGTCGTCGTCTCCTACGTCAACACGACGGCCGAGGTGAAGGCGGAGAGCGATTACTGCTGCACCTCCGCCAACGCCGTCGAGATCGTGGAAAGCATCCCCCCCGACCGGGAGATCCTGTTCCTGCCCGACCTCTTCCTGGGCGAGTGGGTCCGCCGCGCCACCGGCCGCGACAACATCCACGTCTGGCTCGGCGAGTGCCACGTGCACGCCGGGATTGTGGCGGAGGATGTGGAGCGGGCGCGCGCGGCGCACCCCGACGCCGAGTTGCTGGTGCATCCGGAGTGCGCCTGCGGCTCGCGCTGCCTCCTCGACCTCCAGGCGGGCCGCCTGGACGCGCGGCGAACCCACGTGCTCTCGACCGAGGGCATGGTGCGCCACGCCGCGGCGTCGGACGCGGAGGCGTTCCTGGTGGCGACCGAGACCGGCGTGCTCCACCGCCTGCGCCTCCAGGCGCCGGGCAAGCGCTTCTACCCGGTCCGGGAAGCCGCCGTGTGCAACTACATGAAGATGATCACCCTGGAGAAGGTGTACCGCTCGCTGCGGGACATGGTCTACCCGGTCATCGTCGCGCCCGAGATCGCCGAGCGTGCGCGGGTGGCGATCGACCGCATGATCGCGGTCGGCCGCTAGCGGCTGGGTCGCCCGGATCACGCGCTTGCCCGTGGCGTTGGGGGCATGGGTCCGCTGGGCTGACCGTCACGTGCCTGGGCGAGGGCGCGGGGTCGTCCTGGGTAGGCGGCTCCGCACGCACCGTGGGCAGCCGATCATGGGCGAGCGCCTGACGGCGCCTCCCTCGATGAGCATCGGCGTGGAAAGGAGCCAGTGACCGTCCAGGGGGCGCAGGGTCGATCGCGGGCGCCAGGCGAGTAGGGCGCCGTGGTTAGCTGCTGGTCCTTCAGATGCCAGTACAGCGACTCCAAGCGCACGTCTTGGACACGGACGCGCTCCCTGGCGTCGTCCGGCAGAGGGTCGTGTGCGATCGCCCGCATCACGTCCACGAGGAAGACGTCGTCCGCCCGGCTCGAGCTTCGCTCGTACGCGGCGCGATCGACGATCACTTCGGCGTCGATGACGCCCAGCACCTCAGCCGACCCGCCAGCGGGGTGCCTCTTGTTCCCGGTGAAGGCTGCAACGCGCTCGAGGTCGATCGTTCCATCAGGTTCCGGGACCCCACCGATCGTCCCCGCTGTCCGTCCGGCCCGATCGTGCGAATCCGCACGCTGACGACACGGACATCGGCGTCAGCCATGAGCCGGGGAAACGCCGCGAGCGGTACGGGGTGGCGGAACGTGACCAGGGCCGGGATGCGGTCGTACCGGGCAAAGATGTCCGGCGCCATCGACTGTACCGCCGGGGCGTAGTCGAGCACCGTGGTCCGATCGTAGGTCGTGAAGATCCCGCCCACCGCCATCTGGCCTTCGATTGCCGCGGCCTGTACCACCCAGCCCTGGCCCTGAAGCAGGGTGCTCCCCGGGGAGAGCGGGGCGCTGAGGGCGGTCGCGGTCGGCTGGCGGGCTACGACGCCAGCGCCGATCAGCATCAGGCTCGCCAGCGCGAGCAGGACTCCCGCTTGCCCGCGTTGGCCGACGCCTCGGAGCGACCACATGCGCCGCCATCCTTTCTCCCCGGCACCGTGCCGACCGACCCGACAACGGTGCTCAGTGCCAGGACGATCAGCGGTCGCGTTGGCCTTCGCCTGGCTACGCCCATGATAGCCGACCCGCTCGGCATAGCAAGAGTCTCATCCATCGTTAGTTCTCTTACCAGGGAGCTGTGCAGATGGCGGCGAATTGCCGAAGTGACGCTGACCGGAACCCGTCACCCGGTCGAGAGCGTCAGCGCCGCGTCAGCCGTGCGGTGCGCCGCCCCCCCAACGCGCTGCGGCCCCGGCTCGGCGGCGGGCGTGACCCGGCGCCCCTGGCCCGCTGGCCGGCTCCCGCATCGAGGACCCGTGGCTCGCCGACGCGGGGCATGCCGCCACATCGCGCCTCGTGATCGCGTCCAGTTCTTTAACGCTACTGTTGCGGAATATCGGTGGATGCCACCCGTCTGACATTGTCCTGGTACTAATCTCGCGTTGAGAGGAGCGCGAGAGATCGCGCCACCTCGCGAATGACGTACTAATGACATCCAGGAGAAGGGGCATCGATGCAACGTCACAGCCGAGCGACCGGCCTAGCCGGTGTGCTCGTTGTTGACGGTCATCCGCTCTTCCGGCAGGGGCTCCGGCGCGCCCTCGAGCAGGAGACGGGGATGTCCGTCGTGGCGGAGGCCGCGAGCGGGTATCAGGCCATCCAGCTCGCGACCATTCACCGCCCGGCGCTGGCGCTCGTGGACGTGCAATTGCCCGGGATCACGGGATTGAACGTCGTGCGCGCGCTCAAGGGAGAGCACCCCCGGATAAGAGCCATCGTGCTCTCTGCCGATACCGCCGACGAGTTGCTCCTGGCTGCCGCGCTGGCCGGGGCCGCCGCCTTCGTCGGGAAGGACGCCACCCTGGAGGCGCTGGTCGACACCGTCCAGCGGGTCATGCGAGGCGAGCGCCCCATCGATCTGGACATCCTGCGCCGGCCCGCGCTCGCCCAGCGCTTGCTGTCGGAGCTACGCCACGAGGCGAGCGCCGATGCTGCGCCGAACGCGACACCCGTGCCGAACCTGCTGCCGCTCTCCCCGCGGGAGGCCGTCGTGCTCGACTGCATGGTGCTCGGCCTCTCCAACAAGGAGATCGCGGCTGCGCTCTACATCACCGAACAGACGGTCAAGAATCACATGACCGCGGTGTACAAGAAGCTCGGGGTGCGGGGTCGTCTCGAGGCGCTGCGGTGCGCCATTCGCCATGGCTGGGTCCAGATCGGTGGATCGCGGCCCAAGCCCGCTCGCGCCTAGGCGGGCCACGGCGCACCCCCCACGTGCGCACAGCAGGCTCCCGGAGGTCGACCTCCGGGAGCCTGCTGTGGTGGTGCGGATCGGGTACGGGGAAGGGAAGGGGGGTGTCGTGGGCTGCGCTCGGGGGTCAGCGCCGCCGGCTGAGCAGCTTGCGCAGTCGCCCGCTCCAGACGACCTCCGTCACTGGGCGCTGTTCGGGCAGCACGAGGATCGCCACGGCCAGCCAACCGATCGCGGCGACCGGGTTGAACGGGAAGGTACCGGTGGCAAACGCAGCTGCCGTCAGCGCCAGGATACGTCGTGCGCGCGTGGTCATGCTCGTGCCTCCTCAGCCGTCACGGAGGTGCGGCGGCGCGGACGCGCCTCACTGCTCGTACCCTGAGGAAAGCACCTCCGGCGTGACGCGCGCGCCGGGGCGGCGGCACCGAGCGTTACAGGCCCGTATCAACCGCGGCGCGGGTACCTGGCGGGTGCGAGGCGCCCCTGGGTCGCTGCCGGCGTCGCGGTGAGCGCAGGCCGCGACCCTGCCGCCGGGCGGGGGATCGGGAGGGTATCCTCGTCGCGATGCGATACGCAGCGGGTGCGGAAAGCGGGATTCGAACCCGCACGGGGTGACCCCCAGCGGTTTTTAAGACCGCAGCGTCTACCGTTCCGCCATTTCCGCCAATGAATGAAAAGAAACCGGACCTCGCTGAGGAGGCCCGGCTCTGTGCTCGGAGCGGAAGACGGGACTCGAACCCGCGACCTTCTCCTTGGCAAGGAGATGCTCTACCAACTGAGCCACTTCCGCGTGCCAGGCGACCCTGCCGTCACCTGACAGTGCATAGTGTACTGGAGACGGGCGGCGGCGTCAAGATCGCGGCGGGGCCACTAGGGCATCCGCCTGACGGGCGGCGCGGCCGAGCGCGCGGCGGAGGGGGCGTTCGGACGTGACTGACCCGCGTTGACGTGCCGGAACCGACTCGACTATAATGCGCTGAACTGGGACCGGCCAAGCCAGTGTCGCGTCGTCGTTCGGGCGGTCTCGGTGTATCTTGGCGTTCCGCGCACGGCAGCCGGCGCGCATGTCGGCTGGCGCGGAGTCAGCACTGGTGTCGCTGAGTGATGAGTGAGCTTGCTGCCCGGCTCCTGGAAGATCTGCAGGCGGCCACCCGCGCGTCGGACACGACGCGGCGGGATGTCTTGCGCTATCTCCGAGCGGAGATCCGCAACCTGGAGATCGAACGCGGTCGCCCGCTGAGCGACGAGGAGATCATCGGCGTTATTCAGCGGCAGATCAAGCAGCGGCGCGACGCGATCGAGCAGTTTGCCCGGGGTAACCGGCAGGATCTCGTGGAGGCCGAGACACGCCAGATCGAGGTCTTGCAGGAGTATCTCCCACCTGCGCTCTCCCGTGAGGAGTTGGTGGCGATGGCGCGGGAACTGGCGCAGGAACAGGGTGCCTCTGGCCCGAAGGACATGGGCCGTCTCATGCCGATCCTCCGCGAGCGCGTGGGCGCGCGCGCCGAGGGCCGGGATGTCGCCGCCGCACTGAGGGAGGTGCTGGAGGCGAAGGGCGGGTCAGCCGCCGCGCCGTAGGCACGCATCGGGGGACCCAGGCCGCCATCTCCCGCGGCACGCTGCCGTCCGGTGGGAGCACCCCACGATGTTCCAGGCGGAGCTATGAGCCTGTCACCCTCCCGGCCCGATTCACAGATCGAACGCGCAGGCTGGCCGGTCCGGCGCCGTAGTGGCGGCCCCGCGCTCCAGCAGGTGGTGCGCCTGCTGCTGTTCGGTCTCTGCCTCCTCGCCGTCCTGGTGCTGGTCTTGTATGCGACCTGGGAGTCCGACGCCCTCACGCTGAAGGTCGGACAGATCGCCGACCGCACCGTCAAGGCACCGCGAACGGCGACCTTCATCAGCCAGACCAAGACCGAGGCCAAGCGACAGGAAGCGTACGACGACGCGCGCAACGTCGTGCTGCGCCCTGATCCGGCGGTCGCGCCCAACCAGACGGCGGCCCTCCGGCAGGGATTGACGGTGATCGACACGGTGCGCGCCGACCGGTCGCAGGATCGCGCGCGCGCCGAGGAGCGGATCCGCGGCGCGGTCGAGGGGTTGACGGCCGAGGAGGCCAGCGCCATCTACGCGCTCACCGACGACAGTTGGACCCGCGTCCGACAAGAGGCCGAGCGGCTGCTGCGCAGCGCCCTGATGAACCAGATCCGGGCCGAGGACGTGGCCGAGGTCAAGGAGCGCATGCTCGACAACGCCAGCCTCCTGCTGACGAACTCGGAGCGCCAACTGGCCGCGGCCCTGGCCCGGCCGTTCGTGCAGGCGAACGTCGTGGTCGATGAGGAGCGGACACGGGCGGCGCGAGAGGCGGCGGCGCAGTCGGTTGAGCCGGTCTATGTGACCGTCCAGCAGGGCGAGGTGATCGTCCGCGACGGCGATCCGGTGACGCGAGAGGGTATGGAGAAGCTGGAGTACTTCCAGCTCCTCTCCCCGCAGGAGACGTGGCAGCAGTTCTTCGGGGTCCTGGGGCTGTTGACGCTGCTGACCGGCGGCCTGCTGCTCTACCTGTACCGTGCGCCGCACGGCCCCTGGCAGACGCGGCAGTTGGTCCTGCTCGGGATGGTCGTACTGGTGCCGGTGGTGGTGGGCCGGTTTGTGCTCAGCCACCCCGACCTGCGGTACATGTTCCCGGTAGCCGCCTCGGCGATGCTGCTGGCGATCCTGCTCGACGTCCAGGTCGCGGTCGTGGTCGGCGGCGCCATTGGTCTGTACCTGGGCATCATCTCGGGCACGTCCTATGAGATCGCCTTCATCACCTTCCTGGCCAGCGTCGCCGGCGCCGTGGTGATCTGGCGGGCGGACCGGACGACGACGTTCGTCTGGGCGGGCGGGGCCGTGGCGCTGGCGACCTCGGCCAGCGCAATGCTCTTCACGCTGGTGTCCGGCGAACTGGATACCATGCGCATCGCCAGCCTCCTGGTCGACGGGGCGGTCAACGGCGCGCTGGCGGCCAGCCTGACCTTCCTCTCCTTCAGCCTGTTCGGGCGGGTGTTCGGGATCACCACCCACCTGCAGTTGCTCGAGCTGGCGCACCCCAACCAGCCTCTGCTCTACCGGCTGGCGCGGGAGGCCCCGGGTACCTACCACCACAGCATCGTGGTGAGCAACCTGGCCGAGAGCGCGGTGGAGGTGGTCGGGGGCGACCCGCTCTTCGCGCGCGTCGCAGTGCTCTACCACGATATCGGGAAGGTCCTGCGCCCGAGCTTCTTCGTCGAGAACCAGGCGAACCGCGCCAACGTGCATGAGGCGCTGGATCCGCACACCAGCGCCCGGATCATCCAGGAGCACGTCTCCGACGGGGTGCGCCTGGCGCGCAAGGCCCGGCTGCCTCAGCCGATCATCGACGTCATCCAGCAGCACCACGGCACGACGCTGATCAAGTACTTCTACAACCGCGCGCTCACCTCCGGCGAGGAGGTGGACGAGGCGGCCTTCCGCTACCCCGGGCCGCGCCCGCAGACCAAAGAGGCGGGCGTGATCATGCTGGCCGACAGCGTGGAGGCCGCGGTCCGGGCGGCGGCACAGGCGGGCCGGCTGTTCGACGAGAGCGCGGACGGCCAGAGCGGCGGGGAGCGGCACTCGACGCGGCTCGCCGAGATCGTCGACCGCGTCATCCGCGAGCGGCTGGACGACGGGCAGCTCGACGAGTGCGACCTGACGTTGAAGCAGATCGAGCAGGTCCGGCAGACCTTCATCTCGATCCTGGAGGGGATCTACCACCCGCGGATCGAGTATCCGGAGTTGCGGCGCGTGGCCGAGCCGTCGCCGCGGCCGGAAGCGGCAGCGACCGAGGTGGCGTCGTAGCCCATGCCCGAGCAGCATGCCCTGAGGGTCGAGGTGATGGTGAGCCCGGGCGCGCCGCCGCTGCCTCTGGAGCGGCTGCGGGCGCTGCTGGCCTTCGCCGCCGAGGTGGAGGGGCTGAGCGGGCAGTTGGGGCTGTGGATCTGCAGTGACCCGGAGATCGCCGACCTGCACCGCCGCTTCATGGGGCTCCCCGACCCAACGGACGTGCTGACCTTCCCCGCGGATATCGATGAGCCCGAGGGGCGATACCTGGGCGATGTCGCGGTCTCCTACGACACCGCGGCGGAGCAGGGGGCCGATGCGGGCCACTCGGTGCAGCGTGAGATCGCCTACCTCGCGCTGCATGGCCTGCTGCACCTCGCTGGCTACGACGATCGCGGGCCGGGCGAGCGGGAGGCGATGCTGCGTCGCCAGGACGAGCTGCTCGCCGCGTTCGAACGGGAGCATCCCGATGGGTGGATCTAGCCGGCCGTCCGTCAGCCTGGTGCTGACGGTCAAGGATGAGGCGGCCACGATCGACGAGGTGCTGGCCTCGATCGCCGAGCAGACGCAACCGCCGGACGAGGTCATCGTCGTCGACGGCGGCTCCCGCGACGGGACCGTGGCGCGCCTGCGCGCATGGGAGGCGCGGCTGCCGCTGCGGACCCTGGAGGCGCCCGGCGCGACGATCTCCCAGGGGCGCAACCACGCGCTGGCGCGGGCGACCGGCGATCTGGTGGCGGTCACGGACGCCGGGGTCCGGCTGGACCCCGCCTGGCTGGAGCGGCTGACTGAGCCGTTCACGCGCGCGGGCTGGCAGCCCGACGTGGTGAGCGGCTTCTTCCGGGCCGACCCCCGCAGCCGCTTCGAGCTCGCCCTGGCGGCGACGACGCTGCCCGACGAGGGGGAGATCGATGGGCGCCGGTTCCTGCCGTCGAGCCGGTCGGTGGCCTTCCGGCGCTCCTGGTACCTGGCCGGCATCCAGTACCCGGAGTGGCTGGACTACTGCGAGGACCTGATCTTCGACCTGCGCCTGCGCCGCGCGGGGGCGCGCTTCATGTTCCAGCCGTCGGCCTTCGTCTGGTTCCGGCCGCGGACCTCGCTACGGGCCTACTGGCATCAGTACTTCCGCTATGCCCGCGGCGACGGGAAGGCCGGGCTGTTCGCCCGGCGCCACGCGGCGCGCTACCTGACGTACGGGCTCCTCGTGCCGCTGGCGCTGTCCGGCCGGTACCCGCGGGTCACGCGGGCCGCGGCGCTGGGGGCCGTGCTGTACATGCGACGGCCCTGGCTGCGGCTCTGGCGGCGGCGCGCCGAGCTGCCGGCCCGGGATCTGCTGCTGGCCGCGGCGCTGGCGCCGTTGCTCCGGCTCGTCGGGGATGTGGCCAAGATGTGCGGGTACCCGGTGGGCGTGGCCTGGCGGGCGCGACGCTTCGGCCTGCGCGTGAGCTGGCAGCGCATCCCGGAGACGCGGGAGTCAGCCCCGGCCGCCAAGCTCTGAGCGGAAGGTCATCCAGAGGAACTCGGCGGTCCAGAGCCCCGCGCGTCGGCGGATCTCGCGCGGGATTCCCTTGACCTCGTGCTGCCGCCGGTGGGTCCTCTCCGGGCCCACGAGCGTGAGGGCGACCTCGCCGCGGGTGTCGTCCAGCGTCGCGCCGGCGGTCAGGCGAACGGCGATGGCGAGGCCGTAGTCGGCGCGGAAGGAGTCGCGAATCGCGACCGCCTCGCGCTCGGCCAGGGCCACCGGGCCGTCGGGCGCGTGGGGGTCGATGCCCGCCTGGGCCGCGGCATGCTCGAAGGCGCGCACGACCCCGCCGTCGTAGGCGACGATGGCCGCGGGCTCCTCCGCCAGCAGGGCCGCCGTGCGGCCGCCGCTCCCGTCCTCCACCACCGCCAGGGTGTGGCCGCTCGCGACCAGGGGCGCCAGGATCGCGGCGCCGAGGCTGGTGTCATCCTCCCCGTAGATGTACTCGCCGAGCAGCTCACGGATCTCCCGCTCGGTCGCCTCCACGGCCGCCTCGGCCGCGGCGCGCTCGCGCGCGCTGGCGGTGATGCGGATATGTACGCCGTCGTCCTTGGCGTAGGTCCCGATGATCGGGTAGCCGCGCTGGATGATGTCCACGATCAGGCGCTCGGCGGCCGACTCGCCGATCCCGATCGTCTTGAGCGTGCGGGCGACGACGACGCGATCCCCGAGGTAGGGGGCGAGACGGGGTACGACTTGCTCGCGCCACATGCGCATCATCTCGCGGGGGACGCCGGGCATGCTGACCACCACGTGGCCGTCGCGCCGCACGAACCACCCCGGGGCGGTGCCCATCGGGTTCGCCAGCGGCTCAGCCGACGGGATCAGCCATGCCTGCTTGGCGTTGCGCTCGGGCATGGTCAGGCCGCGGGAGGCGAAGTAGTTGGCGATGGTCTGCAGCAGGTCCGGATCGGCGCGCACCTCCTCGCCGAGGAGGGCGGCGATGCTCTCGCGGGTCAGGTCATCCTCGGTAGGGCCGATGCCGCCGGTGGTGACGATCAGCTCGGCGTCTTCCCAGGCACGGCGCAGCTCCGTGACGATGCGGGGCATCGAGTCGCCCACCTGTCTGACGCCGACGAGCTCGATGCCGAGCGCGGCCATCTCCTGCGCGAGGTAGGTCGCGTTCGTGTCGGTGAGAAACCCGTCGATCAACTCGGAGCCGACGGAGATGACCACCGCGCGCATGCACGCCTCCGCTTCTGCCTGCCTCGATCAGTCGCCCGGCATGATAGCACGGCGCGGGCAGCCGGGAGCCGGGGGGAAAAGCAAGAGTGGAGGGGCGAGCCCCTCCACTCGTCGTACCCTCGGAGGGATTCGAACCCCCAACCCCTTGGTCCGAAGCCAAGTGCTCTGTCCGTTGAGCTACGAGGGCGTGAGTCCGCGTACGTATGCAGGATTCCCGTCAGTCGCTCCCGACGATCCCACGCAAACCAAAGGATCGCCCCGCGTCGGGATCGGTCACATTGTAGCACAACAACGGGATCGTCGGGGAACGGCGCGCGCCGCTGCCGGGTGCGCACCGACTGGAGAACGTAGCGGAGTGCGGCATCAGGCATTAGCATTCGGCATCAGCGGCACCGATCCCGCGGAGTGCCGCGCCGACGATGTTGGGCACGCCGGGCCGGCCGCGGAGAGCGCCCGTCCCGGGGGAGCGCGGAGGTGTTCCATGGATCGACGCGTGGTGCCGGCGCTGGCGACGATCGCGCTGGTCGTCCTAGGCTGGGTCCTGGTGCGCGGCGGACGACGGGTCAATGGTGCGGCCGAGGCGGCGGAGCCGCCCCAGGGCGCGCAGGAGACAGCGCACCCGGTAGAGGATCTCTTCGACGACTTCCCGGAGACGGACAACCCGGACGTGGTGCGCATGGTCATCGCCTGGCGCCTCGCCGAGCGCCTGGGCGGGAGTACGGTGCGGTCGGCGAAGGACGTCGAGCGCCAGCTCGCGCGCTTTGGGCACCTCTACCGGCGCATCGCGCGGCTGACGCGGTGAGGGGGCGGGCGCGGTGCGGGTGGCCGGCGGGCGCAGGGGAAGGTGAGCGACTCGTGGAGACAGCCGGGAACCGAATCGCGGCCATCGGTGAGGCGGTGCTCGAGCGACTGGAGGGGGTCAACGCGGCGCGCGAGCGCGCGCTGGCCGAGACACGGCAGATCATTCGCCTCAGCGCGAACGCGGTGCGCGCGGTGCACCGCAACGAGTTCGATCTGGCCGAGGAGTTGCTGGCGGAGGCGGCGAGCCTGAAAGACGCGCTGGTGAACCATCTGGCCGGGTACCCCAGCATCTACTGGTCCGGCTACGTCCAGGACGCCCAGAAGGAGTATGCCGAGGCGCGCATCACGCTGGGCGTCCTCAGCGGGCGCGGCGTCCCGGACCCGGAGGCACTGGGCGTGGAGGACGCGGTCTACCTGAATGGGCTGGGGGAGGCCGCCGGGGAGTTCCGGCGCCACTGCCTCGATGCCATGCGGCGGGGCGATCTGGCGCGGGCCGAGGAGATCCTGGGCGTGATGGACGAGATCTACGGGGTGCTCGTGTCGGTCGACTACCCCGATGCGGTGACCGGCGGGCTGCGGCGGACCACCGACATGGTACGCGGTGTGCTGGAGCGAACCCGCGGCGACCTGACCCTGGCCCTCCAGCAGCAGACGCTCACCCACGCGCTCAAGCGGGCGGAGACGTTCATCCGGGAGCAAGCGGGGCGCGGCGGCGTGGCCTGACGGGGTGCTGGGCCGGGGCGGTCGCGCTCGGCTTGTCGCGGTCGTGGCGATTGGTTAGTCTAATGGTACTGACTCGCCTCGTCCGAGCACGGAGCGTCGATGGCGCGGACCCCGCTGTACCTCGTATCACTGTTCGTCCTTGTCGTTGCAGTTATCGTGTCGATGAACACGCCGGCCCGCGGGCCGGCGGTGTCGCCCGGCGGCGCCGGCTGGGCCGATGAGCCGGAAGCCACTGTGCTGGCGGCCGCCCGGCAGCGGCTGGCCGAGGGGGATGCCGTGGGAGCAGCCGACGTGGCGGGGGCCATCGCGGCGCAGGGCGACGCCGCGGCACTCCTGCGGGGCCGCGCCTTGCTGGCTAGCGGGCAGCCCCAGGCAGCGCTCGACACGCTGTCCGGCGTGCTCCGGAACGATCCCCCGCCCGAGAGCGCCGCTGCCGCCTGTCTCGCGGCTGGTGCCGCGCTGGAGGCGCTGGGCCAGCCTGAGCCCGCGCTGGCCATGTACCGCCAGGCCGCGGCGCACAAGCCCGATATCGCACCCTATGCCGGTCTCCATATCGTCCCGCTGCTTCGTCAGACCGGGCGCACGGAGGAGGCGCTGCAGCAGGCGCTGGAGATCGCGCAGCAGCCGACGGCCCGGCGCACGCAGGTGGCCGCGCTCGAGCTGGCGCGGGAGATCCAGGCGGAAGCGGGGGACGGTGACGGGTACCTGGCGACGACTCGGCGCCTGCTGGACCTCGCGACCATCCCCACCTACCGGGCGGAGCTGCTGTACCAGGCGGGCCAGATCGCGCAGCAGCAGGGCCGACGCGACGAGGCCGTCCGCGACCTGCGAGCTGCGGCGGCGGCCGCGCCTGACAGCCCCTACGCCGCGCAGGCGGTCGACGCCCTGGCCGCGATGAGCGCGGCCGACGCCGTGCCAGCCGAGGAGCGCGGGCTGGCGCTCTACCACGCTGGCCGGTACCCGGAGGCGATCGCCGCGCTGACCGCGGCCCTGGACGGGAGCGGGGCCAGCGAGCGCGCGCGGTACTACCGGGGTCTGAGTCGCGCCCGTGCTGGAGACGTCGCGGGCGGTGTCGAGGATCTGCGCGAGGTGGCGCGACGGCAGCCGGATGGTCCGCTGGCCGCCGAAGCCCTGCTCCAGGCGGCGCGGCTCATGGAAGAGGCGGGCGACGCCGCGGGCGCCCGCGCCGCCTATGAGGCCCTCCGGGTGCGCTACCCGGAGTCGGAGGCCGCGGCCGAGGCGCGCTTCCGGCTCGGGCTGATCGCCTACGTGGCGGGCGACGTTGGCGCGGCCCTGCGCGCCTGGTCGGCCGGTGGCGACGCACGCGTCCTCTTCTGGCTGGGCAAGGCCCGAGCGGCGGCCGGTGACGACGCGGGCGCCCAGGCGGTCTGGGAGGCGGCGGCGCGGGCAGACCCGAACGACTACTACGGGCTGCGGGCGCGCGAACGCCGGCGCGGCGAGCCGGATCTGGCCGCCCTGACGACACCCCGGGCGGCGCCGGATGCTGGCTCCGCCGGGCCCGAGCTGTGGGCGGCGGTGGCGCCGTGGTTCCAGGCACAGGGGGTCGATGTCACGATGGAGCGCGCCGCGGTGGAGAGCGACCCCGGCTTCCTGCGGGCCGTGACGCTGCTCGACGCCGGCATGGTGCAGGAGGCCGGCTGGGAGATTCAGGCGCTGGCGGAGGCGTACGCGGCCGATGCGCCGCGGCTGGTGGCGCTGGCGGCGACGCTGGCGGCGCGGGGCGAGACGGCGGCAGCGGCCCGGGTGGTGGCGCGCGTGGTCGACGCGGCGGGGGCGAGTGACCCGCCGGTGCCTGCCGTCCTGGAGCGGCTTCGCTATCCGATTCCGTATCGCGAGATCGTGTGGGAGGCGGCGCGGCGTCAGGCGGTCGATCCACTGCTGCTGGTCGCGCTGGTGATGCAGGAGAGCGATTTCAACCCCAACGCCCGCTCCCCGGCCGGGGCGGTGGGCCTGGCGCAGATCGTGCCGGCGACGGGCCAGGAGATCGCCCGCCGCCTGGGACGGACGAACTTCGAGCCGCATGACCTCCTCCGGCCGGAGGTGAGCCTGGAGTTCGGGGCGTACTACCTGGCCGAGCGGCTCCGGCGATTCGGTGGGAATCTGCCGGCGGCGCTCGCCGCCTACAACGCGGGAGACGCGCCGGTGACGGAGTGGCTGGCTGCGCCGGGGGGCGAGGACCCCGACGTCTTCACCGAGATGATCCCCTATCCCGAGACGTACACCTACGTCCGGCGGGTGTACGTCAACTACCAGCACTACCGGCGGCTGTACGGCGAGTGAGCCCGGCCCCACCACATGGCGCGGCGGGCCGCCCGGCCCGCCGCGCCATGTGGTCCCTGTCGTTCTGGGGCTAGACGGCCGCCGGCTGCTTGGCCAGGAGCTTCTCGAGCTCTTCCTTGTGCTGGGTCTCGTCGAGGATCTGGTTCTCGAGCTGCACCTTCAAGCCGATGTCGCCGAACTCTTCCGCCTGCCTGGCCCGCTCGGTGTAGTCGCGAATGGCCTGCTTTTCGGCCTCGAGCGCCAGCTCGAGCATCTGCCGGGCGTCGGTCGCGGTCTTGACCGGGCGCGGCTCGACGGTCGGCTTGCCGCCCAGCGCGGCGATCTTGTTGGCCAGGAACGTCGCATGGCCGAGCTCGTCCGGGATCTCCCCCGCGAAGAACCCCTGGAGCTGCAAGCGGTCGGGACCCGTGACGGTGGCGCTGAAGTGCAGGTACTGGATGATCGCCGCCAGCTCAGCGGCCAGGTCCTGGTTCAGCCCGTCGATGAGTCGCTGCTTGTCCATCGCGAACTCCTCTCTACATCCCATCATGACCGCATCCGCCGCGTGCCTGGCGTCGCGCCAGTAGACCCCAGGGGGCGCGGCTCGCCGTTGACCGTTGCAGGATTCGGACCACCTGAGGACGGCGGGCGGGGCGATGTGCCATACTGTGCCGGGCGACACGGGGGGCGAGGTGCCGGGTTGACGCGTGGGGTGAGTCAGCGAGGGGTGAGCGGTCGCGTCGCGAGCGAATGGGGGATCCTGCGGGCGCTGATCGTCACCATGATCGTCAACCAGACCGGGGTCGTGATCATCAGCCCCCTGGTGGTCGACATTGCGGCCACCTTCGGCGTGTCGGTGTCGACCGCGGCGCAGCTTCGCACGGCGTCGGCGCTGGTGTCGGCGATCGTGGCGCCGTTCGTCGGCGTCGTCTCGGAGCGCCTGGGACGGCAGCCCCTTCTGGTAGTTGGGCTGGTGGGCGTCGGGTTGGCGGCGCTGGCGAGCGCGCTGGCCCCCACGTTTCCGCTCCTGCTGCTTGCCCAGGCGGTGGGCGGGCTGGGCGTGGCGGCCCTCCTCTCGATGGGCTATGCCGCGGTGGGCGACTACTTCGCCCCGGAGCGCCGCGCGTGGGCCATCGGCATGGTGACGATCGGGCAGCCGCTGGCGTGGGTTGTCGGCCTGCCCCTCATCGGTCTCCTGGCCGATGTCTTTTCGTGGCGCGCCAGCTTCCTCGGCGTGCCCCTGGCCTTCAGCCTCGTCGGGCTCGGCTTTGCGCTGCGCCTGCCGCGGCCCCAGTGGGCCCTCGCCCGGACGCAGGGGGCGCAGGGCGGGTCACTCCGTGGCCTGCTGCGCGATCGCTCGGCGGTGTCGTGGGTCATCGGGGAGCTGACGGCCTACACGGGCTGGGCCGGTACGTTGACCTTCCTCGGCGCGTTCTACATCTCCCACTACGGGCTGAGCGCCGGCCTGGCCAGCCCGCTGCTGGCGTTGACCGCGCTGGGGTTCGTGGCCGGGAGCCTGCTGGCGCACCGGCTGGGGCGCGGGCGGCGCCTGCCGACCGTGGTGCTGAGCGCGGCGGCCGTGTCCGCGGCGTTGCTCCTGGTCGCCCTCGGCCGGCCGACGGCGCTGCCCGTGACCGTGACGCTGCTCACCGGCTTCGGCCTCAGCCAGGGCGTGCGCGGCGCGACGTCGAGTGCGCTCGGCCTCCAGCAGTCGCCCACGCACCGCGGGACGCTCATGGCCCTGCGCGCTGCGGTGGTGCAGCTCGGCTACGTGCTCGGCGCGCTCGCGGGCGGCCTGCTCCTGCCGCGGGGAGGGTTTGCGCTGGTGGGTGCGGGCGGTGCCGGGCTCATCCTGGCCGGCGGGATCCTGACCTCCCTCTGGGTCGAGGAGCGATCCGCCTAGCGCGGCACGCCGACCGGTCCCGGCGCGGACACGACGCGGGGCGCGCAGAGCGCGCGCCCCGGCGGGGTTCCAAACGCGTTGGCGATGCGTCTCGTGGCAGCCTGGCTCAGTCGGCCGCAGCCTCCTGCGCGTCCGTGGGCGGGACCCAGCGCAGGTTGAGCTGGCGGTTGGCGCGCACCTCGTCCAGCCGCTTGAAGAAGGTCTCGTGCGGCGCGCTGTGGACGTACTCCGGGTTCCGCTCGGCCTCGTCCGCGATCTGGCGCATCGCGTCGATGAAGTAGTCGAGCGTCTCGATGCTCTCCGTCTCGGTCGGCTCGATCATGAGCGCCTCGTCGACGATCAACGGGAAGTAGATCGTCGGCGGGTGGACGCCGAAGTCGAGCAGCCGCTTCGCGATGTCGAGCGCACGCACGCCGTGCTGCTTCTGGCGCACGGCCGACGCGACGAACTCGTGCATGCACGGCCGGTCGTAGGGGATGTGGTAGCGATCCCGAAGCCGTGCCTGGAGGTAGTTGGCCGCCAGGACCGCATCCTCGCTGATTTGTCGCAGCCCCTCAGCGCCATGCATGCGGATATAGGTGTAGGCCCGGACGTGCATGCCGAAGTTGCCGTGGAACGAGTGGATCTTGCCGATCGAGCGCTCCGGCCAGGACCAGCGGTACTCCGGCGTCTCACCCTCATGCCGGGTGACGACCGGGCCGGGGAGGAACGGCGCCAGGTGCTGCTTGACGCCCACCGGGCCGGCGCCGGGGCCGCCGCCGCCGTGGGGGGTCGAGAAGGTCTTGTGGAGGTTGAAGTGCATGATGTCGAACCCGAGGTCGCCCGGCCGGGCGATCCCGAGGATGGCGTTGAAGTTGGCGCCGTCGTTGTAGACCAGGCCGCCGGCCTCATGCACGATCCGGATGGCCTCGTCGATGTTCTCGTCCCACAGGCCGAGCGTATTGGGGTTCGTGATCATGAGGGCGGCGGTGTCGGGGCCGACCGCGGCCCGCAGCCGCTCGATGTCGACGTTGCCGCGTGCGTCGGACGGGATGGTGACCACCTTGTAGCCCGCCATCGCCGCGGTCGCCGGGTTGGTGCCGTGCGCCGAGTCGGGGACGAGGACGGTGGTGCGGCCGGTGTCGCCGATGCTCGCGAAGTAGGCGCGCGCGATGAGGATACCGGTCAGCTCGCCGTGCGCACCGGCGGCCGGCTGCAGGGTCACCGTGTCGAACCCGCTGATCTCGGCCAGGTAGTGCTGAAGCTCGTACATCAGCTCCAGCGCACCCTGGACGGTCGCCTCGTCCTGGAGGGGATGGATCTGGGCGAACCCAGGCAGCCGCGCGGCCAGCTCGTTGATCTTCGGGTTGTACTTCATGGTGCACGAGCCGAGCGGGTAGAACCCGATGTCGACGGCGTGGTTGAGCTGGGACAACCGCGTGTAGTGCCGGATCACGTCGATCTCGCTGACCTCTGGCAGGGGGAGGCTGTCCCGGCACAGCTCGGCCGGCAGCTCGGCCTCGGGCACGTCCAGGGGCGGCATGGATACGCCCTGCCGACCCGGCTTGCTCAGCTCGAAGATCAGTGGCTCCGCTCGCATCCCATCCTCCAAGTCACCCCGCGCCGGCCCTGATGCTCGTGTGGCGACGCGGGGTCAGCATAGCACCGCGCCGCGGGGTGGGCAAGCGCGGCCGCGGGCGGCAGCAGGTGCGTCGGTGCCCGGCGCCGTGCCGCGAACCCCTCGGTATAATCCATCCGCGCGGACAGCGGAGACTCCCTCCGGCGGCGCTCCGTCTCGGCGTGAGTGACAGGAGTGACCCGATGCAAGATGACGTCCTCGCCAGTGATGCCGACCGTGAGCGAGCGATCGCGACCCTTCGCAGGGCGACCGTCGAGGGCCGGTTGACGACCGATGAGCTGCTGAACCGGACCGAGGCCGCCCTGACCGCTCGGACCCGGCAGGAGCTGGCCGCGCTCACGCGGGATGTCGCCGGCACCTCGGCGGTTGCGGCCCCGGGACCGGCCGTTACCCGGGTGCAGGCCGTGCTCGGCGAGGCCAAGCGGCTCGGGCCGTGGCGCGCCGAGGGGCGGCTCGACGTCGTCGCGGTCATGGGGGACTGCACGGTCGACCTGCGTGAGGCGGAGATCGTTGGGGACGAGCTGCTGGTGCACGTCACCGCGATCATGGCCAGCGTGAAGATCTACGTGCCTGAGGGCGCGACGGTGGTCGTGGACGCCCAGATGTTCCTCAGCAGCCAGAAGGACGAGCGGATCGGCGGGGATCGGCACGCGCTCGGCGGCCCGACCATCCGGATCCAGGGGATGGGGCTCATGAGCGACCTGCAGGTGCGCGACCGGGACCGGCCACTGCTCGAGCGGCTGAGCGAGACGCTCTCCGGCCGGCGCGAGCGCGAGACACGGCGGTAGCGCACCCGGCGTCCGCCGGCCCAGCCGGGCCGCGGCCGTGCCTCTGATACAATCACCGGGCATATCGATCGGGCGGCAGGCGGAACTGGTAGGAACGGCCATGTCGGATCGAACTTCCTACGGCGGGCAAGCGGTCCTGGAGGGCGTCATGATGCGCGGTCGCCACGACATGGCCGTCGCCGTGTGCGCGCCGAGCGGTGAGGTCGCCGTCTACTACGAGCCGCTCGACGCGGGGAGCTGGGCGAACCGAGCGCGGCCGCTGCCGTTGGTGCGCGGTGTCTTCATGCTCTGGGACACGATGGTGCTGGGCATCCGCGCCCTGGTCTTCTCCGCCAACGTCGGCTTGACCGAGGGGAAGCTGGCGGACCAGCAACAGGAGGGGGCCGACACGCTCACCGGGGCGGCGCTCTGGGGCACCGTCGCAGTCTCAATCCTCTTCTCGATCGCCCTCTTCTTCGTGGCGCCGCTGGCGGTCGTCGGCTTCATCGACCGGTACATTGCCAGCTCGGTCGTGAGCAACCTGGTAGAAGGGGCGCTCCGGCTGTCGCTGTTGATCGGCTACATGCTGTTCCTGGGGCGGCTCAAGGACGTTCGCCGCGTCTTCGGCTACCACGGCGCCGAGCACAAGGTGATCAACGCCTATGAGGCCGGCGACCCGCTGGACGTCGAGCACGTGCGCCGCCACAGCATCAGCCATCCGCGCTGCGGCACGGGCTTCCTCCTGATCGTCGTGCTCTTGTCGATCCTGATCTTCACGCTGCTCGGGCGGCCGCCGTTCATCTGGCGGGTGGTGTCGCGCATCGCGCTGGTGCCGCTCATCGCGGCGGTGGCCTACGAGTTCATCAAGTGGTCCGCCGGTCACATGGATAACCCGGTCGTGCGCGCGCTGGTCCGCCCGAGTCTGGCGCTCCAGCGCCTCACGACGCGCGAGCCGGATGACGGCATGCTGGTCGCGGCCATCGTCGCGCTCCAGCGCGTGCTGCTGGCCGAGGGGCGCCTGGCGGTGGACGAGGTGTTCCGCCCGGGTGTGGTGGCGGTGGACGAGGCGGGGCGGGTGCTGGCGCCGGCGCCAGCACCCGCCGAGCCGGTGGTCGAGACGGTTTCCTAAGGGGATACGACGGCCGCGGGGCGGCCGCTGGGACGTGGGGAGGGACCGCGTGACTGAGTCGCAGCCTGGGGCCGCGGCGCGCAAGCTCTGGGGCGGGCGCTTCAGCCGCCCGACCGATGCGCTGGTCGACGAGCTCAACGCCTCGATCACGTTCGACCGGCGATTGGCACGACACGACATCATGGGCTCCATCGCCCACGTCCGGATGCTGGCGCGGCAGGCGATCATCCCGGCCGCCGATGCCGAGCGGATCGAGCAGGGGCTGCGCCAGATTTTGGGGGAGATCCTGCGGGGCGAGCACGAGTTCCGGCCGGCGGATGAGGACATCCACCTCAGCGTGGAGCGCCGCCTGCACGAGATCATCGGCCCGGCGGCCGGGCGCCTGCATACCGCGCGCAGCCGCAACGACCAGGTCGCGCTCGACTTCCGGCTCTGGACCCGCGAGGCGCTGCTGCAGATCGCTGCGGGCCTGAACGACACCATCGCCGCCCTGCTGGAGATTGCCGCGCGTCACCCCGACGCGATCATGCCGGGCTACACCCACGTGCAGCGGGCGCAGCCGGTGCTGCTGGCGCATCACATGCTCGCCTACGTCGAAATGCTCTTCCGCGACCTGGACCGCCTGCGCGACGCCTACCGCCGGGTCAACCTCTCGCCGCTCGGCGCCGGGGCGCTGGCCGGGGTCACCTACCCGATCGACCGGGCGTACGTGGCCGAGGTGCTCGGCTTCGACGGCGTGTGCACCAACAGCCTCGATGCCGTCTCCGACCGCGACTTCGTGGTCGATCTGCTCAGCGCCTGCG
Organism: Sphaerobacter sp.; assembly: GCA_029961075.1. Lineage (GTDB taxonomy): Bacteria > Chloroflexota > Chloroflexia > Thermomicrobiales > Thermomicrobiaceae > Sphaerobacter. Next base: position 48,962 of record JASBVL010000012.1, read on the forward strand.
CGCTGATCATGCTTCACCTGTCGCGCCTGGCCGAGGAGATCGTGCTCTGGTCGAGCAGCGAGTTCGGCTTCATCGAGCTGGATGACGCCTTCGCGACCGGCAGCAGCATCATGCCCCAGAAGAAGAACCCGGACGTGGCGGAGCTGATCCGGGGCAAGACGGGGCGGGTGTACGGCCACCTGCTGGGCATGCTCACGGTCGGGAAAGGGCTGCCGCTCGCGTACAACAAGGACCTGCAGGAGGACAAGGAAGGTGCCTTCGACACGGTCGACACCGTCGTGCTCATCCTGCGTGTGCTGCCGCCGATGCTGCGCACGACGCGGTTCCGCACCGAGCGGATGCTGACCGCGGCGGGCGAGGGCTTCACGCTCGCCACCGACGTGGCCGACCACCTGGTGCGGCAGGGCCTGCCGTTCCGTGAGGCGCACGAGATCGTCGGCCGGGTGGTGGCGTACTGCGTCGCTGAGGGCAAGGACCTCCCGGACCTGACGCCCGAGGAGTGGGGACGCTTCTCCCCGATCCTCGTGGCGACACCGCCGCCGCTGACACCGGCCGACGCCATCGCGGCACGTGAGATGCTCGGTGGGACCGGGGCGCGGGAGGTCGCCAAGGCCCGCACCCGCGCGGCGGCCGCGCACGATGAGTGGGTCCGCTGGGTGAACGAGCGGGCAGCAGCGCTGGCAGCCGTCTCCCGGCGTCTCGGTTTGGAGGACACCGATGACGGTGTTGCAGGGGGAGGCGGAGACCGAGTCCGGTAGGGAAGGGATCCGCACCTGGGTCGTGACGTCCCTGGCCGAGATGGCCGAGGTCTACGCGATCCGGCATGAGGTCTTCGTCGTGGAGCAGCATCTGACCCGCAATGTCCGCGACGACCCCGACGACCGCTACAGCTTCCACGTCCTGGCGGCGCTGGATGGCGAGACGGTCGGCACCGGCCGGATCACCTTCTACGGTGACGAGGGGCAGATCGTCTGGGTGGCGGTGCGCAAGTCCTACCGGGGCCGAGGGGTCGGCCGCGCGGTGATGGAGCACCTGCTGCGCCTCGCCCGTGAGCAGGGGAGCCGGCTGGTCACCCTGAATGCCCAGACCCACGCGCTCAGCTTCTATGAGTCCCTCGGGTTCCGCCCCATCGGGTCCCGCTTCATGATGGGGAACATTGAGCACCAGTACATGGCGCGGGAGATGGAGGGGTAGCCTTCCGCCCCTGCGCCAGCAGGGGCGAAGGCTGACCGCCGGTGGCGGGGAGCGTCCCTCCCGCCAGGGTATGCCGGGGCGGGGGAGGGTGACGTCCTCGCAGAAGACGTACTCCCCTCCCGCCTCGTTGACCCCATCAGCGCCGTTGGGATCACCTGGTACGTCGCTGAGGAGCGGTGCCAGCGCGGTCCCATCGCGGCTAATCAGAATGCCCGCGACGTCGCCGGGGTGGCCGTGCGCCTGGTCGAAGGCGAGCGCGACGTCGTGAGGGCCAGCGCCGGACAGCGCCGCAGCTCCGTCAACTGTGATCCCAGGGGTGTTCCCGCGCCAGTCGAGCCGCATCGAACTCGCCGTGCAGGACGACCAGATACATCGGCCGCCAGCAGATAGGTGAGTAGTTGCCGATCCCGATCAGGCGAGAGATGTCCCCGGCCGCCATCGGCTGCGCGAAGACAACCTCGGGGTCGCCCCCGGCGATGGCGTCGGCCCCGCGCAGGTGCTCGAGCGCGGCGGCAACCATCGCGTCCTCGCTGGGTCGCTCGCGGGCGCGGTCCGGGTCCTCTCCGCGCGGGCCGGTCGGGAAGATCTGCTCCCCACGCTCGGCGGTGCCGACGGCGGACCACAGGATTCCGCCGCTCCGGGCATCGACCGTCAGGAGGGCGGTGGTGGTACTCGCACAGCTCTGGCACAGGGGCGCCCCGTCCGGTCCGACGAATCGGTCGGCCTCTATGCGCACCAGCCAGACCATCCGCCCGCGGTCACTCTGGTCCCACTCCGGCATGCGGTTGCCCGCGTACCGCACCTGCTCGCCGAGCGCGTCCTCGAGGGTCATGGACTCGGTGGCCGTGACGCGCGCTGCGACCGCGCCGAGCGAGGTGCGCGCATAGTCGAGCGCGGCCTTCATCGCGCCGACGACCTCGTTGGGGAGCGGGGTACCTGGCTCGATGGTCGGCAACGCCGTGGGGGCGGGGGAGTCGCCGGGCCGGGCCGCGTCGGCGCGTCGATCGGGACGGTGAACTCGAAGTCGATCGCGCCGGGGACGACGACGAACTGCATGGGGTCGCCGGGGCCGTAGTAGACGGCGATCTGGGTATCCGATTCGTCCGGGACCGGAATTCCCCGCCACCCGGGATCTCCCCCAATCTCGGGCGTGCCGACGACGGCGCCAGGGTACGGCGGCGGGGTGCCGTCGATGGCGTCGACGTCCTCGTACGCGGTCAGGCCGGGGGCGTGGAACCGGAGGGTGATCTTCGGGACCGAGATCGCGCCTGGGGGCGGGCCGTACTGGGCCAGGTAGTGGGCCACGCCGTCGCGCAAGTCGAGCGGGAGGGCGCCGCGCGCGCGGAGTGGCACGCCTTCCAACGTGGTGACGGTATCCTTCATGACGAAGCTGCTGAAGGAGTGGTCGGGCGGCCCCTCGACGGTGTAGTAGACGAAGACCCGCTCCAGGTCGGCGTAGGCCCAGCGCAGCGTCACCGCGAAGCCGTGGATCTCCTTGGTCAAGTTCACGGGGACACCGCGCCCCGCCTCATACGCTCGGCGCGCCGCGGGCGCGAGGGCCCACCCCACCCAGGGCTGCGGCGTGGCTGCGGCCGTGTCGGCGACCGTCCCGGGCACCGGCGTCCCGTCGCCGCCACGCTGGCCAGACAGGAGCGCCGAGACGAACAGGCCGACGAGCGCCACCACGAGCGCGGCGGCTGCGAGCCCGCTGAGTTGGCGCGGCCACGCGCGCCGCGGCGGCAGGTATGGGGCGCTCGCCTGGTCCGCGAGGGTAGGGTGAGCCCAGGACTCTCACAGCCGTCGCGCGTGGTGGCTCCCGGCAGTCCGGCGTCCACCGCAGCGCGGGCGGCCACCCGGGTGATGCGCTCAGCGAGCCACGCGGGCGGTGCCGGTGCTCGCAGCAGCGCGTCGAGGTCGGCCAGCAGGCGCGCCACGGTCGGGTGGGGGTCGTCGCCCCAGGAGGTCGTGGTACCGGTCGCGGATGGTGTCATGCATCGTGCTGGTCCTTCAAGGTCGCGAGCGTGCGGGCGAGTTGCTTGCGCACGGCCGCCTCGCTTTTCCCCACGGTGGCGCTGATCTCACGGATGCTCAGTCCGGCGCCGATGCGCAGGGCCAGCAGGTCGCGTTTCTCCTCGTCCAGCGCGGCGATGAGCGCCCGCAGCCGCTCCATCGCCTCCCGGTCGAGCGCGGCACGGGCAGGGTCCGCGGGGTGGGCGGGGTGCTCCGGCTCCGGGACGTGCTCCCAGGAGACGGTCGGGCGGCGGCGCCGGGCGGCGTCGGTGGCGACGTTGCGGGCGATGCGGAAGAGCCAGGCGGCGAAGGGGAGGCCACGCTCACGGTAGCGGAGGATGGCGGCCAGCGCCCTGACGAAGACCTCTTGGGTCAGGTCGGCGGCCTCCGCGTCGGTCGTCGCACGGGCTCGGGGGAAGCGGTAGACGCGGGGCAGGTACGCCTGGTACAGCACGCCGAACGCCGCTGGATCCTCGCGCGCGGCGGCTACGAGCGCGGCCTCGTGTTCGGCCGCCTGGCGCTCATCCGTGATCTCCCCCACCGACCCCATTCCGCTGCTCCTTCGCTTGGCCCCTCATCCGTTACAACGAGGCGTCGACGAGAATTGGACATCAGCGTGTCAACGCGCCACTCGGCGCCGCTTGCGGGTAGAGTAACGGTCGACGTTCGGGCGGCCACGCGAGGTGACAGAAAGAGGAAAGTGGGGGCGATGGCGACGCTGAAGCTGGTGCCGGAGGATGACGCGCCGGAGGCGGTGCGGGAGGCGTACGCGCGGATCAAGGCCAGCTTTGGGGCCGGGCGGGTGCCCGCGATCTACCGGGTGCTGGCGAACAATCCGCGGCTGCTGGCCGCAGCGGTCGAGAACCGTGCCCGGATCATGGATGAGGGGGAGCTGGACCCGGTGCTGAAGGAGTGGCTGGCCCGGGCGACGGTGACGCTGGCCAACAACGCCTTCGGGGTGAAGGTGCACACCGCCCGGCTGAAGAAGCTGGGGGTCAGCGACGCGCAGATCATCGAGGGACTGGCGGTGCTCCAGTACTTCACCGGCATCAGCGCGGTGATCAACGGCCTGGCGATGGACGATGACGTGGACCCGGAGGTGCTGGCGACGTTGGGGTAGCGGCGGGGCACGACCCGCCCTGACCGGGTGCGCGCGGAGCCGACCGACAGTGCTACCGAGCACGCGCGACTTGGTCCTTCGGTAGGGGCTTGTCGCACGGCGCCCTGCCCGCTGCACAGTGCCCGGGTAGGGGCAGGGCTTGTCCCCGCCCGCCGCCTCGGAGATCGCGGGAGGGCACAAGGCCCTCCCCTACCACACCGAGGCCGCGCCAAAGCTGGGGCCGGCGATGCTCCGTGCGACGCCGGCGCTCCACGCGGCGGCTACAAGGCCCGCCCGAACCGAGGACGCTGCGTTGGCGTCGGAATGGCGCCGGTCCGGGGTCCGGCTGCTAGCCGACCGGGTCGATGATCTGCTCGTCGACCGCCACGTCATCGTCGACGGAGGCGGCGACCGACGTCGCCAGCGGCAGGAAGCCGAGGGCGAGCGACTGGGCGACGATGTCCCGCTTGACCAAGACCTCGGCCTGCGTCAGGGTCTCGCGGAGCGGGTGCTCGGGCATGGCGTGGGCCAGCATCTCCCGCACCTGGCGCATCAGGTCGAGCGTCTTGTTGAAGGTGAGGACGAGGTCGCCCTCGCTCAACTCGATCTGCTCGAGGATGCGCGACACGCTCGCGCCGTGACACCAGGCACGCACGGCCCCGTAGAAGCCCTCGTTGTGCCCGGTGGTGATGAAGAGGTGGTTGGCGCGCTCGGCCGCGAGGATCTCGCGCTCCAGGTCGTCCAGCCGGCGGCGCAGCAGGACCAGTCGGTTCGGCAGCGTGTAGGTGTTGCCGAAGCGGAAGTCGCGGTCGTAGGCGAACCAGGAAAAGACCTCGGCGGCGTCGGCGGGACTGAGTTTGTCGAAGAAGCCGCGGTCGATCATCTCGCAGATGACCAGGCCGTTGGTGTCGAAGACGTTGGCGAGGGTGTCGGCCTTGGCCGTCGGGTAGCCGCGGTGGAGGTAGCCGAAGCGGTGGAGGACATCGCGGATGCCGCGGATGATGCGGTGGATCCGCTCCTCCTCGCTGGCCGTCTCCTGCTCCAGATCGGCCTGGAGGGCGGCGCGCTCGCGCTCGAGCTGGGCCACGCGCTTGAGGTTGTTCTGGTGCTCCTTGCGCCGCTGGCAGGTATGGCACGGGTGGTTGATGCGCGTCGTTCGCAGCGTCTGCAACTGCTCCCGGCAGTCGGCCAGCTCCCGCTCGAGGCGGCTGCGCTCGCCGCCCAGGCGCTCCTCGAGCTGCCGGCGGTGCTCGGCGATCTGCGCCTCGAGGTCGGGCAGGTCGAGCTCCGCGACCTGCGCCCAGATCCGGTCGAGCGCTTCCTGGCCGATGAGCGGTCGGACGTCTCTGACCGGTTCCTGGAGCTGGACCAGCTCGTCCGGCACGGTCACCGCCTGCACGCCGGGGAGGTAGTCGATCTGGCGGTACTCGGGGATGAGGGTCACCGCGTGGCCGGTCAGAAAGAGGCCGACCCCGCCGCCGGTGCCGCGGTTGAGGAACACGGCCCAGCCGTGGCGGCGGGTATGGACCACCGTGCCGGCCGGGAGTTCCCGGAAGGCGCGGCGGAGCGCCTGGCGGCTTGGCTCCGGCCAGGGGCGCTCCTCCAGGTTGAGGCGGAGGGTGGCGAGGTCCCGCAGCACCCGCCGCTCGCGGCCGCGCAGCGCGTTGATCGTTGCGTTGAGGCCGCGGTAGTCGTCGAGTAGCTCATCGCCGTCGAGGCCGATGAGGCAGCCCTGGGGGACGGCGTCGATCTCCTTGCCGACCTCGATGATGGCGTCCTCGATCTCGCGGATGCGGCGGGCCGTCTGGAACTGGGCCAGGCTCTGCTGGAGCATGTGGCGCACGCGCGTGCCGTGCGGCGGGTCCCACAGGTTGAGCACCGTGTTGTAGCGGATCGCGAAGGAGCTGCGCACCGGCTCCAGCTCGCCGGTGGCGATCTCCAGCATCTCGCGGAAGCTCATCCAGGGGCTGTAGGGGACGACGACCGAGCCGTGGGCGTCCATGCCGCGGCGGCCGGCGCGGCCCGCCATCTGCTGGAACTCGTTCGGGGTCAGCGGCCGGCGACGGCGGCCGTCCCACTTGGTCATGCGGCCGATGACGACGGTGCGCGCCGGCATGTTGACGCCGAGGGCCAGCGTGTCGGTGGCGAAGACGACCTGCATCAGGCCCTGGCTGAACAGCACCTCGACGAGCTGCTTGAGGATCGGCAACAGCCCGGCGTGGTGGAAGCCGATGCCGCGCCGCGCCAGCGAGGCGATCTGCTGCACCTGGTCCAGTTCGCGGTCCTCCAGGCGCATCTGGCTGAGGTAGTTCTCCACCACCGTGTCGATGTGCTGTAGGACCGCCTTGTCCTTGATGAGCTTCGGTCGCATCAAGGCAAAGCGCTGGGCGTAGTCCTCGCAGTCGCGGCGACTGAAGAGGAAGTAGATCGCCGGCAGCATGTCCTCGGCCTGCAGCGCGCCGATGATCTCCCAGGGCTGGGGCTCGGCCTGCTCGGCCTGGCGGCGCTGCTCGGCCGTCAAGCCGCTCCGCATCAGCTGGCGTCGAATCTCGCCGCCGATGTTCGGGAAGTCGGCCACCTGCTTGCCGTGCTCGTCGATGACGAGGTGCAGCTTCTGGTCGAGGAAGTAGTAGAGCGACAGCGGCACGGCGCGCTCGGTGTGAGTCACCAGCCGGATCGGTCGGTGCGTGCGACTGATCCACTGGGCGATCTCCTCGGCGTTGGAGACGGTGGCGGACAGACAGATGAGCTGGATGTGCTCCGGGCAGAGGATGATCGCCTCTTCCCACGTCGTTCCCCGCTCCGGATCGGCGATGTAGTGGACCTCGTCGAAGATGATGCAATCGACCGCGTCGAGCTCCCACGGGGTCTGCAGCAGCATGTTGCGCAGCACCTCGGTGGTCATGACGACGATCGGGGCGTCGCCATTCTCGGTGATGTCGCCCGTGAGCAGCCCGACGTTGTCGCCGTAGATCGCGCGGAGATCGCGGAATTTCTGATTGCTCAGGGCCTTGATCGGCGTGGTGTACATGACGCGACCGCCGCGGCGGAACGACTCGTAGACGCCGAACTCCGCCACGACCGTCTTGCCGGTCCCCGTGGGCGCGGCCACCATCACCGAGTCGCCCTCGAGGAAGATCTCGATTGCGGTCCTCTGGAAGGGGTCGAGGGGGAACGGGTAGAAGACGGAAAACTGCTCGATGATGGCCTCTGCGTCGCCGACCTCGTGCATACGACTATTATCCTCAATTGCTGCCAGGTGTGCCACCGTCATGCGCCCGAGCCGCGACCGCCAGATTCCTCATTATACACCTGGCTCGCGACCCACTGGCTCGCCGCCCCGCGGCGGCCGCGCCCTGCAAGCCCTGTGCTACGATTGGCCGGCGCCGGTCGGCCGGCGCCCCCAAGGCGTGCCGATGCGTCGGCCGGTTGCAGGACGCGCCGGGATGGAGGCGGGGAGTGCGGGTCGGAATCCTTGGGCACCTGCTCACGTTCGCCCCGGGGTACCGGCAGGCGGGCGTCAGCCGCTACATCGAGTTCCTGCTGCGGGCACTGCCGTCGGCCGCGCCGGACATCCAGCCGGTGGTCTTCAGCGGTCCCCAGGCGGACGGCGGCGTGGCGGAGCTCCCCAGGAACGTGCAATGGCGGCGCAGCCGGCTCCCGACCGGGCGGCCCGAGGTGCGGATTCTCTGGGAGCAACTGGCCGGCCCCGTCGCGCTGCGGCGGGCTGGGGTCGATCTGGTCCACGGGCCGGTCAACGTCCTGCCGCTGGCGGACGGCCTGCCCGGGGTGGTGACGGTGCACGACCTGGCCTTTCGCGTCTACCCCGAGCAATACCCCCGCGCCAAGCAGCGCTACCTGGACCTCCTGACCGGCGCGTCGATCCGCCGCGCGGCGCGGGTCATCACCGTGTCGGAGAGCACGCGCCGGGACGTCTTGCGCCTCTACCCGGTGGACCCGAGCCGGGTCGTGACGGTGCCCAACGGGGTGGACCCGAGCATGGCCCCGGTGACGGACCCCGCCCGGCTGCGCGCGTTCCGCGAGGCCAGAGGGCTGCCCGACGAGTTCCTCCTCTTCGTCGGGACGCTCCAGCCCCGGAAGAACCTCACCGGCCTGCTCCGCGCCTACGCCGCCGTGCGGGACCGCGTGGCCGCCCCGCTGGTGGTGGCGGGGGGCAAGGGCTGGATGTACGAGCCGATCTTCGCCGAGGTGCGCGCGCTCGGGATCGAGGGGCGGGTGATCTTCGCCGGCTACGCCGACGCGGCGGAGTTGCCGCTCTGGTACAGTGCCGCCACCGCCTTCGTCTATCCCTCCCTGTACGAGGGCTTCGGCCTGCCGGTGCTGGAGGCGATGGCGTGCGGCACGCCCGTGATCACGTCCGACACCTCGTCGCTCCCCGAGGTCGCGGGCGATGCCGCCCTGCTGGTGGACCCCCGCGACGTCGACGCGCTCGCGGCGGGGATCGAGCGGATCATGGGCGATGCGCCGCTGCGAGCCACGCTGCGCGCGCGGGGGCTGGCGCGGGCGCGCGCGTTCTCCTGGGAGCGGACGGCGCGCGAGACGGCCGCGGTGTACCGCGCGGCGCTCGGGGCGGATGTGGTGGAGGAGAGGAGCGAGGCATAGCCATGCGCGTGCCGTCGGGCGGCCGGCTGGTCAAGGAGGTCGGTGAGTTCCCCCTGATCGACATGATCGATGCGGTCGTGGGCGCCCCGCCCTCCGCGCGGCTGCGAGTGGGGATCGGCGACGACGCGGCCGTCTGGCGGCCGCGACCTGGCCGGGACCTGGTCCTCAGCACCGACATGCTGGTGCAGGACGTCCACTTCCGGCTCGACTGGATGGACTGGCAGGCGATCGGGCACAAGGCGTTGGCGGCCAACCTGAGCGACCTCGCGGCGATGGGCGCGACCCCGCGCCTGGCGTTCGTCTCGCTGGGCCTGGTCGGCTCGGAGCGCGACCGTCAGGTGACGGACCTGTACCGCGGCATGACGGCGCTCGGCCGGCGCTTCGGCGTCATCGTCGCGGGTGGCGACCTCAGCTCCTCCCCCGGTGGGGTGGTGGTGTCGGTCACGGTCGTCGGCGAGACGCCCGCGCGCCGCACGGTCATGACCCGAGCGGCGGCGCGGCCTGGTGACATCATCGGCGTGACCGGCCCGCTCGGGATGGCCGCGGCGGGGCTGCGCGTCTTCCAGCAGCAACTCCTCACCATCGACGGCAGCCCGGCAATGCGCGAGGCGTACAGCCGGCCGATGCCGCGGGTGCGGGAGGGGCGCCTGCTGGTCCGGTCGGGCGTGCGCGCCGCGATGGACCTCAGCGACGGGCTGCTCGGCGACCTGCCGAAGCTGTGCCAGGCGAGCGGTGTCTCGGCCGTGATCGATGTCGCGCGCGTGCCGATCGCCAACGCCATCAAGTGGAACTTCAGCGACTGGTTCGACCTCGGTCTCCGGGGCGGGGAGGACTACGAGCTCCTCTTCACCGCGCCTCCGGCCGTGTTCGCGCGCGTGTGTCGCGCGTTCCGCCGGGCGGGGCTGCGCGGGCCGTGGCGGATCGGCGAGATCGTGGAGGCCGGGAAGAGCGGCCCCGAGGTGAAGATCCGAGAGGCCACGGGGAAAGTGAAACCGGTCGAGGCGGGCGCCTACACCCACTGGGGGTAGGGCCCTGGCGCCGGGGGGCAGCTCCGTGCCGCGGCGGGGCCGTCAGTCGCCGCGGGTCCCGGGGTGTGCGCGTCCGTGAGCCGGCGAGGCTCCGTGCGACGCCGGCGCTCCACCGTTGCGGCGTTGTGCTACCATGCGGCCGAAACCGATCCACACACGGTCACGGCTGTGCGCGGGCACGCGGGGAAGGAACGGCGAACGGTGGACGCCATCGAACTGTGCTACCTGCCGGCGACGGAGCTGCGGCGCCTGTACATCGAGCGGGCGCTCTCCCCGGTGGAGGTGACGCGGGCGGTGCTCGAGCGCATCGAGCGGCTCAATCCCTCGCTCAACGCCTACGTCACGGTGACCGCCGATCTGGCGCTGGACCAGGCGCTGACTGCCGAGCGGGACTACGCTGCGGGGCGCACGGACCGGCCGCTCCTCGGCGTGCCGGTGTCGATCAAGGACCTCTCGGCCACGCGAGGCATCCGCACGACGCGCGGCTCGCTCCTCTGGAAGGATTGGGTGCCGGATTTCGACGCGCCGTTCGTCGAGCGGCTCTCCGCGGCGGGCGCGGTGATGCTCGGCAAGACCAACACGCCGGAGCTGGGGTGGAAGGGCGACTCGGGGAACCGCGTGGTCGGCCCGACGCACAACCCGTGGCAGCACGGCCGCACGGCGGGCGGGTCGAGCGGCGGAGCCGGTGCCGCGGTGGCGGCGGGGCTTGGTCCCCTGGCACAGGGGAGCGACGGGGCGGGGTCGATCCGCATCCCCTCGGCGTTCTGCGGCATCTTCGGTTTGAAGCCGTCGTTCGGGCTGGTGCCGTCCTATCCCCCGAGCGCGGTCGAGTCGCTGTCGCACATCGGGCCGATGACGCGCACGGTGCGGGATGCCGCGCTCTTCCTCCAGGTGACGGCCGGCTTCGACGCGCGCGACCGCCTGTCGCTGGACCCGCGCGTGCCCGACTTCGTGGCCGCGTGCGATGGTGGGGTGGCCGGGCTGCGGGTGGCCTGGAGCCGGGATCTCGGCTACGCGGCGGTGGAGCCGGAGGTCGCCGAGATCGCGGCCCGCGCCGCGGCGACGTTCGCTGATCTGGGCTGCGCGGTTGAGGAGATCAACCCGGGCTGGGAGGACCCGTTCCCGATCATCGACCTGATCTGGACGACGGCGATGGCGGGCGTCTTCCGCGACAACTTCGACCAGGTTCGCGAGCAGCTCGATCCGGGGCTGGTGCGGGTCATCGAGGCCGGGCAGCAGGTCCGCGGGGTGGACTTGGCCGCGGCGATGCAGCGCCGCGCGCAGTTCGCGGACCAGGTGCGCCAGCTCATGGAGCGCTACGACCTGCTGCTGACCCCGACGCTGCCGACGACGGCCTTCGCGGCGGGGGATGACCACCCCGGCGAGATCGCCGGTCGGCCGGTGGCCTACCTGGGCTGGACGGCCTTTACCTACCCGTTCAACCTGACCGGGCAGCCGGCGGCCACGGTGCCGTGCGGCTTCACCGCGGCGGGGCTGCCGGTCGGCTTGCAGATCGTGGGGCGGCTGCGCGACGATGCCACCGTCCTGCGCGCGGCGGCGGCCTTCGAGGAGGCGCGGCCCTGGGCCGAGCGGCGGCCGCCGCTCGACTGAGCCCCGGCCCGCGGCGCGAGTTCACAATTCGGTGACATCTGCGTGAAATCTTCGTGGTGACCGCGCCCTACGCTGTCGTTGGTGGCTGGAGCGACGGATGCTCCAGCTGACGCACCACGACACGCGAGTGGGGAGGTCAGTCTATGAGCCAGACAGCGGTGCGGGAGCGCGGCCCCGCGGCGGCGCACGCCGCTGAGCCGGCGCCGGTGCTGCGCGCGACCGGACTGCGCAAGCGGTACGGCAACCACGAGGCGGTGCGCGGGGTCAGCTTCAGCGTGCGGCCGGGGGAGGTGTACGGCTTCCTCGGCCCGAACGGCTCGGGCAAGTCGACCACGATCGCCATGATCCTGGGGCTGGTCGAGCCGACCGAGGGGAGGGTCGAGCTCTTCGGCCTGGGGCCGGAGCGCCGGCAGGAGGCGCTGGCGCGGGTCGGGGCGATCATCGAGCGGCCGACCTTCTATCCCTACCTCTCGGGCTTTGACAATCTGTCGGTCCTGGCCGCGCTGCGCGGCGGGATCCCGACCCGCCGGCTGCACGAGGTGCTGGAGCTGGTCGGGCTGGCCGACGCCGGCAAGAAGCCGTTCGGGAAGTACTCCCTCGGGATGAAGCAGCGCCTGGGGATCGCCTGGACGCTGGTGCATGACCCCGAGCTCATCATCCTCGACGAGCCGACGAACGGGCTCGACCCGGCCGGGATGATGGAGGTCCGCCACCTGATCCTCCAGCTCTCGGACGCGGGGAAGACCGTATTCCTGTCCAGCCACCTGCTGAACGAGGTGGAGCAGGTGTGCGACCGGGTGGCGATCCTGCGCCGCGGTGAGGTGGTGGTCGAGGGCTCGGTCGCCGAGTTGACCGCGCGCGGGCACCAGACGCTCGTCCGCGTCGACGAACCAGCGCGCGCCGAGGCAGTGCTCCGCGCGATCCCGGGCGTCGAGCAGGTCGAGCAGCGCGACGGCGCGCTCGTGGTGCGGGCGACGGAGGTCCCCGCCCGCGAGCTGACCGCGGCGCTGGTTCACGCCGGGGTCGGGGTCGACGAGATCCGCCCGATCGGCAACTCGCTCGAGTCCACGTTCCTGGAGATCACCGGGGAGCAGGGGGGTGAGGTGCGGCATGGCTAGCCGGAGCAGCGCGCTGGCATCGGCGACGGCGCGAGAGCGAGGCTTCGCGGGGCGGGGCCCCGGCATGGGGACGCTGATCGGCATGGAGCTGGCCAAGCTGCGGAAGCGCCCCATGACGCGGGTCGTCTTCGGCCTGCTGGTGCTGGCGGCGGCGGGCCTTCCGGTGCTCATCTACGCAGCCGGGACGCCCGAGGCGCGTGATTCCTTCGTCTTCCCTGGGGCGATCGAGGACGGCGTGCGCGTGGCGGAGCTCCTCGGCATGGTCAGCCTGCCGGTGCTGGGCGCGGCGATCGCCGGGTCGGAGTATGCCTGGGGCACGATGCGGCTCCTGATCGCGACCGGGGTTGGACGGGGCCGGCTGTTCACGGCGAAGCTCGTGGCCCTCCTGCTGGCGACGCTGGCCCATGTGGTGCTGGCGGTCGGGCTCGTGTCGCTGGAGGCGGCCGTCGCCGGTGCGCTCACGGGGCGCGGCCATGAGTTGCCGACCATTGACGCCGCGTGGGTCGGCGACCTGGTCCAGATGCTCGGGACGACCTGGTTTCTTCTGTCCTTCCTGGTGCTCGTGGGGTTCGGCGTCGCCATGCTCGGGCGCTCGATGGCGGCCGGGATCGCGGTCGCGATCGGGCTGCCAATCGCGCAGCAGATCGGCAGCGTGCTGGCGCCCGCGATCCTGGGGCGCTTCGGCGAGGTGCTGGTCGACTTCTTCCCCAACACCAGCTTCGAGGCCTTGGCCCAGCGGGCAGGGTTCGATGCGGCCCCGCCGGACGGCCTGCTGAGCCCCGAGCGAGCGGTCGCGACGCTGCTCGCCTACACCGTCATCCTGCTCGGTGCCGCGCTGCTCGTGTTCCAGCGACGCGACGTGCCATCAGGTGACTAGGGCGGGCGCGCCCTGGTCGGGGTGTCATGTCGGCAGCGGGCGAGCGGGTGGGGCGGTGCTCTCGTCGCCGGGAGCACCGCTCGCCCCGTGTCCCAGCCGACGGCGCGCCCGGGCGGCATCCCTGGGGGTGGGCTTTTGGGTAGGATATTTGACGGAATGTGCCGCTCGCCGGGGATAGGGAGGGCCCGGCGCGAGGTGGGGGAGCGATGGCGGACATCGTGGTCGTCGAGGATGAGCGGGAGCTCGCCGCGTTGGTCGAGCGCGCCTTGCGGGACGAGGGGCACCGGGTGGAGGTCTACCGCGACGGTGCGGCGGCCCTCGATCGGCTGGTCGGACCCGGCCGGGCGGAGCCGGATCTCATCGTCCTCGACCTGATGCTCCCCAACGTGGATGGGCTGGAGATCTGCCGGCGCGTCCGGCAGAGCCGCATCACCCCGATCCTCATGCTCACCGCCAAGTCGACGGAGCTGGATCGCGTGCTCGGCCTGGAGCTGGGCGCGGACGACTATCTGACGAAGCCGTTCTCGCTGCGGGAGCTGCAGGCGCGCGTCTCGGCCATCTTGCGGCGGGTCGAGATGATGCGGGCGCGGTCGCGCACCGAGGATGAGCTGACGCCGATCGACCACGGGGACCTGACGGTCGATCCGGCATCGCGCGAGGTCACCGTGCGGGGACAGCCGGTCTACCTGACCGCCAAGGAGTTCGCCCTGCTCCACTTGCTGGCGGCCAATCCGGGGCGCGTCTTCAGCCGGGACTACCTGCTCCACCGGGTCTGGGGCGAGGACTACGTCGGCGGCGATCGCACCGTCGACACGCACATCCTTCGCCTGCGCAAGAAGCTGGGCGGGCCGGGCGCGCCGGCCGAGCGCATCGTGACCCTGTGGGGCGTGGGCTACAAGTACGACCGGCCGCGCGCCGGAGGGCGCTGATGCGCGCGGTGGTCCGGGCGCTCCGGCGCGCGGTGGGCTTCGCGTTCCGGCTGTACCGCCGCCGGCTGAGCGTCCAGCTCATCTTCTCGCATCTGCTCGTGGTGCTGCTCACGGCTGTGCTGATCGAGCTGGTCGTGGCCGGCGGCTTCATCTTCGCGTATGTCCGCGGGGCGATCCCGGTCACGATCGGCCCGGACTGGTCCACCGTCGACGCGGCCGCCACCATGACCTGGGTAGTGGGCGCGGACGCGCTGCGTGCGGCGGCGGCCGGCGACGCCGCGCGGCTGGCGGACGTCCAGGAGCGGCTGCGTGCGCATCCGTGGGAGCGCGCCCGCCAGCTCGCCGAGGGGATCCCATCTGTTCGCGACACCACCGAGGCGGATCTGGTGGCGGTCGTCGCCCCCGACGGCCGCGTCGTGGCCACGTCGGACCCGACGTGGGCGCCGCTCGGCCAACCGGTGGAGGCCATGCAGAGTGCGCTGGCCTCCCGGCTCGCGCGCCGAGGGCTGGAGCTCGCCGGGGCGCCCTCAGGGCACGGCAACCGCTGGCTCCTCGACGGCGATCGGGGTGAGACCGTCGTGGTCTACCCGGTGCAGACCGAGCAGGGGGCCTTCGAGGGGATCGTCGTCCTGCATCGTCGCCACCCGGACCGGCAGCCACCCCCGCTGCCGGTGCCGACGGTCGCCGCCGGGGTCGCGTCGATGGTGGCGCTCACGGTGCCGCTGCTGGCGCTCCCGGCGCTGCTGGTGGCCGTGCCGCTGGGCATCGCGCGGGCCCGGCGGGTGTCGCGCCGCGTGTCGAACCTGGCCGAGGCGGCCGACGCCATGGCGCAGGGTGACCTGGAGCGGCGCGTGGCGGTGCAGGGCGTGGATGAGATCGCGCGGCTGGGCGAACGCTTCAACGAGATGATCGAGAGCCTCGCGCGGACCGACAGGGCCCGCAAGGCGTTCATCGCGAACGTGTCGCACGAGCTGCGGACGCCGGTCGCGGTCCTCCGTGGCCACATCGAGCGCCTGCTGGCACGCCACGCTGACGACCCGGGCGGGGTCGGGGACGTCGCGGCGGGAGACGAGGCGAGAGACGAGACGTGCCGCTCGCTGGCGATCATGCACCAGGAGGTCCTGACGCTGGAGCGGCTGATCAATGACCTCTTTACCCTGGCGCGCCTGGAGGAGGCGACGCTGCGGATCGAGCCGTCGCCAGTCGCCATCGACGAGGTGGCGCGCACCGCCGTCGAGGGCGTGCGGCCGGTGGCGTGGGATCAGCGCAAGGTCTCGGTCGAGTCGCTGGTGCCGTCGGATCTGCCTCGCGTCCTGGCAGACCGCACGCGGCTGCAGCAGATCTTCGGCAACCTGCTCTACAACGCCCTGCGACATACGCCGGAGGGGGGCCTGGTCGTCATCACCGCGCAGCAGTGCGACGGCGTGGTCGAGGTGGCGGTCAGCGACACCGGCGGCGGCATTCCGGCGGAGGCGCTGGAGGCGGTGTTCCAGCGACACGTCCGGCTGGGCGGGGCGAACGGGCTGGGCGAGGCGAGCGGCCTCGGCCTCGCCATCGTCAAGCAGTTGGTCGAGGCGCAGGGCGGCGCGATCGCGGTCGAGAGCGTGGCCGGCGAGGGCACAACCTTCCGCTTTACTTTGCCGATCGCGCCGAAGGCGAACGGCTGAGCCGAGCCTCGCTTGCCCGCGCCGCTGCGGGGTGGCTATGATGGGGGGTGCGGCTCAACGGTGCCGTCGCGCGACGCCGCCGCGGGCGCGGCGGGCATGACGGAGGGTACGACCCCGATGGCCACCCAGCGCCCGGCGCTCGATGTGATCAGTCACAGCCCGGAGCAGACCCGATCGCTCGGGGCCCGGCTGGGGCGGTTGGCCCGGGCCGGGGATGTCTTCCTGCTGACCGGGCAGATCGGCTCGGGCAAGACGACGTTCGCGCAGGGGCTGGCGCGCGGGTTGGGGGTCGCCAGCTACGTCCAGAGCCCCACCTTCACGCTGGTGAGCGAGCACAGCGGCCATACCGCCGATGGGCGGCCGGTGACGCTGTATCATCTCGACCTCTATCGGCTGGAGTCCGCCGATGACCTGGTGACGTTCGGCTACGCGGACTACTTTGCCGACCCGGCGGCGATCACGGTGGTGGAGTGGCCGGAGCGGCTCGGCGCGGACCTGCCCGACGAGTACCTGCTCATCTCGTTCGACCATCTGGCCGATTCGAAGCGCCGGTTGGCCCTGTACCCGCGAGGCAAGCGACCTGAGGCACTGATAGACGCCTTTCGCACGGAGGTGTTTGGTGCGCGCCGAGGATCGGCTGCTTCTGGCAATTGACACCTCAACCGAGGTTGCCGGGCTGGCGCTCTATGATGGCTCGCAGATCAGCGAGCTGACCTGGTATGCCGGGCGGAACCAGACCGGAACCCTACTGATTCAGATCCGACACCTGCTGGCGATCAATGGGCGCGATCTGACCGAGGTCGGGGCGGTTGGCGTGGCGATCGGGCCGGGGACGTTCAACGGCCTGCGGGTTGGCCTGAGCGTCGCCAAGGGGCTGTGCTACGGGCTGGGGCTGCCGGTCATCGGGGTGGAGACGCTGGATGTGGTAGCCTATCCGCACGCCCGTGCCCGCTCCCCGATCCGCGCGGTCGTCCCGGCTGGCCGCGGGCGGGTGGTCTACGCCGAGTACCGCTACCGCGGCGGCCGGTGGGTGCGCCTCAGCGACCTCCGGAACGAGCGGGCCGAGCGACTGACGGCCGAGTTGACCGAGCGGACGGTCATCGCCGGGGAGTTCCCAGCGGAGCTGGCCGCGACGCTGGGGGAGCACCCGCTGGCGATCGTCCCACCCCCGGCACTGCGCTTGCGTCGCCCCTCATACCTGGCCGAAGTGGCCTACCGGCGGTGGCTCGCCGGGGAGACGGACCAACTCGAGACCCTCGAGCCGGTCTATGTCCACGGCCGAGCACCCGGCGCCGACGTCGCCGCGGTGGCGGAGGGAGCGCCCGGTGCCTGATGGTGGCGAGGGCACAGCAGCGGACGTCCCGGATGCTGGGTGGAGGGTGACCGAGCGTCGTGGATAGTGAGAAAACCATCGGAACCGACTCCTACTACGTCGAGCCGATGCGCATCGACGACGTGCCCGCGGTTTCGCGGCTGGAGCGCCGCTGCTTCACGAACCCGTGGCCGGAGTCGGCGTACCGCCGTGAGTTGCGCAACCCTGCCAACAACTTCTACGTCGTGCTCCGCTGGCGATCGGACCGACCGCAGGCGGAGACGAGCCCGCCGGAGCCGCGGGGCCGGCTGGCGCTGCTGCCCTTGATCCGCCGGCCTGAGCCGCCGGTGACGGATTCCATCGTCGGGTTCGCCGGCATGTGGATCCTCTATGACGAGGCCCACGTGACCACCATCGCGGTCGCCCCGGAGCACCGCGGGCGCGGGCTCGGGGAGCTGCTGCTGGTGACCCTGTTCGACGAAGCGATCCGGCGACGGGCGGAGTGGGTGACGCTGGAGGTGCGCGTGTCGAACGCGCCCGCGCAGGCGCTGTACGAGAAGTACGGCTTCACTCGCCAGGGCTTGCGGAAACGCTACTACAGCGACAACGGCGAGGATGCCTACATCATGTGGTCTCCCTCGCTGCGCGATCCCGCCTATCAGCAGCGATACGGGCAGCTCCGCGAGCGCCTGTTCGAGCGCCTGGCGGCGAAAGGAATCACGGCGGAGAAGCATGGGCTCCCTCATCCTGGGCATTGAGACATCGTGTGACGAGACCTCGGCCGCCGTCGTGCGCGACGGGCGAGAGGTGCTGTCCAACCTCATCCACTCGCAGGTCGACCTGCACGAGCGCTACGGTGGCGTCGTGCCGGAGCTGGCGTCGCGCCGGCACATCACCGCGATCGTGCCCGTGATCGACCTCGCCCTGGAGCAGGCCGGCGTGACGCGGGACGACCTCGACGCGATCGCGGTCACCGAAGGGCCGGGCCTGGCCGGGTCGCTCCTGGTCGGCGTGAACCTGGCCAAGACGCTGGCGTTCACCTGGGGGTTGCCGCTGGTGCCGGTGAATCACCTCGAGGGCCACATCTACGCCAACTGGCTGTCGCTCCCGGGTGAGGAGCCGGTGCCGCCGCCCGCGTTCCCCCTCGTCTGCCTGATCGCCTCAGGCGGGCACACGGAATTGGTCTTGATGCGCGGGCACGGCGACTACGTCCTCTTGGGCCGCACGATCGACGACGCCGCGGGCGAGGCGTTCGACAAAGGGGCGCGCATCCTCGGCCTGGGGTATCCGGGGGGACCGGCGATCCAGCGCGCGGCCGAGCAGGGGCGCGCGGGGCGGTTCACCTTCCCGCGGGCCTGGCTGGGCGACAGCTACGACTTCAGCTTCAGCGGCCTGAAGACGGCGCTGCTGCGCGAGGTGGAGCAGTACCGGCGGCCCCGGCGGCGGACGCGCCGCCCGCAGGAGAACCAGCCGTTCCTCACCCACCAGCCGCCGGAGTATTCCCCGAACATGCCGGTCAACGATCTGGCCGCCGACTATCAGGAGGCCATCGTGGACGTGCTGGCCGAGAAGACCATCCGAGCGGCGCGCGCGACCGGGGCGGCGACGGTGCTCCTCGCCGGTGGCGTCGCGGCCAACAAGCTGCTGCGGCGGCGCCTGACCGGGGCGCTCGGGATCCCGGTGCGCTATCCCCCGCCGGTCCTCTGCACCGACAACGCCGCCATGATCGCGGGCGCCGCCTACTACCTGCGCCAGCGTGGCGTGCAGGCCGGGCCGGAGTTGGACGTCCATCCCCAGTTGCCGTTGGTGACCCGCACCGCGCTCGCCGAAGCTGGACGGTGAGCGCAGCCACGCCCGAGGCGGGCGGTGGCCGGCGCCGTGAGGGAGCAATCGGTGAGGAGGGGCGTGTGTCGGTGGCGGGCGCGGGATCGGCTCGGGAGGTGGCGATCGACGCGGCGCGGCGGGCAGGGGCGCTACTGCGCCAGAAGGTCGGACGGGTCCGCGAGGTCCGCCGCAAGGGCCCGGTCGACCTGGTGACGGAGGCGGACCGCGCTAGTGAGGAGCTGATCCTGGGCGCGATCCGCGCGCGCTTCCCCGAGCACGCCATCCTGGCCGAAGAGAGCGGTGCCTTGTCTGGCAGCGCCGGTGAGGCGGCGTATCGCTGGTTGATTGATCCGCTCGACGGGACGACCAACTTCGCCCACGGCTATCCCTTCTACGCCGTCTCGATCGCGCTCGAGGCCGCCGGGGAGGTGGTGTTGGGCGTGGTCTACGTCCCGCCGCTCGATGAGCTGTACGTCGCCGAGCGCGGCCGCGGCGCCTGGCTCAACGGCCGCCGGCTGCACGTCTCGCAGACGGCGACGCTGCTGGAGGCACTGGTCGCGACCGGGTTCCTGTATGATGTGGATGCCCGCGGTCGGAATCTCCCGCACTGGGCGAACTTCATGCACGCGACCCAGGCGGTGCGGCGTGATGGGTCGGCGGCGATCGACCTGTGCCACGTGGCGGCGGGGCGGGTCGATGGCTACTGGGAAGAGGGGCTCGCCCCGTGGGATGCCGCCGCCGGGGTCTTGATGGTCCGCGAGGCGGGCGGCAGGGTTACGGGCTACCGTGGCGAGTTGTTCGGGCTCGGCGGGCCGACCTGCGTGGCCTCGAACGGGTTGATCCACGACGCCATGCTGCGCGTCCTCGCGCGCGGCATGGCGGCCGGCTGAGCACTCCCGTCCGGGTGGAGTCTTCGGCGTCGGACGGCATCGCAAGTGGCCGGAGGTGAGCCGTGACCAAGGCGTACGTCCTCATCACCACGGAGATCGGCAAGGCTGACGCGGTCTACGATGCCCTGGCTGGCACGGCGGGCGTCAAGGACGTCAACATCGTCGCGGGCACGTACGATCTGGTGGCGGTGCTCGAAGCGGCCGACGCGCGGGAGATCGGCCGGCTCGTGATGGGGCCGATCCAGAAGATCGACGGGGTGATGAGCACCATTACCCTGATGGCCATTCGCTAGCGCCGATCTGCCAGCGTTGCTGTGGCGGCGGCGCCGGCTTATACTCGGGCGCATGGACATCCCGACGGCACTGGTCCTGTCGGACCGGTTTCGCCTGCATGATACCGGGTCCCACCCCGAGAACGCGCAGCGGCTGGTGGCGATCGAACGCCACCTGCGCCTGCGGGGGCTGCTGGCCGACCGGACCGTGCTAGAGCCGGAGCCCGCGACACCCGCGGATGTCGGCCTGGTTCACGACCAGGAGTACATCCGCTTCATCGAGCAGCTCTGCCACGGCGGCGGTGCCTACCTCGACAGCGACACCTACGTCTGTCCGCAGACGTACGAGACCGCCCTCCTCGCCGTCGGGGCGGCCATCGGGGCGGTCGATCGCGTCCTGGACGGGGACCTGCGTCGGGTGTTCGCCTTCCCGCGCCCGCCCGGGCACCATGCGGAGCGGCGACGCGGCATGGGCTTCTGCATCTTCAACAACGTCGCCATCGCCGCGCGCCACGCACTGGACCGGCGGGGCCTGCGGCGCGTCGCCATCATCGATTGGGACGTGCACCACGGCAACGGGACGCAGGAAGCCTTCTACGACACCGATGAAGTGCTCTTCGTCTCGCTGCACCAGTCACCGCTCTACCCGGGGACCGGTGGTCGGGACGAGGAGGGGTCCGGGTACGGACAGGGCTACACGCTGAACCTGCCGCTCCCGCCGGGCACTGGCGACGCGACCTACCTGCGCCTGTTCGACGAGGTCGTCGGCCCGCGCATCCTGTCCTACGTGCCCGAGCTCATCCTCGTGTCGGCGGGGTTCGACGCGCACCGGGACGACCCCCTGGCGTTGATGGAGGTGACCGAGCAGGGGTTCTACGCGATGGCGTCGCGGGTGCGCGAGTGGGCTGACCGCTGTAGCCATGGGCGCTTGGTGCTGGTGCTCGAAGGCGGATACAATCAGCGCGCGCTCGCCGCGAGCGTCGAGGCGACGCTGCGCGGGCTGGATCAGCTGCCGCCAATGGAAGCGTGGACATGATGATCGCCGTGGTCGACTACGGCGCGGGCAACCTCGCCAGCGTCGTCAATGCGCTCGAGCGCCTCGGGGCGACGGCGTGCGTGACCCGCGATGCCGCGGTCATTCGCCGCGCATCCGGGGTGCTGGTGCCGGGCGTCGGGGCGGCTACGGACATCATGGCTCACCTGACCCGCCACGGGCTCGTCCCGGTGTTGCGGCAGGTGATCGCGGACGGGACGCCCTTCCTCGGGGTCTGCATGGGCATGCAGGCGCTCCTGAGCGTCAGCTACGAGGGGGGCGAGCAGCGTTGCCTGGGCGTCATCCCGGGCGCCGTGCGGCGGCTGCCCGGGGGACAGCCGCTGCCGCACGTGGGGTGGAATCAGGTCAATCAGGTTCGCCCGGTTCCGCTCTTCACCGGCATCCCGGACGGGGCCGAGTTCTATTTCGTCCACTCGTACTACGTCGATCCGGCCACGCCGGAGTGGACCGCGGCGACGACCGAGTACGGCCTGCGCTTCACGAGCGTGATCGCGCGGGATAACGTGATGGGGACACAGTTCCACCCGGAGAAGAGCGGCCGGTGGGGGCTGCAGTTGCTCCGGAACTTCGCGCACATGGCCGGCGCCGCCGGCCGCTGAACGGTGGCCATCCATGCTGATTATTCCCGCGATTGACCTCCGCGGCGGGCGGTGCGTCCGGCTGGTGCAGGGGGACTTCGCCCGCGAGACGGCCTACGACGACGACCCGGTGCGGGTTGCCCGGCGCTGGGCGGAGCTGGGGGCGCGCTGGATCCACCTGGTGGACCTCGACGGCGCCCGTGCCGGCGCACCACAGCAGCTCGATCTGGTGCGGGCCATCGCTGCGGTCGGGGTGCCGGTCGAGCTGGGCGGTGGGCTCCGCCGCCTGGCCGATCTCGACGCGGCCTTCGCGGCCGGGATCGCCCGCGCCGTGCTGGGCACCGCCGCCGTGGAGCGGCCCGCCCTGATGGCCGAGGCGGTGGAGCGCTTCGGCGCGGAGCGGATCGTGTTGGGCGTCGACGCTCGTGGCGGGCGCGTGGCGGTGCGCGGGTGGGAGCAGCTCTCCGAGGTGCCGGCCGAGCAGGTGATCGGCCAGGCGCGCGCGTCGGGGGTCGCGCGCGTCATCTACACCGACATCGAGCGAGACGGCACGCTCACGGCGCCGAACTTCGCCGCGATTGCGCAGATGGCGGGGCTGGGGTTGTCGCTGATCGCCTCAGGCGGCGTAGCGCGACGCGAGGATCTGGAGCGGTTGGCAACGATCGATGGCGTAGAGGCCGCCATTGTGGGGCAGGCGTTGTACACGGGGGCGGTCATTATTCGTTCTCCCGAGGACTGGTGGGTCCAGCCCGCCAGCGCCGTACCGGGGTTGGGGGAGGACCATGGGCGCGCGGACTGACCTGGCCGACAGCGTACGTGAAGAGGATCGGCGCAAGCGGGATGAGGCCAAGATCCAGGGGCTGCAGGCGCAGATCGACGAGCTGCGGCACATCACCCGTGAGCTGCTGAGCCGGCAGCTCCGGGAGGAGGAGCAGCTCAAGGCCAGCGAAGCGGCGTGGGCCCAGCATCGCCTGGCGCTCGAGCAGCACCGGCACGAGGTGGCCCAGGCGGCCCAGGCGCGCCAGCTCGAGGAGGCGCGGTTCCGCCAGCAACTGAGCGATCTCGCCGCGCGCATCGACGACGCTACGCGGCCGATCCGCTCGCTGCAGGCGCACGTGGCCGAGCTGTTGGAGACGGTCCGGCGCCAGCGCGAGGACGTGGGGCACGACACCAAGCGCTACGACGAGCTGCGCGCTCTGATCGACCACCTGAGCGCCCATGGCGAGCGCCAGGTGGCGGTGTCGCAGGGGCTGCGTGACTCGATCGATGCTCTGCGCACCGAGGTCGAGCGGATGCAGCGCGATCTCTTGCGCGCCAGCGACAGTATTCGCATCGTCGAGCAGGAGATGCGGCGCCGCGTGGCCGAGGTGGTGCTCCAGGTGGAGAACCTCGAGGCGCGCCTGGAGGAGGAGGCGGGCGCCATCACGGCCGTCCAGGCCCAGGCGCAGGAGCTGCGCGAGGCGCTGAAGGAGATCCCGCCCCAGTTTGAGGCGATGGGCCAGGTGCTGCAGCGGCTCGAGGCAGAGATCGATCGGTTCCACGCCCAGGCCGTCGAGCGCGACGAGATGGCGGCCGAGCGACTGGAGGAGCTCCGGCACCAGGTCGACGCCCAGATCCGTGACGTGCAGCAGGTGCAGGACCTGCGGCACGAGCGCGCGGTGCAGCGGGCCGATCAGATGGAGGAGGTCGACCGGGATCTGGCCTACCGGATCCAGATGATCGAGATCCGGCTGGAGGAACTCCACCAGGTGGATCGCCGGCTGCGCCGGGAGCTCTGGTACCTGAACGAGCAGCGCGCGCGGCTGCGCTTCGAGCAGGCGCAGCAGGAGCTGGAGGCCGTGGTGGAGGCCCGCCGCGACGTTGAGGCGGAGGAAGCCGGCGGCCGGCCGCAGGATCGCCGGGGGGACTGACCGATGCTGACGCGACGCATCATCCCGTGCCTCGACGTGACGGCCGGTCGCGTGGTCAAGGGGGTTCGCTTCGCGGGCCTCCGCGACGCGGGGGATCCGGTCGAGCTGGCGGCGCGCTACGACGCGGCCGGGGCGGATGAGCTGGTGTTCCTCGACATCACCGCCAGCAGTGAGGGCCGCGACACGATGGTTGAGGTCGTCCGCGAGACGGCCCGTCAGGTGTTCATCCCCCTCACCGTGGGCGGTGGCGTGCGCAGCGTCGATGACATGCAGCGGCTGCTGCGGGCGGGGGCTGACAAGGTGAGCGTGAACAGCGCGGCCGTGGCGCGTCCCGAGCTGATCCGGGAGGGAGCCGCGCGGTTCGGGTCCCAGTGCATCGTGCTCGCGATCGACGCGCGTCGTCGACCGGGCGGCGGCTGGGGGGTCTACACGCGCGGTGGCCGGGTGGCCACGGGCCTGGACGCGGTGGAATGGGCCCGACGTGGC
This sequence comes from Sphaerobacter sp., assembly GCA_029961075.1. Taxonomy (GTDB): domain Bacteria; phylum Chloroflexota; class Chloroflexia; order Thermomicrobiales; family Thermomicrobiaceae; genus Sphaerobacter. The sequence continues at coordinate 73,444 of JASBVL010000012.1, forward strand.
GTCGAGCTGGGTGCCGGCGAAATCCTGCTGACCAGCATGGACGCCGACGGCACACAGGACGGCTACGATCTCGAGCTGACCCGCGCGGTGGCGGAGGCGACGGGGGTGCCGGTGATCGCCTCCGGCGGCGCGGGGACGCTGGAGCACCTCTACCAGGCGTTGACGGTGGGCAAGGCGCACGCCGTCCTCGCCGCCTCCATCTTCCATTACGGCACGTACACGATTGGCGAGGCGAAGGCGTACCTGGCGGCGCGCGGGGTGCCGGTGCGCGAGGCGCCGTAAGGGGCCAAGCCCGCGAACGTTCGTGGTCACGCAGGAGCGCGTGCACGGCTGACGATGAGTCACATGATTGACAGGTACGCCGGGGATGTGCTAGCCTGCGTGCTGGTAGCAATCGCCCCGTGACCACAGAGGGGACAGTGGCCGGGGTACTGAATTGCTCTCCCTGATGCGGGGACATCCTGAATGCCAGATTCCGCCGGGTTGTGGATGCTCGGTGGGTGCGAGGCTCGCCTCCAGCGGGCATGCGGGGATGTCGTTGCATCAGGAGCGTGGCGGCTGACCGGTCCGGGCGCCGCGAGTGCACTGAGCGGGGACCTCAGTGCGGGCCAGCGAGCGGCGCACCGGTAATTGGAGGAGGGTTCAGGCACTGGTTTCCCACCTCCAGTGGGACAACTGGTATTGCCGGCCACACAAACTCCAGGAGGGAAGGTCGATTGGGCGTTGGAAGGAGACGCCGCCTTCTCGGCGGTACGGTGCTCGCTGCGACGATGGCTATCACGGGGGTAATGCCCGTCGCGGCGGACACGAATCTCGTGATCGGCGGACAGGCCCGCGTCTCGTACACCGGTGGCGACGGTGTGAATGTGCGTGACGCAGTCGGCTACGATGCCCCCGTCCTGTCCGCGCTCCCAGAAGGTGCAGAAGTCAACGTCATCGGTGGCCCCAACAGCGCGCCGGACGGCTCGCTCTGGTACAACGTGGACGTCGCCGGCACGCCGGGCTGGATCGTCAGCGACTATCTGGCGCTGCCACCGCTCGAGGTGGGGGACGTCGTACGCGTGACGGGCACCGAGGGCCATGGCCTCCGGCTGCGCGAGGGTCCGAGCACCGCGGCGGCCACGCTGACGGTCATGCCGGACGGGGCTGAGTTGACCGTCGTCGGCGGGGACCAGACCGATGAGCAGGGCGGCCTCTGGGCCAACGTGAGCTATGGCGGCCTGACCGGGTTCGCCTCGCGCGCGTACCTCGCGGTGGGCGGTAGCCCGGCGCAACCCCTGGAGGTGTCGGCTCCGGCGGCGTCGTCCGGCGTCGTCGTGGGCGGCAACGCCGCGGTGGTGAACACGGGCGGCGCGGGGCTCAATCTGCGCTACGACGTGGGCTATAGCGCCGGGATCGCCACGGTGGCCAGCGAGGGCCACGTGGTGCATGTCATCGACGGCCCGCGCACCGATGCCAGCGGTGACCTCTGGTGGGGTGTGGACTACAAGGGCATCAAGGGCTGGATGAACGGCAACTATCTGGCGCCGACCGACCAGCCACCCACCGAGGCGCCGGCACCCGCGCTCGCCGAGAGCGGGGATGAGCCGCCTCCGGCCTCGGCGCCGGTCAGCAACATCGGCGCGGCGATCGCCGCTGAGGCCATGAAGTACCTGGGTTACCCGTATGTCTGGGGTGGGACGACGCCCGCGGGCTTCGACTGCTCCGGCTTCGTCTACTACGTGGTCAATCGGGTCACAGGTGGCGGCTTCTCCCGGGTGATGGAGGCGCAGGTGGCCGCCGGCCAGTACGTCGACCCGAACGAGCTCCAGCCGGGTGACCTGGTGTTCCAGCAGAACACCTATCGCTGGGGCCTGTCCCACGTGGGCATCTACATCGGCAACGGGAAGTTCATCCACGCGGCCGATGAGAGCACCGGCGTCATCATCAGCAACCTGTGGGACTCGTACTGGGGCCCGCGGTACTACACCGCCCGCCGTATCGGCTAACCTGAGCGGCGCTACCACGGAACAAGACAGCGAACCCGCCCGGCCGGGCGGGTTCGCTGCGTTCGCGCCTCGGTGCAGTCGCCGATGCCGCTACCGGCACCGGGGCGCTCGAGACCTGCCGGACGGCGCGAACGCCGTCGACGAGGCCGACCCGTGATGCGCCCGCGCGGGATCAGGACAGGATCTCGTCCTCCACGTGCTCCGCGGCCCCGGCAGCCGCGCCGTCGTGGGACTCGCCTGCCGCGCCATCGTAGTTGATGCGCGCGCGGAGCTCGGGCGCGGCGGCGCGGATGCGCGCCTCGATCTCCTGCATGACGTCGGGGTTGGCCTTGAGGAACTCCTTGGCGTTCTCGCGCCCCTGGCCGAGCCGCTCCTCGTCCAGGTAGAACCAGGCGCCGGACTTGCGGACGATGCCGAGATCGGTCGCCACGTCGAGGACGCTGCCGGCGGCGGAGATCCCCTCGTTGTACATGATGTCGAACTCGGCCTGGCGGAACGGGGGCGCCACCTTGTTCTTGACGACCTTGACGCGCACGCGGCTGCCGATGCTGTCCTGGCCCTGCTTGATAGTCTCAATGCGCCGGATGTCGAGCCGCACCGAGGCGTAGAACTTCAGGGCGTTGCCGCCGGTGGTCGTCTCGGGGTTGCCGAACATGACGCCGATCTTCATCCGGAGCTGGTTGATGAAGATTACGGCGGTGCGGGACCGGCTGATGGCGCCCGTGAGCTTGCGCAGGGCCTGGCTCATCAGGCGCGCCTGGAGGCCGACGTGCGCATCGCCCATGTCCCCGTCGATCTCGGCCCGCGGCACCAGCGCCGCTACCGAGTCGATCACGATGACGTCGAGCGCACCGCTACGGACGAGGGTCTCGCAGATCTCCAGGGCCTGCTCGCCGGTATCCGGCTGGGAGATGAGCAGATCGTGGAGGTTGACGCCGCAGCGCTCGGCGTAGACCGGATCGAAGGCGTGCTCCGCGTCGATGTAGGCGGCGACGCCGCCCAGTTTCTGCGCTTCAGCGATAATGTGCTGCGCGAGCGTCGTCTTGCCGCTCGACTCCGGCCCGTAGATCTCGGTGATCCGCCCGCGCGGGATGCCGCCGACCCCGAGCGCCAGGTCGAGCGCAATCGAGCCGGTCGGAATGGCCTCGATCTGTAGGCGCGAGTCTGCCTCGCCCATCCGCATGATCGATCCTTTGCCGAACTGGCGCTCGATCTGCGCCATCGCGAGGTCGATCGCTCGGTCTCGTTCGGACATTCGCCGCTGCCTCTCTTCCCGGGTGATTCGGGTCCTCGCCGTCATAGAAAAAATGTTCTATTCCAGCGCTAATCATACAAAATCGCGGAGGCGCGCGTCAACGGCCCGGCGGGGTCAGAGCCGCTCGAACCGCTCGACGTTCGCGACGAAGACGACTGCGCCGCCCACCTCGACCTCGAAGCTGTCGCCGAGGTAGAGGAGGCCGGGCTCGAGCGCAGGGGCGTAGGGGACCGCCAGCCGCGTGCGGCGCTGGCAGACGCGGTTGATGATCCCCAGGACCCGCGGCACGGCATAGTCATCGACACCGATGAGCAGGCTGGTGTTCCCGGTGCGGAGCAGGCTCCCCGTGCTGCAGATGCGCGTCACCCGGTACTCCGCGGCGACCAGCTCGGCGACGAGGTTGTCCGCGTCTTCGTCCTGGACGACTGCCACAATGAGCTTCATGCCGGCTCCCCTTACCCAACCTGCGGGAGACCTGTCCCAGCGTGGTCTGTTGCTTGCCGGGGGTCGGACACTGGCAGTATACGGGAGCTACCGACCCTCGGCAATGGGGGGTGTGACCCTCGCGGTCGTGTCCGTCGCGGATGCCGGCCCACGAACTGCCGCTTCAGGGAGCACGTCCTCGGGCACCAGGACCTGGCCGCCGAACACGCGGTTGATCTGCGTGGCGTAGGTGAGGGAACCCGCGAGCACCTGGCGCGGCGTGCCATCCGCCACGATCTGGCCGTCGCCGAGCAGGAGCACGCGGTCGGCGCAGTGTGCCACGAGGTCGACATCGTGGGTCGCCATGATGACGCAGACACCGTCGTCGGCCAGTCGCCGCAGCAGGGTGGTCAGACGCTGGCGGGCCTCGCCGTCGAGGCCGCGCGTCGGCTCATCGAGCAGCAGGACCGCCGGCTGGCCGGCCAGGACGGCAGCCAGCGCCACCCGCTGGCGCTCGCCGGTGCTCAGGTCGCGGGGGTTGCGCGCCGCCAGGTGGGCCACGCCCGCCAGTTCGAGGGTGGGCGTGATCTCGCCGCGACGGCCCAGGGCGCGCAGGGTGAAGCGGACCTCATCGGCGACCGTCTCGTTGCAGAGGATCGCGCTGGGATTCTGCGGCAGATAGGCCACGGTGCGGGCCAGCTCCTGGGTCGGGCGCCCGGCGATATCCTGCCCGCGCAGCCGGACGCGGCCGGCGGTCGGGCGCAGCAGTCCGTTGAGCTGCTTCAGCAGCGTGGTCTTCCCCGCCCCATTGCGCCCCATCAGGGCGGTGACGGTGCCCTCGTGGAAGCTGACGGAGACATCGCGGAGCACCGGCCGGTCTCCGTAGCGGAACGAGAGGCGCTGGCACTCGAGCACGGTGGCCCCGCCGACCGAAGGCGGGGGAGCGGGCACGGGAGGCGGCGCCAGGTCTCCCACCCGCCGGCGTGCGTCGCGCACCGTGAGCGGCAGCGGCTCCCAGCCGAGCGCGCGGCCCAGCCGAACAAGCGGCGGCGGGTAGGGCAGCGCGGGCGCGACCGCGCCGGGCGCGCCGGCGGCGGCGACGCGCCCGGCGGCCGCCAGCAGGACGAGGCGGTCGGCAGCAGGCAGGACCCGCTCCAGCCGGTGCTCCGCGATGACGACCGTGGTGCCCAGGTCGGCGTTCAGGCGATCGAGGGCCGACAGGGCGGCCTCGGCACCCCACGGGTCGAGCTGCGAGGTGGGCTCGTCGAGGACCAGGATCGACGGTCGCATGGCCATCGCCGCCGCGATCACGACCCGCTGGCGCTCGCCGCCGGAGAGCGCGGCGAGCTCCCGGCTGCGCAGGTCGGCGATGCCGAGCACGTCGAGGGCCTCCTCGACGCGCCGCCGAATCTCGTCGCGCGCGAGCCCCAGGTTCTCGGGGCCGAACGCGATCTCATCCGCAACCCGATCCATGACCGTCTGGCGCTCGGGGTCCTGGCCGACGAAGCCCACCATGCGACTCAGTTCGGCGGGGGAGGCATCGCGGGTGTCGATCCCCTGGACCAGGACGCGGCCGCCGAAGGTGCCGCCGTGCAGGTGCGGCACGAGCCCGTTGAGGCAGCGGAGCAGCGTCGATTTCCCGGCGCCCGAGGGACCCGCCACCACGACGTACGCGCCCGCCTCGATCTCCAGCGTGACGTCGTCGAGCGCGGGCGCGGCCCGCCCGGGGTAGCGGTAGCGCACCTGCTCCAGGTGGATCATGGTGTCCCTCGTCCGCCCGGGAGGAGCGCCGGAACGGCCAGCAGGAGGGCGGCCAGGCCCGGCGCCAGCGCGAACGGTGGCCAGGTGAGCCGCGGGTACGGGGCATAGCTGAGGGCGGTCGAGCCCAGGGAGGCCACGATGATGAGCGCCGCGACGGCGGCGCTGGCCAGCGCGACGCCATCGGGCCAGGTCCAGGTGACCGGGCGGTAGCGGCCGCGCCCACCGCCGCGGTGCATGGCGACGAGCAGGCCGAGCAGCGGGAGCAGGCACCCCGCCGCCGCGACGGGCTGACCCAGGCCGAGCGCGAGGGCGGCGGCCGCCGCGCCGAGCACCGCACCGACGGCGAGGAACGGCGGGATCCGGGCGGGGCGGCCGTGCCCGAAGGCGCGGCTCTCCATTGCCTCGGCGAGATCGAAGGCGTGCTCGAGGCCGAGCTGCAGCACCGGCACCAGCAGCGGCGGCACGTCGCGGATCGAGCGGACGCGGAAGCCGCGCGCGGCCTGTGCCTCCTGCACGTCGCGGACGGCGCGCAGGGTCTGCGGGAAGACGCTGAGGCCGACCACGGCGGCCACCCCGACCGCGGCCAGCGACCCGGGCACCAGGCGCAGCAGCGCGGCGCGCTCAACCGCCGCGCTGAAGGTCGCGGCGAGGAGGAGCAGGTCGAGCAGCGCGAGCGCCGACACCAGGCCGTACACCAGCGCGTTCAGGGTGAGCGGGCCGCCGATGATCGGCAGGGAGCGGGGCAGGCGCGCCAGGACGTGGTCGCCGGTAT
>JASBVL010000119.1 GCA_029961075.1 Sphaerobacter sp.
GGTCTCGGTCGGCCCGGCCACCGGCGGCACGACCGCGGCGCGGGGCCGCTGCGGGCTGCCGGCGGCCGAGACACCCACGATGCACCCGGCGGCGCAGCCGAACATCAGCGCGATGACGGCGATGGCTGCGACCGTCGGGCCGGGGACGCCGCGCTGCGGCGCGGGGCCAGGTCCGTACATGATGTCTCCGATCAGTCGACGTCGGTGCGGGGTGGTCGGCGCCGCACCGGCCGCCCCAGCACCGTCCGATGTCCTCGCATGTCCACGCCTGACCGTCGCCACGGCACGGCGCCCAGCAGCATGGCACCGCCGACGAGGGTGAGCGCGAGTGCAGGCGCACGCACGAGCGACCGCACCTCGTCGCAGAAGCTCTGCGCCGGCGCGCTGGCCGGTGCGTAGGGCGAGCCGCACGAGACACCCTGGCTGGACACGGGAGTGAACCCGACGACCAGCCCGGCGGTGAGGAGACCGGCGGCGGCCCAGGCGAGGGTGCGGCTCATGTCAGCCGACCTCGGCGCGGGCGGCCTCGGAGAACAGCGGGTTGGTCATCGCGACCTGCTTGGGCGTGAACCGGCCCTTGCCGCACACCAGGCCCTTGGCGTTCTCCCCGGGCGCGAGCGTGGTCGTGGGGATCTGCCCCTCGTACTCGGCGAGCGCCTCGCCCACGTCGTGCTTGGTGCCGCTGGTGTCGGTGATCGAGAAGTACAGCGGGTTGACCTCGACGTTCTTCTTCGACTGGTTGGTCACCGTGACGCGGACGCACGACAGGGCGCCACCGGACGACAGGACGCTCGCGTCGGCCTTGGCGCGCCGGGCGACCAGCTTGATCGGGACGTCCGTGGTCTTGGGCTCGCTGCTCTTGCCGTCCTTGCTGTCCTTGCCGCCGGACTCGGCGGGCTGGACGGCGGTGGGCTCGTCGGCCGGCGCCTCGCAGCCGGTCACGCCCAGCAGGGCGAGGAGGGGCAGCGTGAGGGTGATGAGGAGTTTGCGCATCTGAGGGCTCCTTGTCCACTCGTGAGGGTGGCGGGGGGCGTGCGCGCGGGGATCGTTCGTGGGACGCGGCGCGCGCCGGCCGCGTTCACCCCGGGTAGGCCGTTGTGGCTTCCAGGGAACGTATAGGTGCAATAGAACCATTGAGATCACTCATCGTCAACACCGCACCTATACTTTGGGCATGGCAACCACCCCCCGAGCAGCAGGAATCTACTGCCGCCTCTCCTACGCCCCCGACGGCAGCCTTGAGGCGGTGGAACGGCAGGAAGCCGATTGTCGGAGCCTGGCCGACCGGCTCGCATGGCCCATCGCAGAGGACCACGTGTACCGCGACAACAACCGGTCCGCGTGGCAGCGTGGCCGCAGACGGCCGGGCTGGGATTCGATGCTCGCCGCGATCGACGCCGGGGAGATCGACGCCATCATCGTGTATCACGGTGACCGCCTGATCAGGCAGCCCTACGACCTGGAGCGGCTGCTGGCTATCTCCGACTCCAAGGGCGTGCATTTGGCCAGCGTGTCCGGTACCCGCAACCTCGACTCCCCGGACGATCGTTTCGTGCTGCGGATCGAGGCGGCGCAGGCATGCCGCGAGAGCGACAACACCTCGCGGCGGGTGCGGCGCGCCCTCGACGAGCGGGCCCGCGCGGGCAAGGCCGGATCCGGTGGGCGCCGCGCGTTCGCGTTCGAGCCGGACGGGTGCACGCGCCGCGAGGACGAGTGCGCGATTCTCGTCGAGGCGGTGGACCGGCTGCTCGCGGGCCAGTCGGAGGCCGGCGTGCTGCGATGGATGAACACGGTCAGCACGACAACCCTCGGCAACGAATGGGAAGGGCGATCCCTGCGCCGCATCCTGATGGCGCCGCGCATCGCCGGATTGGTGCGCCGCGGTAACCGGCTGTATCGGGCGGTGTGGGACCCGATCATCTCGCCGGAAGCGTGGGAGGACGTGCAGCTGCTGCTGCGGCAACGGGCGGCCGAGTACCCGTATCCAGGCCGGGAGCGCCGGTACCTGCTGTCAGGGATCGCGGAATGCCCGTCGGGGCATCGGCTGTCGACCAAGCCCAGCGGGCGGGCGAATCTGCGGGTGTACTACTGCCGGGAGTCGGGGTGCC
>JASBVL010000120.1 GCA_029961075.1 Sphaerobacter sp.
CGACCGCGTGGACGGCCAATCCCTCGCGGTGGAAGAGGATCTCGCCACAGCGGATGTATCCGTAACCGGTCTCGGGGTAGGTCGGTTTGATGCCCACGGTGACGAGGTAGCCCTCCCTGGCAGCCTCGGCAGCGGCGCGGATCGCTTGGCGAAATGCGATCGGGTCGGCGACGTGGTGGTCGGCCGCGAAGGAGCCCATGATGGCGTCCGGGTCGCGCCGGGCGAAGAGCGCTGCCGCCAGCCCGATGGCCGGGCCGCTGCCGCGCGCGAGCGGCTCGACGATGATGTTCTCCTCCGGGATCTCCGGGACCTGCCGGGCGACCATGACGGCGTGCGGCGCGCCGGTCACGATCAGGATGTTCTCGACGGGGACGAGCGGCCGGAGCCGATCGATCGTGGCCTGCAGCATCGACCGCGGCCCGGGCAGCGGCAGGAGGAACTTCGGGCGCGTCGCCCGGCTGGCTGGCCAGAGCCGGGTGCCGCTACCGCCCGCTGGGACCACCGCATAGAGCGCCATCGTGTCTGTTCCTTTCACCGCTCGTGGCCGGGCGTGGCCCGCTCCTTCGTCCATCCCGCGCTCGGGGTCAGGCGGGGCGTCGGTCTCGCTCCGCGGCGATGCGGGAGCGAGCGCCCGCTCGGCCGCCGGAGACCGGGGTGGCTCGGCCCTTGCCTCGAGCGTACGCGGTCAAGATGACAAGTTGGCTCCATTCGGGCCTCCGGGGCGCGCGCGGGGATGACACCCGGTTCAGACACGGGCGCGACCCCCTCAGGCCCGGACATAGTGCTGATGGCCGACGTTGCGCACCAGACCCTTCAACTGCATCTCGAGGAGCAGGGCGCTGAGGCGACTGATGGCCAGGCCGACCTCGAGCGCGATCTCGTCGATGTGGCGTGGCTCGCCATCCAGGTGCGCGAGCAGCGCCGCCTCCTCCGACGTCGCGGGCAGGGTCTGGCGCACGTCGAAGGCCGCCTGGCGGCCCGTCAGCTTGAGATCGGCGAGGATATCCTCGCCGCTGGTCGCCAGGACGGCCCCGTCGCGCAGGAGCTGGAGCGGCCCCTCACTGCCGGCGGCGAGTGCCGATCCGGGCACGGCGAAGACGGCGCGGCCCTGATCGGCGGCGAAGTTGGCGGTGATGAGCGCGCCGCTCCGGCGTGGGGCCTCGACGACCACCACCCCGAGCGACAAGCCGCTGATGAGCCGGTTGCGGACCGGAAAGTTCGGCCCATCCGGCGGCGTGCCAAGAGGAAACTCTGACACAAGCGCCCCCTGCTGCGCCACCTCCTCGGCGAGCTGCCGGTGCTCCGGCGGGTAGATCACGTCGACGCCGCAGCCCAGCACCGCGATGGTGCGCCCGCCCCGGTCCAGGGCGGTGCGGTGCGCGACCGCGTCGATGCCGCGGGCCAGGCCGCTGACGATGGTGACGCCGGCCTGGACGAGGTCGCTGCAGAGGCGGCGGGTCATCTCACGGCCGTAGGCGGAGGCGCGCCGGGTGCCGACGATGCCGACGGCGTGCGCATCCGCCGGGGTCAACGCGCCGCGGACGTAGAGCAGGAGCGGGGGACTGGGGATCTCCCGCAGCAGCCGTGGGTAGGCGGCGTCGGCCAGGGTGACGATCGAGACGCCCGCCCGCTCGATGCGCTCCATCTCCCGGTCGAGCGCGATGCGGCTGCGCGCCGTGACCAGTTTGGCGGCGACCCGCTCGCTGAGCCCGGCGGCCCGCAGGTCGGCGACATCGGCGTGCCAGGCGGCGCTGAGCGAGCCGAAGTGCTCCCGCAAGCGAGCCACCCGCGTCGCGCCGATCCCGGGGACCAGGTGGAATCCCAGCCAGTAGTGCGTCTCGGTCACGGCCGCCTCCGTCGTCCGGCTCCACGGTCCCCGCGTTATACGTGACCTGCCGCGCCAGCGTCAACGGGCGGTGGCCCACGCGCCAGCGTGCGCACTGCTCGCCGCCGCCCGCAGGGGCGTCGCCCCTGCCGACGTTGCAGGGCTGACACACGGGCACGCCGGCACGACGGGATGGCGGGCATGGTAGCATCGGCGGAACCGGAAGGAGCCGGGGTGGCATGGCTGGCGAGATCATCATCCGCGGGGCGCGCACGCATACCCTAAAGCACGTCACGGTCCGCATTCCCAAGCACCGGCTCGTCGTCCTCACCGGGCCCTCGGGGTCGGGCAAGTCCGCGCTGGCCCTCGACACCCTGAATCGGGAAGCGCAGCGGCAGTACCTCGAGGCGTTGGGCTTCGTCTCCCACCAGCTCCCACGGCCGCCGGGGGACCGGATCGACGGATTGGCGCCGACCGTCAGCGTGGATCAGCACCTGACCAACCGCAGCCCGCGCTCGACGGTGGGCACCGAGACGGCGATCTACACCTACCTGCGGGTGCTCTTCGCCAAGGTCGGGCACCGCCCGTGCCCGGCGTGCGGTCGGGATATCGCCCCGCCCCACACGCTGGCTGTGGCGGTCACGGAGGACGCGGACGAGCCGGAGGAGGCGCGCTCTCCCTGCCCGCACTGCGGGACGCCGGTGGCGGTGCTCGGCATGGCGCACTTCGCGTTCAACAAGGTGGCGGGCGCCTGTCCCACCTGCACGGGCCTGGGGGTCGTCAACCAGGTGGACCTGCATCACCTGGCCGACGTCGCGAACCTCATCACGGTCGTGCAGGGGCTGGTCGATGCCGGCAACACCGTCGTGGTGGTGGCGCACAGGCTGGACCTGGTCAAGTGCGCGGACTGGATCATCGACCTGGGGCCCGAGGGCGGCAGTGCCGGCGGGGAGATCATCGCCGAGGGCCCGCCGGAGCAGGTGGCCGCGGCGGAGGGCTCGCAGACCGGCCGGCTGCTCCGCCCGCTGCTGGCCCGCGACCGTGCATCCGTGGGGTGATCGCCCGGCGCGCCGCGGCGCGCCGGGCCCGACCCGGGGCAGGGCGTGACCGCCGCCGGAGGGCTCGTGCTAGAATGCGGCCAGGGCGCGTCCCGGCGGGAGGGGGACCCCGCGGTGGGGCGCGCGATCTTCCAACGAGGCTGGATCGACGGCCGGACGGTATCGTGCTCGGTGGCGGGCACGCCAGGGAAGCGTGGTGAGGTCATGACATCTCCGCTCCTGCCATACGCGTTCTTTGAGGGCGAGTTCGTCCCGTCGGCTGAGGCCAAGGTCAGCATCGCCACGCACGCGCTGCAGTACGGCACGGGCGCCTTCGGGGGAATTCGCGGCTACCTCGACCAAGACGGGCGCACCATCAACATCTTCCGCCTGCCCGACCACGTCCGCCGCCTGCTCCAGTCCGGGCGCTTGCTGCGCGCCCAGCTCCCGTACGGCGTGGACGACATCTGCGGCATCATCACCGAGCTGGTGCGCCGCAACGCGCCGCGCCGCAACGTCTACATCCGCCCCTTCATCTACAAGGCCGGGTTGGAGCTCACGCCGAAGCTGCGCGGCATCCGCGACGAGCTGGCCGTCTACATGCTCCCGCTCGACGACTACCTGGACCTGAGCACGCCGGTCCGGCTGATGGTGTCTTCCTGGCAGCGCGTCGAGGACAACATCATTCCGAGCCGGGGCAAGGTCACCGGGGCGTACATCAACTCCAGCCTGGCCAAGGACCAGGCGGCGGAGGCCGGGTACGACGATGCCATCATGCTGAACGAGCACGGGAAAGTGGCCGAGGGGAGCGGCGCAAACCTGTTCATCGTCCGGGCCGGCACGCTGGTGACGCCGCCGGTGACGGCCGACATCCTGGAGGGCATCACGCGCCGCAGCATCGTCGAGTTCGCCCGCGACGCCGGGATCCCGGTCGAGGAGCGGGCGATCGACCGCAGCGAGCTGTACATCGCGGATGAGGTCTTCCTCTGCGGCACCGGGGTCCAGATCGCGGCGGTCGGGTCGATCGACGGCCGTCCGGTGGGCGACGGGCAGCGCGGCCAGATCACGGCCAAGATCCAGGACATCTTCTTCACGCTGGTGCGGGGCGGCGACTCGCCCTACCGCCACTACCTGACGCGGGTGCCGATCGAGTCGTGACCAGGCGGCCGCGGGGTGCGTCCGGGGGCCGGGAGGGCGATGACGATCCACCAGGGGGGAGTGCGCGGGCCCGGATGAGGCGGGGGCAGTCGAACCGGCTGTGCCGGGTGGCGGCGCTGCTGGCGCTCGTGCTGGTGCTGGTCGCGTGCTCGCCACGCGGGCAGGGACGGAGCGCCGCGCCGGGCACGCCAGGGGCCGAGGCCGCGTCGCCCGGTGCCGCCGGCACACCCGCCGCGGCCGGCGCGGTGTCGGGGGCACCGCAGGCGCCGGTGCCGGTGGGCGGCCGGATCGTGGAAGGCGGCCTGACCGAGCCACGCACGCTCAATCCCCTGTTCGTGGCGGACCCCACGTCGGAGGCGCTGAGCCACCTCGTCTTCAACGGGTTGGTGACGGTCGACCCCAGCAGCGCCGAGCCGCGGCCCGATCTCGCGGCGTCGTGGGACGTCTCTGAGGACGGGTTGACCTACACCTTCCACCTCCGCGAGGGGGTCGTCTGGCACGACGGCCAGCCCTTCTCCGCCCGCGACGTCGTCTTCACCTACCAGACGATGATGAACGACCGGGCGCGCTCGCCGCGCTACTCGCGCCTGGTGGAGCGCGTGCGCCAGGTGAGCGCGCCGGACGCGATGACGGTCGCGTTTCAGCTCGTCCACCCCGACGCCTCCTTCCTGTCGACCCTGGCCACGTTCGGCATCGTCCCGGAGCACGCGCTGGTCGACGTGCTGCCCGAAGAGCTGATCACCAACCCCTTCGGCCTGAGCACGGCCGTGGGGACCGGGCCGTTCATCCTGCAGCAGTGGATCCGCGGCGAGCGAATCATCTTTCGGCAGAACGAGCGGTACTTCCGCGGGCCGGTGGCGAGCGCCGAGTACGTCTTCCAGGTGGTGGCGTCGCCCGAAGACCTCGTGGCCGGGCTGCGCGACGGCACCATCGACTGGGCCGAGCTGGACCCGGCGGTGGCGGCCGCGGCGGCGCAGCTCGACGGCGTCACGGTCGAGCGCCTGCCGAGCTTCGACCTGACCTACGTGGCGCTGCAGCTCGATCCGGCGAAGAGCAAGCTCTTTCTGGACCCGCGGGTGCGTCAGGCGCTGCTGCTGGGGCTCGATCGGGAGGCCGCCGCCCGGGACATCTGGCAGGGGCAGGCGGTGGTCGCGGATGGGACGCTGCCGCCGGCCTCCTGGGCGTACACGGCCAGCGCGACGACCTACCGAGCCGACCTCGACGCCGCGCGCCGCCTGCTGGACGAGGCGGGCTGGGTGGAGGGGCCGGGCGGCGTCCGGGTGAAGGATGGCGTGGCCCTGCGGTTCACCCTCACGACCAACGGGGACAATCCCCGGCGGCGGCAGGTGGCGGCGTGGCTGCAGCGGAGCTGGGAGGCGCTCGGCGTGCAGGTCGAGCTGCGCTTCGAGACCTGGAGCACGGTGCGCGAGCGCGCGATCCGCACGCACGACTTCGACGCCGTGCTGCTGGGCTATCGCTGGGACGTCGATCCGGACCAGACCGCGCTCTGGTCGTCGGACTCGTTCTTCGATGGGTTGAACATCGGGCACTACGCCAACCACGAGGTCGACCACCTGTTGGAGCAGGCGCTGGCCAGCGGCTCCCGTGAGGAGCGCGCCGCGTTGTATGCTCAGATGCAGGAGCAGGTGATGCGGGATCTCCCGGTCTTGCCCCTGGTCTTCCCGCAGCTTGTGATCGCGCGCACCAAGGACTTGCAGGCTGGGGCGATAACGGCTATCCTGGTGCGCAATCGGGCGGACATCGAGCGGTGGGTTTCGGCCGTCAGCGAGTGATCCAATGTCAGCCGGTGTGGCAGGTCGCAGGAGGTTTGACCACCTGCGCCGTGCATGCTACACTGCCGATGTCGCAGATGGCGGCTCCAACACCCGTACCCCACAGTCTGGCAACAGGCGACACTCCGCGCGAGGAGCACGCGCGCGGTGGTGGACGATGGCGGGTGCGGACACGCGTATGGCAGCCCGGTGAATGTATGTCCTTGGGTGCGGTGCAGCGGTGTGCGGCGGTGAGGTGAAGGAGAGGCGATGGAACCTCTGCTCGAGGTGAGGAACCTGAGAACTCAGTTCTTCACGCAGGACGGTGTGGTCAAGGCTGTCGACGACGTGTCCTTCCACATCATGCCCGGCGAGACGCTGGGCGTGGTGGGCGAGAGCGGCTGTGGGAAGAGCATCACCGCCATGTCGATCATGCGCCTGATTCCCACGCCGCCGGGCAAGATCGTCAGCGGCGAGATCCTGTTCGAGGGTGAAGACATCCTCAAGATGAGCGACGAAGAGGTCCGCTCGATTCGGGGCAACAAGATCGCGATGATCTTCCAGGACCCGATGACGTCGCTCAACCCGGTGCTGACGATCAATCGGCAGATCAGCGAGGCGCTCGAGCTGCACCTGGGGATGAGCAAGAGCCAGGCTCGGCAGCGCAGCATCGAGCTGCTGAAGATGGTGGGGATCCCCAACGCCGAGGAGCGCGTGGATCAGTACCCGCACCAGTTCTCGGGTGGGATGCGCCAGCGCGTGATGATCGCGATGGCGCTGTCCTGCAACCCGCGCCTGCTGATCGCCGACGAGCCGACCACCGCGCTCGACGTGACGATTCAGGCTCAGATCCTCGACCTGATGCGGAATTTGCAGCAGGAGCACAACACCGCACTGATGATGATTACCCACGACCTGGGGGTCGTGGCCGGCATGACGGACCGGATTCAGGTGATGTATGCCGGGCACATCGTCGAGACGGCGCCGACCGAGGAGCTCTTCGCCAACCCGCGGCACCCCTACACGGTCGGTCTGCTGAACTCCATCCCGCGGTTGGACGCGCAGGTCAAGGAGAAGCTCCAGCCGATCCGGGGCCTGCCGCCGGACCTGATTGACCTGCCGGACATGTGCCCGTTCCTCCCGCGCTGCGACTACGCTCGTGAGAAGTGCGAGCAGAAGAATCCGCCGCTGCTCGACGTGAACGAGCGGCACCGCTCAGCGTGCTGGTACTGGGAGGAAGTGAGCAAGGAAGGGTCGAGGGCGTAGGCGATGGCGACGGAGCAGGTGACAACCAACGGCGAGGTCAAGCAGCACGAGGTGCTGCTTGACGTGCGCGACCTCTACATGCACTTCCCGCTGACCCGCGGCATCATCTTCCAGCGCAAGGTCGGCGCGGTGCAGGCGGTCGACGGGGTCAGCTTCCAGGTCCGCAAGGGTGAGACGCTGGGGCTGGTGGGCGAGTCGGGCTGCGGCAAGAGCACCACGGGCCGGGCGATCCTCCAGCTCTACAAGCCGACCGGCGGCCAGGTCATCTTCAAGGGCCAGGACCTGACCAAGCTCGACTCCGGCCAGATGCGGAAGATGCGGCGCTACCTCCAGATGATCTTCCAGGACCCGTATGCGTCGCTCAACCCGCGCATGACGGTCGGCAGCATCATCAGCGAGCCGATGCAGATCCACAACCTGGTGCCGAAGAACCAGCGCAACGAGCGGGTCCAGGAGCTGCTGGAGACGGTCGGCCTCAACCCCTACTTCGCCAACCGGTACCCGCACGAGTTCTCCGGCGGTCAGCGGCAGCGCATCGGGGTGGCCCGGGCGCTGGCGGCCAACCCGGAGTTCATCGTGGCGGACGAGCCGGTGTCGGCGCTCGACGTGTCGATCCAGGCGCAGATCATCAACCTGCTGGAGGACCTGCAGGAGCAGTTCCAGCTCACGTATCTGTTCATCGCCCACGACCTGAGCGTGGTCCGGCACATCTCGGACCGGGTGGCGGTGATGTACCTCGGGAAGATTGTGGAGCTGGCGGACCGCAACGCGCTCTACGAGGACCCGCTGCACCCGTACACCAAGGCGCTGCTGTCCGCGGTGCCGATCCCGGACCCGGTCATCGAGAAGAAGCGCGAGCGCATCATCCTGACCGGCGATGTGCCGAGCCCGATCAACCCGCCGTCCGGCTGCCACTTCCACACGCGCTGCCCGTACGCGATGGACGTGTGCAAGAAGGTGGAGCCGCGGTTCGTGGACCAGGGCGGTGGGCACTTCGTCGCCTGCCACCTCTACCCGAACTCGGGGGCGTAGGCGCACAAGGAGCGAGCGGCGTAGCCGGTGTTTGGCTCACTCGGTTCCGGACTCGACGGCACGGTCGTCCTGGCGACGCTGGTGGCGTTCGTGGTCGGAACCACCATCCACGAGTTCTGCCACGCGTGGTCTGCCCTGATGCTGGGGGACGATACCGCCCAGCGTCAGGGCAGAGTCACGCTGAACCCCGTGATGCACTTCGACCCGATCGGCTTCCTCGGCATGGCGCTGATCGCCATCGGCGGCTTCGGCATCGGCTGGGGGCGGCCGGTGCCGATCAACCCGGGGCGGCTGCGCGGCCGGCAGCGGGGCATGGCGCTGACCGCCCTGGCCGGGCCGCTGTCGAACGTGGTGCTGGCGACGCTGTTCGCCATCCCGCTCCGCTTCGGCATGGCGGACCTGCCGCGCCCGGCGGACGTGTTCATCACCCAGATGGTCCTGGTCAATCTGCTGCTGGCGTCGTTCAACCTGATCCCGATCCCGCCGCTGGATGGGCACAAGGTCTTGACCGGGCTGCTGCCCGACTTCTGGTATCCCTACCTCGCGCCGCTGGAGCGCTACGGGGTCCTCGTCCTGCTGCTGCTCATCATGTTGGGCGGCATCGGTCGGCCGATCCTGAGTGCGATGTACGCCCCCGTCTACGGGCTGCTCAGCTCACTGATCCTCGGCCCGGGCTCGTTGTAGCGATGCGTCCTGTGACATGCTCCGGGAGTGCGGCGCCGGCCGGCCGCCGGGGCGGGCCGATGCGCCGGGTGGTACAGTTCGTCGCCTACCTGCGGCCGCAGGGGCCGGCCGTCGACGCGGAGCTGCGCGCACTCGTCGCGCCGCCGCAGTGGGCGCTGCTGGCGCGGCTGAGCCGGGGTGACCGGGCGCACCTGCTGGCCGTCTATCGCCGGCTGGTGGCCTGGGGCTGCCAGGACCCGCACCTGCTGCTGGCGGCGCTGCTGCACGACGCCGGCAAGGCGGACGCGCGGGGGCGGGTGGGGCTCTCGCAGCGCGTGGCGGCCGTGCTGCTGGGGCGGGTCGCGCCGCGGCTGCTCGCCGCGCTGGCGCAACCGGGCCGTGGGCGCTGGCGGCACGGGCTGTACCTGGCGACGATGCACGCGCAGCTCGGCGCCGAGCAGGCCCGCCGGGCCGGCTGCGGCGAGCGGGTGTGCTGGCTGATCGCGCATCACCACGACGCGGCGATCGACGACGCCGGGCTGCGGCTGCTCCAGGCCGCGGACGAGGGGGTGGCGTCGTGGCCGTGACCGTGTACCCGCCGCTGCGGCTCGCCGACTGCCAGCTCCGCCTGCCGACCTTCGAGGGCCCGCTGGACGTGCTGCTCCGCATGATCGAGCGGAGCCAGCTCGACATCACGGGCGTGTCGCTGGTGGCGGTGACCGATCAGTTCCTGGCGTACGTCGCGGCGCTGTCGGACGTCCCGCCGGAGCTGCTGGCGGAGTTCACCGCGGTGGCCTCGCGGCTGCTGGCGCTGAAGTCGCGCTCGCTGCTGCCGGCACCGCCGCAGCCGATCGAGGAGCCGGAGCCGGACGATCTGACCCGCCAGCTCCAGGCCTACCAGGCGGTGCGGGCCGGGGCGGCGTACCTGCAGGGCCGCGAGCGGGAGGGGCTGCGGTCCTTCGGGCGACCGCCCGCGCGGCTGGAGGGGCTGCCGGTGGCGGAGCACCTGGCGCCGGTGCCGCTGCCGGCGCTGCTCCAGGCGCTGTGGCGGTGCCTGTCGCGGCGGCGGCCGGCGCGGCAGGCGTACCGGCCGGCGCCGATCATCACGCTGGCGGAGATGACCCGGCGCCTGCTGGCGCGGCTCGGCCAGCGGGGGCGCTTCCGCGCGCTGCTGGGCGACGCGCCGAGCCGGACCGAGTACCTGGTGGGCTTCATCGCCCTCCTCTCGCTGCTGCGCCAGCGGGTGCTGGACGCGACGCAGGAGACGCTGTTCGGCGAGATCGAGGTGTGGCGCATCGGCAGCGCCGCGGAGGCGGCCGATGACTGAGCGCAGCGCGCCATCGGTGCAGATGCCGCTGGAGCAGGTCGCGCCCGAGGAGCGGGCCGCGACCCTGGGGGCGCTCCTCTTCGTCGCGAGCGAGCCGGTGCCGGTGACGGTGCTGGCGCAGCACCTGGGCTGCACGCCGGCCGAGGCGCGCGCCGCGTTGCAGGCGCTCGCGGCGCGGTTGGACGCGGTGGGGCTGCTGCTCCAGTGGTGCGGCGAGGATCAGGTGCAGGTGGTGTCTCACCCGCGCCACGCGCGGCCGGTGCAGCGCTTCCTCGGCCTCGAGCGGACGGTGCGGCTGTCGCAGGCCGCGCTGGAGACGCTGGCGATCATCGCCTACCGGCAGCCGATCACGCGCGGCGAGCTGGACCTGATCCGTGGCGTCGACTCCAGCGGCGTGCTCCAGACGCTGCTCGCGCGGGGGCTGATCGAGCCGGTCGGCCGGCTGGCCGCGCCGGGCACCCCGATCCAATACGGCACGACGCCCGAGTTCCTGCGCTTCTTCGGCCTGACCAGCCTGGCGGACCTGCCCCCGCTGCCCGCGGAGCTGGCCGGCGCCTCGGAGGAGGGCTGAGCCGGCCGCCCCACCGTCGCAGCGGGGACACCGGGTCTCCGTCAGGAGAGCGCCAGCGGCGACTCGGGCAGGGTCTGCCCACCGTCGACGACGATGCCCTGGCCGGTGATGTAGCGCGACTCGTCGCTGGCCAGGAAGAGCACGGCATAGCCGATGTCCTCCGGATCGCCCAGGCGGCCCAGCGGGATGACCTGCTCGGTCTGGCGGATGTACTCCTCGCCGACGCCGGCCATGCCTTCGGTGCGGATGTTGCCGGGCTGGACGGCGTTGACCGTGATGTTGTCCCTGGCCACCTCGATGGCGAGCGTGCGGATGAGGCCCATCTGGCCGGCCTTGCTGGCGCCGTAGTGGGCCCAGCCGGGGTAGCCGGTGATCGGCCCGGTGATCGACGACGTGACCACGATCTTCCCGTACCGCTGCTGCCGCATGTAGGGCAGGCAGGCCTTGATGGTGAAGAAGGTGCCCTTCAGGTTGATGGCGTGCACTCGGTCCCAGTCGGCCTCGGTCATGTCCTCGATCCGGGCCGACGGGAAGATGCCGGCGTTGCTGCACAGGATGTCGAGCCGCCCGAAGCGCTCCACGGTGAAGCGCGCCATCTGCTCGGCGTCGGCCAGGCGGGCCACATCGGTCCGCACCATGTCGACCTCGTAGCCGGCCTGGCGCAGCTCGTCGACCGTGGCCCGCGCCTGCGCCTCGTCGACGTCGGCGATCACCACGCGCGCGCCCTCGGATGCCAGCACCCGCGCGATGCCCTTCCCGATGCCCTTGGCGGCCCCGGTCACGATTGCGACCCGGTCCTGGAGTCGGCTGCCCATCGGTCACCTCCCCTGCGCTGCTGCGAACCGCGCTCGCCGGTGCGCTGCCGGCTGGCCGCGATGGCGTGCAGCTCGGCCAGCCCGGCCGCAACCTCCTCGCGGGGGAGCGCCCCGGCCAGGAGGTCGGCGTCGCTCGCCGCAGACAATCGCAGATAGAAGGCCACCCCGCGATCGAGGAGATCGGCGGGCGCCTCGGGGTCCTCGACGAGGGTGAACAGCCAGTCCTCGGCCTTGGCGTACTGGCCACGCCGCGCGAAGTGCTGCCACAGCTCGTCGCGGACGCGGCTCGGCAGCTCGTAGGCGCGGAGCTGCGCAAGGAGCTCGTCCACCCCGGCCACGGCGTGGACGGCGTCGGGGTCCTCATCGCGGAGGATCAGCAGGTAGAGCGCCAGCGCCTTGACCCGGCGCCCGTACTCCCGCGCGGGGGTCCAGTCGGCCGTGCGGAGGTCGGCCGCCTCGCGGAGGAGCGTCGCCACGACGGTGAGTTGCTCGGCGAGGGTCGGCCATCCGGGCTGATCGCGCTGGAGGGAGCGGAGCAGGGTCGCGAGCTGGTCGGCGGTGAGGGCGTCGACCTCGGCCAGGCGCAGGCCGACCAGCCGCCCGAGGGCCTGGTCGATGAGGGTCGCGGCCTGCGCTGGCTCCCCCCCGCTTGAGGCGCAGCACGACGGCGAGCACCTCGGTCATCTGCGCGATGAGGCGCAGCAGGTAGTCCTTCTGGTAGGACATCGAGCAACCTTTCGCGGTAACCGGCGGGGCTCTGTGCGACGCTGGCGCTGCACGCGAAGGCGAGAGCCGGCGAGGACGCCGGCGCTCCACGGCCGGCGCGGCTCCGGGCGACGCCGCGGGCGGCCACGTTCGGCACACGGCCCGCCCCTACGATCCATACCACGCTCGATGCCGTCCACCGGTAGGGGCGGTGCGGGCGGGCACCAGTGGTGGCCCGCCTCCAGGAAGCGGGCTACCTGGTCCGGGTGGAGGACCACGTCCACTCCGTCGGGCACTGCGACCGCTGCGACACCGTGGTCGAGCCGATCATCAGCCTCCAGTGGTGGCTGAAGATGGCGCCGCTGGCCGAGCCGGCCATCCAGGTGGCTCGGGACGGCACCGTGACGTTCATCCCCGAGCGCTTCAAGGGGATCTACCTGCACTGGATGGAGAACGTCCACGACTGGTGTCTGTCGCGTCAGTTGTGGTGGGGACACCGCATCCCCGTCTGGTACTGCGACACCTGCGGCAAGCTGACCGTCGCCCGGGAGCGCCAGACGCTGCCCGCACTGCGGCTCGAGCGGGCTCGACCAGGATCCCGACGTCCTCGACACCTGGTTCAGCTCGGCGCTCTGGCGATTCAGCACCGGGGCGCCTGCGCCGAGCACCCTGGACCTGAAAGGAGGTGAAGGCCCGGCTCGGTGATGGAGACCGGCTACGACATCATCTTCCTCTGGGTAGCGCGCATGATCTTCCTCGGCCTCGAATTCATGGGCGAGGTGCCGTTCACCCATGTCTACTTCCACGGCACGGTGCGCGACGAGGCCGGGCAGCGCATGAGCAAGACCAAGGGCAACGTGCTCGACCCGACCCAGATCACGGCGCAGTACGGCAGCGACGCGCTCCGCTTCGCCCTGATCACGGCCGGCGCGCCGGGCGCCGACATCAAGCTCAGCCTGCAGCGGGTCGAGCTCGGGCGCAACTTCGCCAACAAGGTCTGGAACGCGACGCGGTACGTGCTGCGCGCGATCGAGGGTCACCCGGTCGCGACCGACGCCAACGGCGGCCCGCTCCGCCCCAGCGGCGAGCACCTTGGGCTGGCGGAGCGCTGGATGCTCAGCCGCCTGGAGGCCATCACCGCGGAGGTTACCGAGCTGCTGGAGGACTTCCAGCTCGGTGAAGCCGGCCGCCGGCTCTACGACTTCCTCTGGTCGGAGTACTGCGACTGGTACATCGAGTCCACCAAGCCCGTGCTGCAGGGCAACGACGCCGCGATGAAGGCGGCCACGCGGCAGACGCTCGTCTACGTGCTCGAGCGCGCGCTGCGCCTGCTCCATCCCTTCATGCCGTTCGTCACCGAGGAGCTGTGGCAGCACCTGCCGCACGCGGGCGAGAGCATCATGATCGCCCCCTGGCCGACGGCCGACCGCGCCGCCATCGATGAGCGCGCGATCGCGGAGTACACCTTTCTGATCGACGCCGTGCGCGCCATCCGCAACGCCCGGGCGGAGAGCGGCGTCGAACCGGGCCGCTGGATCGCGGCCATCGTGCAGCCCGGCTCCCATGGCGCGACCTTGGCCGAGGCGGATGCTGCCTTCCGTTTCCTGGCGCGGATCGCGGCGGACAAGCTGGAGTTCATCGACGCCAGCGCCCCCGTGTCGGAGCAGGTCGTCACGCTCGTGGTGGACGACGCGATCATCTACCTGCCCCTGGCCGGGATGGTCGACCTCGCCGCGGAGCGGGAGCGGTTGCGCGGCGAGATCGCGCAGGTGGAGGCCGAGATCGGGCGCACCGGCGCGCTCCTGGCCAACGAGAACTTCGTCCAGCGGGCCCCGGCGGAGGTGGTCGAACGCCATCGCCAGCGCCTCAGCGATCTCCAGGAGCGCCTGGGGCTGCTGCAGAAGCGACTGGCCGACCTCGGCGGGTGAGCCCACGATGCGTCAGCCGCCTGCCGCGTCAGCCTCGCCCAGCGGCGACGGAGGCGTCGACCCGGCTCGGGCGCTGCCGGTCACGTTCTACGCGCGCGACGTCGTCGCGGTCGCGCGCGACCTGCTCGGCTGCCTGCTGGTGTCGTGCATCGACGGGGAGACGGCCGCGGGGATCATCGTCGAGACCGAGGCGTACGGCGGGCCGGACGATCCCGCCTCCCACGCGGCCTTCCGCCGCAACGGGACCGTGGCGGCCATGTGGGGCCCGCCGGGGCGCGCGTACGTGTACCTCGCCTACGGCGTCTACCCGTGCCTCAACGTCGTGACCGGGCCGGCCGGGACGGCCGCGGCGGTGCTGCTGCGCGCGGCCGACCCGCTCCTGGGGCGCGCCGCCATGGCGGCCCGCCGCGGCGCCGCGCCGGGGCGCAGGCTGGCCAGCGGGCCGGGTCGCCTGGCGGTCGCCTTCGGGATCACGCTGACCGACAACGGCCGGCCGCTCGAGGCCCCACCGCTCTGGATCGAGCCCGGGGTGCCCCCCGATCGGATCGTCACGGGGCCGCGGATCGGCGTGCGACGCGGCGAGCCACGCCCCTGGCGCTTCGGGATCGCCGCGCACCCGGCGCTCTCGCGGCCCTTCCCGCCGGCAGCCGAGCGCGGCTGACGCCGCCGGTGGTCCGGTCGGCCGCGCGACGCGCCCGCGCCCGGGCCCGTGTCGACCGCCGGTGCCGGACAGGGGCGAGGGCG
>JASBVL010000121.1 GCA_029961075.1 Sphaerobacter sp.
TGCGAACGCGGCTTTTGGCCCCGCCGGACCCCGCGGCGTCATCCCGCGCTGCGCACGAAGGCGGAGACGATCGGGCCGTGCTTGGCCTGGAGCTCCGCCGGCGCGGCGAGGGGCCCCGCGTCGGCGCCGCAGCAGCCGCCCAGCAGGTCGTCGAAGGTGAGCACGCGCGTTGCCTCAATGCCGATGTCCACGAAGCCGGCCGCCGCCAGCTTCTCCCGGTACTCGTCCTCGGTCAGCGCGCCGCCGATGCAGGCCGACCAGGCGCTCAGGCTGCGCCGCACCGCCGGCAGCAGCCGGCCGCGCACCACGATGTCCGAGACCGCGAAGCGGCCACCCGGGCGCAGCACCCGCCACGCCTCGCGCAGCACGCGGTCCTTGTCGGCCGACAGGTTGATCACGCAGTTGGAGATGACGACGTCGACGCTGGCGTCGGGCAGGGGGATCTCCTCGATGTGCCCCTTGAGGAAGCGCGCGTTCTCCACGCCCGCCTCGATCCGGTTCCGCTCGGCCAGCTCCAGCATCTCATCGGTCATGTCGAGGCCGTAGGCGAAGCCGGTCGGGCCGACCCGCTTGGCCGAGAGGAGCACGTCGATCCCGCCGCCGGAGCCGAGGTCGAGCACGACCTCCCCCGGGGCCAGCGCGGCCAGCGCCGTCGGGTTGCCGCAGCCGAGGGAGGCGAGCACCGCCTCCTGCGGCAGCTCGCGCAGCGCCGCGGAATCGTAGTCGGCGATGGCCAGCGGGCTGACCGGGACGCCGCCGCAGCAGCCGCTGTCCGCGGCGGCGCGCTCGAGGGCGGCGCGGGCCGCCGCGGCATAGTGCTCGCGGACCGCCGCGCGGATCTGCTCGGGCGAGGAGATGGCTGTCTTCGCCATCGGGGGTGTCCTTCCGTGTCCTGGCCCGCAGGCACCGTGCCCCGACCTGGGACGTGCCGGCGGACCGGCCTGATCGCCAGTGGCGGACGCGCGATCCCACATCACAGGGGGAGCTCCCCAGGCCGGCTTCCTGTCCCGCCCCCGCGTCCGAACCACCGCCGCCTGCCCACGGTCCGTGGGGGAGGCTTATCGAGAAAATACGATGAAAGGATCCCGGTGTCAAGCGGTGGGGACTGGCTCCAGCGGCGACGGGGCCGTCACCCCAGCAGCCGGCTGGCGACGCCGAGCAGGCCGCCGGCCAGGACGAGCCAGGCCGAGTTGATCCGGAAGCGGACGAGCACCCCCAGCGCCACCACGGCGAGCGCCACCGTGAGCGGGTCGATGATCGCGGCACGGCCGAGCTGCCAGGTCACGGCGGCCATCAGCCCCAGCGCGGCCACGTTGACCCCATCGAGCAGTGCGCCGGTCCATGGCGAGTGCCGCAGGCGGGGCACCAGCGGGTTCAGCAGCGC
>JASBVL010000122.1 GCA_029961075.1 Sphaerobacter sp.
CGGCCGCTACGACCGCCATCTCCCCGTGGCTCCACTTGAAGCTGAAGCCGTGCCGGTCGAAGGTGTTCTTGATGGCACCGCGAGTTACGTCTAGGCGGCTCATTCGGGAGTTGTAGTCGACCAGCTTGTCGACCACGATAGCCAGGTAGGTCCGGACCGCCCGAGCCTGGTCTGCCGGCAGCTCGCGTTCGATCTCGGACGCCAGCTCGCGGAGCGTCTCGACGACGGTGCCGAGCGCCAGGAGCTGGCGCGGCGAGAAGAGATCCCGCCAGCGGGTCATGCCGTACTGCCGTGGCCGCTGATCGTTGCTGACAGGTGGCACCTCCTCATCCGGGACGATCCCATCGGCGAGCCAACCGGGCAGCTTTCGGGCCAGCTCCTCTTCCGCTGCCGCTATCGCCGCGCGGTCCGCCGCACTCGGCGAGCGGAACTCCGTGCCGCGCTCGGTCTTGACCCCGACGACGTAGAGCTGCTGGCCCATCCGCCCGGCCTGCGCCTCGCGCTTGATGTAGTCGCCGTCGATGACGTCGCCGGTCCAGGGCGAGACGGCGACGCCGCGGCGGATGGTGCCCTGGTCAGGCTTGGCGCGCTCGACTTCCTTCCCTCGCACGACCTCGAAGCGGCACTCCGGCCAGTCCGGCTGGCAGACAAGCTTGACTGCAACCGGATCGGACCCCTTCTGGAGCCACCAGTTGACACGACCAGGTTGTCGGACGTGATCACCGGCTGCGGCGGGAAGGAGACCACCTGCTCGCGCAGGTCCACCTGCGCGCGGATCCGGTCGATGAACGGGATCAGGATGTTGAGGCCCGCGTTCAGGGTCCGCGAGTACCGTCCGAGGCGCTCGACGATGTACGCGTGCGCCTGCGGGACGATCCGGACCGCCTTGGTCAACGCGACCAGTGCGACGATCGCGATGACCACGAGCGTAATGAGGCTTGGCACTGCGCCTCCGTTCGTTTCCTACTCGTCGGAATGGCGAACCGCTCAGAGCACCAGCGCGTATGAGCCCTCGATCTGGATCACGTCCACGGTCCGCCCTGGCTCGAGCACGCTCTCGCCGTCGTAGGCGCGGGCGGACCACACCTCCCCGTTGATCTTGACCAGGCCGTTGTGCGCGTCCACTCGTTCCAGCACCAGCGCCTTGGCTCCGATGAGCGCGGCCACCCCCGTCCGAGTCTCCGGCGGTTGGTACAGATGCTTGCGGGCGATGGGTCGCAGCGCCCCGAGCAACGCGACGGACACCACGATGAAGGCGGTGAACTGCAGTGGGAGCCCGCCCCCGAGGATGTCGACCACAGCCGCTGCCAAGGCCCCGACCGCCAGCATGGCGAACACGAGGCTGACACTCACGATCTCGGCCAGGCCGAAGACCGCGGCGGCGACCAGCCACCATACCCAGGCGTCCACGTCCACATCGTACGGCGGTCACGCCTGCCTGACAGGGATACTTCGCGCGCAACCCGCGAGCGAGCAGGCGGTCAACCGCTGGCCCGGGCCACCCAGCGGCCGGCCTCCTGGGAGACGGTGAGCGGCAGGCCGAACGTCTCCGACAGGTTCTCCGCGGTCAGCGTCTCGGCGAGCGGGCCGGCCGCCACCACCTTGCCCTCGCGCAGCATCAGCACGTGCGTGAACCCCACCGGGATCTCCTCCACGTGGTGGGTGACCAGCACGAGCACCGGCGAGTACGGGTCCTTGGCCAGTTCGCCGAGCCGCCGCACCAGGTCCTCCCGGGCGCCCAGGTCGAGGCCGGCCGCGGGCTCGTCGAGCAGCAGCAGTTCGGGGTCGGTCATGAGCGCCCGGGCGATCTGCACGCGCTTGCGCTCGCCCTCCGACAGCGTGCCGAAGGTCCGGTCCGCGAAGTCCGCCATGCCCAACTGCTTGAGCAGCTGGTCAGCGCGCTCGGTGTCCGGCGCGTCGTACCGCTCCCGCCAGCGGCCCACGATCGCGTACGAGGCGGTGAGCACGACGTCGCGCACCTTCTCCCCGCGGGGCAGCCGGTCGGCGAGCGCGACGGAGGCGAACCCGATGCGCGGGCGCAGCTCGAACACGTCCACCTGGCCCAGCCGCTCGCCGAGCACGCTGACCGTGCCGCTGGTCGGGAACAGGTTGGTCGCCGCCACCTGCAGGAGCGTGGTCTTGCCGGCGCCGTTCGGGCCGAGCACGATCCAGCGCTCCCCCTCCGACACCGACCAGTGAACCCCGTCCAGCAGCCGGTGTCCGCCCCTGATGACGGTTACGTCGGCCATCTCCAGGACGTCGGTCATCATGCTCCTTCCTGGATGCTCGCGCTGCGCCCTACCTCGATCGACGTGTGTACCGACAGGAAACTACGGCACTCCGGGCCCGCTACGGCACTCCGGATCGGTCCGCGCCGGATGGACCCGCGGCCGCGCGGGCACCCGGCGAATCCGGGACGGGCGGGGTGCCCGCGCGAACACTCCTGGAGATGGGCG
>JASBVL010000123.1 GCA_029961075.1 Sphaerobacter sp.
CTGTCGCAGGAGTACTGCGACTACGCCTGGTGCGACCTCGAAGAGACGGTGGCGCACGAGGCGCGCATCAACCTCCACGTCGTCACGCTGTACGGCAGCAACACGCACCACCAGGTCGAGGCGCTCTTCAAGGCCTTCGCCCGCGCCCTGGACGCCGCTGTCCAGCTCGACCCGCGCCTGGGCGATCGGCTCCCCTCCACCAAGGAGCACATCGAGACCGGGTAGGCCCGCCGCCACCGGACGCACGGGTGCCCGCAGAGCCGACGTCAGGGGCGGCGTGGGGCGCTCAGGCGCCCGCTCCCGCTAGCGCACGCCCAGGGCGTCCCACAGGACCTCGGCCACGCGGAACGGATCGCTCGACACGACGCTCGCTGCGTAGAGCTCCATCGCCCCGATGTCGGAGGTGCGGTTGAGCGGGTCGCCCCGGTCCACCAGCCGGACAACGACCGGCATCCCGCTCCAGTCCTCGCCCGTGTCGGTCAGCGGCGGCATCCACATCACCAGGTTGAACGAGACCATGTTCAGGCGCTCCACCAGACAGCGAAGCGCGCGGCTGGCCGTCCGCGCTAGGTCGTCGTCCACGACGGGCGCGGTGAGGATGACCTCCTTCTCCTTCAACGGAACCAGGCTCGCCATGACGCGGATCGGGCCGACCGCCGCGCCCAGGCCGAGTGACTGATGCACGCGGAACAGGTCGTCGAAGTACTCGGCCCCGTACGCCTCCCGGTACGCCAGCGTCGCGCGGCGCGTCTGCTCGACCTTGCCGTAGTGCGCGCCTCGGGTGAGGCTGACCTGCGCGTGCCCGTGCACGATGGAGGCGCCGCTCTTCCAGAGGCAGTTCCACATGAACAGCGGGTAGACCGCTTCCGGCTCACGCTGGTGCGCGGCGGCGAACCATTGCTGCGCCAGCCGCACCGCGTCGACCACCGTCTCCTCGGTGAAGGCCAGGGGGTGGTGCTCGTCGAAGATGATGATGCTGTGGAGGCCGTCATACTTCGCGATGTTGCCGGCGGTGATGGCGTGGGCGCCGCGGATGCGCCCGAACGGGTCGGCAGGCGTATTCCGCTCGGGCTCGCAGAACGGGTCCGGGCCCGTCTTGGCGATCTCATCGCCGAGGTCTGCCGGGATGCGTGCCTCCAGCGGGCGACGCGCCCGCAGCTCATTGAACAGTGCCTCCTCCAGCGTCAGTCGGTTGGTGACCTTGACCACCTTCTGCCGCCGGACGGCCTCGACGGAGCCGAAGTAGCGCTCGATCCAGCCGGCCATGCTCGCCGGCGGGTCCAACTCACCGACGGTTGCGACCACCTGGTAAAGCTGGTCAAAGCGCTGGCGGTCTTCCTCCGGCAGCGCGGCCACGACCTCGGGGAGATGCATGATACTGGCCCGCCCGAGCAGGCGCGCACCACTCCTTGGCTCCCCACTCATGTTCCCCCGCTTCCCATCGTTCTCGCATCCGAGTCAACGTTCGACGCTGGCGGGCTACGCCACGCCACGGCGGCGCCGTCCGTAGGTTGCTGGTGGCGGAGCGCGCCCGCCTCACCCGTGCGACTCGCGCAACCCGGGCGGCGCCGCGAGCCCCAACTATAGCAGGCGAGGCGCACCGTCACGGGGCGGTCGCCAGCCGGCCGCCGCAGGCGCGTCACGGGTGCCGCCGCGCGGGCTCCCGGTGATCGCACGATGCGCTGCGGGCGCCGCCCTGCGGATGCACACATTTCGTCTCCCGTGCCCGGTGCCGCGCGGCACGAGCCGGCTCGTGCGTATGCTATACTCCACCGGATCGCAAACGGCGCGCCGGGCGGCGCGCCCACCCGGGGGGAAGTGATGCGGGAACTGTTCCGTCGCCAACCGCGTTTCACGGTCGAACCGCAGAGCGAGGACAGCCCGGTCGTACCCGACGATCTCTGGGTCAAGTGCCCCCGCTGCCGCGAGCTGACCTATTCGCGTGAGTTCGAGCGCCAGCTCCGCG
>JASBVL010000124.1 GCA_029961075.1 Sphaerobacter sp.
TACGCATCGAGATCGAGGCCCGCTACGCCGCCTATATTGCGAAGGAGCTGGCGCGGGTCGAGCGGGTGCGCCGCCTGGAGGAGCGCCCGATCCCGCCGTGGATCGACTACCATACCCTGAGCAACCTCCGCGCCGAGGCGCGCGAGCAGCTCGCTCGCTTCCGTCCCCGGACCCTGGGTCAGGCCAGCCGCCTCGCCGGGGTGACGCCGGGGGATATTGCCGTCCTCATGGTCCATCTGGAACGCGGTGCCGGCGCCGCGGAGGAACGACCCGCGATCGCGTCATGACGGCGATCGCGCCAGCGTAGGGAAGCCCGCATGCGGATCTTGATAATCTCCGACATCCACGCCAACCTGGTAGCCCTCGAGGCGGTCCTGCAGGACGCGGGCCGGGTCGAAGACGTCTGGTCCGTCGGCGATATCGTGGGCTACGGGCCGCGCCCGCGCGAGTGCGTCGAGCTGGTGCGGGTGCTCTGCCCGAACGTCAGCGTCATCGGCAACCACGATTGGGCCTGCATTGGCCGGCTCTCGCTGGAGGAGTTCAACCCGGTGGCGCGCTTCGCGAGCTACTGGACCACCATGCAGCTCCAGGCCGAGCACCTCCAGTACCTGGAGTCGCTGCCCAATCGCATCATCGACCGCGACTGGACGGCCGTCCACGGGAGCCCGCGCCACCCCATCTGGGAGTACATCTATAACGCCCGGATCGCCGCGCTCAACTTCCCCGCGTTCGACACGCAACTCTGCTTCGTCGGCCACACGCACGTCCCGCTCTACATCCGCGAAGACGAAGCGCAGGCCAACATCGCGCCGCACCACCCCGCCGACGGAGAAGTGCTCGACGTGTCGGACGGGCGCTACATCATCAATCCCGGGGCGGTCGGGCAGCCGCGCGATGGGGACCCACGCGCCGCCTACGCGATCTTTGAGCCGGAGCAGCGCCGGGTTACCTTCCACCGCATCGAGTACCGCGTCGCGGAGACGCAGGCGCAGATGCGGGAGGCGGGCTTGCCGGAGTCGTTGGTCACGCGGCTGGCAGTCGGGGTATAGGCGATGCGATACCAGGGGAGCAGCACCACACCTGGCGTTGCGTCTCCCCGCGGCGGAGAGCATACTTATTCGTTACGGGAGCGCGCTTCAGAGCCGCACGATAGCCAGGTAGTTCGTGGAGGATAGCTACCCTGTATCGCACCATCGTGGTCCCCCTGAGCGGCGGGCCTGCCGACGTGCCCAGTATCGACCTCGCCTGGGCGATCTCGCGCGCGAGCGGCCGCGTGCATCTGATCCTCGTCTATGTCGTGCAGGTCGCACAGCAATACCCATTGGATGCCTACCTTCCCGAGCAGGTCGACGCCGGCGAGCGAATCCTTCGCGACGCCGAGGAGTACGCGCGATCCCACGGCGGACACCAATGGGCGAGCGTGACGACGGCGCTGCTCCAGGCTCGCTCCGCGGCAGCGGCCATCGTCGACGAGGCGATCGAGCGCGGCGCCGACGCCATCATCGTCGGCGCCACCAACGAGATGCGCTACGGCGAACTGACGCAGGGCAAGACGGTGCCCTACATCTTGGATCACGCGCCATGCGATGTCGTGGTCTTGCGCGTAGCGGGGGAGATTAGGACAGCGCGATGAGAATCCTCATTGTCGGCTGTGGCCGGCTGGGTTGGCGGCTGGCGTCCGAATTCACCAAGCACGGGCATGAGGTCGCCGTCGTGGATATTCATGCGCACGCGTTCCACCGTCTGCCAGAAAACTTTCCCGGCAAGATCGTCATCGGCACCGGGATCGACGAAGACGTCCTCCGCGCGGCCGGCATCGAACGCGCGGATGTCTTTGTCGCCGTGACGAACCGCGACAACACCAACATCATGGCCGCGCAGATCGCGCAGAAGGTCTACAACGTACCCCGCGTCGTGCTGCGGATCTACGACCCGGAGCGCGCCG
>JASBVL010000125.1 GCA_029961075.1 Sphaerobacter sp.
CGCGAAACTAGCCGTGGCTTCCCCACTGTCCACCTCGAAGGGTACGACTGGCCGGCTCCAGCCGATCGCCCACGCGCACGGCAAGCCCGAGGCGCACGAGCTGCTCGGCGGCCGCGAAGCGATCGCCGAGGACGTAGTCGATGCCACATGCGAGGCAGTCTTCGCGGAAGACGCGCTGGTCGGGCCGGACGTCGGCGTCCGTCCAGCCCTGGCGCTTGGTCTCATGCCACCAGGCTTGCCCGATCCGCGTGTGGACGATCCAGAGGTCGGGGAAGCCTGGGCTCTGCTTCGTGGCCCGCGGCTGTGAGAGCGAGCGCACCACACAGCCGAAGGCCCGGTAGAGCCGGACGACCTCGCGCTGCTCGACCTTCTCAAGGTCCTGTGAGCGCCGGAGCTCGACGGTCGCCGGGAAGCGGGCCTCGGCCTTCGCGCGGGGGACGCCGGCGCGCACGAGAGCCTCGATAGCGGCCTCACGGTCGAGTACGAGATCCCTCATCTCGCCCCTCCACAACACCCGGCGACCCCTGGCCAAACGTCTGGCTGGAGGCGATGATATGGCCCCTCATCAGCCGGATTACACCCATGTGTGGCCGCTTCACGCAGATTCTGCCGCAGTATGTAGATCTGGCCGCCTTGGGGCAGCTCGAGCTTCCGGGCTTCGGACCACCGCGCTACGGAATTCGACCTGGGGAACCCGTGCTCGCAATTGTTCCGCAGGAGGGAGTGCCGCGCCCGGTAATGCTGCACTGGGGGTTGATCCCCTTTTGGAGTTCCGAGCCCGTTGCACCCGGGAGCACATTCAACGCACGTGCGGAGACGGTCGCCGTCAAACCGGCCTTCCGGCATGCCTTCAAGCGCCAACGCTGCCTCATCCCAGCTACAGGCTTCTTCGAGTGGCCACGGCCCCCCAAGCGTCGGGGTAATCAGCCGTACTACCTGACGCGAGCGGATGGTGGGGTCTTTATGTTCGCGGGGTTGTGGGACGTGTGGCGCCAGGGTGAGAGGACAATCGCGAGCTGCACGATCGTGACGACGACCGCCAATCTGTTGCTGGCTAGCGTGCCTCATGAGCGGATGCCAGTCATACTTGCGCCGGACCAGTATGCGGGGTGGCTTGATCCAGCAACGCCCCTGGAGGAGGTGGTGGCGATGCTCGCACCGGCGCCGGATGGCGTGCTCACAATGTGGCGGGTCAGCGACCGCGTTAACTCGGGCCGATACGACGACCCTGCTTGCATCGAACCCGCCGAGTAGACCGCTCACTCCTTGCCGCCCCCCTCTGCCAGGGTCAGGGTCACTCGGTAGCCAAGCGCCTCGAGCTGCGCGACAGCGCGTGCCACCCGCCGCGTCCGCGTCACCTCCCGCGATGCCGGGCTATGTGCCCGGCACGTCTCCTGCCCGGGCAACCGCCGCCGCGGGCATCGGTGCGGTGGCCGGCCAGCCCGCTGGTCGTAGAACGGGTGGACCATCGCCGCGCACCGCTCGCAGTCGGCAATCCGACTCTGGCGTGGGCGGTTAGCCCACATACAGCACCTCCTCCTCGCTGGACTCCTCCTGTGCGGTGCTGACCGGGCGAGACTCGCCGCGCGTCTGGAGCCAGCGCCAGGCGCACCCGAGCACGAACCCGAGATCGAAGGCGAGGATGCCGATGACCGCGTAGAGCATGGTGATGACCTCCTCACCCAACGACGGAGGCCCGCACGCCGCGATTGTCGAACGCTGCGCCCATCGACGAGATCCCATGCGGGATCTCACCCTCCAGGATCGCCTCCGCCACCCGCTGCGCCTCCCGGTAGCGCTGCCGCAGCGTCCCGAGCTGGCCGCGCGCGGCGAGGATCTGCTCGTCGCCCGTATCGCTCGCCTCGAGAAGCTCGATGCGAGTGATCTGCCGCACCACGGCGCGCGCCGCGCCAGCGGCCGTCGCGAGAG
>JASBVL010000126.1 GCA_029961075.1 Sphaerobacter sp.
CACCAACACGCAGCGGCTCCGCCGGGGCATCGAACAGCACGTCGGGAACTCGATTCTGGTCAAGCTGAACCAGATCGGGACCCTGTCGGAGACGTTCGACGCGATCGAGCTGGCGCACCGGGCCGGGTACACGGCGGTCATCTCGCACCGCAGCGGCGAGACGGCGGATTCCTTCATTGCCGACCTCGCGGTCGCGACCAACGCCGGGCAGATCAAGACCGGCGCGCCCTCACGCATGGACCGGGTGGAGAAGTACAACCAACTGCTGCGGATCGAGGAGCAGCTCGGCCCGCAGGCCGTGTTCGCCGGGCGGCGGGCGCTGCGGGGGCGCTAGCCGCCGATCCAGCCACGCGCGCAAAACGACAACCCGCCCGGGCGATCCGGGCGGGTTGTCCCAGCGTCCGATTCCCGCTAGTTGAGGCTGCTGGCCAGCGCCTTGGCCCCGCGGACCTCGATCTTCCGGGACCGCGCCTGCTCCGCCTTCGGCATCCGCAGCGTCAGGATGCCGTCCTCGTAGGTGGCCTCGGCGCGGTCGGCCTCGATCGGCACCGGCAGGACGATGCTGTGCGCGAACCGCCCGCTGCCGATCTCCCGCCGGTACCACGTCCAGTTCTTGGACCCGTCCGACGTCACGTCATGCCCGAACTCGCCGCTCAGGTGCAGCGTGTTCTGCTCGATCTGCACGTCCAGGGTCCCCGGCTTCACACCCGGCACGACCGCCTTCATCACGAGCTCGTCGCCCGTGTCGTACAGGTCCACGGCCGGGCGAAGGGTCGTCGGCGCGGACCCGTTCCCGGTCAGGAAGGTACTGGTCACGTCGGCGAGTAGACGATCCATCTCGTTGAACAGCCGAGCAAACTCCATCGTCGGGCTCCAACGAGTCATGGTACCTCACCTCCTGATCCAGCCCATTTGCCTGTTGTCCGCTCTGCGGTCCCGACCGGGACCGCTTCCTGGCATAGTTAATACATGATGAGTCGTCACGTGTCAAGAGGAGTGCCTGAACCCGATGAGCTGCCATGAGTGAGTTTGGGGGATATACCTGCTGCTCGTCGTATCAGTGGGGCGTGGAGCGCGTCGCCGCGCGGGCGGCTGGGGGACAACCCCTGCTGGGAGGGCGGTGGATCTGGGGCGACGCGGGCGGGAGGCGGCCTGGGGCCGCCACCGCGCCGGGCGCTGGTATCCGGCGCCCCTCTCCCAGCGACGGCCGTGATCGGGGCCGGCGTCGTGGGAGAGGGGCGCGGGCGGGGGAAGGTGCTCCCGTGGCGGGCTGGCTGGCCCTAGCTGACGGCCCGATCGGTGATCGCCAGCACCTCATCCAGGATCTCGAGGCCGCGCGTGGCCTCCTGCGGCGTGATGATCAGCGGCGGGGCGATCATGATGACGTTCCAGTGGATCATCAGCGACAGGCCGCGGTTCATCGCCGCGTTAGCCAGCTCGGCGACTGGGCCCATCTCGGCACCCGAGGCGTTGAAGGGCACCAGCATCTCCCGCGTCTCGCGGTTCCTGACCAGCTCGATGCCCCAGAAGCAGCCGCGGCCGCGCACGTCCCCGATCGAGGGGTGCTTCTCCATCAACTGGCGCAGGCCGGGCCCCAGGACCTCGTCGCCGATCCGCTTGGCGTTCTCGACGACGCGCTCCTCCTTCATCGTCTGGATCACGCCGATCCCAGCCGCGCAGGCCAGCGGGTGGCCGGAGTAGGTCAGCCC
>JASBVL010000127.1 GCA_029961075.1 Sphaerobacter sp.
ACTTCCGCGTCGACCAGAGCAAGACGCCGAGCGAGGTGTATCGCATCCGCCACGACGATGACCGCAAGGGCTTCCCGGCCGACTTCCGCTACTGGGAGACCGTCGTGCCCATCTGCCACCTCGTCGAGGGCCGGGTCACCGCGATCGAGATCGTCCCCGTCTCGCTCGGGCACGGCGAGCCCGTGCACCGCCGGGGACGGCCGCGGCTCGCCACCGGCGAGCACGCGCTGGCCATCCTGGAGCGCTTCGCGGCCCTGTCGGAGCCGTTCGGCACGCGCCTCCGGGTGGAGGGCGAGCGGGCTTTCGTCCAGGTCGACTAGCCCGGCCGTCCCGGTCTGAGCGCCCACTCGCGCCGCGGCGGGCCGTTCCCGCACCTCCCGGCGACGTCGCCGGTCGCGCCCAGGGGCTCGCTGATCGTCGCGGCCCGGAGGCGGAGCCGAAGCGCAAGGGAGGACTGGTCGGGGCTGGCCCCGACGGCTTCGCTCTCAATGGGCAGCGGCACGGCGACCACGAGGACGTGGAGCGGGTTGTAGGTGAGCAGCCGCGCGCCCGCGGTCGGCCCCTTCGCGGCCTTGGGCCACGACGCAGAGGCACGGGTCCTGCAGGACCGGGACGCGCGCACGTGGGCGGTCTGCCCGCACGAGCCCAGGCCCAGCCAGGCGGACGACTGGTCCGCCCCGCACGGCCGCTGAGCTCGCTGACAACGACCCGGTCAATCGGCCTCTCCTGGCGAACGACAACTCGGCTCGTCCCGTCGACGAGGCGCCCACCGAGGAGGTCGCAGCCGCCTCGCGCGGGCAGACGAACACGCCGCGCTGCCTGGCCAGGCAACGGTCGCATCATTCAGGACGGTGGTTGTTCGTCGGGCTCGACGCGGACCGGCCAGCCGCCGACCGAGACCATCAGGAGAACAACCATGCAGATCACCAGGAACCGCATCGAGACCACGGCGAGGCCGAGCGAGTGGTTCACCGGCGCAGCCTACGTCGACCCGGTCGCGACGCCATCCGGCGGCTCGCGCCTGAGCGCGAGCAGCGTCCACTTCACGCCGGGCGCCCGAACGGCGTGGCACACCCACCCCAACGGCCAGACCATCTACGTCACCGAGGGCATCGGCCTCGCACAGCGGCGCGGCGGCCCGATCGAGGTGATCCGCGCCGGCGACCGCGTGTTCTTCGAGCCCGGCGAGGAGCACTGGCATGGCGCTGCCCCCAACCGCTTCATGACCCACCTCGCGATGCAGCAGGTCGACGACGAAGGGAACGCGGCGACGTGGGGCGCCCACGTCACCGACGACGAGTACGGGGCGGCCCCCCCTCTCGACCACTGAGTCGCGCCGGATCGGCGGCAGGCTCGGTGCGCACCTTCGGCGGCATGACGAGGCGGACGGAGAGCGCGCCCGGGCACGCGCGGCCGCCCCGCAGCGACGCGCCGCACCCAGAGAGCGAAGCGAACGAGAGAACGTGCAGCGCATGATCGAGCAGCAGGCGTGGTCCAGCACCGGCGCTGGCCGAGGCAGGGGCGTGAAGAGAGCCGGGGCTGTCCCGCTGAACGCGCAGAACAACGCCTTCCGCGGCCTGTCGACGCCGCTCGCGCTCAACGATCTGCAGCCCGCGGAAAGAGGTAAGCCACCATGCGCGCCACGGTGCTGTTCGGCCCCGGCGACGTCCGTATCGAGACCGTCCCCGACGCCCGCCTGATCGAGCCGACCGACGCCCTCGTCGCCGTCAGCCGCGCCGCCATCTGCGGCAGCGATCTCTGGCCGTACAGGACAATGGAACACAGCGAGACCGGCCGCCGCATGGGACACGAGTTCATCGCCGTCGTCGACGCCGTCGGCACCGACGTCCGCACCGTGCAAGTCGGTGACGTCGTCGTCGCGCCGTTCCTGTACTCCGACGGCACCTGCGTCTTCTGCCGAGAAGGACTGCACCCCTCCTGCCTCCACGGAGGCAGGTACGGCTTCGATGGCGTCGACGGCGGACAGGGCGAAGCGGTGCGCGTCCCCCAGGCAGACGGAACGCTCGTCGTCCTGCCGGTCAGCGCCGACGACGCGCGGATGCCGTCGCTTCTGACGCTTTCAGACGTGATGGCGACAGGCCATCATGCAGCGGCCGCTGCCAAGGTCGGCCCGGGGAAGACGGCCGCCGTCGTCGGCGACGGCGCCGTCGGCTTGTGCGGCGTGATCGCCGCCCGGCGCCTCGGCGCCGAGCGGATCATCCTCCTGGGCCGTCATCCCGACCGGATCGCACTGGCGAGAGCGTTCGGCGCAACGGACGTCGTCAGCGAGCGAGGCGAGGAGGCCGTTGAGCGCCTGCGCGAGCTCACCGACGGCTTCGGCGTCCATTCCGTCCTCGAGTGCACGGTGACGACCTCTACGTCCGATCCATGAATGGTCCCGCCGCCGCCTGGTTCCGCGCCGCCCAGGTGCGCCACGAAGGGCGGATCCGGGCCGGCGGCGTCGACAAAGGCGTG
This sequence comes from Sphaerobacter sp., assembly GCA_029961075.1. Lineage (GTDB taxonomy): Bacteria > Chloroflexota > Chloroflexia > Thermomicrobiales > Thermomicrobiaceae > Sphaerobacter. Next base: position 2,476 of record JASBVL010000127.1, read on the forward strand.
CGCCTCGTCGAGACGGACGACATGAACGACGAGATCGACGCCGCCTGCCGCGCGAAGTACCGCCGCTACGGCGCCACCATCATCAACACCTTCGTGAGCCCGGAGGCGCGATCCGCGACGCTCAAGCTCGTGCCGCGCTCAGCGACAACCACGTGAGAGCACGTGCCCTCGCATGTCGATCGCGAAGACGGGCGGGAGCTGGCGGTATCCGTGCCGAGCCTGGCACGAAGACACCGTATGGGGTTCGCGCGCTGCTTCGCCGGGCACCTGCTCTTCAAGCAGCGCGTGTACGCCGCGCTCGGCGTGCCGCGGCTCGTCACGGCCAGCGTCCTGCTCCTGGCACTCCCGGCGGCGGCGCTCCTGCCGCCGCTCGTCGGGCTGGCGGGGCTGGTGCTCATCCTTGGCGTCCCGATCGTCGGCGAGGCGAGGCGCTACGCGGCGCTCAGAGGAGGCGTCCGCCCCGGCTGCGTTGGAGGCGCCGATCGCCAGCGCGCGGAATGGCACTGCCGAATGCGTCCTCTCAATTGGCAGCTCCTTTCGCCGCTCCCTTCCCATAGCCCCTCGTGGTTGAAGGCGCCCGACTCACGGCCTCTACCAGCCCGAACGCAGCCAACACCCGCCGGGGTCACCAACCATCTGCGCCGCCCCCGGGCGCGGAGCCGCTGCGAGACAGCGGCCCTGCCGCGTTGTGCCGGGGTGTACCGCTTGCTATGATTGAGAGCGCTCGACGTCTCCAGAGCAGGTTATTGCGTACGAACAGAGGCGCGCCGTGGACGACGGAAACCTGGCCCAGCACAGCAACGGCTTCCACCGGAACGGGTACCATCCGGTGCTCGTGCTGAACCACGACTACGAGCCGCTCAACGTCTGCAACCTGCGGCGCGCGATCGTGCTGGTGCTGAGCGGCAAGGCGGAGGTGTTGGAAGCCTACGATCGCGCGATGACCTCGGTGCGTGAGCGCTTCGACGCCCCGTCGGTGATCCGGCTGGCCTACTTCATCCGGCGCCCCCGGCCGAAGGTCAAACTCACCCGGCGCGAGGTCTTCATGCGGGACGACTACACCTGCCAGTACTGCGGCGCCAAGACCTCCGACCTCACCATCGACCACGTGATCCCCCGCTCGCGCGGCGGCAGGCACAGTTGGGACAACCTGGTGAGCGCGTGCCGAGCCTGCAATCACCGCAAGGGCGGGCGGACGGTGGCGGAAGCCCGCCTGACCCTGCGCCGGCCCCCGTTCGAGCCGCGCCCCGGCCGCTACTACACCATCCAACGGGCGCTCAACTCCCATGTCAATACCGAGTGGCTGAAGTTCATCCCCGACTACGAGCCGTTGCATCGCTCCAGCAATCGCGACTGAGCGGGCCGGGACAGCCGCCGCCCACGCTGCCCGCTCCGGCCCTGCGCGCGGGGCCGACGCTGTGTGAGCCGACCGCTGTGGTGGAGGGACGATCATGATCGATCTGCGGGTGATCCGCGAGCAGACGGAGATGGTTCGGGAGGCGCTCGCCAAGCTGAACACCGAGGCGCCCATCGACGAGATCCTGGAGCTGGACGCGCGCCGCCGCGCGCTCCTCAGCGAGGTCGAGGAGCTCAAGGCGCAGCGCAACGCCGGCTCCAAGGAGATCAGCCGGCTCGCCCCCGGCCCGGAGCGGGAGGCCCGCATCGCCGAGATGCGCGCGCTGGGGGACCGGATCCAGGCGCTCGACGCACAGCTCGCCGACGTCGACCAGCAACTGACGTCCCTCCTGCTCCAGGTGCCCAACCTGCCCGACCCCGACGTCCCGGTCGGCCCGGACGAGTCCGCGAACGTGATCGTGCGCCACTGGGGTGAGCCGCGCGACTTCCCGTACCCGGTGCGCCCCCACTGGGAGATCGCCGAGGAGCTCGGCCTGATCGACTTCGAGCGCGGGGTCAAGGTGTCTGGCGCGCGCTTCTACTTCCTCCGGGGCGACCTGGCGCGGCTCCAGCGCGCCCTGGCGACCTGGATGATCGACCTGCACGTCCGCGAGCACGGCTACATCGAGGTCTACGCACCGGCGCTGGTGCGGTCCGAGGCGCTGATCGGCACGGGCAACCTGCCGAAGTTCGGGGATGCCCTGTACCGCGACGCGGAGTCGGACCTCTGGCTGATCCCGACCGCCGAGGTCCCGGTCACCAACCTCTACGCCCACGAGATCCTCGAGCCGGGCACGCTGCCGATCTACCACGTGGCGCAGACCCCCTGCTTCCGGCGGGAGCAGTTCTCGGCCGGCCGCGACGTGCGGGGCATCAAGCGCGTCCACCAGTTCGAGAAGGTCGAGATGGTCAAGTTCGTCGAGCCGGAGACCTCCGACGCCGAGCTGACCTCCCTGGTCAACCACGCCGAGGAGGTGCTGCAGCGGCTGAACATCCCCTACCGCGTGGTCCAGATGTGCACCGGCGACCTCTCGTTCACCGCGGCCAAGAAGTTCGACCTGGAGGCCTGGGCGCCGGGCTGCCAGGAGTGGCTGGAGGTCTCCTCCTGCTCGAACTTCCGCGACTTCCAGGCGCGCCGGGCCAACATCCGCTACCGGCCCGCCGAGGGCGCCCGGCCACAGTTCGTGCATACCTTGAACGGGTCGGGGCTCGCCCTGCCGCGGACCCTGATCGCCATCATGGAGAACTACCAGCGCGAGGACGGGACGATCGAGATCCCCGAGGTGCTGCGGCCCTACATGGGCGGGCAGGAGGTCATCGGCCGCCAGCCGCTGTGGTGAGCGAGCGCCGCGGGCGGGCCGCTGCCGGCGGCGACGGTGCGGTCGTACGTTGCCCGGCCGGCCGCGCCCGTGGTAAACTTTGATGTCGTTGACGGCAACGCCGGGCCAAAGGCCCCGCCGAGCGCCGTCCGAACACGTGGTGGCGAGCGGCGACGCGGAGAGGTGGCCGAGTGGTTGAAGGCGGCTGTCTTGAAAACAGTTGACCGAAAGGTCCGGGGGTTCGAATCCCTCCCTCTCCGCCGACAAGTGAATACCCGGGAAGGTGCCAGAGTGGTCGAATGGGGCCGCCTGCTAAGCGGTTGAGGGCGATTTTAAGTCCTCCCAGGGTTCGAATCCCTGCCTTCCCGCCCGATGAGCAACGCGCCTGGATTGATCTCCAGGCGCGTTCTGCTTGGCGCGGGTCACGCCCGGCGGCGCGCTCGCGCGATTGAGCCCATCTCGGTCTCACTGGTTCAGGATGGCCCGGAGCATCGGGACGAGCGGCGGGAGCTCATGAGTGGCTGATGGCCGCAAGAATGTCCTCGATCCGGTGCATCCAGTCCTTAGGCGGCACGAATGGCCTCCCCGAGGATGCGATCCCGTACCTGCCGCTTGAGACGATCAGGCGTCACGAGGTCCACCGGACAGCCCAGCAAGCCTTCCAGATACTCCTTGAGCTCGACCAACTCGAACAAGCCCACCGGCCCGCTGAACTCGACGAGGAGATCGACATCGCTGCCGGGACCAGCCTCGCCACGAGCCACCGACCCAAAGAGCGCGAGGGAGGCAACGCCGCGCTGAGCCAGGTCAGCCCGGTGCTCGCCAAGAATGCGCAGAACGTCGTCGCGCCGCATGCTACCCCTCCCGGGCCACTCACCCTCGGCCGAGTCGCTCGATCCTAACGCAGTCTACCCGATCGCGGTCACCAGGGAGGTCGCGGGGGACCGCTCTGCGCTTTCCCTACCGCGCGTACTCCCGGCCGTGCCGCCACCGGCCAGCGAACGCCGCTTTCGGCGGTCCGCGCCGGGCATCGAGGGTCTGGGGGTGATGCATGACCCCCGCGATCGAGGCGACGATCCACCCCATCGTCACCGCACCTGCCCGCGCCGCTGCCACCGCCGCGTGTCCGGTCACGGCAACCATCACCGGGGGCTCCCTGCCGGTGGATGATGCGCGCCGGCCCCGGGTGTGGTAGCGTGGCGCGCGAGCGCCCAGGTCAACGGTGGGGGTCTATCCGCGCACCAGCCGCGGCCGCGCGGGCTGGGGATCGAAGGAGGTAGTGATGGCCACGCCGACCACCGACTCGATGATGTATCAGACCATGCAGCGTCAGCCGGACGACCTGCGCCGGCTGCTCGACACCGGTTGGGCGCCCGCCCGGGAGGCAGCGGAGCGCATCGCCGACGCCAGTCGGGTCTTTCTGGTCGGCATCGGCACCAGCTACCACGCGGCCCAGGTCGGCGCCTGGCTGCTGAGCGCTGCCGGCTGCGACGCGCGGGCCGTCCTGTCGTTCGACTTCGCGCGCTACCCGGAGCATGTCGGGCTGCGCCCGGACGACGCGGTGATCGTCATGGCGCACTCCGGCGTGAAGCGATTCTCCTCCGAGGCACTGGCCCGCGCGGCCGCCGCGGGCGCGACGGTCATCTCCGTCGGGAGCCTGACCGCCGAGCACCCCGGCTCGCAGCTTGTGCTCCGCACGGTCGAGCGAGAGCGGTCGGCCGCCTTCACCTCCTCGCACCTGTGCGCGATGACGGTGCTGGCCCAGGTCGCGACCAACCTGGGGGAGCTGCGCGGCACCGACGCGACCGCCAGCTTCCGCCCGGCGCTGGAGGCGCTGCCCGAGCAGGTCGCCGCGGTGCTGGCCCGCGAGGACGAGGTGCTGCCGATCGCCCGGGAGGCGGCGACGCGGCGGGTCTACGCCGCCGGGGCGGGGCCGAACGCGGTGACCGCTACCGAGGCCGTCATCAAGGTGCGGGAGGCCGCGCTCGGCTGGATCGATGGCTTGCCCCTGGAGCAGTTCCTGCACGGCCCGATCGTCGCGGTCAACGCCGATGATCTGGCCGTCGTCATCAACGTGCCCGGAGCGGCGCAGGAGCGCGTCGGCGAGGTGGCGGCGGTGCTGGAGACCATCGGCGCGCGCCTCTGGCTCGTGGGGCAGGCGGTCCCCACCGCGCCGGAGGCGACGGTCTTCACGTTGCCAACGGTGCCGGAGCTGATCTCGCCCCTGCTGACGGTGGTGCCGATGCAGATGCTCGCCTATCAGATGGCGGTGGTGAAGGGCGTCAACCCGGACACCTTCCGGCGTGACGACCCCACCTACGCGGCCGCCTTCGGGCTGCTGAAGCTGTAGCCGGGTCACCGGTCCAGGGCCCGGAGGACGCGGATGCGCCGACCGCTGCGCGAGCGTCTGCCGCCGCGGTGGGTCGTGGTCGTCTCGCTCGCCGTGGCCGCTTCCATCCTCGGCGACTCCCTGCTGTACGCGGTCCTCCCGGTGGTGTGGCAGGACCTCGGCATCGCCGTCGGGGCCGTCGGGGTACTGCTGAGCGTGAATCGCTTCGTGCGGCTGGCGTCGAACCCCGTCGCCGGCTGGGTGGTCGCGCGCACCGGCATCCGCGTGCCCTTCCTGGCGGCGCTCTTCGTTGCGGCCCTGACCACGGCGGCCTATGCCTCCGGCCTCGGCTTCGTTGTGTTGCTGCTCGCCCGCGCGCTCTGGGGCGCCTGCTGGTCGTTCCTGCGCCTGGGCGGCTTCATGGCCGCGCTCGACGCCGCCCACGACGGCCGTCGCGGCTACTACCTCGGCTTCTTCAACGGGGTCACGCGGCTGGGCAGCTTCGTGGCCGTGCTGACCGGCGGGCTGCTGACCGACCTGCTGGGCTTCGAGACCACCGCCCTCCTCTTCGCCGCGCTCAGTCTCCTGGGGGCGCTGGGGGTGGTGCGGGAGCGGCCACCGGCGCCACGGCGCCTGCCCGAGCCGACGCGTCCCGCCCACGCCGAGCACCCGCCCGCGGCGCCGCGCCGCCCGCCCCGGCCCGACCGCGTGCGCTTCGCCGTCGTCTCGACCGCCGTCTTCCTCCACGGCCTGGCCATCAGCGGCCTGGTCACGGCCACGTTGGGACTGTGGCTGCTGCGCGCCTACGGTAAGACGACGTCGGTACTCGGCCTGGCCGTCGGCGTCGCCACCATCACCGGCGTGCTCCTCTCGGCGCGCTTCCTGGGCGATTTCCTGTGGGGTCCGATCGTCGGCCATCTGGCGGACCGCTGGGGGCCGGTCCGGGTCACATTGACCGCGGGGGCGATCGAAGCCGGGGCGCTGGCGATGCTGGCCCTGCCCGTGGCGCTCGTCTGGACCGCTGCGACCGCGGTGGTCCTGTTCCTCGCCTCCACCGCGCTCCAGGTGTCGCTCGACACCACCGCGGGCGGCCTCGCCCCGCCGCAGCGTCGCGCCCGCACCCTCGGCTGGTACACCACCTGGCTCGATCTCGGCGCCGCCGCCGGCCCCCTGCTCGGCTACGCCATCGGCGGTGGCCAGCACCTGGCATGGCTGTATCTGGCCGCCGGCGCCGCGCTCGCGCTGGTCGGGATCGTCTACGTGGCCGTCTTCACCGGGCTGGTCCGCCCCGCGCTTCCCGAGGCGGAATCCTCCCGCCCGTCCTAGCGGGGATACCAGCGCCCCGAGCCGACGCCGCCGCGTCCCTGTCTGGCGCGACGCCACGCGACCTCCCAGTCGGCCCGGGTGGAGGACCGCCCGGCCCGTCAGGCCCCTGATGGGCCGGTTCGGCTAGACGCCGAAGGCGTCCTTGATCTTCTCGAAGAAGCCCCGGCGATCCCCGCCCTCGACGGACGGGGCGGTGAGGGACTCGCCCAGCTTGCGCAGCAGCTCGCGCTGCTCGGGCGTCACCTCGGTGGGGATGACGACGCGCACGGTGACGATCTGATCCCCGCGGGAGCCACCCCGCACGTCGGGCACGCCCTTGCCGCGCAGGCGGAACTGCTGCCCCGGCTGCGTCCCCGGCGGGATGTTCAGCTCCACCGGCCCGTCCACCGTTGGCACCTCGACATCCGCGCCGAGCGTCGCCTGCACGATGTTGAGCGGCAACTCGAGGTGGATCTGCTTGCCCTGCCGGGTGAAGATGGCGTGCGGCTGAACCCGGATGCGCACGTAGAGGTTGCCCGGCGTGCCGTTGGGGATGTGCTCCCCCTGCCCGGTCAGGCGCAGCGTCGAGTCGTTGTCGACACCGGGCGGGATGGTGACGACGATCGTGCGCCGCTTCGTCACCCGGCCGCGGCCACGGCAGGTCGGGCACGGGTCGGAGATGACCCGGCCCTCGCCGGCACAGTTGTCGCACGGCATCGCCGTGACGAACTGGCCGAGCAGGGTCTGCTGGACGCGGCGGACCTCGCCGCTGCCGCCGCACACCGGACAGATCGGCGGCTGCTTGCCGCCCCGCATCCGGGTGCCCCGGCACTCGTCGCACAGCTCGAGGCGGGAGACCTGCACCTCCTTCTCGGTGCCGAAGATCGCCTCCTCGAAGGTGATCTCGACCGAGGTCTCCAGGTCGGCCCCGCGCATCGGACCGCGCCGGGTACGCCCGCCGCCGAAGAAGGTCTCGAACAGGTCGCTGAACGGCGAGCTGCCGAAGCCGAAGGGATCCCCACCGGCGGCGTTGAAGCCGTCCACACCCGCGTGGCCGAAGCGGTCGTAGGCCGCGCGACGCTCTTCGTCGGAGAGCACCTCGTAGGCCTCGTTGATCTCCTTGAAGCGCTCCTCCGCTCCGTCCTCGCGGTTGACGTCGGGATGGTACTTGCGCGCAAGCCGACGATAGGCACGGCGGATCTCCTCCGCCGTCGCCGTCCGGCTCACGCCCAAGACCTCGTAGTAGTCGCGCTTCGCGCTCATCGTCTGCCTGTGCGACCACCGGTTGCCCCGGTGGCTTTGGTTCCCAACATAGATCTGCCCGGATCAAACCGGGCAGTTACACTATCGAGTATACCACCGAGCCGCCCGCCTTCAACGGGCGTTGGCACTCGACGGCGGCGAGTGCTAACGCGCAAATAGTGCACCGCCGTCGCCCAGAGCGTGGTATTCTTCCGCAAACTATCGTGCGGCACTCGCCGGGGTGCGGAGCAGCGGCAGGAGGCAGCGGTGGAGATCGGAATCGCACGTCGCGTCCTCTCGTGGCAGGAGATCGGGGACCTGGTGGAGATCCTGGCCGACCAGCTTCCGAGCGATTACGATGCGCTCCTGGCAATCACCCGCGGCGGCATGATTCCGGCCTGCTTGCTGTCCGAGCGCCTCGACCTGCGGAACATCATGGTGGCCGCGGTCCAGTTCTACACCAGCATCGGCGAGACGCTGGACCAGCCCCGCTTCTTCCAGTTCCCCAGCCCCGAACTGTTGGCCGGACAGCGCATCCTGGTCGTCGACGATGTCTGGGACAGCGGCCGCACGGTCGTCGCGGTGCACGATCGGATCCGCGCCGCGGGCGGGCATCCGGAGATCGCCGTCCTCCACTACAAGCCGGCCAACTCCCATTTCCCCGGTGAGCGACCGGACTACGTCGCCGCAGAGACGGACGAGTGGATCGTCTACCCCTGGGAGCCGGACTGCGAGTCCCTCGGCTGAGCCACGCCCGCCGCGCGATCGCCGGCGCGGTGCGGGAATTGACCGTCCCGGGCTGCACTCGCGCCCCCGTCGCTCAGCCGGGCGGGCGCCCATCGCGGGACCCGGCGCTGCTGAGCCAGCCCCGCTCGTCCAGCCAGGGGAGCACCTCGTGCAGGCTGGTGAGGATCGCGTCGGCTCGCTCCAGCCCCGGCAGGGACGCGGTCATGGCGTTCGGCACCGCCAGGCAGCGCAGGCCCGCCACCTTGGCCGCGGCGACGCCGTGCGGCGCGTCCTCCAGCGCGAGGCAGCACCCGGGCGGCAAACCGAGACCCGTCGCGGCGGCCAGATAGATGTCCGGCGCCGGCTTGCCGGCTACCACGTCGTCGCCGGTCACCGCGACCGCGAACGCGCCCGCCAGCTCAAGCGCCGCCAGCACCAGATCGACGTAGCGCCGGTGGCCGGAGGTCGCGAGCGCCAGCGGCACCGCCCGCGCCCGCAGCGCCGCCACCAGCTCGCGCGCGCCGGGCATCGGGTGCAGTCGCCCCGGGAGGGCCGCGAAGAAGTGCGCGTCGCGCTGCGCCACGATCGCCTCGACCGAAAGCGGCAGGCCCAGGCGATCGCGCAGCAGCCGGGCACTGTCGCGCAGGCGCAGGCCGAACAGCTCGCCGAGGAGCCCCTCATCCAGGCGGTGGCCACATTCGGCCAGGAAGGTCTCCCAGGCCGCGATCTGGACCGGCTCGCTGTCGACCAGCAGGCCGTCGAGGTCGAAGACGACGGCGCGCACCAACCCGTCGCTCATGCGCGCGGATGGAGCAGCAGGTGCTTGCCAGCCCGGCGCTGGGCGGCGCGGTGCAGGCCGGGCCCGGCCACCAGGATGTACATGCGGCCCTCCAAACCGTCGACGAGCGCCTCCGGGATCGCGCGCGCGCCGAGGTGCACGCCGGCAAGGGCGCCGGCCATGGCGCCGATCGTGTCGGCGTCGCCCCCGGCGTTCACCGCGGTCGCCACCGCCGCCGCGAAGTCATCGGCGTGGGTGACGAAGGCATACATCGCCGCGGCCACGGCCTCGGCCACGTACGACGAGGTCCCGATCTGCCACAGGTTAGCCAGGTCGCGCTCCCGGTCTCCGCCGCGGTCTGCCAGGGTCGCCGCCAGGCGGAGCCGCCGGGCCACCGCGTCCTCGTCAATGAAGGCTGCCACCTCGGGGATCAGGACGGCGGGCGGGATGTCCTCCGCGGCGAGCAGCCAGATGGCGTAGGCCATGGCCAGCGCCCCGTTGAGCGCCTCCGGGTGGCTGTGGGTGACCAGCCCCGCACGCAGCACCTCCCGCGTGAAGACCTCGGGGTTCAAGCGGCCAAGCGCATGCATCAAGGCCACCGGGGCGATCCAGGCCGCGACCGCGGCGCCCGCCGGTCCCGCCTCGGCCACCCCATCCTGGAAGCGGTCGGTCTCCTCCATGCGCGCGATCGCGGCGCGCGTCGTCGGGTCGAGGAAGCGCCCGCCCTCGCCGCGCGCCAGGAGGATGAGCCGGCGACCGACCGCCTCCGGGTCGACGAAGCCGCCCGCGGAGATCAGGGCCTCGACGTGGCAGAGCGCCACCTCGGTGTCGTCGGTGAACTCCCCCGCCGCGACGGTCACCGTCCCGTCCTCCGCGAGGCGGGGCAGATAGTGATCGATCCAGCCGTAGGTGGCCGCGATCCGCTCCTGGCTCCAGCCCTCGACCGGCATCCCGAGCGCATCGCCGATCCCGAGGCCGAGGAGGCAACCAAGGAAGCGATCCCTGGGCGACACCGGGGTCACTGCGTGCTCTCCCGTCACCGATGCGTGGCCTTCCCCGCCAGCGAGTGGACCGCATCCGCGCTCGCTGCCGGGATTAAAGCATGTCCGCGCCGTCTCCCCCACTGCCGGACCCCGGGATGTGGCCTGCCCTGTGCGGAGACGAACGCCGGGACGCTGGCGGGCGCCGGATCCGGCTTGCGCCGCCCCGCCCGATCCCTGATACTCCCCTCGGCAATCGACGCGGCTCACCGCCGGTGCGTGAAGGAAGACGCGGATGAACATCCTCGATGGGCTGGAGCGCATTCGCGAGCGACTCGAGGCCAACCAGGCCCGACCGGAGACCCTGCGCCTCGTCGACACCATCGCCAAGACGGCGTCGCAACCGGGCGCCAACCAGGCGCAGGTGCGATCCCTCCTCGAGCTGGTCCGCCGCCTGATGCGGACGCCGGCGGCGAACAGCAATGTGGGGGTGTACGACGACCTGGCGCTGCTCGAGGAGCAGCTCGCCACGGCAGCCGCCGAGGCCGCCGCGCGACGTGAGGCGCTGGACAACCGCCCGATACCGAAGCCGAAAAAGTACTATCGAGAGCTGAAGGAGCGCGAGGCCCGCAAACGGACGACGACGGACTCGTAGCCCGGGCGCGCCAGGGCGTCGCGCGGCGAGCGTCCAGCGGCCGCTGGCCGGCGGCGTCCCGTCCGGCACCATGGATGGAAGGACACATGGGCCGACCTGACCAGTTCGACAAAGTAGCCGTCTTTTTCGATATGTCTAATCTGTACTTCGCAGCCCGCGACCTGGGGGTCAAGATCGACTACACCCGCCTCCTGGAATTCCTGGTCGACGGGCGGCGCCTCTACCGGGCCTACGCCTACATGGCGGTGGCCCCCGACGACAACTCGGCCGTCCCCTTCCTCACCTGGCTCCGCCGCAACGGCTTCCGCGTGATCACCAAGACGCTGCGGCGCTTCAGCGACGGCACGAGTAAGGGAGACCTGGACATGGAGCTGGCGGTCGACCTCCTCTCCCAGGCCCCGTATATCGATGTGGCCGTGATTGTCAGCGGCGACGGCGATTTCACCTACCTGGTCGATCGGGCACAGCGACTCGGGCTCCGGGTCGAGATCGCCTCGACGCCGCGCTACACGGCGACGGAGCTGATGGAGACCGCCGACCGATACATCGATCTGGAAGCCAACTTGCACGTGTTTGCCATGGAGCGCACCGCTCCACCGCTGCAGGAGCTGGCCACGGCGCAGGTCGCCCGGTCGGCCACCCCGCCCCGCGGGGCGGACGCGGACGAAGATGGGGAAGGGAGGCCGAGTTAACCCTATGTCACTGCTGGACGCCATGCGTGAGCGGCGGGAGTCCCTCCTCGCGACGGTGGGCGAGGTGGTCCGTCGGGAGTCACCCAGCACCGAGAAGGCCGCGCTGGATCACCTCTCCGACTACATCCGCGAGCGCTGCCGAGCCCTGGGCGCCCAGATCGAGGTCCACCCACAGACGGGCTACGGTGATCTCACGGTTGCGCGCTGGTCGGGCACCGGGTCCGCCGATCCCCAGCCGCTGCTGGTCATGACCCATATCGACACCGTCTGGCCGCTCGGCACCATCGAGCGCCTGCCCTTCCGCGTGGACGACGACATCGCCCGGGGGCCGGGCATCTTCGACATGAAAGCCAGCGTGGCCATGATGCTCGAGGCCATGACCGTGATCCGCGAGCAGGGCCTGGCCCACCGCCCGATCCAGTGGCTCATCAACACCGAGGAGGAGCTCGGCAGCCCCGTCTCGCGGCCCCTGATCGAGGAGCTGGCGCGGAAGAGCGCCTACGTGCTCTGCCTCGAGCCGCCGATCCCGCCGCACGGCGCGCTCAAGACCTTCCGCAAGGGGGTGGGCCAGTTCACGATGCACATCACCGGGCGGGCCGCTCACGCCGGTGCCGACCCGGAGAAGGGCGTGAGCGCCATCCAGGAGCTCGCCTGCCAGATTCAGTACCTGCACAGCCTGAGCGATCCCGCCCTCGGCACGACCGTGAATGTCGGGGTCGTGCACGGCGGAACGCGCCCGAACGTCGTCGCAGCCTCGGCCGTGGCCGAGATCGACCTGCGCGTGGCGAGCAGCCGGGAGGCGGAGCGCGTCGTCGCCTCCATCCTCGCGATCCGTCCGCATACCCCCGGCGCCGAGGTGCGGATCGAGGGCGGTCTCAACCGGCCGCCGATGGAGCGGACGCCCACCATCGTCGCCGCCTTCGAGCGCGCCCGGGAGATCGGGGCCTGGCTGGGACTGGAGCTGCAGGAGGGCGGCACCGGCGGTGCCAGCGACGGGAACTTCACCGCGGCGCTCGGGGTGCCGACCATCGACGGACTCGGGTGCCCCGGCGACGGCGGCCACGCCGAGCACGAGCACATCCGCGTCACTGGGCTCGTGGAGCGCGCGGCGCTGCTCGCCGGTCTGTTGACGGAGTTGTGAGCCGGGCAAGCGGCCCACATCACGAGGGAGGAACCGCATGGCACACCACGAGCTCGACCCTGCCACACTGATCCCGCGCGTCCTGTCGCGCTACTCTCCGGTGGTGGTCGACCGCGCCGAGGGGATCTACATCTGGGACACGGCGGGCGAGCGCTGGACCGACTTCACCTCCGGCATCGCCGTGACCAACACCGGGCACTGCCACCCGCGCGTGGTGGCCGCCATCCGGGAGCAGGCGGGCAAGATCATCCACGGCCAGGCCAACATCGTGGTCCATGAGCCGATGCTCCGGCTGGCGCAGTTGATCACCGAGACGCTCCCGCCGAGCCTGAACCAGGTCTTCTTCAGCAACTCCGGCGCGGAGGCGGTCGAGGGCGCGGTCAAGCTGGCCAAGGCGGCCACCGGCCGCCCGGCGGTCATCAGCTTCCGGGGCGCGTTCCACGGCCGCACCCACCTCGCGATGGCGCTGACGTCGTCCCGGGTCAAGGTCCGCGGCCACTACGAGCCGCTGGTCCCGTCGATCTATCGCGCGCCGTACCCCAACCTGAGCCGGAACCCGTACCACCTGCCACCCGAGGAGGCGGAGCGGGCCTACTTCGCCGAGCTCGAGGCGCTGTTCGAGACCGAGGTCATGCCCGACGACGTGGCGGCCATCATCATCGAGCCGATGCTGGGCGAGGGCGGCTATGTCGTGGCGCCCACGTGGTACATGCAGAACCTCCGGCGGCTGTGCGACGAGCACGGCATTCTGCTCATCGTGGACGAGATCCAGACCGGCGTCGGCCGCAGCGGCACCATGTGGGCGTTCGAGCAGTTCGGCATCGTGCCGGACATCATCACCGTCGCCAAGGGCATCGCGTCGGGCCTGCCGCTGAGCGCCGTGGTCGCCTCGCGTGACCTGATGGACCGCTGGGCGCCCGGCGCGCACGGGGGAACCTACGGCGGCAACGCGGTGGCCTGCGCCGCGGGCGTCGCCACGTTCGAGGTCATGCGGGACGAGGATCTGCCGGGCAACGCTGCCCGCATCGGCCAGTTCCTCATGGCCCAACTGCGGGAGATGCAGCAGGAGTTCCCCGTCATCGGGGAGGTGCGCGGCATGGGCCTGATGATCGGCGTTGAATTCGTCACGCCCGATGGCCAACCGAACGGCGCCGCGGCCCAGGAGGTCATCCGCCGGGCGCAGGAGCGGCGCACGCTCCTCATCAGCGCCGGCCCGAGCGACCAGGTCATCCGCGTCATCCCGCCGCTGATCGTCACCCAGCAGCAGGCGGAGGAGTTCCTGGACGTCTTCGCCGAGTCGGTCAAGGGGGTCAGCTAGCCGGGATCGGGCCCCGACCCGCGGCCAGCCGAGCGATGCAGCGGGGGCCCGCCCTCTGGGCGGGCCCCCCGCGTCTTCACCCCGCTCGCGCTATGCCTGCTGGCCACGGAACTCCGCGACGAAGCTCCGCACGCTGCAGTACCAGCTCGCGACCGCCCGGCGGACCCGCGCCCGCTGCTCGGGATTCAGCAAGCCGAAGTAGACGACCGCGCCGAGGGCACTCGCCCAGAAGGCGATCAGCACGGTCTCGGTGGCAGCCGACAGGGCGCGGGTCCCGGCCCGCTGGAGCGTGGCACGCCCGCGCTCGGCCATCCGCGGTGCCCCCCGTCGCCGCCTCGGCGCCAGCGTCCGTGTCCGCGCGCCGAGCGTCTGCGCCGCCCCCGCGAGCGCGCCGGCCGCGGCACCGGTCATCGCCGATGCCCGTGCGCTCAGGTGCGGGAGATACTGCGCGCGCGCCGACTGGCTCACCTCCGCGGCCCGCATCCGCGCGGCCTCCAGGATCGCCTCCGCTTCCTCCACCGCCTCCTGGGCCAGCGTCCGCGCCGCCGGCTCGACCTCGGCGCGCAGCCGTTCGCTCAACTCGGCCGATCGCTCGGCCCCCTCGCTGCGCAGGCGCTCGGCAGCCTGCAGCGCCAGCTGGGCCACCTCACGGCTGACCTCGGGGAGCTCGGACCGCACGCCCTCGACCAGCGGCGCTACCCGCTGCGCGACCTCGCGGCGCATCTCGTCCGCATCCGCCGCCTCCACCCGGGCCCGCGTCTGCTCCAGCGCGCGGCGAGCCGCCTCGGCCATCGGCCGCAGCCGTGGCTCCTTGAGCAGGGCGCTGAGGGCCGGGAACGGACCCGTCGCCGGGGGTGGCGGCGCCGGCCGCCTGCGCTGAAGCAGGGCGGCCACCAGCCCCCCGACTGCGGCCGCGGACGCCGCGGCGATGCCCACGATCGCGGCCAGGGTCCTCGCATCAGGCTCGCGTCGATCCACAGCAGCACCTCCCCGTGTCCGAACGTCGCTCGCGCCGCGCGGTCGCCGCCCATCCGGCGGGCCGCGGCCGCGACGACTCGGCCAACCGCAGCCGCGTCACGGCCAGCGACGGTGATGGCGGCCCGTACCCGGACCGCAAGAAGCGTGCGCGCGCCGCCCCGCTTGGCAGGATCGTCCTGTGGCAGCGGCGGGATCGCCTCCTTATACTTCGCTGGCGTTATGAATGCATACACGGAACGGTTCGATGTCATCGTGATCGGTGCCGGCCACGCGGGCTGTGAGGCAGCCCTGGCGGCGGCGCGTGCCGGCTGCACCACCCTGGTGCTCACGCCGAACCTGGATCGCATCGGGTTCATGCCCTGCAATCCGTCCATCGGCGGCCCCGCCAAGGGTCACCTGGTCCGGGAGGTCGACGCCCTCGGCGGCGAGATGGCGCAGGCGATCGACCGCACCGCCATCCAGATCCGCCTGCTGAACACCAGCAAGGGGCCAGCCGTGCAGGCGCTGCGCGCGCAGGCCGACAAGACGCTGTACCCGCTGGCGATGAAGGAGGCGCTGGAGCGCCAGAAGCGGCTCACCGTCCGCCAAGAGGCGGTCACCGACATCGAGCTGCTGCCGGGCGGCGAGCGGCCGCGGGTGCAGGCGGTCCGGACCGATGCGGGGAACCGCTACCTGGCCGGGGCGGTGGTGGTCACCGCCGGCACGTTCCTGCGCGGCAGCATGATTGCGGGCACGTGGCGCGCGTCCGGCGGGCGGGCCGGTGAGCCGGCCGCGGTCGCCCTCGCCTCGTCGCTACGCGATGTCGGCATTCAGCTCCGGCGCTTCAAGACCGGCACGCCGCCGCGCATCGATGCCCGCACCATCGACTTCAGCCAGACGGAGCTGCAGCCCGGCAGTGCGGAGCCCCGCTGGTTCAGCTTCGATGGGGCGCATGGCCAGATCGAACGCCTGGAGCTGCCGCCGCTGCCGATCTACCCGGGCGTCACGGACGGCTGGCGGGTCCAGATGCCCTGCTACCAGGTCCACACCAACCCCGAGACCCACCGGATCATCGCCGAAAACCTCGACCGCGCGCCGATGTTCAACGGCGCGATCGAGGGGGTCGGCCCCCGCTACTGCCCCTCCATCGAGGACAAGGTCGTGCGCTTCCGCGACAAGCCGTCGCACGGCCTCTTCCTGGAGCCGGAGGGCTGGCGCACGATGGAGGTCTACGTCCAGGGGGCCAATACCAGCCTGCCCCAGGACGTCCAGCTCGCCTTCCTGCGCACCATCCCGGCGCTGGCCAACGTGGCCATCACGCGCTACGGGTACGCCGTCGAGTACGATGCCATCGACACCGCGGAGTTGACGGTCACCATGGAGGCGCGGCGCGTGGCCGGGCTCTTCTTCGCGGGGCAGGTCTGCGGCACCTCGGGCTACGAGGAGGCGGCGGGGCAGGGCATCGTGGCGGGGCTGAACGCGGCGTGCTACACCCAGGGCGCCGAGCCGCTGGTGCTGCGTCGCGACCAGGCCTACATCGGCGTCATGATCGACGACCTGACGACCCAGGCGTTCAGCGAGCCCTACCGGATGCTGACCTCGCGCGCGGAGTACCGGCTCCTGCTGCGCGCCGACAACGCCGAGGCGCGCCTGTCGAGCATCGCCTACCGCTACGGCCTGATTTCGCGGGAGCGGTGGGAGACCGTGCAGCGCGAGACCCGTCTGATCGAGCAGGCGCTGGCGTGGCTCGCCGCCCAGCATCTGCCCGACAACGAGCGCACCAACGCGGCGCTGCGGCGGGCGGGGCTGCCACCCTTGACCCGGCACATGACGGCGCTCGAGTACCTGCGGCGGCCCGAGGTACGCTACGTGACGCTCGCACCGGTCCTGGCCAGCCTCAGCGGCGACGATCCGGACGCCTGGGTCGTGGCTCCGGAGGTGGGCGTGCCAGCCTGCGGGCGGACTCGCCGTACCGCTCCACGAGGATGGCGAAGGCCTCGGTCTCGCCCGCCAGCACGCGCCGGACGATCTGCGCGTCCTCCGGATGGCCGCCGCCCGAATCGAAGGGTCCCGTCTGACTCCCTCCATCCTCCAGTACTCTTCGGCGGCGCGATTTGTCTGCCCCGGAGCGGGCGGTCCCGTGCCCGAGGGCCCCGGGGCGTCGTCCGGGGAGAGGCGCTCGAGAGCGGCGCCTGCCACGCCGGTCGGAGGCGAGGTCAGGAAGCGTCCCTATCCAGCCCCGCCCGGCTGCGGCTCGGCGTGCTCCTCCTCCCGGCGCGCGCGACCCTCCCGGCCGTCCAACCGGCGTGCGTCTCTGCCAGCATTCCCCGCGCTGGGAGCGGTACCTGCGCTGGCCAGCAACCAGTCCCGCGGGCGGTCAGGCGGAGGGCAGGCGGTGGGCGGGCTCCCGCGTAACTCCCAGAACAAGAGGACACGCGGAGAATGGCGGAGGGCGATGCTTCGATGCAGGCGGTGCATGGGCGAACAACCGTCCGGCCGCTCGGCCGGTTGGCGCGGACGGCGGCGGTGGCGCTTCTCGCGGCTGGATTGGCTATCGGGGCGGCGCCGCTCCCGGTGCCGGCTGCGCCGACCGCGGCGGCCGCCGCACGGCCGCCCTTCCGCGACATGGCGGGAAGCCCCGCGGCGGCGCTGGTGGCGCAGGCGAAGGCCGACGGCATCGTCGCCGGCTACCCGGACGGCACCTTCCGCCCGAACCGGCCGGTGACGCGGGCGGAGGCGATCAAGATGCTGGCGGCGGCGGCCGGACTGGCGCCGGGCGCTTATCCCGCCGGAACGCCGGTGGCGCGACAGGTCGCGGGCGAGCGGCAGGCGCTCCTCCCCGACGCCGGCCGGCACTGGCTCGCCCGGCAGGGGTGGCTCGACGCCGCCGTGGGCGAGGGCTTCCTCTTTCCCGGGGAGTACGTGGACGCCCGGGGCAGGCCGGCGCTCGAACCGGACCGCCCGGCGAGCCTGGCGGAGGTCGCCGCCTGGGCGGGAAGGCTGGCGCAAGGCCCGGTGGACACCGCGCTGCAATCGTTCCTGAACGACCCGAGCGTGCCGAGGCTCTTGCGCGGGGGCGTCAGCAGCGCGGTCGCGCAGAAGCTCCTGCAGGGCATCCCGAACTGGCAGGCGCGACTCGGCCGCTCCCTCACCCGGGCCGAGGCGGTCGCCGTCGCGGAGCAGGTGCGGGCGGCGAACCGGCTGGTGCCCCGGCCCGGCCGGGCCCCCGTCCACTTCGGCAGCACCGCGCCCGGGGCGGCGCTCCAGGTCTGGTCCCGCCCGGGCGACAACGTGAACTGGGCGGTGCCGGCGCGCCGGGCCGTGGAGCTCCTCAAGCTGCCCCACAGCTGGGATCCGGTCACGCGGACGCTGACCGTCTCGCCGCCGGGTCTGGCGACGGCGACGCTGCGCGCGGGCGACCCGTACGTCCGCTTCGACGACGGCGAGGCGCTCGCGATCGGAGCGACGCCGCCGCTGCCGGGCGGAGGCGACTTCCTGGTCGGGAGCTACTTCTGGATCCAGCTCCTGGGGCACTGGGCGTATGACGCCGCGCACCGGTCGTACGTGGCGCTGCCGGCCGAGTACCGCGGGGTCTGGCCGCCGGCGGGCGGTCGGCCGGCGCTGGATCCGAGGCTGCGCCAGACGCCGCAGGCGGCCCTGGCCGAGGCAGCGGCGCGCGACCCCTCCTGGGCCGGCGCCCAGGTGATCCGCGCGCTGCGGGCGGATTCGGCCTCCGCCGCCGGCCAGGAGGTCGACCTCTTCGTCCTCCGGCGGCCCTCGGACGGCGCGGCGGCGCTGATGGTCTGGGACGGCGCGGTCCCGGCCTGGTCCGGTCCCTCGCTCTCCGCAGGAAGCGTCGCGGCTCCGCTTCCCGCCCCGGGCTCGACGGTGCTTCCTTGGACCGCGCTGGCGTCGGGCGAGAGGCTGACCTTTTTCGTCGACGGCATCCCGCCCTACGGGTCGATGAGCGCCCGGCCCACCGACCCGTGGGGGAGGGAGGGGTGGCTGGCGGGCCTCGCGCCGGGGTGGCACGTGGTGGTCGCCTACGGGCGGGGCGACCCGCACAGCCCCTACGGCCTCGGCTTCGTGGCGGCCTGGCTCTTCCGGGTACAGGCACCGGGTACCCGGTGAGGCCATGGGTGGCGCATGGGTGGCGGCGGAGGGCGCGGGGGCACGGGGGCGCGGATTGCCGTGGTGCGAAAGGGTGGCAGGGGTGGTCGGGAAAGGGCTTCGCGCGAGCTCCTGATTCCGGATGTGGAGCGGCCATAGGCTGCGAAAGCCGCGTCGGTGGCGCCAAGGCGCGGCGAATAGGAGCGCCGCGCAAGCGAATCGGTCGTCGTGATGGATTTACAGGTGAGAACCATTATCGCCGGTCGGACGGCTGCGGGGTATGAAATGTCGCGCGCGGGAGCCTGTCAGACGTTTTGCATCCCCGCCGCGTCAGGCTGAGCGGGGCGGGGGTGCAGGTGGGGGCGGCTTCCTCGTCGCAGGTGCCCCGCGCCGTTACAGAGCGCCCGATCGCCGCTCCCCGTACGCGGCCTGGACGCGCGCCCGCCGGCGCCGGGCCCGCTCGGCGCGGCGGCGCACCCGCGTGGCGACCGAGGCCACCAGGAGCCCGTTGACCCGCCTAGCTCCTACCCGTAACAGGTGCAAGTGAAGTGGACTTCTACAACAGTGTAGCGCCGCGGGGGTGACGCGGCCGCGAGAGGGTCTGGTGGCGAGGGGGTCACGATTTGGCATCATGGTGGCAGCTTTGCCATCATGCCGTCATTTCGGGCAGGGCCCCCTGCTGCCACCCACGGGCGGCGACCATGCCACCCGATCTCGATCATGCCTCCTGCGGCCCGCCGAGGGCATGAAGCCCCATCGCACCCGGCCCGCCCCGCTGCGCTAGGATCGGCCGGGAGGCGGGTCCCCATGTCGACGCCATCGACACCCGGAGCGGGCATCGTGAGCGGCTTCCCCGACGGGCCCGGGGTGCCGACGGACACGATCGTCTACGCGGACAACCTGGCGGTGCTGCGCCGGCTGCCGACGGGCAGCGTGCCGCTGATCTACATCGATCCGCCCTTCAACACCGGGAGGACCCGCACGCTCACGCGCCTGCGCACCATCCGGGACCCGAACGGCGACCGCGTCGGCTTCCAGGGGCGTGCCTACCGCACGCTGCGCCTCGGCACCCAGCGCTACGCGGACGTCTTCGACGACTACCTTGCCTTCCTCGAGCCGCGCCTGGTGGAGGCGCGGCGGGTCTTGGCGCCCACCGGGACGCTCTACGTCCACCTTGACTACCGCGAGGTCCACTACGTCAAGGTGCTGCTCGACGGCATCTTCGGCCGGGAGTGCTTCCTCAACGAGGTCATCTGGGCCTACGACTTCGGCGGGCGCTCCACCCGCCGCTGGCCGGCCAAGCACGACAACATCCTGGTCTACGTCGCCTCCCCGCGCGACTACGTCTTCAACGTCGACGCGATCGATCGCATCCCGTACCTCGCGCCGGGCCTGGTCGGCCCGGAGAAGGCGGCGCGGGGGAAGTTGCCGACCGACACCTGGTGGTCCACCATTGTCCCGACCAACGGGCGCGAGCGCACCGGCTACCCGACCCAGAAGCCGCTGGCGATCCTCCGGCGGATCATCGCCGCCTCCTCCCGCCCGGGCGATCTGGTGCTCGACTTCTTCGCCGGCAGCGGGACCACCGGCGTGGCGGCGCGCGAGCTGGGGCGGCGCTTCCTGCTGGTGGACAACAACCCCGAGGCGCTGCGGGTGATGGCCCGGCGCTTCGCCGGGATGCCCGGGGTGCGCTTCGTCGGCTTCGATCCGGTCGCGGGCGTGCCGGCGGCCCCGAGCGACCCGGCCGCCTCGGCGGAGGCGGCCGGAGAGTAGTCCGGCCACGCGGGCGCGGCCGGCGCGGTGCCGATAGGAGGTGGATCGATGGACCCAGTCGCCTTCCCGGGAGCCAGCGGGCCGCTGCGGGTGTTCGACCTGGAGCAGCCGCGCACGGCGGACATGCCGATCATGCCGTCGCACCGCCCGGGCTACAGCTACTTCCTCTATCGCCGCCATGCAGACACCTACCCGCTCGAGGCCGGCCCGCGCAGCAGCGCCTCCGGCATCATCGTCTGCATGGAGCACAGCGGGACGCACATCGACGCGCTCTGCCACCAGGCCGACGACCTCACCCTCTGCGGCGGCGTGCCGGTCCAGGAGGTGGAGGGGCCGAACGGCTTCACGCGGCTGGCGATCGAGGAGGTGCCGCCCCTCGTCGGGCGCGGGGTGCTGCTCGACGTACCGCGCGCGCTCGGCCGCGAGGAGCTGGCGCCGGGCTACGCCATCACGGTGGCGGACCTGGAGCGCTGCTGCGCCGCGCAGGGCGTCGAGGTTCGCGCCGGCGACGTCGTGCTGGTCCGCACCGGCAACGCGCGCCACTGGGGCGATCCGGAGCGCTACCTGACCGGGCCGGGCGTGGCCGGCGCCGCGTCGGCCTGGCTGGCGGCGCGGGGCGTGCGCGCGGTCGGCGCGGACAACATGGCGTGGGACGTGATCGGCCCGGTCGACCCGGAGTTCGGCTGCACCCTGCCGGGGCACCTGCTGCTGCTCGCGCGGCACGGCATCTACATCATCGAGAACCTGCAACTCGAGGAGCTGGCCGCGGCGGCGCCCGCCGAGTTCGCCTTCGTCTGCACCCCGCTCAAGTTCGTCGGGGCGACCGGCTCCCCGGTCCGCCCGCTGGCGCTGGTGCCGGTCGATGCCTGAGCTGGGGTGCCCGCAGCGCGCGCCCTCGTCCGTCTCCCGCTCGGTGCGGGGCGTGTCGCACGGCACACCACTGCCCAGTCGAGACGATTCGGGCCACGCGGGAGGGGACAAGGCCCTCCCCTACCGGGGGCTCGCGCCGTTCTCCGGTAGGGGCGGGGCTTGTCGAACGGAGCACCGCCCGATGGGGCGTCGCCCGCGCCGGGCGCAGCGCCCAACGTGCTCCGGTGCGCTCTCCGCCAGCGCGCCCCGCGTCACGCCACCCAGAACCAGGTGCTGAACTGGATCAGCAGGGCGGCGAACTGCAGCAGCGACAGCACCAGCACGGCCCCGTAGAGGTAGCGGTTGCGCAGCAGCATCGCCAGGGCGATGAAGAAGGGGAAGAGGACGATCACGAAGCGCGGCATCGACATCAGCGGGTGGACCTCGGACGGGCTCAGCAGCGGCAGCACGAAGGCCACGACCGCGTAGAGGCTGTAGGCGGCCCGGACCTTCAGCAGCGTGTAGACGGCCAGCGGCAGGAACAGCAGGGTGATGAAGACGTCGTAGGTCTCGCTCTCGGCGAAGCGCCAGCGGACGTCGGTCGAGGTCAGCGTCTGCCAGGTGGGGTGGGCGCTGAGCTGATCGAGCCACGAGAGGTCGAGCTGGCGCAGGCCCTCGCGGATGCTCTGCCACGGCAGGGCCTGGTAGCGCGCCCACTCCTTCTGGACGTGGAGCGTGACGAGCGGGTCGCCCCACACCTGGTCGAGGTGCAGGAGGAAGGCGACCGGCGCCACGCCGATGACCGCGAGCTGCGCCCCGATCCGCCACCAGCGGCGCGGGTCCCACCCGTGCTGCTGCACCAGCAGCAGGAGGAGCGGGAGCAGCACCAGCGCCCCGGTGTTCCGGGTGACGGCGGCCAGCGCGCCGAGGAGGGCCGCCCGCCCCCAGCGCCCGGTGCGCCCGCAGTAGATCGCCCCGGTGGTCAGGAGGAGGAAGAGCGACTCGGTGTAGGCCGCCGAGAAGTAGAAGGCGGTGGGGAAGAGCGCCAGCAGCCAGATGGCGCGCGTCGCAATCTGCTCGCCGTACTCGAGTCGGATCAGCCGGTAGACGAGGATCAGCGCACCGACGAAGGCTACGTTGGCGATGACGATGCCGACCATCGGGGCGCTCCACCCGGTCAGGGTATGGCCCCACCGCATAAGCAGCGGGAAGAGCGGCCAGAAGGCCGTGGCGGCCGGGTGCACCCCATAGCCGCGCTCGGCGATGAGGGTGTACCAGAACCCGTCCCAGTTGCGGAGCGGCTGCAGGAACGTGTGGGCGAGCCCGGTCATCGGCCGGAGGTAGTAGCCCACGGCGGGGACGGCGGGCAGCGAGGCGGCCCAGGTTGAGGCGATCCCCACGAACGTGAGGACGAGGACCAGATGCACCGCAGCGGCCGCCAGGGGAACCCGGAGATCGGGCGCGAGGGAGGTCCACCACCCGTGTGGTCGCCGGCGGGTCTCGACTCGCCTGCGCCGGGCCGCCCGCGCCGGCCGGGGCTGGCTGATGGTCATGGGGGGTGTACTCCTCCTCACTGCGTCCCGCGTAACCGCGACGGCGCGACGCACGGCGGGGCCGCGCTGCCGGCGCTAAGCATACGCGAGAACGCCAGGCTGGCCACTGCAAGGGACATGCCCGCCGGCGTCGGACGAAGAAGGTGTATAATCCGGACAGGTACCGGTCGGTAGCGCCCCGGCGATGACAGCCAGTGGGACGGTGGCACGTCGCGCGCACGGACGCGGGGTGCCGCAGGTGTATGGCCAGACACGCGTGAGAGCGATAGGTGATGATGGCACGAGCACGCGAGACGCGTCCCAGGTCGGGGCCGGTGCCGGTTACGGAGGATGAAGGCGAGATCCACTTCGGTTGCTCGATGCTGCGTCGCACGCGGCTGGTGCTCAAGGGCCGCTCGCGCCCGATGATGCGCTGCTCGCTCGGCTACTCGGTACGGACCGAAGAGGATAAGCGCCGCTGTCTGGCGGTCGAGGGGCCTAGCGAGTGCTGGCACTTGACACCGCCCACCCGCCCGGCGTGAGCGCCAGCGGGGAGCGGCGCGACGAGCGCACACAGCCGTAACCCTGCACCGACACGACATGGCAGCAGACAGGAAAACCGGTGGGCACCTGCCCACCGGTTTCGTTTGCCTCGTGTGCATCGGCCGGATGGCCCGGTCTCCCACCGTGGCGCCCAGCAGCGGGCGCCGCCCGGCCGGGGGCGGACATCGCTAGTTGTTCGTGAGATCCGCCGGGAAGTTGGCGTTGGTGTAGACCGCCTGCACGTCGTCCAGGTCCTCCAGCGCCTCCAGGAGCTTCAGCGCCGTCTGCGCCTGCTGCCCGTCGAGGTCGATCGAGGACTGCGGCACGCGCTGGATGTCGGCCGCCTGGATCGACAGCCCGGCCGCCCGCAGTTGCTCGGTCACATCCCCCAGGTTGGCCGGATCGGTGGTCACGACGATCTCGCCATCCGCCGTCTCGACGTCCGTCGCGCCGGCATCGATGGCCAGGAGCGCGACCTCATCGGGGTCCCGCCCGTTGGCCGCGATCACGATCTGGCCGACCGTCTCGAACTGCCAGGCGACACAGCCGGTCTCGCCGAGGGTCCCGTTGTGGCGGGTGAAGGCGTGCCGGACCTCGGACGCCGTGCGGTTGCGGTTGTCGGTCAAGGCCACCGCGAGCACGGCCACGCCGCCCGGCCCGTAGCCCTCGTAGATGACCGTCTCGTAGTTCTCCGACTCCGACCCGGCGCCGCTGGCCTTGGCGATGGCTCGCTCAATCGTGTCATTGGGCATCCCCTCACGCTTCGCGCGCTCCATCGCCATGCGCAGGCGCACGTTGGCGTCGGGGTTCGGTCCCCCCTCGCGGACGGCGACGTGAATCTCGCGCGCCAGCTTGCTGAACGTCGCCCCCTTCTTGAAGTCGGCCGCGGCCTTCTGGCGCTTGATCTGTGCCCATTTGGAATGGCCTGCCATCGTCTCACACTCCTCACGCCGTGCTGCATGCTGGACAGGTGGAAGCCGCCGGCCCGCGGCGCAGCGATGGCCAGTTACCGAGAGATCCTATTGCGCGTGAGCGTGAGAAGATCTCGTTCGCCCGCCCGGCCCGGACAGCGTTTAAGTGTGACATATGGCCGCCGCGGTTGCCAAGTGCGGAGGCGCGGCGGGCGCAGCTACCGCCGCGGCTCACCGGCGCTGCGCGGCCGGGCGAGGTCGACGCGCACCGGCCGCCCGCGGAGCTGCGTCCGGTTGAGCGCCGCGATCACCCGGTCGGCCACTGCCTCGGGGACGTCGACGAAGGTGTAGCGGTCGAAGATCTCGATCTGGCCGATGCTCTTGCCGGGGATGCCCGCCTCGTTGGCGATGGCGCCGACGACGTCCATCGGCCGGATGCCGTCCTGCCGCCCGAGGTTGAGGAAGAGCCGGGCCATGCCGTGCTCGGTCAGGTGCCCGTCGGTCGTGACCTCGGCCGGCTCGGCCAGGCCGCGGTCGCGCATCAGCAGCCGGACGGCCGCGGCGGCGATCTCCGACGGGTCGTAGTAGGCGGCCAGCTCGTCCACGACCATCATCGCCGCCTCCAGGTCGTTGGCCTCGATCACCTCGGCCAGCGACTCGCCCAGCAGCGCGCGCTGGCGCGCCGCGACC
Source organism: Sphaerobacter sp. (assembly GCA_029961075.1). GTDB lineage: Bacteria > Chloroflexota > Chloroflexia > Thermomicrobiales > Thermomicrobiaceae > Sphaerobacter. The sequence goes on from JASBVL010000127.1 coordinate 27,721, forward strand.
TCCTCCGGCGTCGGCACGCCGCGCCGCTCGATGCGGACGCCGGTGGCGCGCTCGATCTCCCGCAGCAGCCGCCGCTCGCGCGGCGTGATGAGCGTGATCGCGGCGCCGGCCCGCCCGGCCCGGCCGGTGCGGCCGATGCGGTGGACGTAGCTCTCCGGGTCGCCCGGGATGTCGAAGTTGATCACATGGGTGATCCCCTCGACGTCGAGCCCGCGGGCGGCCACGTCGGTGGCGACCAGCAGCTCCGCCTGGCCCGAGCGGAAGCGGGCCATCACGCGGTCGCGCTGGACCTGCGACAGGTCGCCGTGCAGCGCCTCCGCCGCGTAGCCGAGCGACTGGAGCTGCTGTGTCAGCTCGTCGACCCCCCGCTTGGTCCGGCAGAAGATGATCGCCGCTGCCGGCGCCTCGACGTCGAGCACGCGCGTGAGCGCCTCCACCTTGGCGCGCGGCACGACCTCATAGTAGCTCTGCTCGATCTGCGGAACGGTGACGTGCTCCGGCTCGACGGCGATCCGTGCCGGGTCGCGCAGGGAGCGCCGGGCCAGCGCCGCGACCCGGTCCGGGATGGTCGCGGAGAAGAGCGCCGTCTGGCGCTCGGCCGGGACGTGGTCGAGGATCCACTCGACGTCCTCGATGAAGCCCAGGTCGAGCATCTCGTCGGCCTCGTCGATGACGACGACCGTCACGGCGCTGAGATCGAGCGTCTCGCGGCGGATATGGTCCATTACCCGGCCGGGCGTGCCGACGACGACCTCCACCGGGTAGCGCAGGGCGCGGAGCTGGCGCTCGATCGGCTGCCCCCCGTAGACGGCGAGCACCCGCGTGTCGCGGACGCGGCCGAGCTGGTGGAAGGTCTGCGCCACCTGGACCGCCAACTCGCGGGTGGGCGCGAGGACCAGCGCCTGCGGCCGGCGGCCATTGGGGCGGAGCCGCTCGATGATCGGCAGCGCGAACGCGGCCGTCTTCCCGGTGCCGGTCTGTGCCTGGGCGATCAGATCGCGCCCGGCCAGCAGCAGCGGGATCGCCTCGCGCTGGATCGGCGTGGGCTCCTCGAACCCCACCGCGTCGATTGCCCGCAAGACCGGCTCGCTGAGCCCGAGCTCTGCGAATCCCGCCATGACTCCGGTTCCCTCCCGGTCCGACCTTACGACCAGCCGGCCGCTGACCAACCCCATGACTGTACCACTCAGCGGCCGCGGCTGCCCCGCCGCGCCTCGGCTCGCACGCGCCGTACCGGCGCAGATCTCGGCTGACCGCTCGATCCGTGATTACGTTATGATCCGGGCACGCGCTGGGACGTCGAGTACACCGACGAGTGTGGGGCCTGGTGGCAGACACTGAGCGACGAGGAGCAGGACGCGATCGTCGCTGCCGTCGAAGTGCTCGAGGAGCGGGGGCCGACTCTGGGCCGCCCACTCGTTGACACGATCCGGACATCGCGACACCCAAACATGAAAGAACTCCGGCCACCGGCTGGGAACATCCGCATCCTCTTCGCCTTCGATCCGCGCCGGGTCGCCATCCTGCTGATCGGCGGCGATAAGACGCACCGGTGGCAGGACTGGTATGAACGGATGGTCCCGATTGCCGATCAGCTCTACGACGATCATCTGGAGACGCTCCGGCGAGAGGGCGTGCTGCTATGACGAAGCCATTCAAGCGTCTACGAGCCCCCATCGACGCTGATCCCGCGCGCCGCGCTCGCGTAGAGCGGTACAAGCGTACGATTGTTCGCACCCTGGACCGCGACGCGCGGCGGGCCAGCCGGCAGCCGGGCGCGCGTATCCGGGTTCGGCGGGTTCCCGTCTCCCCGCGTGTGGCGCGCGCAGTGGTCGCCCGTCCTTGACCGGGCGCGGCCCGCGCCCCGGTGCGACAATTCGTCGCCCGGGGCGTTCTTCTATTGGATGACCGTGTGATGTGATAGGGAGGAGTCATGACAGGGTTGGTGTTCCGATTGGCGGCCTACGTGATCGCCGGGGCGGCGCTGGTGTACGCGGTCGTGGGGCTCACGACGAGTACCACCTGGTATGACGCACCGTTCATGCGGGGGATGGGGCCGCACCAGAAGCTCGATCGCGCGGTCGGGACATTGGCGAACGCGGCGGATCACGCAGGCGTCGTGAACGCGGACGGGCTG
>JASBVL010000128.1 GCA_029961075.1 Sphaerobacter sp.
ACGCGCCCGTCCCCGGCGCCGGGGACGGGCGTCTTTCGTGCTCCCTCCCCGGCGTGCGCGTCGTCGTTCGTGTCGCGGTCGCGTTGTGGGAAGGAGCGTTCGATGGCGACGGGATCCAATCCTCCCGTGCTCGTGCTCGCGCCTGCGCTGGCCGAGGCGATCGCGCGGCATGGGGAGGGTGCCTACCCGGAGGAGTGCTGCGGCGTCCTCCTGGGTCGGGTGCTGCCGCAGGCGCGGGTGGTGGAACGCCTCGTGCCGATCACCAACCGGTGGGATGCTGGCGAGCGGTCACGCCGCTTCCTGATCGGGCCGGACGACGTCCTCCGCGCCGAGCGCGAGTCGCGGCAGCAGGGGTACGAGGTGCTCGGGTTCTATCACTCGCACCCGGACGATCTGGCGCGGCCCTCGGCCTTCGATCGCGAGCACGCCTGGCCCTGGTACGTCTACGTGATCGCGTCGATCCGGCACGGCCGCTGGGAGACCAGCGCGGCCTGGCAGCTTTGCGATGACCGCAGCGGCTACGACGCGATCGCCCTCGTGTCGAGCCTGGCACCGGCGGGGTGAGCCCCGCCCCTGAGACGCGGGCGACCCGTGACCTGTCTGAGATGCGGAGAAGAACCCATGAGCACGAGTACCGTTGACGTGACCATCTTCATCCCCACCGCCCTGCGCGGCTTCGCCGGTGGGCAGCCCAGCTTCGCGACCACGGCCGGCACGGTCGCCGAGGCCCTGGCGCAGCTCGTCGCGGCCTTCCCCGACCTGGGGCGGCACCTCTACGACGACGCCGGCCGGCTGCGCTCGTTCGTTAACGTCTACGTAGGCGAGGAGGACATCCGGCACCTCCAGGGCCTGGAGACGCCGCTGTCGGCGGGGGACGAGATCACCATCGTCCCCTCCATCGCCGGCGGCGCGGCGCCGGCCTCGGCGGGGGCGACCCTGTCCAGCGAGGAGATCTTGCGCTACAGCCGGCACCTCATCATGCCGGAGGTGGCGCTCGCCGGGCAGGAGCGGCTCAAGGCGGCCAGGGTGCTGCTGATCGGCGCGGGCGGCCTCGGCTCGCCGCTCGCGCTCTACCTGGCCGCCGCCGGCGTCGGCACCATCGGCCTGGTCGATGCCGACGTGGTGGACGTGACCAACCTCCAGCGCCAGGTGCTCTACGGGACGCGCGACGTCGGCACGCCGAAGCTCGCCGCCGCCGTGGCCCGCCTGCGCGACCTCAACCCGCACATTACCATCGTGCCGCATGAGACCCGCCTGACCTCGGTCAACGCCCTGGAGATCCTGCGCGACTACGACGTGATCGTCGACGGCACCGACAACTTCCCCACCCGCTACCTGGTCAACGACGCCTGCGTACTCCTGGGCAAGCCGAACGTCTACGGCTCGATCTTCCGCTTCGAGGGCCAGGTCTCGGTCTTCTACGCCCAGGAGGGGCCGTGCTACCGCTGCCTGTTCCCCGAGCCGCCGCCCCCGGGGCTGGTGCCGAGCTGCGCCGAGGGGGGCGTGCTCGGCGTCCTGCCCGGCACGGTCGGCGCGCTCCAGGCGACCGAGGCCATCAAGCTGATCCTCGGCATCGGCGAGCCCCTCATCGGCCGCCTGCTTCGCTTCGACGCGCTGGACATGAGCTTCCAGGAGTTCCGGCTGCGCAAAGATCCGGCCTGCCCCGTCTGCGGTGAGCATCCCACCGTCACCGAGCTGATCGACTACCTCGAGTTCTGCGGGGTGCGGCCGGAGCCGGCGCCGACCGAGGTCGTCGCCGCCGAGTGGCAGATCACCCCCCGCGAGCTGGCGGCCCGGCGCGCGGCCGGCGAGACGCCGCTGGTGATCGACGTGCGCGAGCCGCACGAGCGGGAGATCGCCAGCATCCCGGACTCGACGCTCATCCCGCTCGGTGACCTGCCCCGGCGGCTGCCCGCGCTGGACAGCAGCCGGGAGCTGGTCGTCTACTGCCGGACCGGCGTCCGCAGCGCCAAGGCGCTGGAGCTCCTGCGCGCCGCGGGGTTCACCCGCGTGAAGAACCTCACCGGGGGGATTCTGGCCTGGGCCGACGAGGTCGACCCGAGCCTGCCGAAGTACTGACGAGCGCGGGAGCGGCCGCGGGGCGGCGTCCCCGATGCCGCTCCCGTCCTCCCCGGCCTGCGTCTGGGCGGGGAGGACGGGAGTGCGCGGGTGGAACCCCGCCGCTAGCGCCCGGCGGCGGCCGCCGCGTGCAGCGCCTGGTCGATGTCGGCCAGAATGTCCTCCACGGCCTCGATCCCGACCGAGATGCGCACCAGTCCCTCCCCGATGCCGACCGCGGCCCGCTCCTCGGGCGTGAGCGCGCGGTGCGACGACATCGCCGGGTAGAGCGCGAGCGAGTAGACGTCGCCGAGCGACGTGGCCGGCACGACGATCTTCAGCGCCGAGAGGAAGGCGAAGACCTGCTCCCGGCCGGCATCCTTGATCTCGAACGAGACCATGCCGCCGTAGCCGCGCTCCCCGAAGAGCCGCCGCGCCGTGGCGTGGCTCGGGTGGTCGGGGAGGCCGGGGTAGTTGACGCGCGCGACCAGCGGATGCGTCGTGAGCGCGCGGGCGATCGCCGCGGCGTTGGCGCACTGCCGCTCCATGCGCAGCGGCAGCGTCTTCAGCCCCCGCAGCGTCAGCCAGGCCTCGAAGGGGCCGAGCGTCCCGCCGGTCGTCCGCGCGAAGTTGGCCAGCCGCTCCCGCCGCAGCGCGCTCGTCGCGACGATGCCGCCGGTGACGTCGCCGTGCCCGCCGATGTACTTGGTGAGCGAGTGGACCACCAGGTGCGCGCCGTCGGCGGCCGGCGCGTAGAGCAGCGGGCAGAAGGTGGCGTCGACCAGCACCGCCGCGCGGACGCGCTTGGCCAGTTCGACCACGGCCGGCACGTCGGTCACGCGCAGCAGCGGGTTGGAGATCACCTCGCAGACGACGAGCGTGGGCCGCAGCCGCTCGATGGCCGCGGCGACGGCGTCCAGGTCGAGCATGTCCACGAACTCGACCTGGCAGCCCCACTCGCGCATCTGCCCGTTCAGCATGGCGTAGGTCGCGCCGTAGAGGTCGCGCGAGGCGACGATCGCGTCGCCCGGCGCCACGCTGGTCATGATCGCTGCGTGGAGGGCGGCCATGCCCGAGGCGAAGGCGATCGCCGTGGTCGTCCCCTCCAGGTCGGCGACGGCGGTCTCCAGGGCCCAGGTGGTCGGGTTGCCGTACCGGGTGTAGACGAAGCGGCCCTCGGCGCCGTCAAGGGCCTGGTCCATCACCTCGAGGTCGTCGTAGACGAAGGTGGCGCTGGGGTAGATCGGCGTGGTCACGGGGGTGAAGTCCGGGCGCTCCGGACGCTCGCCGCTGTGGACCGCGCGGGTGGCGATCCGCAGCCCGGACGTGCGCTGGCGCTCGGGTCGTGCCTGCATGGCGCTGTCCTTCCCTCCTTGGGCCGGCGTCGCCGGCCACGACGTGGAGTGAACCGCTCCACCGGCATCCTACCGCCGCCGCGTGGCGCCCGCCACCGCCATGCTCCCCGGTGGCGAGCGGGCCACCCGTCACCGCCGCGCGGCCGGCGGTTTGACACCGGCACCGTGCGCCCCGTACCATGAGCGCCGCGGGCAGGGGCGCGGGCGTGGCCCCCTGCCGCCGCAGCGGGCAGCCTGACGAGCGACAGGTGGGGGCGGAGGCATGGTGGACGAGCCGGAGAACGGGATCCGCGAGACGGTCTACAAGCAACCGGCAGGCAAGACGCCGACTCCGGCCACGGAGGTCACCAAGACGCGCGTCGGCGCGGTCGAGGCGCAGACGGTGATCATGAACCGCAGCGCGGCCGGCACGGTCAAGGCGGAGCGCCTGAGCATGGAGCAGGCCGCGGCGCAGACGATCGACGCGCGCAGCGCCCAGCTCGATCGCTCCGCGGCGCAAACGGTCACGAGCGAGCGGGCCGTGCTCCAGCGCAGCCAGGCGCTGCACGTGGGCGCCGCCGACGTGCGGATGGTGCGCAGCCAGGGCGTGTTGGTGCGCGCCGACCGGGCCCACCTGGAGGGCTCCCGGGTGCTGGTGCTCGCCGGCACGGCCGAGGGCGAGGTCCGGCCGGCGTTCGACCTGCCCGCCGCGCTGGGCTTCGGTGCGGCACTCGGCGTCGCCCTGGCGCTGGTGGGGGCGCTGCTGCGGCGGATCGGCGGGGGGAGGTCGCGATAATGGGTGTGCTCCACGGGTTCCTCAAGTTCACCGGTGGCACGCTGCTGGGCGCCGCGGTCGGCGCGGCGGTCGCCGCGCTCCTGGCGCCGGAGCGCGGCGAGGCGTTGCAGCAGCAGGTGCGGGAGCGGCTCGAGGCCGCCCGGCGCGCCCGGATCGAGGCCCAGGCCCAGACCGAGCAGGAACTGCGTGAGCGGTTCCGCCAGGCGGTGAAGGACCCCAACGCGCTCAAGCGCGAGCCGTAGCGGCAGTCCGGGCGCGCTGGCCGGCGCTCAGAATATCCTGCTGCGGTCCTTCTTCTGTTCTCCCTGTTGCTCTCGCGGGATCACGGTGATGATCCCGTTGCTCTCCATGTAGGCTTCCCTGACGTCTTCGATCCGTTCCACCCCCTGCGCCCGCAGTTGGCCCATGATCTCCTCGATGGTCAGCATCTCGCTGGCGACATTCTTCTCCAGCAGGCGCCCGTCTTTGATGAGCAGCAGCGGGCGCGGCCGGATGAGGCGGCGCAGAGCGGGCGAGCGGAAGGCCAGATAGGAGAGCAGCCAGTCCCAGCCGACGATCGTCCCGGCGAGCACCAGCGCGTCCGCCACGGCGGTCGACTCGCCCGCCATCCCGTTCTGGACCGCGTCGGCGATCAGCACGAGGACCAGGAGGTCGGAGAGCCCCACCCCCGCGGCCTCCCGCTTCATCAGGGTGCGGAGGCCGAAGAACAGCACCAGGTAGATGATGCTGCCGCGGACGACGATCTCCAGGAGCGGTGTCGACGGGAGGAACACCGCGCTCCAGTTGTCGGGCACCCAGAACGAGAGCACCATTCCGGCACGCTCCCCCTCCGCGCCCCCTCTCGGAGAGAGCCCACCCCGAGATGAGGGGGCGCTGTTCGGTGTGCGGGGGCACGCATGATCCGCACCAACCGACGGCCGCGGCGGAACGCCGCAACCGTGGTGCCGGGCGCCGGGCGTGCCGGGGCTAGCCGGCCAGGATCTCCAGGTTCTTGGCGATGGTCTGGGGGTCCGTCTCCGAGCGGAGCAGCACCCGCCACCGACCCTCGCGGTCGATCAGGAAGATCGCGTCGGTGTGGATGAGGTCGCCGCTGCCGGCCGCGGGCATGCCCGGGTGGTCCGGTTGGTCGGCGTGGTCATTGCCGTCCGCGGGCGTGCCGTGGTCAGCGGCGTGCTCGCCGGCCATGATCGCCCCGGGGTCGATGTAGTAGCTGGCCCAGACCGGCGCCAGCGTCTCCGCGTCGCCAGTCAGCGCGAACCAGTGCGGGTTGTCGGCCAGGCCGTGCTGCGCCGAGTAGGCCTGGAGCACTTCGGGCGTGTCCCGCGCCGGGTCGACCGTGATCGCCACCAGCGCGACCCGCGCCTGGGCGTCCTTGGGGAGCTGCGCGTAGGCCTGGGCCAGGTGCTGGGTGATGAGCGGGCAGATGTCCGGGCAGTGCGTGTAGATGAACGTCAGGGCGACCGCCTTGCCCCGCAGTTGGGAGAGGCTGACCGTTTGTCCCCGATGGTCCGTCAGGGTGAAGTCGGGTGCCGGCTCCTGCCCGAGGTCAGTGCCGGTCAGCTTCGCCGACCCCCCGCAGGCCGCCAGCAGGGCACTCAGTGCGACCGCCAGGGCCAGCGCCCAGGCTGGCCAGCGGCCGGGCCGACGAGCGGCGCGCGTGGACATGCGATCGAGCTCCTCCCGGTGACGTGGCTGGCCCGCCGGCCCGCGATCGGCCGGCGCGCGCTTCGCCAGAGAATGCTACCACCCGCGGCGCCCCGGGGCTGGTGCCGCCGGCTGGCACCAGTCTTGCACCGCTCGGCGTGCCTCGGTCTCCCCGCGCGGATGGTGCGCGGTATCGTCGTCCGACCGGTCAATGCCTGGACACCGCCAGTCGACGGATCGGGACGCACGCCGTGGTGACCATCATCGGACAGTTCCATCGGGTCGCGGAGGCGGTTGCCGCACGGACCGCGGAGCTGCTCGGGGCGGATGTCGCTGTGGTGGACGAGCGCGGCATCACCCTCGCGAGCACCGAGCCCGGCCTGGTCGGCCTGCCGTTCGACGCCGTCCGCCCCGGCTTGGCGGGCGGTGGCCTCCGGGTGCCCCTCCGGCTCGATTCGCACGCGGGGCAGGTGATCGTCGGCGTGCCCGCGAGCGGCGAGGTGCTGTCGCCGCGGCTCGTGGAGGCCCTGATCGAGCTGGTGATCAACCAGGCCGCGGTGCTCGAGCAGCTCCCTGAGCGCCACGAGCTGAAGGACACGTTCATCCATGACCTGCTGCTGGGGCGGATCGGGGATGAGGCTGACGTCCAGCGCAAGGCTCACATCCTGGGGATGGACTTCACCCGGCCGCGGGCGGTGATCCTGATCGATGCCGCCGCGTTCATCTTGGGCCCGGTCGCGGACCAGCGGCCCGAGGTCGCCGATGTGCAGCGCCGGCGGCGCGCGCAGCTCGTGATCGCCAGCGTCGTCGGCTTCTTCGATCTGCCGAACGACACCATCTGCGCCTACATCGGCGACGGGGACGTCGTCGTGTTGAAGGCCAGCAGCACGCAGGATCTGGTGGCCTGGACCGATGATGCCGGCCGCGAGCAGCCGGGCGCCTCCTGGGCCAACCTCAGCGCGCTCAAGCGCGCGGCGGGGGCGCTCCTGGCCCGGCTGCGGCGGGATACCGGCGTGAACATCAGCGTCGGGATCGGCCGCTACCATCCGGGCGTTCGGGGGCTGGCCCGCTCCTACCAGGACGCGCGGGCGGCGCTCTCCCTCGGGCGCTGGTTCCACGGCCAGAACCGGGTGCACTGCCTGGACGGGCTGGGCATGGCCGCCTTCGTCGGGGTGGCAGACGAGCGGACCAAGGCCGACCTGGCCCAGCACCTGCTCAGCCCGCTCGACCATGCGCCGGAGCTGCTCGAGACGCTGGACGCCTTCTTCGCCGAGGACTGCTGCCCCTCGAGCGCGGCTGCCCGCCTCGCGATCCACCGCAACACACTCAGCTATCGCCTCGACAAGGTCGCCCTCCTGACCGGGCTCGATCCCCGGCGCTTCGACGACGCCGTCCAGATCCGCCTGGCCCTGCTCGTCCGGGCCCTGCACGGCACGGCGGCGTGAGGAACGACCCTCACCCCCGGCCCCTCTCCCAACGTTGGGAGAGGGGAGGCTTGGGCACTCCGTCATGGTTTCGTTCACGGCTTCGCGAGGGGGAGCGCAGGGAGACCAAGCGTTACGTGACCGGAGCAGCGGTTCCGTCGTCGCTGGCAGCTAGCTCGGCCAGGCGGCGCAGCACGCTGTCCAGGTCGTGGAGCACGTCCTCGTTGCGGAGGCGGACAACCCGGTAGCCGAATGCGGCGAGGTGCTCGGTGCGCGCCGCATCGTACGCGCGCTGTTGGTCGTGCACCTCACCATCGACCTCAATCACGAGCCGCAGGCTTGGGCAGTAGAAGTCGGCTACGTAGGGCCCGATCGGGTGCTGACGGCGGAACTTCAGACCCTGGAGCTTTCGGCCGCGCAGGGCATCCCAAAGAACCGCCTCGGCAGGCGTGAGATGGCGGCGCAGCAGGCGGGCTGCCGCCACGCCGTCCGGCGGCGTGCCGCGCACGCGGCCCGTCGTCTCTCGCCGCATGCTCCTCCTCCTGCTGGTTCCGCCACGCTGCCAGTCAAGAACCGATGACAGACAACAGACTCATTTTTCACCAATCTGTCGTCACCCTGTCAATCAGTGGCCATCGTCTGCTCGCGCGAGGCTGGGAACAGCGCCGGGGGAGGAACCCTTTCTCCCCTCTCCCAAAGTTGGGAGAGGGGCTGGGGGTGAGGGTCGCTCCCCCCCGCTTGTGCATGTGCACAGTCCCGCATCGCCCAGAGGGCCGGGCGTTTGTGCAGACGCCCGATGAAACGCTCTTCACCAAATCGTTAGCGTAGGTATCGCGAAGGGTGCAGCACGGTGCGCCGCGGGATGCCTGCCGCTGTGCGCGGCTCGTTGCAGTGAGGAGCATGTCGCATGACGCACGACGTCGCACCGATGATCGCACGGGTACCGGCCGGCGCCGTCCGCGCCGAGCCGCACCCGCTCGCGCGCGCGCTGGCCGAGCGCCAGCGCGGGCTGTCCCGCGCGCTCGGCCGCCTGGCGGAGAGCCCGGCGCTGGCCGCGGCCACGGATCGCCTGCTCGCCACGCTGCAGGCCGGCCGTACCGTGCTGGTCGCGGGCAACGGCGGCAGCGCCGCCGCGGCCCAGCACTTCGCCTCCGAGCTCGTCGGGCGCTTCAAGCGCGAGCGCGCGCCCTATCCGGTCCTCGCGCTGACCACCGACAGCGCCGTCCTGACCGCGGTGGCCAACGACTACGGCTACGACCAGGTGTTTGCCCGGCAGGTGGCGGCCTTCGGCCGACCGGGCGATCTCCTGGTCGCCATCAGCACCAGCGGCGAGTCGGCCAGCGTGCTGCGCGCGGCCGCTGTCGCCCGCGAGCGCGGCCTCGGTGTCATCGCCGTCACCGGCGCGCGCGACAGCGGCCTCGCGCGCCTGGCCGATCTGGCGGTGCGCGTCCCGGTGGCCGACACCGCACTCGTGCAGGAGGTGCACATGATCCTCACCCACCTGCTCTGCGACCTCATCGAGGCCGAGCTGGCCGCCGGGAGCGGAGGCGGCCGCCCATGACCGCGCGGGCCATCTTCCTCGATCGGGACGGCACCCTGGTGCATCGGCGGCACTATCCCTCCCGCCCGGAGCACCTGCGCCTGTATGCCGGCGTGACCCCGGCCCTGCGTCGCCTGCAGGCCGCCGGGTTCCGCTTGGTGGTGGTGACCAACCAGTCCGGCCTGGCCCGCGGCTACTTCACCGAGGACGACCTGCGCCGGATGCACGACCACCTGGCGGCCGAGCTCGCGCGCGGCGGCGTGCGGCTCGACGGCATCTACCACTGTCCCCACCACCCGGATGGCGTGGTCCCGGCGCTGGCCCGGCGCTGCGCCTGCCGCAAGCCCGCGCCCGGGATGCTGCACCGCGCCGCCCGGGAGCTGGGCCTCGACCTCGGCCGCTCCTGGCTCGTCGGCGACATCCTCGACGACGTCGAGGCGGGCCGGCGCGCCGGCTGTCGCACCGTCCTGGTCGATCTCGGCACCGAGGCACTCCCGGGCGCGGCCGAGCGGTGGCCGGACTTCGTCGCGCGGGACACGTCGCACGCGCTGCGCATCATCGGCGCGGTCGAGGGGCTGGGGCCGACGACTGAGCTGGCCTACCGGCCGGCGCGCTGGCGGGCCGCGCGCGAGGTCGCCGTGGGAGGAGGCGGGTGATGGCGCGGGCGGTCGAGGTCGTGCGGCGCTTCCGGCGGCTGCGGGCGCTCGTCATCGGCGACGCCATGCTCGACAGCTACCTGGAGGGCACCGCCGCGCGGCTCTGCACCGAGGGACCGGTCCCGGTGGTCCGCAAGACGGCCGAGGCGCGTGCCCCGGGCGGCGCCGCGAACACGGCCGCGAACCTGCGTGCCCTCGGCGCCGAGGTCGTCTTCCTGGGGCTCATCGGGCCGGATGGCGCGGGGGCGCTGCTGCGGGAGGCCCTGGCCGCCCACGGCGTCGACGACGGCTGGCTGGTGACCGACCCGGCCGTCAGCACGCTCCATAAGCTGCGCATCCTGGCCGACGGCCAGTACGTCGTCCGCTTCGACGAGGGGGACACGCGCGGCGGCGCGCCCGCGGCCCGCGCCCGGCTGCTGGCCCACCTGGAGCGCGCCTTCCCCGCCTGCGACGTGGTGGTCGTCTCCGACTACGGCTACGGCACCGTCGCCGACGAGTTAATCAGCCGGCTGCGCGCGCGCCGCACCGCGCGCCCCTGCCCGCTGGTGGTCGACTCCAAGGCCCTGCACCGCTTCCGCGGGGCCGCCGCGACGGTCATCACGCCCAATCACCGGGAGGCGCGGCTGGCGGTGGAGCCGGGGGCCGAGGAGCCGGCCGCGCTCGACCTGGCGGCGGTCGAGCGGCTCGGCCGCCGCCTGCTCGACCAGATCGACGCGGCCCACGCGGCGATCACCCTCGCGGCCGACGGGGTGCTCCTGCTCGGGCGCGACGGCGCCACCCGGCACCTTCCGGCGCACCCGGCCGGGCAGGCCAGCGCCGTGGGGGCCGGCGACACCTTCGCCGCCGCCCTGGCGCTGGCGCTGGCGGCAGGCGCCGACGTGGTGGAGGCCGCGCGCATCGGCGTCGACGCCGCCGGCCTCGCCGTCGCCCGCCAGCGCACCGCGACCGTGCCCTATCAGGACCTCCTGCGGCGGGTCAGCCGGCGCGACGGCGCCGGCCGACCGGCTAGCCCGCTCGCCGCCCGCCGGGAGGTCGTCGCCCGGCTCGACGCCGCGCGGCGGGCGGGCCGGACCATCGTCTTCACCAACGGCGTCTTCGACATCCTCCACGCCGGGCACGTCGAGTTCCTCCGCCGGGCCAAGGCGCTCGGCGACCTGCTCGTCGTCGGCGTCAACAGCGACCGCTCCGCGCGGCGGCTCAAGGGGCCCGGGCGCCCGTTCACCAGCGAGCGCGACCGGCTCGCGCTGGTCGCGGCGCTCGAACCGGTAGACGAGGTGCTCCTCTTCGACGAGGAGACGCCGGCGGCCCTGATCCGCGCGCTCCGGCCGCACCTCCACGTCAAGGGCGGCGACTACGCCGATGTGCCCCTGCCGGAGGCCGACGCGGTCCGGGCGGTCGGCGGGCGGGTCGTGATCCTGCCGCTGGTCGGCAGCGAGAGCACCAGCGGCGTCATCGACCGGATCGTGGCGCTGAGCGCCGGCGGCAACCCCGGCCAGAACGGAGCACGCCCATGACCGCGCCGGGGATTGCCCGACCGCTCGATCAGCGCTGGGCCGCGGCGCGCCAGGTGCTCGTCATCCGGCTGGACAACCTGGGCGACGTCCTGGTCACCACGCCGGCCATCCACGCCGTCCGCGCCTCGCTCCCGCAGGCCGCGATCACGCTGCTGGCCAGCCCGGTTGGGGCCCAGGCGGGCCGGCTCAACCCGGACCTGGACGACGTCATCGTCTACCAGGCGCCTTGGATGGATCCCTGGCTGCGCCTGCCGCACGACAGCCAGCGCGAGCAGGCGATGATCGCGCGGCTCCGCGCCCGCGGCTTCGACGGCGCCATCATCTTCACCTCGTTCCGCCAGAGCCCCTTGCCCGCGGCCTACCTCTGCTACCTGGCCGATATCCCGCTACGCGTGGCCGCCTCGATCGACGGCCCCGGCTCGCTCCTCACCACGCGCCACAAGCACCCCGAGCGCCCGATGCACGAGGTCGAGCGCGGCCTCGACCTGGTCGGCGCCATCGGGATGACCACCGACGAGCGCGACCTGGTGCTGGCGGTGCCCGACCGCGCCCGCGCGGCCGTGGCCGACCGGCTCGCGGCCGCCGGTGTCCTGGGCGACCGGCCGCTGGTGGTGCTGCACCCCGGCTGCTCGATGCCGGCCCGGACCTACCCCTGGGACCAGTACGCCGAGGTCGCCCGGCTGCTGATCGAGGACCTGGGTGCCACCGTGGCGCTGACCGGCCTCGCGGCGGAGCGGCCCCTGGTGGCGCGCATCCGGGCCCGGCTCCGCCACGCGCTCCGCGCGCGCGCGCTGCCCCTGGCCGGGGCGCTCGCGTTCCCCGAGCTCTGCGCCCTGATCGCCGCGGCCGACCTGACGATCACCAACAACACCGGCCCGATGCACGTCTCGGCCGCGGTCAAGACGCCGGTGGTCGCGCTCTTCGCGCTGACCAACCCGCCGGAGCAGTGGGGGACGTGGCGGGTGCCCCACCGGCTGCTCTACCACGACGTTCCCTGCCGCCTCTGCTACAGCCGGGTGTGCCCCGTCGGCCACGAGTGCCTGCGTCGCGTGACGCCCGCGATGGTGGTGGCGGCCGCGCGCGACCTGCTGGCCTCCTCGGCGCCGGCCGCGGCGACGGGGGCGGCCGCCGCCCCGCACGAGCGGAGGGGGCCATGAGCGGCTGGCGGGAAGCGCGCAACATCGCCGCGCTGCGGCTCGACAACGCCGGCGACGTCATCATGCTCGGCCCCGCCCTGCGCGCGGTCAAGGAGACCTCGCCGGCCGCCCGCATCACCCTGATCGCCAGCCGGGCCGGGGCGAGCGCTGCCCCGCTGCTCCCCTGGGTGGACGACGTCATCGTGTGGCGGCCGGTCTGGCAGGATGTCGGCGGCCAGATCCCCTTCGACCCGGCGCGCGAGCAGCGGCTGATCGCCGCGCTGGCGGCGCGCCGCTTCGATGCCGCCCTCATCTTCACCTCCTTCAGCCAGACGCCGCACGTCCCCGGCTACGTCTGCTACCTGGCGGGCATCCCGCTGCGGGCGGGCGAGTCGAAGGAGTTCGGCGGCAGCACGCTCACCACCGAGCTGCGCGGCGCGCCGGACGAGCTGCACCAGGTGGAGCGCAACCTGCGCCTGGTCGAGCACCTCGGCTTCCCGGTGCGCGACCGGCGCCTGGCGGTGGCCCTGCCCGCCGCGGCCCGGGCGGCCGTGCCCCGCCTGCTGGCCGCGGCGGGCCTCGCGCCGGGCGCCCCCTTCGTCCTCCTCCACCCCGGCGCCAGCGCCCAGGCCCGGCGCGTGCCGGCCGAGCTGGCGGCCGGCGTGGCCCGGCTGCTGGCGGAGGCCGGCTGGCCGGTGCTCGTCACCGGCCAGCCGCGCGAGGCGGCGCTGGTCGCCGCGGTCGCGGCGGGTGCCGGGCCGCGGGTGCGCCCGCTGGTCGGGCGGACGACGCTGCCGGCGTTCGCCGCGCTGGTGGAGCGGGCCGCGCTCGTCGTCTGCGGCAACACGCTGCCGCTCCACCTGGCGGACGCGCTCCGGACGCCCGTGCTCGCGCTCTACGCCGGCACGGACGCCGACGAGCAGTGGCGCCCGCGCGCCACCCGCTTCCGCCTGCTGCGGCGGCCGACGGCCTGCCACCCCTGCTACTGCTTCGACTGCCCGATCGGCCAGCCCTGCCTCGCCATCCCGCCGGCGGAGGCGGCCGCGGCGGCCCTGGACCTGCTCGTCGGGGCCGGGGCGGGCGTGCCGGGGGGTGGGCGATGAGCGCGCCGCCGATCGGCCAGCCGCGCCGCGTGGCCGTGCTCCGGGCGCTGCACCTGGGAGACCTGCTGCTCGCCGTGCCGGCGCTGCGGGCGCTCCGGGCGGGCTTCCCCCAGGCCGAGATCACCCTGATCGGCCTGCCCTGGGCCGCGGCGTTCGTCGAGCGCTTCCGCCACTACCTCGACCGCTTCGTCCCCTTCGGCGGCTACCCCGGCATGGGCGAGGTCCCGCTGGACCCGGCGCGGGTGGAGCGCTTCGTCGCCGACCAGCGTGCCGCCGGCTACGACCTGGTGATCCAGATGCACGGCAACGGCCGCACCAGCAACGCCTGCGCCCTGGCGCTCGGCGGCCGGGTCACGGCCGGCTACTACGTCGGCGCGCGCCCCGCCGGGCTGACCGTCGCGGCCCCCTACCCGGACGACTGCCCCGAGGTGGAGCGCAACCTGCGCCTGGCCCGGCTGCTCGGCTGCCCCGACCCAGGGCCGGCGCTGGAGTTCCCCCTGCACGCCGCCGACCGGGCCGAGGCCGCGCGCCTGCTCGCGCGGCTGCCGTCCGGTGGGCCGCTGGTCGGCATCCACCCCGGCGCCCGCCCCCCGGCGCGGCGCTGGCCGCCGGAGCGCTTCGCCGCGGTCGCCGATCATCTGGTCGACCGCCTCGGCGCGCGGGTCCTCCTCACCGGCAGCCCGGAGGAGGTCGAGACGGCACGCCGGGTCGCGGCGGCCATGCGGGCGAGCCCGCTGGTGCTGGCCGGGCAGACCTCGCTCGGCGGGCTGGCGGCGCTGATCGCCCGGCTCGACCTCTTCCTCAGCAACGACACCGGCCCGGCCCACCTCGCCGCCGCGCTCGGCACGCCCAGCGTCACCCTCTTCGGCCCGGCCGATCCGGTCCGCTGGGCGCCGCTCGACCGGGCGCGCCACCCCATCGTCCGGGTGCCGGTCGCGTGCAGCCCCTGCCCGCACTGGGAGTGCCCGATCGACCACCGGTGCCTGCGCCGCATCACGCCGGAGATGGTCGCGGCCGCCGCGACGCGGCTGCTGGCGACGGGAGCGCTGGCATGCGACGCCTGAAGATCCTGATCTGGCACATCCACGGCAGCTACCTCAACGCGCTCGCCCGCATCGAGCACGACTGGTACCTGCCGGTCAAGCCGGGGCGACCCGAGGGCTACGGCGGCCGCGGCGCGACCTTCGACCTGCCCGCCGCGGTCCGGGAGGTCCCGGCCGCGCGGGTGCGGGACCTGGATCTCGATCTGGTCATCTACCAGACGCCCAAGAACTGGTTCGAGGACCGCTTCGAGATCCTGTCCGAGGCGCAGCGCCGGCTGCCGAGCGTCTACCTGGAGCACAACACGCCCCGGCCGGACGCCGTCCACACCCGCCACCCGGTCGACGACCCGAGCGTGCTGCTCGTCCACGTCACGCACTACAACCGCCTGATGTGGGACAGCGGGCGCACGCCGACGGCCGTCATCGAGCACAGCGTCGCCATCGACCCCGCGGTGCGCTACACCGGCCGCCTGCCGCGCGGCGTCGTCGTCGCCAACGGGCTCCAGCGGCGCCGGCGCATCGCCGGGTTCGACCTCTTCCTCCAGGCGCGCGAGCACGTCCCGCTCGACGCCATCGGCATGGAGACCGAGGCGTTCGGCGGCCTGGGCGATGTGCCCTATCGCGCCCTGCACCGCCGCGTCGCGGAGTACCGCTTCGTCTTCAGCCCGATGCGCTACACCAGCCTCCCCCTGGCGGTCATCGAGGCGATGACGATCGGTGCGCCGGTCGTGGCACTGGCGACCACCGCGTTGCCGACCGTGATCCAGGACGGCGTCAACGGATTCGTCTCGTGCGACCTCGACGAGCTGATCGACCGCATGCGCTTCCTGTTGGCGCACCCGGAGGAGGCGGCGCGCCTCGGCGCGGCCGCGCGCCGCACGGCCCAGGAGCGCTTCGGGCTCGACCGCTTCCGGCGCGACTGGAACGCCGCCTTCGCCCGGGTGCTCGGAGACGCGGCCCTCACCCCGAGCGGAACCGACCCCTCGCCCAACCGTGGGAGAGGGGAGCGGTTCGGCGTTTCGTCCCCCCTCGCCCAACCGTGGGAGAGGGGGTTAGGGGGTGAGGGCGATCCCCACCTGCCGGAGAGGACGGATCCCTGATGGCGACCCATCGTCCGCGACCGCTGCGCATCGCCTTCCTGAGCGAGCACGCCAGCCCGACCGCGCTGCTCGGCGGGCAAGACGCGGGCGGGCAGAACGTCTACGTCGATGAGGTCAGCCGCGCGCTCGGCCGCCTGGGCCACGCCGTCGACGTCTTCACCCGGCGCGATCGCGCCGACCTGCCCGAGACGATCGACTGGGCGCCCGGCGTCCGGGTCGTCAACCTCCCCGTCGGGCCGCCCGGCTTCCTGCCGAAGGACGCCCTCTGGCCGCTGATGCCCGTGTTTCGGGACGCCGTCCTCGGGTTCCTGGCGCGCGACGGCGCGCGCCCCGACCTGATCCACGGCAACTTCTGGATGTCCGGCTGGGTGGCGGTCGAGCTGCGCCGCCGTCTCGGCCTGCCCGTCGTCCAGATCTTCCACGCCATGGGCCTGACCAAGCGGCGCCACCAGGGCGCGGCCGACACCAGCCCCGCCGCGCGCGTCCGCGTCGAGCGGGACGTCACGCGCGCGGTGGACCGCCTCATCGCCCAGTGCCCGGCCGAGCGGGCCGAGCTGGTGGAGGACTACGGCGCGGACCCCGCGCGGGTGGCCATCATCCCGTCCGGCGTGGACCCGACGCTGTTCGCCCCGCTGGACCGCGCCGAGGCGCGCCGGCGGATCGGTCTCGACACCGCCGATCCGCTGGTCGTCTACGTCGGGCGACTCCTGCCACGCAAGGACGTGCGCAACCTGGTGCGCGCGCTCGCCCTGCTCGTCCGGCAGACCCATCTCCCGGTCCGCCTGCTCGTCGTCGGCGGGGAGACGGTCGAGCCGGACCCGCGCGCGACGCCCGAGATCGGCGCGCTCCAGTGCCTGGCCGCGGAGCTGGGGGTCGCCGACCGGGTGATCTTCACCGGCAAGCGCCAGCCGCGCGAGCTGGCCGCCTACTACAGCGCCGGCGACGTGGTGGCGACGACGCCCTGGTACGAGCCCTTCGGCCTCACGCCGCTGGAGGCCATGGCCTGCGGCCGCCCCGTCATCGGCTCGGCCGTCGGCGGCATCACCTTCACGGTGCGCCACGGCGAGACCGGCTTCCTCGTCCCGCCCCGCGCCCCGGAGGCGCTCGCCCGGCGCCTGGCGCAGGTGCTGACCGACCCCGCTCTCGCGGCGCGGCTGGGGCGCGCGGCGCGCAGCCGCGTCGCGCGGGACTTCACCTGGGAGCGGGTCGGGACACGCACCGCCGCGCTCTACGCCGCCCTGCTGGCGGAGCGGGCGCGCGGCGGCGAGCCGGCACCGCGCGCGACGCTGGCGCGGGTGGCTGAGAGGACGGGGAGGGCGTAGCCGTGGCGCTGGTCGATGTCCTGATCCCCACCTACCGGCGCAAGACGGGGTTGGCGGTGGTGCTCGCCAGCCTGCTGGGGCAGACCTTCACCGACTTCGACGTGATCGTCTCGGACCAGACGCCGCCCGCGGAGAGCTATCTGGCGAGCCCCGAGATCCAGACGCTGGTCCGGGCGCTGCGCTGGCACGGCCACCGGGTCACGCTGCACCGGCACCTGCCGCCCCGCGGCATGGCCGAGCAGCGGCAGTTCCTGCTGGAGCAGAGCCGGGCGCCCTACGTCCACTACCTGGACGACGACGTCCTGCTCGATCCGCCGGTGCTGGAGCGCATGCTCGGCGTCCTGCGCGCGGAGGGCTGCGGCTTCGTGGGGTGTCCCGCGACCGGCCTCAGCTATCTGGACGACGTGCGGCCGGCGGAGCAGGCACCGTTCGCGATGTGGGAGGGGCCGGTGCGGCCGGAGCCGTTCGCTCCCGGCGCGATCCCCTGGGAGCGGCACACGGTCAACAACGCGGCCAACCCCCTGCACCTGGAGCAGCGGCACTGCCGGGGCGGGCGCGTCGTGCGCTACAAGGTGGCCTGGGTCGGCGGGGCCAACGTGCTCTACGACCGCGCCAAGCTCCTCAGCGTCGGCGGCTTCTCGTGGTGGGACCGCCTGCCGCCCGAGCATGCCGGCGAGGAGGTGGTCACCCAGTTCCTCCTGATCCGCTACTACGGCGGCTGCGGCATCCTGCCCAGCGGCACCTACCATCTGGGCCTCCCGACCACGGTCGCCGAGCGCCGCTGCAGCGCGGTCGAGCTCTTCGCCGAGCTGATCCGCGAGATCGAGTCGTCGCCGGGCGGGCCCCGCCGCGGCGACCTGACCCACCGGAACCGGGGAGCGACGGAGGAGGAGCGGCCATGGGCCTGAACGGAGTCGACCTGCGGGGCAAGGTGGCGCTGGTGACCGGCGCGGGCAGCGGGCTGGGCGCGGCGACCGCGCGCGCCTTCTCCCAGGCGGGCTGCGCTGTGGCCTGCCTGGACATCGACGCCGCGGCCGCGCGCAGCGTCGCGGGTGAGCTCGCCGCCGCCGACGCGGAGGCGCTGCCGATCGGCTGCGACGTGAGCGACGCGGACGCGACGGCCCGCGCGGTCGCCGCGGTGGTCGAGCGCTGGGGCCGGCTGGATGTGCTTGTCAACTGCGCCGCGATCGACCACACCCGGCCAGTCGCGGAGCTGTCGATCGCCCAGTGGGATGCGGTCATCGCCGTGAACCTGCGGGGGCCGTTCCTCCTCGCCCGGCTGGCCTTCCCGATCATGGCGCGGCAGGGGGGCGGGCACATCGTCAACGTCGCCTCGACCGCGGCGACCCGTGCCTGGGCCAACGCCGCGGCCTACCACGCCTCCAAATGGGGGCTGGTCGGCTTCAGCCGCGGCCTTGGCGTCGAGGGGCGGCCCCACGGCATCCGGGTCACGACCGTGATCCCCGGCGGCATGCGGACCCACTTCTTCGACCGCTTCGTCGAGCAGGGCATCCCGCTGCCGGACGAGCGGAACCTGCAGGACCCGGCCGTCGTCGCGGCGACGATCCTCTTCGCCGTGACGCTGCCGCCCGAGTCCGCCGTGCAGGAGGTCATCGTAACGCCGCTGACCGAGACGAGCTGGCCATGAAGTGCATTCCGTACTGCGTACTCCGTATTCCGTGCTCCGTGTGCTCCCCTCTCCCAAAGTTGGGAGAGGGGCCGGGGGTGAGGGGTGACTCACCACGAACGACGCAACACGCAATACGGAGTACGCAGTACGCCTGACGCACCCAGGATGGAGTCGCACATGGTGATCGTGCGCGCACCGGTCCGCATCAGCTTCGGCGGGGGCGGGACCGACCTCCCGGCCTACTACCGCCGCTACGGCGGCCTCGTCGTGAGCGCGGCGATTGACCGCTACGCCTACGTCGTGGCGCGCCGCCCGGTCGACGGCGGCGTCCACCTGGCCTCGGCCAACTATGGCCGCTGGGAGCACCACCCGCCCGGCAGGCGCCCGCCGCTCACCGGGCCGCTGGCCCTGCCGCGGGCCGCGGTCGCCTGGTTCGCCGAGGCGGGCCTCCTGGCGGAGGGCGTCGACCTCTTCGTCGCGTCGGAGGTGCCGCCCGGCACCGGCCTCGGCTCCTCCAGCGCCGTGGCCGTCGCCCTGACGCAGGCGCTGAGCGCCTATGCCGGGCTGCCGCTCGCCCCGGGCGCTGCGGCCGAGATCGCGTGCGGTCTGGAGATCGACCGGCTCGGAATGCCGATCGGCAAGCAGGATCAGTACGCCAGCGCCTTCGGCAGGCTGAACGTGATCGAGTTCGCCGCCGACGGCGTGCGCGTCCAGCCGCTCGGGCTCCCCGGCGATGTGGCCGCCGCCCTCGCCGCGCGGCTCCTCCTGTTCTCCACCGGGCGCACCCGCCATGCGGCGCGACTCCTCGCGCAGCAGCGGGCCGACACCGAGACCAGGCCGGCGACGATCGCCGCGCTCCACCGGCTCAAGGCCCTCGCCGCCGCCATGGCCGAGGCCTTGACGGCCCACGACCTCGACCGCTTCGGGTGCCTGCTGGACCGGGCCTGGCAGGCGAAGCAGCGCGTCTCACGCCGGGTGAGCACCCCGGAGATCGACCGCTGGTACGCGGCGGCCCGGGAGGCTGGCGCGCTCGGCGGCAAGATCACCGGCGCCGGGGGCGGCGGCTTCCTCCTGCTCTACTGCCCGCCCCGGCGCCAGGGCGAGCTGCGCGCCGCCCTGGCCGCGCTCGGCCTCCGTGAGCTCCGGTTCGCCTTCGACCATGACGGCGCGCGGCTCATCGCCGACCCGGAGGCGACCGGCAGCCCCATCGCCGGCACCGCGCATTTCGCCGGTAGGGGCGGGGCGTGTCGAATGGAGCACCGCCCGGTGTGGCACAGCGGCTCGGCGGGCGGGGACAAGCCCCCCGACCGGAGCCACTCAGGATAACGAGCACGAAGGAGCCTGAGCATGCGAGATGAGATCGAACGGTACTGGCGCGAGGTCGCGCTCCTCGCCGAGGCGATGCCCGTTGCCGATCTGGCGCGGGCCGCCGATCTGCTGCTCGACTGTCGCGCGCGCGACGGCACCGTGTTCGTCGTCGGCAACGGCGGCAGCGCCGCGACCGCCTCGCACTTCGCCTGCGACCTGGCCAAGGGGACGCGCCAGCCCGGGCAGCGGCCCTTCCGCGTCGTCCCGCTCACCGACAACATGCCGCTCGTGACCGCCTGGGCCAACGACGCCAGCTACGAGCGGATCTTCGCCGAGCAGTTGGCGCCGCTGGTGCGGCCGGGCGACGTGCTGGTCGCGATCAGCGCCAGCGGCAACTCCGCCAACGTGCTCGCGGCCGCGCGCGTGGCGCGCCGCGCCGGCGCCGTGACGATCGCGCTGACCGGCCGCGGGGGTGGCACCCTGCGCCGGCTGGCCGATCTCGCCGTCTGCGTCCCCTCCGAGACGATCGAGCAGGTCGAAGACGCGCACCTGATCGTCGCCCACAGCCTGTGCGTGGCCCTGCGCCACCACCGTCGCGCCGCGGCCCCGGTCCGCCCGCTGCTGCACGATCCGGTCGGCCTCCCGGCCGGGGCCGAGCTGGATTGAGGCGCGCCGACCGCGCCGTCACCCCGCGCGGCCGGGCGTCGCCGACGCGGCACCCGGCGGAGCCACCACCGGCACAAAGTGTGCATGCCTGTCGGTGGGCTCGGCTCCGTCGCCGCGGGCACGGCGCGACCGGAGCCCACGTCAACGGCTCGAGTCACGGGGAGGATAGGTGATGGACAAGACGACGTTCGTGAACCTGGTGCGCGAGCGGCTGGGCGACCGCTTCGCCGCCACCCCGGATGAATGCATCCGCGCGGTCTTCCAGACGCTGCACGAGCGGCTCCCCGAGGGGCAGGCCGGCCACATCGCCGCGCACCTGCCGCAGGCGTTGCAGGACGAGTGGGCGCTCGGTGCCGCGGAGATGCTCCGGCGCCGCGCGACCGGCGCCGTGGAGGCGTACGACCGCGAGGAGTTCCTGGACCGGGTCCGGCAGCGGGCCGGGCTGGGGTCGGTCGACGAGGCGGTCCACGCGACCCGCGCCGTCTTCGCGGCCCTGCAGGCAGCCATCCCGGAGAAGGACCGCCGCGACACGGCCGGGGCGCTGCCGGCGGCCCTGCGCGGGCTCTGGGAGACGGCGGCGGTGCAGGGAACGGAACCCCGGCCGGATCCCGCCGGGCAACAGTACGAGGATCAATGGCTCCCCAGCGAGACGCCGGAGCAGCCGGGCGAGCCGCACTGAGGCGGCCACGCGCCGGAAACGCGACTGGCCCCGGGAGACCCCGGGGCCAGCCTCGTTGCAGGCGGGAGCACGTCGCCTAGACCGGGACGAGCTGATCCTCGAGCCGCTTGGAGCGCTTGGTGATGACCTCCGGCCGCTCCTTGCCGACGATGACCGTGTCGTCGTGGCGGAAGCCGCCGAGGCCGTAGATATAGATGCCCGGCTCGCAGGAGTAGACCTCGTTCTCCCGGAACGGGCGATAGTTGAACGGCATGTCCTCCGGGAACTCGTGCCCCTTGATCCCCATGCCGTGCCCGGTCCGGTGGCGGATGTACTCGCCGAAGCCGGCCTCCTCGTACACCCGCTGGGCCGCCGCGTCGGCGTTGGCGACCGTGTTGCCGGCCACCATCTGCGCCGCGGCCGCCTCGCAGGCCGCGGTCGCGGCCTCGAAGGCCCGCCGGGCCAGGTCGTTCTTCGGCTGCCCGATGAACAGGGTGCGCTCGTTCTCCACCACCAGCCCGGCGAGCCGGCCGATGATGATGTTGACGACCACGTCACCCTCCTGGAACCGGGCGCCGCAGTCCGCGCCGGTGCCGTGCGGGGCGGCCGAGGCCGGGCCGCTCAGCGAGAAGACGCGCGGCTCAAAGCGCGCCTCGGGGTAGCGGCGTGCCCCCTCCTCGGCCATCAGCGCGGCGATCTTCAGGTCGAAGGCCGCGACCAGCTCGCCCGGCTTGACCAGCTCCATGTAGCGGTCCTGCGCCCAGTCGGTCAGCTCGGCGCACTTCCGCATGATCTCCAGCTCTTCCGGATACTTGTCCTCCCGCATCCGGATCAGGCGGCGCGTGACGTCGACGAACTCCAGCTCGGGCATGACCGCCTTGAGCGCGGCCGGGCCGCTCCCCTCGACGCCCACCTTGCCGCGCTTGATCCCCCGCGCGCGCAGCTTCTCCGCCAGGAGATGCGCCCAGTAGTCGCGCGTGTGGGTGCGCGGGAACGAGCGCGGGTGCTCCAGGTAGATGGCGTAGTCACGGATGAAGAGGCTGCCCCGCTCCTCGGCCATCATCAGGTGATGGGTCGAGAGCTCGTTCATGACCAGGAACGGCTCGGCCTCCCGCGGGATGACCAGCGCCACCGGGCGCTCCCACGGCTCGACGTCGAGGTGGAAGCCGGACAACATGTAGAAGTTGTTCGGCTCCGACACGATCAGCGCCGCGAGCCCCTCCTCCGCAAGGTATTCGCGGATCAGCCGGTGGCGGTCCGCGAAGACGTGCTGCGGTACGAACACCATCGAGGGAGAACTCCTTCCTCTGCCCACTCAGATCTTCAGTCGCGGGTCGAGCACGTCGCGCAGCCAGTCCCCTGCGGTGTTGACGGCGAGCGCGACGAGCGCGAGGGCGAGTCCTGGGAGCGTCACGAGCCACCAGGCGTTGAAGATGTACTTCATGCCCTCACTGATCATGCTGCCCCAGGCGGGTGTCGGCGGCTGGACGCCGAAGCCGAGGAAGCTGATGCTCGCCTCGGCCACGATGAAGCGCGCCACCTGGAGGGTGCTGATCACGATGAGCGGGGTGGCGATGTTCGGCAGCAGGTGGCGCAGCATGATCCGGAGGTTGCCGGCGCCGACCACCCGCGCCGCCTCGACGAACTCCCGCTCCCGGAGCACCAGGATCTCACCGCGGGCGATCCGGGCGTATTCCACCCACCCGGCGATCACCAGCGTGATGATGATGTTCCGCAGCCCCAGACCGATGATCGCGTTGATCACCAACGCGAGGAGGATGAAGGGGAAGGAGAGCTGGACGTCCGCCAGGCGCATCAGGATCGTGTCGATCCAGCGGCCGTAGTAGGCGGCCAGCACGCCGATCGCCGTCCCGATGGCCCCGCCGACGACGACCGAGACGAAGCCCACCACCAGCGAGATGCGCGAGCCGAGCAGGAGCCGGTCCAGCACGTCCCGCCCCATCTGGTCAGTCCCCAGCGGGTGGCCCGCGGTCAGGGGCGGCTTGAGGCGCACCCCGTAGTTCGGGCGGTTCACGTCGCCGTCGACCAGCAGCGGGGCCAGGATGGCCAGCAGCACGACGGCGGCGAGGAAGAGCACGGCGGCCAGCGCCCAGTAGTCCCGGGTCAGCGCGCTGCGGAAGCGGGTCAGCCTGCCGCGTGTGGCGGCGCGCGGAAGCGCTTTCGCTGTCATGAGACTCGCACCTGCGGATTCACCCATGCGTAGCAGATGTCGGCCAGCAGGTTCGCCACCGTGTAGACCACGGCGAACAGGACGACCGACGCCTCCACCACCGCGAAGTCGCGGTTGAGCAGGGCCTGCACGGTCACCCGACCCACGCCCGGCCAGGCAAACATCTGCTCAATGACCACGGCGCCGCCCAGCAGCCGGCCGATCTCGAGCGCAGTCGTCGTGATGAGCGAGATGCTGGCGTTCTTGAAGGCGTGCCCCCAAATGACGCGGGTCGGGCTCAGGCCTTTGGCGTGGGCGGTCCGGATGTAGTCCTGACGCAGGACGTCGAGCATCGCCGATCGCGTGAGCCGGGCGTAGCGGGCGACGCTGGCCGCCGCGAGCGCGACCGCCGGCATGATGAGCTGCTCCCAACTGCCCCGGCCGCTGGTCGGCAGCCACTTCAGCGCGACCGCGAACAGGAGGATCAGGAGGATGCCCAACCAGAAGTTGGGCACCGCCTGCCCGATCACCGCGAGCAGCCCCGCCAGCCGGTCCCACACCGAGCCATGGCGCACGGCGGCCAGCATCCCCAGCGGGATGCCGACCGCCAGCGAGATCCCCAGCGCCGCGACCCCCAGCTCCAGCGTGGCCGGCAGCCGCTCCACGACCACGGCGGTAGCGGGACGGTGCAGGCGGGTCGACTCACCGAAGTCGCCCCGCAGCGCGTCCCGCATGTACCGCCCGTACTGGACCCAGAGCGGATCGTTGAACCCCATCCGCTCCCGGATCTCGTCGAGGTCCTTGGCCGAGGTGTCCATCGGCGCGAACAGCAGCACCGGGTCGCCCGTCAGGCGGAGCATGAAGAACACCGCCGTGACGGCCAGGAAGACCACGAACACGCCGTAGATCAGCCGGGTGACGATGAAGCGCTGCATCCCGTCGCCTCGACCTAGCCGTGCTTCGGACCGGTCTTCGGCCCGCTCGCCTGGCGCGGCTTGACCGTGCCGAGGAAGAGCGACTCATCCACGCGCGGCGTCCACTCCACCTTGTTCGAGACGCCGTAGATGTCGTGCTGCTGCCACAGGAAGAGCCAGCCGGCGTCCTCCCAGACCGCCCGCTGCACCTGGTTCCACAGCTCCTGCCGCCGCTCCGGGTTGACCGTCTTCGACGCCTCGGCAATGAGCTTCTCCACCTCGGGGTTGGTATAGCCGCTGTAGGTCGAGTCGCCCACGAACAGGTAGCGCAGCGTCCCCTCGGCGTCGAGCGCCGGTCCCCAGCCGAGGTAGAACGCGTCGCCGGTCCGCCGGTTCACGATCTTGTCCAGGTGCGTGCCCCACTCGTTGTACTGCACCTGGACCCGGAAGCCGAGCTGCTCCAGCTCGGCCGCGATCGCCTGCGCGGCGTCGGTGTCCATCGGGTAGCGGCCCTGCGGCGAGTCGAGGACGATCTGCGTCCCCGGCTGGATCCCGGCCTCCTCCAGCAGTTGCTTGGCCTTCTCCGGGTCATAGGGGTAGGGCTCGATGCTCGGGTCGACTTCCGGGTTGATTTTCGAGAGCGCGCCGGCCATGCGGGTCGCGTGCCCCTGGAACACCCCCTCGATGATCGCGTCGACGTTCACCCCGTAGTTGATCGCCTGGCGCACCCGCTTGTCGGCCATGATGCTGCCCTCGCGGTTGTTCACCAGGGCCACGTAGTTGATGCGCGACGAGGGGATCTCGATGGCGCGGGCCACGCCGCTGCTGTTGACGCGCTCGATCGCGTCCACCGGGACGTCCTTGATGATGTCGACCTCCCCGGCCAGCAGCGCCGAGAGCCGCGAGGCGAACTCCGGGATGTAGCGGAACTCGAGCTCCTTGACCGCCACCGGCCCCCGCCAGTAGTCGGGGTTCTGCTCGAGCAGCAGGTGCTCGTCCCGCACCCACTCCTTGAACTTGAAGGGCCCCGTCCCGACCGGGTTCTGCGAGACGTACTCGATGCCCTTCTCCGCCAGGTACTTCGGCGGGATCGGGTAGAGCTCGGCCAGGCGCGTCGGCATGATCGGGTAGGGCTCCGACGTCTTCAGCCGGACCGTCATCGGGTCGACGACCGTGATCTCGGTGATCGGCTTCCACCGCTCGAGATAGTGGCTCTTGTTGGCCGGGTCCAGCGCGTACTCGAGCGACACCTTGATGGCCTCGGCGTCGAAGGGCTCGCCGTTATGGAACTTGATGCCCTCCTTGACGATCTTGATCTCCCAGGTCAGATCGTCGATCGAGGTCAGCTCGCCGAGCCAGGGCCCGACCTTGAAGTTGTTGTCCGGGTCGCGCCGCAGCACCGGGTCAAAGATGTTCTCGAGCTGCCAGGTGGTGGTGGCGTCGACGATCGTGTTGGGCATCAGCGTCCGGGCGTCGGCGCCGAGCGCGACCACCACGCGGTCGAGCGTGCCGCCGCTGCCCGTCGCGCCGGAGCCGCCGGAGGCCGCGGGGCTCGCGGACGGCGTGGCACCCGTGCCGCGGGAGGAGCCGCCGGACGAGCCGGTGCTGGTCGCCTCCTCCTCGCCGCCGCCGCACGCCGCCAGGATCGCCGCGATGCTCGTGGCGCTCAGGCCGAGCGCCCCGGCTCGCTTGATGAACTCACGCCGGCTGACCCGGCCGGTCAGCAGGTCGTAGATGATCCCGTTGAACTCCCGCGGTGTGGCCATCGACCAGATCCTCCTCAGTCAACCAAACCGTGGACGTGCAGCACGTCCTGCCTTCCTGAGCCGCGCGTCGCTGCGCGGTCAGCCGTCACGCTCAGTCGAGCACGCCTGCCACGCCACCGACAGGCGTGTCCCAGCGGCTCCCCGGTGAGCACACGGTCATGCCCTCGGACACACCACCCGCCGGGTGGATGGATCCCGCATCGCTGGGTGGGTGATGAGCAGGTTGGACGGTGTGGGATACCAGCACACGTATGGTCAGATGCGCCGATCGACCGGCGCCTTGGCGAGACTGACCCGACACCCGCTCCGCTTCTCTTGGTGTGGCCGGATCCCGCTGCGCGCTCAGCGGTCCCACGCGGATCCGGCCGTCTCTACCTGCTGCAAGTTGACGAAGACACAGCCTGCGTGCGCGAGACGCCTGGTGACATGCCGCCGCGATATTAGCAACCGTCGGGGGGAGTGTCAATGTCGCCCCGCGCTGCCTGCCGTTCCCGCCATGCCGAAGCGCGGATCCCGCTGCACGGGCATATAATGGAGCGCGATAGCGCAGGCACAGCAGGCGCATAGCCAGCACCCGCCGCGGCTCCCGTGGGCGGACCTAGGTAGGGGAGGGACAGTGCTGAAGACGGAGTACACCGCGGTCGATCTCCGCTGCCCCGACTGCCGGGTGTCCTGGGAGGCGCCCGTGGCCCGGGTCGTCAACGTCGGGACCGACCCCGACGCGCGCCTCGGCATCCTCCTCGGCAAGATGCATCGCAGCCGCTGCCCGCTCTGCAAGCGTGAGCAGGCGATCGAGGTCATCTTCGACTACTACGACCCCGATCAGGCGCTGGTGATCCAGGTGCGGCCGGCGTGGGAGATCAAGGCCGGCGGTGGTGAGGACTGGTACTGGGCACGCTACGAGGACCTCGTCCAGAAGTACGCCTCGGTCGACGTGCGGGTCGATGTCGTCTTCGGCTTCGAGGAGATGATCGAGAAGTATCTCGGCGGCCAGGCGGCCGTCGCGGCCGCCTGGCGGGAGTGGGAGGCGCGCACCGGCCGCGCCCGCGCCGATGCCGAAGCCGCCGACGACGCCGCGGCGGAGTCGCCGACCAGCCCGGCGGGCGACGGGGAGCCGGGCACGTGATCGGCCGGGCCCGGGCGCACCCGTCGGGGGCCCGTTTGCCGCGGCGGCGCCGTGCGGGTAGCATGCTACCGGGCGGGTCAGCGCCTGGGCCGTGAGGACCCGCGGAGTAAGGAGGGGCGCATGAGCCGAGATCTTCCGGCCGTGCCGTCGCGCGTCGAGATTGTACCCGCCGGCGGCGGGCGGCTGCGCCGGTGGCTACGATCGCCGCTGGGCCAGGCGGCCGCCGACGTTGCGCCCGATCTGCTGCGGCTGGCGGGGCGCGCCGTTGCATCGGAGCGGCAGCGCCAGGCCGCGCCGGACCACCCCCCGGCCGGTGCCACCGGCGTCAACGTCTCCGAAGTGGAGATCGACGTCTCGGCACCGTTCGTCCGCCGCGTGGTCGTGCGGAGCGCCAGTGCCTGGTCGGTGCCGCCCGAGCTGCTCCAGCCCGCGCCGCGCCGTCGCCGGACCGGTCGGCTGGGGCTGGGCGCGGCGAGCCTCGCCGGACTGGCGATGCTCGGCCTCGTCGTCTCCCGCCGTCTCCCGCTCGGTTTGCCGAGCGGGCTGCCGGGGCTCTCCCCGCGGGACCACGAGCGCTGACCGGCGGTCGCCGGCCGCGCAGCCCCACCCGTAACCGACCGTCACCGCGCAGCCGTCATGGCCCGGCGGCGCCCGGTCCGGCCGGGCCACTTGGTCGCGGTGCGCTCATCCGCCGTGCTCCGGCTCGGTCGGGCGATGCAGGAGGAGGGGGACGCGCACCTCGTGCAGTACGCGCTCGACGACCGAGCCGAACACGAGGCGTTGCACCCCGCGGCGGCCGTGGGTCGCCATCGCGAGCAGATCGATCCCATGCTCGCGCGCGGCGTGCTGGATCTCCTCCGCGGCCCGCCCGATCCGCACTTCGGTGCGGGCGCTGACCCCCTGCGGGCTGAGGCGCTGGGCGATCTCGCCGAGATACGTGGTGGCCCACTCCTGTCCCTGCTGTAGGTAGCTCTCGTGCGCGCGCTTCGGGAAGTCGATGGGCGGCTCGATCACGTGGAGCAGCCGCAGGTCGAGCCCCTGCGGCCCGAGGAGCGCCAGCACCGCGTCCAGCACCTCCTCACCCGTCCGCGACCCGTCCAGCGGCACGAGGATGCGCTCGAGCCTGGCGACACCGTCGATGTCCACCTCGGTGTGCGCGGGCACGACGATGACCGGCCACGTCGCCTCATGGACCACCCGGAACGCCACGCTACCGACCAAGATCCGCGTCAGCCCGGTCTCCGCGTGGCTCGCCATGACTACCACGGGATCGTCGAGCGCGCCCGCGAGCTCCAGCAGCTCGGTCGCCGGATCTCCAATGCGCACCTCCACCGTCACGTCGCTCTCCGGGAAGGTGGCGGCGACCTGCTCCAGATACTGGCGTCGCTCGTGGACCCAGTCGGCTCGGGCTGCCGGGTCGAGCCCCAGGGCGCTGGCCAACGCCACGTATTCGCGTGGCATCTGAATCACGGTGACGAGGACCACCCGCCTATTGCCCCGCCGCGCCAGCGCGCGGGCGACGGGGAGTGCCCGCGCCGTCACCCGACTAGCATCCAGGCGGGGCGGGATGAGCGGCACGACAATCGTCTTGCTCACGTCTCCAGCCCTCCAGCGAAGCGTCCCGCCGCGCGAGCCGCCATGCCGGCCACAGCACTGGCTCTACCCTACCCCGTGGCGCGCCGCTGCGTCACAACAGGCTTCCCCAGCCGCGTGACAACGCCGTGCCAGACCCGATACCCCAGCCGGCGGCGCTCGGCGCGACGCGGTGCCCCGCCCACCGCCGTTGACGATTGATACCGGCAGCGCGATGGGCCGTGAATTGCGCAATTCCGAGTCACGACATCGATCGTATAATGCATGCGTCTGGTTGCGTCGGTGAGATCGCCGGGTGGCGACGTTCCCCCGCCGGGATAGGTATCACTGCCAGTCGCGATCGTCAGGACAAGTGCCAATCTCCGCGACCTGGTGAGGAGCACGACCCATGTTTGGCGGTATCGGTGAGGTGTTGCTGCTGCTCTGGTTCGGACTGATCGTCTGGAGCGTGGTCAAGTTCGTCGATGCCATCCGGCGGGCGCGCAGCAAGTAAGTATCGACGGCGCGGTCTGGGCATCGCTGACTGCGGCCAGGCGGCTCCCCCGGCGGGGGACGGCTGCCGACTGGGCACGGCGCGCCACGGTCGCTCGGTGCGACCGTGGCGGCTCACGACGGGGCCGCGCCGCGCGACCCCGCTTCGCCGCCGATCCGCGGCGGCAGCCCCGACAGCGGCCGGCGATGCCGCGGATGCGGCGGGGTGCGTCATGCGCGGCTGGTGAGCGCGCGATAGATGAAGAGCAGGACGATAGCTCCGATCACGGACACGATGACCGTGCCGATGTTGAAGCCCGCGGTGAAGTCCGAGCCGCTGATGAGACCCCACACCAGCCCGCCGACGAAGGCCCCGATGATGCCGACGACGATATTCGCCACCCAGCCCATCTGAGCGTTCGTACCGACGACCATGCTCGCGATCCAGCCCGCCAGCGCGCCGATGACGATCCATGCGATGATGCTCACGCGCGACTCCTCTCTCCGCTGCACGGCTCCTCGCGCCGGGATGCCGATGCGCCGCTGGCGCCGCGCGGGGATACCCCGCAATCGCCTGGGATACCGGCCGATGCTGGCACCGGTCGGCTGCGCGATCCCGACGAAGCAATGGGCGTGCCAGGGTTCCCGCGCGCGTGCTACAGTTTGTCTGGTCGTCCTGACATGGTCGACGGCACCGACGCCCGAGGAGGGGAGGGAGTCGCGCGTGACCGCCACGGAACAGGACCAGGGCGGATGTGCCGCCGGGCGCACCCCAGTGGCCCGGCCGCCCGTTGACCCACAGCTCATGGTCCGCGTCGCGCGCGGGTTGCGGCTGCTCACCGGCGTCGGCGTGGCCCTCCTGATCGTGGGGACGCTGATCGGGCTCGCGCGCGACGGGCACCTGCCGGCGGAGACGGTGGCGCCGGCCGAATTGCCCGGGCACCTCCGCGAGCTCCGGGCTGACGCCATCGTGACCCTCGGGTTCCTCGCCCTCCTGGTCGCCCCGGCCTACGGGCTCATCACCCTCGGCCTCGCCTTCCTGCGGCGGGGTGACCGGCTCTATGCTGCCCTGGCGGGGCTGGTTCTGGTGATCCTGGGCCTGAGCGTGGCGATCGCGCTGCTGACACGGGGGGCGTAGTGGATCCTCTGACCGGGCTTGGCCTGCTGCTCACCGCCGCCGGTGCCGGCCTCCTCGGCTCGATGGTGGGGCTGGGGGGTGGCGTCTTCGTCGTCCCGATCTTCTCCGTCTTCTTCGGCATCCCGCTCAAGACCGCCATCGCGGCCAGCGCCGTGAGCGTCGTCGTCAACTCGTCCACCGGTGCGTCGGTCTACCTCCGCCACCGCATGTCCAACATCCGCCTGGCGCTGCTGATGCTGATCACGACGACCGTCGGCTCGATTGCCGGCGGGCTGGTGGCCGTGGGCAGCTCGGAGACGATCCTCCGCTTCATCTTCGCCCTGACGCTCTACGGCATGATCGTCGTCATGGCCCGCCGGGCCGCGCGGCCGGTGCCGCCCCCGTCACCCAACGACGCGCTCGGGCTGACCGCGGACTACGACGATCCGGCCATCAACAGCCGCGTCTGCTACACGCCGCGCCGGCTCCGCCCCGGCATGGCCATCAGCGCCGGGGCCGGCGTGATCTCGGGCATGCTCGGCATCGGCGGTGGCGCGGTCCAGGTCCCGGCGATGAACGCGATCATGGAAGTGCCCGTCAAGGCGGCCGCGGCCACCAGCACCTTCATGGTCGGCCCGACGGTCGTCGCCAGCGCGCTGATCTTCTACCTCAATGACTTGATCGACCCGAGTGTGACCGCCGTGGCGGTGGTCGGGATGATGCTCGGCGCGCAGACCGGCGCGCGCCTGGCCCGGCACATCCGGAGCGGCGTGCTCACGCGCGTGCTGATGGTCATCCTGCTCTACCTGGCCACCATCACCGTCCTCCAGGCCCTCGGCATCCACGTCCCCGGCGCGCGGTGACCCGTCAACCGTCATGCGTCATGGGTCAGACGCCATGCGTGATGCGTGGGGCGTGGTCCGTGCTCCGTGTTCCGTATTGCGTATGGCGTCTTCCGTGTTGCTCCCCTCTCCCCGGCGAGGGCGGGTACCCGCGTGCGGGGGCGGTGAGGGACCACCCGGGAGCGCCGGCCTTCCGGCCGGCTCCCGTCCCTGGTGTGGGGCGGCGCAGGCGGCGCAGGCGGCCCGGGGCTTTCAGCCCCGGGCTGACAGGCCAAAGCCGGCGAACACCGGCTGGAAGACTGCCCTTGTGGGCGAGAGTTCCGGGGTGCGATGCACCCATCACGCATCACGCTGTACGGAACACGGAACACGGATCACGCAATACGCCTCGCGCATGACGCGTGACGTATGGCGTATGACGTCTGATCCCCCTCACCACCGCTCCCAGTGGACCACGGCCTCCAGCGGCTTGCGGCCGCGCTTCAGCGACGGCGACGGCACGTCCGGCGCGGGGTAGCCGATCGGGATGACCCCCACCGGCATCACCTCCGCCGGGATGCCGAGCAGATCGCGCAGCGCGGCCGTCTCGTGCGTGCCGGCGTACCCCGCCGCCAGCCCCTCGTCGACGACCGCCAGCAGCAGGATCATCACCGACATGCCGATGTCCATGAACCAGAAGGGCACCGGCCACTCGATCTCGGTGCCGTCGGGCCGCAGCTTGTCCGGCTCCTGGTAGCGGGCGTGGTAGGCGGCCTCGCTGACGCAGGGGATCACCTGGACCGGCGCCTCGGAGATCCAGCGGTGGCCGAAGCGCGCGACGTACTCCTCCTCGCCGCAGAGCGCGCCGATGGCCCGGCGCATCTCCGCGTCGGTCACCACCACGAACGACTGCCCCTGGGTATAGCCCGCGCTCGGCGCCCGCCGCGCCAGGTCGAGCATCCGGTTTACCACGGCCGGATCGATCGGATCCGGTCGGAAGTGCCGGACCATCCGCCGCTTGCGAACCACCTCCGCGAACTCCATCGCCCTCCCCCTTCCATCGGGATGCGTACTGCGTCTTGCGTACCGCGTAGTGCGTAGTGCGTGAGGCGTCATGCGTGGGGTCTGGTCCGTGTTGCGCCTTGCGTGTTGCGTACTCCGTGCTCCGTATTGGGGATTAGGTGTTGCGTCGTCCGTGATCCGTCCCCCCTCACCCCCGACCCCTCTCCCACACGGGGAGAGGGGAGGCGAACGGAACACGGAACACCCAACACGCAGTACGCAAGACGCAGGACGCATCACCGGTCACGCATGACGCATCACGCATGACGCCCGGCGCCCGACCCCTCAGATCTCCACCTCGCGGTGGCGCGCCGCCGGGCCGCACTGCAGGTTGACCGCGACCGGCAGGCTGGCGATGTGGCAGGGCGCCGACTCGACGTGCACCGTCAGCGCCGTGATGCGCCCGCCGAACCCGTGCGGCCCGATCCCCAGCCGGTTGATCTCCGCCAGCAGCTCCGCCTCCAGCGCCGCCTCCTCCGGGTCCGGGTTCGGGCTGCCGATCTCGCGCAGCAGCGCGTGCTTGGCCAGCGTCGCCACCCGGTCGAAGGTCGCGCCGATGCCGACTCCGACCACCACCGGCGGGCAGGCGTTCGGCCCGGCCCGCTGCACCGTCTCCAGCACGAAGCGCTTGATCCCCTCGCGCCCGTCGGCGGGGGTCAGCATCGCTAGCCGGCTCATGTTCTCCGCCCCGCCCCCCTTGGCCAGGATCGCGAGCCGCACCCGGTCGCCCGGCACCAGGCGGGTATGGATGATGGCCGGGGTGTTGTCGCGGGTGTTGCGCCGCGCGGTAAAGGGGCGCTCGACCATCGACTTGCGCAGGTAGCCGACGTCGTACGCCTCGCGGACGCCGCGGTTGATCGCCTCCTCGAACCCACCGCCGACCAGGTGCACGTCCTGCCCGACCTCGGCGAAGACGACCACCGTCCCGGTGTCCTGGCACATCGGCACCCGGTCGGCCTCGGCGATGGCCATGTTCTCCAGGATCTGCCCCAGCACCTGCTGGCCGAGCGGCGAGACCTCCCGCTGCTGCGCCACGGCCAGGGCCCGGCGCACGTCCGCCCCGGCGACGTAGTTCGCCTCCAGGCAGGCGTCGCGCACCGCCTCAGTGATTCGCTCTACCGCGATCGTACGCATATCCCGGCACCCCCGATGGGTCGTGGCTCGCCCGTGTCGCACCTGTGAACTGTACCGGGTCTGTCCCGACCTGAACAGCGGGGTGGGGCCGGCGAGGGGGTGCCGAGGTTGGTGGGCGAGGGGTCGGTCGTGCCGCTCGCGGAGATCATCGCCGGGAGCGTCCTCGCCCGGAGGCACGACGACCGGCGTGCATCAGGTGCCCAGAGATGGGCTGACGAAAGAACAAGCGATGAGACCGAGAATGCCAAACCTGTCAGAATGGTGGTCGCATGGTGTGAACGGCTCTGAAGGTATGTTAGCCTGGACATAAGCATTCGACTGGGCGACCACGGCGGAGTGGAGGTGGTGGAAGGCACCCGCGGCCTGGCAGACGAGGACCGGCTGGCAGCGGTCAGGGCGTTCCTGAGCGGACACGGAACCAGAGCGGAGGTGGCCAGCATCGGGCGTTTCAGATGGTCGTCCTCCCTACCGTTCCCGGTCATCGAACCGCGCTGCAAACCATGGCGGACATGCTCGACATCGTTACCTAGGCGATTGAGGGGAGCACGCCAATGTCAGCGTTGGACAGGCCTGTCGGCCGACGGGAATTCCTCACGACACTCGGCATCGTGGGCGCGACCGCCGCCGTCCCGCTCCTTGGCAGCGTCGGCAGCCGACCGCACACGGCCAGGGCGCAGGGAGTCACGCAGCCGTCGTCCGCACCCGCACTGGAATGGTCCGACTGGGAGGGCCTGGGCGGAACCTTGACCAGCAGCCCCTCGGCGGACTCCTGGGGACCGAACCGCATCGACGTGTTCGTCCGCGGGACGGATAACGCGGCCTATCATAAGTGGTGGGACAACGGCTGGTCGGGCTGGGAATACCAGGGCGGGGGCCTCGTCGAAGGACCGAGCGTCACGTCGTGGGGCCCCAATCGACTCGATGCCTTTTCCGGGGCACCGATGATCAACTGTGGCACAAGTGGTGGGATGGCTCCTGGCACGACTGGGAGCCGCTCGGCGGGCCGATCACCAGCGCGCCGGCTGCCGTGGCGCTGGGCGTGGATCGCATCGACGTGTTCGCCCGGGGAACCGACAGCGCGCTGTGGCACAAGGCGTGGCTCCCCGGCTGGTCGGGTTGGGACTCACTTGGCGGGGGGCTCAGCAGCGCCCCGGCCGCCGCGTCGTGGTACGTCAACCGAGTCGACGTCTTCGTCCGCGGCAACGACAACGCGCTGTGGCAGAAGTATTGGGATGGCTCGGTGTGGTCTGATTGGCAATCCCTGCGCGGCGCACTCACCAGCGGTCCGGCGGCCGCGTCGTGGGGAGACAACCGCCTCGACGTGTTCGTGCGTGGCACCGATAACGACGTGTGGCGCAGATGGTGGAACGCCGATGGGTGGCGCGACTGGGCGCCACTCCCTGGCAGACGCCAGTCGATCCTCGAAGAGCCGGGCGTCTCGTCGTGGGCCCCGGGTCGCCTCGACCTGTTCGTGCAGGAGCCTGCGCGGAGCCAACTGCTCCACCGGTGGATCCAGGAGCCAGCGTAGGCCGAGCACGAGCCTCCGTCCGAGAGTCTCGCGCCGCGACCGGGAAAGGAAACAGGCCGATCACGAGTCGCGGGATAACAAAGGCCGTTGACTCGCCAGCGGCATTCCTGTTCGGCATGGGTGGGCCGCCCGCTTCGTGCGCTGGAGCCTTTTCCCTGACGCGCTCCTTCGCCCGCGCTCGCTGCGCGTCATGCGGCATCAGCCTGGCTCAGCACCGGACCCGTTCGCGGGAGTTGGGCCGATAGTGGCGAATGGGCTACGAGCTCGGCTCAAGGGGGCCGGTTGCGCCGGGTGTTCGGCACGGCCCGTCCCGGTGCGTCCGCGACGGTGCGAGCACCCGTTGGACCGGGGAGGAGCCCGTATACCTGTTCCACGCCCGGGCACATCCGTCCCCGGTCCCCGCGCTGATGGCCATGTTCTCCAGGATCTGCCCGAGTACCTGCTGGCCGAGCGGCGAGCCCTTCCGCTCCACCGTCGCGCAGCGTCGGCGCGCGACTCCCCGGCCGCCGGGCCGCGGCGCGGAGCACCGCGCCCGCGCCGCGGTTGCGTCCCGAGGGCCGGCATCACCGCTCGGTCCGCCGCCGCACCCCCGCGCCGCTGGCCAGGCTCCCCGGCTCCCAGCGGACCGCCCGATCGCAGTACCGCCGCAGGCGGGCTTCCAACTCGCCGGAGCACGCCCGCATGGCGGTCCCCGCACCGCTCCCGTGGCTCGTCCGCGGGCCACTCGCGCCCACCGGAGCGGCGCCCGCGGTCGGCTCCGTCGGCAGATCGCCGAGCCGCTGCCGCTCCCCCGCCGGGACCCCCCGGGGGGCGGCGTGCTCGTCGAGGAGCGACCAGCAGGCCGGATGGCGCGCGAGCCCCCGCCGGAGCGCCTCGCACAGCATCTCCCGCGTCACCAGGTCCTGCGCGCAGATCGTGACGACCTCGGCGATCAGCGGGAAGCTCGCCAGGTACCGCTCGTAGACCGCGCCGAAGCAGTCGGCCAGCACCGCGCGGCTGCCGTACGGTTCCCAGGCGGCGAGCAGGGGGTCGCCGGCGTCGTCGTCCGGATCGCCCTCCATCACCAGGTAGCCCCGCTCCCCGATCCGCAGGACGGTCAGATCCCAGCTACCGACGTCGTCGCCGTGGACGTTCTCGTAGACTAGCGCCGTCCGCACCTCCGCCCCGAGCGTCGTCGCCAAGAAGCGGTGGAAGTCGTAGCCGGGGACCGTCTCCAGGGCCTCCAGCGTGCCGGGAGGCAGTTGCGCCGCGAGGAAGTCGCTCACCCGGACCGGGTCCAGCGGCACGGAGATGACGCCACCTGGCGCCGCGTGCCGCTCGGCGTTGCTCAGTGCCCGCACGACCAGCCGCGCCCCGAGTGAGGTCGCCTCCATCGTTGCTGCCCTCCTGCCTCCTGGTCACCACCGGACCCCGGCTGCCGCCGACCGGCCGCGAAAGGGGGTCCGAGCTCCCTGGAACTCACCAACCGCCTCGGTGACTCCGCGTCACGAGGCCAGCGTAGCAGGGGGACGGGAACGCTTTCGTTCCCGTGGGGATTGACTCGCGCGCCATCTGCGCGAGCGGACGCCGGGGTGCGACCGGCGAGCGCCGCGCCCGCCGCCGACCACCTCGTCGTCGGCCTCTACGGCGGCGACTGGCGACGCCAGTGGGACCTCATCGCCGAGGCTCGGGCGCTGCTGGGCTGAGCGGCGGGGCGACGGTGCGCCCAGCAAACGTCTCGGCGCTGCCCCCGCTCCTGGACCGGCCCCAGACCCGATAGGCGAGCCCGATCAGCCAGAATCTCGGGCCTGATCGTGCCGCCCGCGGCGGACCCATCTGGGCGACGAGCTCCGCCCCGGAGGCCGGGAGCCGGGCGCAGCCGCTCCCACTGTCCCCTCACGATCCAGGATGACCATGTGTCGGCAACACTGCACGTTCGCGTGTCAGCGATGCGCGAGCCGGAACGCAGGCCCGCCTTCCGTGGGAACAAAGTGTGGACAGGATGCGTCAAGTGATAGTGAAGCGCACCGTAGCTCCGCTCGATGTCGGCGCTCGCCTGCGGGCCAATGGCCTGCCCGCCGGTGGCGATCGCGGGCGGACCGCTGGCACAGGACGAGACGGGTGCATGGGGTCGTCTCCGTAGTCGGTCAGGGGTCACCCCTCGATCGCCCCGGGGTGCCTTCAGCGAGTGCGCGCCGGCCGGCACTGCGGCGACAGGCGTGCGATGGGAGGACGCGAGGGCGAACCGGAAACCCGTGTGCGGCGTCGTCCTGCTGGCGGCGGCGGTCCTCCTCGGCGGGTGCGGTGAGCTCACCACTCCCGCGCCGGACCAGGGGCCTGGGCCGACGGTCACCGCGCCCGCGACCCCGGTGGCCGTCCGTCCGACCCCGACCGTTGACCGGGCCGCGAGCTGCAACGTCGGGATGGCGGGGAGTATCGAAATGATCGCGACGATCGCCGAGCTTGCCTGGAGGTCGCACCAGATCGTCGTCGGCACGGTGGTCGAGCGCCTCCCCCCGGTCTGGGGTGACGTCCTCAACCCGGAGCAGAGCAACTACCGGCCCATCTACACCGACTACGTCGTCCAGGTCGAGCAGCGGCTGCGGGGCAAGCCCGGAGCGAGCGTCCGGGTGCGGCAGTTGGGCGGGACGATCGACGGCTGCACCCAGAAAAATGGGAACGAGGTCCCGATGACGGTGGGCGACCGCGTGTTGCTCTTCCTGACTGCCCCGGTGCCGGATGCCGACGCGCCGACCTACTTCATCACGGGCGTGGAGCAGGGCTTCTGGTCCGTCCGGGACGACGGCACGGTGGATCCCCTCCGTCGGCCACTATACGACCAGCACGCCGGGCGCACGGTCGCGGAGATCCGCCGCGCGGTCGCCGAAGCCCTCAGTAGCAAACCGCCGAAGGCCATGTCGGTACCGGCCGTGTCGCTCGCCGACGCGCCGCTGGCGCTAGCGCAGTAGGCCCGTCCGGGGCGTGCGCTCGCCCTTGGGCGCGATGTGCCGGGTGTGCAGGCCGTTGGGTGCGCGCCGCCTACTGCCCCCAGATCGCCATCAGCACGCGGTTGATGATATAGACCACGCCGAGCGCGATCCCGAGGCTCGGGCGACCGGCGGTGAGCAGGCCGGCGACGGCCGCGCCGAAGACCAGCAGCTCCAGCGCGAGCCGGACCGGGCTGCCCACGGCCACGGCCGCGTTGGGGGCCACAAAGGTGCCCCAGATCACCGCGGCCAGCAGCGCCGCGCCGATGCCGAGCGCGATCCTGGCGAGCGTCCCTTCGCCTGTGTGGAAGCCCCAGTAGGCCAGCGCGGCCAGCGCGCACAGCTCCAGCAGGAAGCGCAGCGCCAGGTTGGCCGCTTGCACGATCGCCATGCGACGGTCTCCCTTGCTTGCCCGCGAGGGATCTCCTCGCCGGGATCGGGCTAGATACCCACGACGTCGGTGACGAGCGTGGCCACCAGGAACACGGCCATGATCGCCGCCGCGATGACCGCGCGGGTGGTGCGCTCGTGCCGCGCGTCGGCGTGGCCGGGGTCGACCAGTGCCGAGCGGGCGTACAGCACGGCGCCGATGCTGATGATGAGCGCCTCCAGGGTGATGCTGACTGCCGGGTACGACCAGAGGCCGAAGCCGAGGAGGGGCAGGCCGCCCAGGTTGCCGGGCAGGATCGGCAGGTCGGGGTGATGCACGATGAGGTCCAGCACCCAGTGGCTGAACACGACCGCGCCGATGACGACGGCCGCACGCCGTCCCCAGGCGCGCCCGGCGAGCAGCCCGGCGACGAGGGCGATGACCAGCGCGCCGACCAGCGAGTGCGTGTACTCGGCATGGATCACCGCCTTGCCGTAGCCTCTGCCCGCGATCGATTCGACCCCGGCGATCACCAGCACCACGAAGACTACATCGAGCAACTGCGTGCTCAGCAGGAGTGCCCAGAGGGGGACGCGCGGCTCGCGCCCCTTGACCGCGGCCGCCAACCCAAAGTGCCCGGCAAACATGGCGGCTAACCCTGCGCCCTGGCGGTGCGGCCGGTGTCAAGCCAGCCGCGGAGCAGGACGAACACAGTCACGTTCATCGATCCCTCCGCTGTGATCCGGGCCGTGCCATGCGACGGTCACGGCGCTGACCCGCACTGAGTAACCGCGCTCTCGGGGTGGGTGTCCCCTCCCCCGGAGCTGCACGCTGCCGGGGGAGGAGAGGATGGGCGGTTAGACGAGCGCGGGCTCTTCCTCCAGGACCGCGGCCTCGTCCGCGCGCGGCTCGGGCGCGCGCCCGTCGTCGTCGGCCCGCGCCGGGAGGAAGAGGAGGGCGATGGCGGCGCCGAGGAGCGTCACGGCCATGCCGACCAGCAGGGTTGTGTCCATCGCGTCGACGAAGGCGAGCTTGGCCGCGTTCGCCAGCGCCTGCGCGGCGGCTGCGTCCCCCAGTCGCGCCGTAATCTCCAGCGCGGCGCCGACCGAGTCCCTCGCCACCTTGGCCACCTCCGGCGGTAGGGCGCTGGCCGGAGCGCGCATGCCGTCGCGGTAGTTGGTCGCCAGCAGGCTGCCGAGCACCGCCACGCCCAGCGCGCCGCCGACCTGCCGGGTGGTGTCGTTCACCGCCGAGCCGACCCCGGCATTGTCCTTCGGCACCGCACCCATCACCGCGTCGGTCGCCGGGGTCATGGCGAGGCCCATCCCCGCGCCGGCGACGATCATGAAGGTCGCCACCAGGCCGTAGCCGCTGGTCACGGTCGCGGTCGACATGAGGCCGAGCCCCAGCGCCACGATGGTGAGCCCGCTGGTGACCATCACCTTGGCGCCGAAGCGGGCGGTCAGGCGCGCGCTCAGCGGGGCCGCGACGGCGATGCCGAGCGCGACCGGGATCATGCGCACCCCGGTCTGGAGCGTGTCGTACCCGAGCACGAACTGCATGTGCTGGGTCAGGAAGAAGGTCGAGCCGAACAGCCCGAAGAACACCATCGTGACCGACAGGCTGGCCGCGCTGAAGCGCCGGTTCTTGAACAGGGCGGTGTCGAACATCGGGTAGGGCACCCGCCGCTCCCACAGCACGAACGCGCCCAGCGACACGGCCGCCCCGGCGAACCAGGCGATGGTCCGGCCGCTGGTCCAGCCGGCCGCCGGCGCCTCGATGATGGCGTAGAGCAGCGCGGCCAGCCCGGCGATCGACAGCACCGCGCCGACCGGGTCGAGCGGCAGCGCCTTGGCGTCCCGCGACTCCGGCACCAGGATCGCGGCGGCGATCACGGCGATCACCACCACCGGGATGTTGATGAGGAAGACGGACCCCCACCAGTAGTGCTCCAGCAGCCAGCCGCCGAGCACCGGCCCCATCGGGATCGACAGTCCGTTGACCGCGGCCCAGATGCCGATCGCCTTCGGGCGCTCGGCGGGTGGGAAGACGTTGGTCAGGATCGACAGCGTCGACGGCATGACCAGCGCGCCGCCGACTCCCATCAGCGCCCGCGTCGCGATCAGGTGCTCGGCGCTGCCGCTCATCGCGGCCAGCGCCGAGCCGACGCCGAGGATGCCGAGGCCGGCCATCAGCGCCAGCTTGCGCCCGAAGCGGTCGCCCAGCGCCCCCGCCGTCAGCAGCAGCCCGGCGAAGACCAGGACGTAGGAGTCGACGATCCACTGCAACTGGCTGGAGGTCGCGTGCAAGTCGCGCACCAGCGTCGGCAGCGCGACGTTCAGGATCGTGTTGTCGAGGCTGATGACGATCAGCGCCAGGGAGAGGACCGCCAGCGTCCACCACCGTCGCTCGTACGTTCGAAGAGCCTGCTCGCTCATGTGCGTGTTCCCTTTCGGGTGACCCGAACCACGACACCGGGCGCAAACGATACGGCCGGCGCTCCCCTGGTCACACTGTCTGGCTCTCCCCGTCCGCCCTGTCTCACTGGACAGCCTCGCCCTGCCCGGTCGGCGGACGGCGCGAGCGGCGTGGTAGAGTCACAGGGAGTGTGATGCGTACGCGGGCGAAGGAGGTGCCGGTGTCCAGCGCCGTGATTCCGCAGGACTACCACGTCCATACGCGCTTCTCGTTCGACGGCCGGCTGCCGCTGGACGCTGTGTGCGAGGCCGCGCTGGCCCGGGGCATCCTCGAGGTCTGCACCACCGACCACGCGGACTTCGTCCCCGGCGACGCCGGCTGCGGCTACTTCCAACCCGCCGCCTTCTTCGCCGAGCTGGAGCAATGCCGCGCGCGCTACGACGGCCGGCTGACGCTCCGCGCCGGGGTCGAGATCGGCGAGGCGCACCGCTACCCGGCCGAGGTCGCCCGGCTCACGGCCGGCTTCCCCTTCGACTTCGTGATCGGCTCG
Organism: Sphaerobacter sp.; assembly: GCA_029961075.1. Taxonomy (GTDB): domain Bacteria; phylum Chloroflexota; class Chloroflexia; order Thermomicrobiales; family Thermomicrobiaceae; genus Sphaerobacter. The sequence goes on from JASBVL010000128.1 coordinate 40,939, forward strand.
CTCCACTACGTGGGCGACGACTTCGTCATGACCCCGCGCTACTTCGCCGAGCGGAGCGCGCGGGAGGCGTACACCGCCTACTTCACCGAGTTGCTGGCGCTGGCGCGGGCGGGCGACTTCGACGTGCTCGGCCACCTGGACGTGCCGAAGCGCTACGGGGTCGCCGTCCACGGCCCCTTCGACGAGCGGGACTACGAAGAGGAGATCCGCGCCGTGCTCCGCGCCTGCATCGAGCGGGGCATCGGCATCGAGATCAACACCGGCACGACGCGCCGGGCCGGGGTGCCGTCGCCGGGGCCGGAGGCGCTCCGCTGGTACCGCGAGATGGGGGGCGAGATCCTGACCATTGGCTCCGACGCCCACCGGGCGGAGCACATCGGCTACGAGCTGGCGCAGGCGGTGGCGCTGGCGCGCGCCGCCGGCTTCACCCACCTCACCCGCTTCGAGGCGCGCCAGCCGCGCTTCATCCCCCTGCCGTAGCCGCGCGTGGGGCGCACCCCGGCGCGCAGGATCGCCCGGCGTAGGGATGGTCCCCCGCACCACCCACGGCCCGGAGTGGGACGGCCAGCGGTCGCGGCAGGGCCTGCCCCTGCCCGTGAGTGGACGGCCGTCGGCGAGGCGATGGCCGGTGGCCGGGCCGGGGACGCCCGCGCTGCCTGCCCCGCCGGTGTCGACGTCGCCCCCGCTCGGGGGGGTCTGGCGCCTCCCGGTGCCGCCCTCGGGACCGGGCGGGTGTGTCCGGTAGGGGAGGGCCTTGTGCCCTCCCGCGTTCGCATCGGGCGGCTCCGTTCGGGACAGGCCCTGCCCCTACCGGAGGACGGACGCGGGCCGAGCGGAGCGCCGGCCCCCGTCCGGCGCGTGGAAACACCCACTAGAGGCGATGCGTGCCGGGGCTCACGCCCCCGGGCACCCGCCCCGACGCGCGGCGCGGTCGGGCGAACGGGAGCCGGCCGGGCTCCGTTCGAGGCCGGCGCTCCACGCGCCCCGGGCCCCGGCGGGTGGAGCCCGCCGGAGCGCCTACCCCAGCGCCACGTCCAGGATCATCATGACGATGAATCCGGTGATGGTGCCACTGGTGGCCAGGTCGGTGTGGCGTCCCCGCTGCGACTCGGGGATGAGTTCCTCCACCACGACGAAGATCATCGCGCCGGCCGCGAAGGCGAGGGCGTAGGGCAGGATCGGCTGGATGACCAGCACCGCCGTCGCCCCGATCACCGCCGCGATCGGCTCCACGGCGGCCGAGAGCTGCCCGTACCAGAAGGCGATGAGCGGTCGCACGCCCTCGCGGCGCAGCGGCATGGCAACGGCGATCCCCTCGGGGAGGTTCTGGAGCGCGATGCCGATCGTGAGGGCGATCGCGGACGCCAGCGTCGCCCCGCCGGCGCCGGTGGCGATCCCCTCTGCCGCCGCGCCGAAGGCGACCCCGACCGCCAGCCCCTCGGGCACGTTGTGCAGCGTGATCGCGAGCACGAGGAGGGTCGTGCGGCGCCAGGCGGTCTGGACCCCTTCCGCCTCCTCTTTGGCGCCGCCCAGGTGGAGGTGGGGCAGGAGGAAGTCGGCCAGCCGGAGGAAGGCCGCGCCGAGGAGGATGCCGATCGCGGCCGGGATCCAGCCGGGCCGCCCCGCCGACTCGACCAGCTCGATCGCCGGGAGGATGAGCGACCAGACGCTGGCCGCCAGCATCACCCCGGCGGCGAAGCCGAGCATCGCATCCAGCAGCGGCGCTGACATGCGCCCGGTCACGACGACCAGGCTGGCGCCGAGCGCGGTGATGAACCAGGTGAACCCGCCGCCCAGCAGCGCCTGCACCGCCGGGCTCAGTTCCTGGAACCACTCGACCATCCGCAGCCCCTTCCCGGGCCGCCAGATCTGCGCCTGGGGGGCCGGCATAGCGCCGACCCCCGGCAGAGGCTAGCCCACCCGGGCGACGGTCGCCACGCGGTCGTCCGGCCCGACCTCCAGCAGGCGCGCGCCCCTGGTCGTCCGGCCCTGGCGCCGCAGGTCCTTGACGGCAACCTGCCCCGCCTGGCCCCGCGCCGAGCCGAGCACCACCTCGTCGTCCGGGCCGACCAGCACCGCCCCGGCGACGCGGTCGCCCGTCGCCAGCGCGATCGCGGCCACCCCGGCCGTGGCCCGCCGCCGGACCGGGAACTCCGCCAGCGCGGTGCGCTTGCCCATCCCCTGCGCGGTCACGACCAGCAGGTCGCCGTCGCTCCCCGGCGGGATGGCGACGGCCGCCACCACCTCGGCACCCGCCTTGAGCGTGATGGCGTTCACCCCCTGGCCGTCGCGCCCGGTGGCGCGCACCTCCTCGTCCGGGAACCGCAGCGCCTGCCCGTCGCTCGTCACGACCAGGTACTCGCCGCCACCGCTGCTGAGCGCCGCCGCCACCACCCGGTCGTCGCCCAGCAGGCGCAGGTCGTTCAGCCCGGCGCTGGTGATGGTGCGGTACTCGGCCAGCGCCGTCTTCTTCACCTTGCCGTTGGCGGTGAACCAGACGACGTAGCGGTCCGCGTCCAGTTCGCTCGTCGGCAGGATGATCGCGAGCGCCTCGTCCGGCTTCAGGCCGAAGACCTTCTGGGCCAGATCGCCGGTGGCGGCGCGGGTGCCGGGCGGCACCTCGTGGCCGCGGCCGAGGTAGACCCGCCCGCCGCGCGTCAGCACCAGCAGGTAGTCGAGCGTCGAGGCCGGCACGATCGCGGCGATGCCCTCGCCGCGCGGCGTCCGGGCAGCGCGCGCCCGCTTGAAGGCGTTCTCCGGCAGCGCCTTGACGCGCCCGCTCTCGCTGACCACGACCAGGATCGGCCGCTCCTCGATCAGGCTGGCGACCGGCGCGATCTCGGCGGGCGCCTCCCCATCGATCCGGGTGCGGCGGTCGTCGCCGTGCTCCTGGGCGATCGCCGCCAGCTCCTCCTTGAGCAGCGCCACCTTCTTCGCCTCGCTGGCGAGCAGGGCAGTCAGCTCTTTGATCCGCTTGGTGAGCGCCTTCTTCTCCTCGGCGTACTTGGCGGCGTCGAGCTTCGTCACCTGCGCCAGCGTCATGTTGGCGATCACGTCCGCCTGGATGTCGCTCAGGTTGTACTTGGCCTTGATCTGCTCCTTCGCCACGTTCCGGTCGCGCGCCTGCTGGAAGATCTTCACGATCTCATCCGCGTGCGCGGCGCCGATGATCAGGCCCTCGACGACGTGCAGCCGCTCCTGCGCCTTGCGGAGCTGATACTCGGCGCGCTTGGTGATCACGTCGAGCTGGTGGCGATTCCAGTAGCGCAGCAGCTCGATCATGCCCGTCCGCCGCGGCTGCCGCGCCGGCTGGCCCGGGTCGCCGAAGAGGAAGACCATGTTGACGTTGATCGTCGTCTCCAGGTCGGTGAAGCGGTAGAGCTGATGCAGCACCACCTCCGGCGTGGCACCGCGCTCCAGCTCGATGACGATCCGCGTGCCCTTCTCGTCGTCCGACTCGTTGCGCACGTCGGTCACCCCGGTGACCTTGCCGTCGTTCACCGCGGTGATGATCGAGCGCACCAGCCGGGAGCGGGAGATCGGCGGGATCTCGGTGACCACCAGGTTGCGCTGGCGCAGCGCCTCCTCCAGCCGCACCTCGCCGCGGACGACCAGCCGCCCCTTGCCCGTCTCCAGGTAGGCGCGGATGCCGTCGGTGCCGATGATGCGCCCGCCGGTGGGGAAATCCGGCCCCGGCAGCAGGCGCATTAGCTCATCGACGGTCAGCTCCGGGTTGTCGAGCAGCGCCACCGCCGCCCGGATCGCCTCCCGCAGGTTGTGCGGCGGGATCTCGGTGGAGAGCCCCACGGCGATGCCCGAGGCCGGGTTGCAGATCGGCGGGATGCGCGCCGGCAGGTAGACCGGCTGGACCACGTTCGGCATCTGCAGGTAGGTCTGCTCGAACGGGACCGTCTCCTGCTCGATGTCGCGCAGCAGCAGCTCACCGATGGGGGAGAGCCGCATCTCGGTGTAGCGGTAGGCCGCGGCGGCGTCACCGTCGATCGAGCCGAAGTTGCCCTGCCCCTCGATCAGCGGGTAGCGCATGGTGAAGTCCTGCGCCATCCGCACGGCGGCGTCGTAGACCGCGCTGTCGCCGTGCGGGTGGTAGGACTTCAGCACGTCGCCGACGACCGACGCGCTCTTGACCGTCGGGCGGTTGGAGCGGTGGCCGTTCTCGTACATGCACCATAGGATGCGGCGCTGCACCGGCTTGAGGCCGTCGCGCGCGTCGGGCAGGGCGCGGCTGGTGACGACCGCCAGGGCGTACTGGACGAAGGCGTCCTCGAAGAGGGTCGAGAACTCCTCCGTCTCGATCGTCTCCTCATGCCCGTTGGTCAAGACTTTCGTTGCCATTCGGTCGTGTCCTTTGGTGGTGGTGTGCGTGTCGTTGCTCGCGTGTTTGGGTCCTTACTTGGTGGGCTCGTGCCCGGGGCTAAAGCCGCCGGGCTGACAAGGCGAAGCCGGCTAAAGCCGGCTGAGGCCGTCAAGTCGCGCCGGGCTCGGTGCCGTCTGGGTCGACCCGCTCCAACAGATCCCACAGATCACGGGTGGCATGACGGCGTGGTTGATCATTGACGTACGCCACCACGTTGGGCAAATGGCGCTCGGCAAACGACACGACGCCATACTCGGCTTGCCAGCCGAACTCACCTCTGCTCACGAGGTCGTTCACCGCCCGCGCGCTTCCGCCCTTGATCCTTCCGACGGCGGTGGCGACTGCGATCGCGGGCGGGATCGATGCAAAACCCGGGCTCCCTCCTGGCCCCGTCCCATCTCACCGCCCCCGGCCGCCACCCGGAACAGGGAGCGCGCCGCGCCGCACGAGGGCGCTCGCGAGGCTAGCCCCGGCGGCTCCCTACACGTCGATCTCCTGGTACTTCCGCGCCCGCTGGGCGAGGAAGGTGCGGCGCCCCTCGGCGTTGGTGTCCTCCATCAGCTCGTACACCATCCGCTCGGCCAGCGCCGCGTCCTCGATCGTCACCCGGCGCAGGCGGCGCCGCTCCGGGTCCATGGTCGTCTCGCGCAGCTCCCGCGGGTTCATCTCGCCCAGCCCCTTGTAGCGCTTCAGCTCGAAGGGGCCCTTGTGGCTCTTCAGCCACTCGCGCAGCGCCTCGTCGTCGCGCAGCCAGGTCACCTTGCCGTTCTGCCGCACCGAGTAGAGCGGCGGCGCGGCCAGGTAGATGTGCCCGCGCTCGAGCAACTGCGGCAGCTCCTGCAGGAACAGCGTCAGCAGCAGCGCCTGGATGTGCATGCCGTCGACGTCGGCGTCGGTCATGATGATGATCTTGTTGAAGCGCAGCCGCGAGATATCGAACGCCTGGCGCGAGCCCGTGCCGATCACCTGCAGCAGCGTGCGGATCTCCTCGTTCTTCGCGATCCGCTCGATGTTGGCGCGGGCCACGTTCAGCGGCTTGCCGCCGAGCTTCAGCACCGCCTGGAACTCGGAGAAGCGCCCCTGGCTGGCCGAGCCGCCGGCGCTGTCCCCCTCGACCAGGTACAGCTCGGCGCGCGACGGGTCCTTGGTGTTGCACGGGATGAACTTGTCGGAGATGGCCGCGTCCAGCAGCGCGCCGTTGCGCCGGCTCTTGCCGGTCATCACCAGCCGGGCCGCGGCCTTGGCTGCGTCCCGCGCCTTGCGCCGCTGCTCCAGCGTGCGCACCCACTCCCGCGCCGCCGACTCGTTCGCCTCCAGCCAGCGCGTCAGCGCGTCGCCCACCACCGAGCGGACGATCCCGTCCACGCCGCTGTTCGTCAGCCGGTTCTTCGTCTGTCCCTCGAACTGCGGGTTGGTCAGCTTGACCGAGACGACCGCCACCAGGCCCGCGCGGATCAGCTCGGCGTCGAACTCGCGCTTCTTGGTGATCCCCAGGCGGATCGCCTGGTCGTTGAGCACCTTGGTCAGCGCCGCCTGAAAGCCGCTCTCGTGCGTGCCGCCCTCGACGGTGCGCACGCCGTTGGCGAAGGAGACGACGCGCGTCCGCTCGCCGCGGTTCGGCTGCAGCGCCACCTCGATGACCATGTCGTCGCGCGTCTCGACGACCGAGACGACTTCCTTGAACAGCGGTTCGCTCTCCCGGTCGCGCGGGCGGAGCTCCTCGACGTAGTCGACCAGGCCGCGCTCGGAGTAGAAGGTCTGCTCGACCATCGCCCCCGCGTCGTCGTCCCACACCCGCAGGTGGTAGGCGATGCCGCGGTTCAGGTACGCCGCCGCGCGCAGCCGGCTCTCGATCACGTCGCGCTGGTAGCCGACCGCCGGGTCGGCGAAGATCTCGCGGTCGAAGAGCCACCGAAGCTGCGTCCCGGTGCGCTGCGGGTCGCAGGGGGTGATGGTGTAGTCGCCGGGCACGCCCCGGGTGAAGGTCTGGAAGAACTGCTGCCCGTCGCGCCAGACGGTCAGCTCCAGCCGCTCCGACAGGGCGTTGATGACCGTCGCCCCGACGCCGTGCAGGCCGCCGGCGGTCTTGTAGGCCCCCTGCTCGAACTTGCCGCCGGAGTGCGGCACGGTCAGGATCACCGTCGCGGTCGGCAGCGTCTTCCCGTTGATCTCCTTCGGGTCGAACGGGATGCCGCGCGCCTCGTCCCGCACCGTGACCCAGCCGTCCCGGTCGATCTCCACCCAGATGTGCTTGCCGTACCCGGCGATGGCCTCATCGGTCGCGTTGTCGAGCGCTTCCCAGATGAGGTGGTGCAGGCCGGTCGTGCCGGTGGAGCCGATGTACATGCCGGGGCGGGTGCGGATCGCCTCGATCCCTTCCAGCACCCGGATGCTCGCGCCCGTGTACCCCTGCGCGGCCTGGGTGTCCCCCGCCGCCTGCGCGCGGCGCTTCGTCTTCGTCTCTGCCATATTCGCTCCCCGGCCCGCGTCGGTGCGCCGATCTCCTGGCCCCGACGCGTCCCCCTCGTGCCTGACCATTCCAGAACTGATGTTCGATTCTCATGCCAAGTATAGCGCATCCTGGCCGGCGCTGCCAACCCTCATGTGCGAACGTACGCGGTATTCACCGGTTGCGTGGCGCCGGGCGCCCGGTCGCCGCGCCGCCTTGGCCGGCCGACTGCGAGCTGGTAGCATGGCGCCAGCGTCGCGCTGGCGTGGTGAGGAGGAGGTACCCCGATGACGGCTGCAGGCCCGGCCGATCCCGCGTTCGACCCGAGCCGCTACCAGGACCCCGAGACGATCGCCGAGATCCTGCGCACCGCGCAGACCATCGCGGTCGTCGGGCTGTCGGCGAAGCCGAACCGGCCGAGTCACGGCGTGGCCGCCTACCTCCAGCGGCAGGGCTACCGGATCATCCCGGTGAACCCGACCGAGCAGGAGGTGCTGGGCGAGCGGAGTTACCCGTCGCTGCGCGACGTGCCGGTCCCGGTCGACATCGTGGACGTCTTCCGCCGGGCGGAGGCGGTGCCCGAGGTCGCCCGCGACGCCGTCGCCATCGGCGCCAAGGTGCTCTGGCTCCAACTGGGCATCATCAGCCCGGAGGCCGCGGCCATCGCCGAGGCGGGCGGCCTGACCGTCATCATGGACCGCTGCCTGGCGGTCGACCACCAGCGCTGGCTGCGGCGGCGCTAGCCCGGCCGCCCGGCGCGGCGGGGTGGAGCGCCCGTCCAGCCGGGCCATCCGGGAGCGCCGGCCTCTCGACCGGCTCCCGTCCGCCGCGCACCGGCCCCGTGGCGCGCCGCCGTCGAACGGAGCATCGGCGGCTCCCGTTCGTCTCCCCCGCTGGAGCGCTGCCGGCGCGCTCCAGCGGCAGGGGCGGGGCTTATCGAACGGAGTGCCGCCCGCCGTGCGACGGCGTCCTTCAGCCGGCGTCGCTCTGCTCGCTCGGGGGCAGCAAATACTCCGGCACCGGCTCCGGCGGGAGGGCGGCCACGGCCTCGGGGAAGGCGGCCACCAGCTCCCGCACGCGCTCGACCGGCTTGGGGCTCCGCGCCAGCCGGGCCGCCTCCCGCGGCGTGGCGGCGCGGTGCTCGATCTCCACCAGGAAGCCGCCGCCGAGCGCCGAGGTGTAGATCGCCTCGCCCTGGCCGGTGAGCTGGGCCGCGACGTCCCGCCAGCGCGGGTGGCCCTGCGGTGCCATCGCCGTCATCCACCAGGTGAGGACGATCGTGCCGTCCGGCGCCACGTGGCCGTTCAGGACGACGTCCTGCCCCGCCTCCAGCAGCAGCCGGTCGCCCTCGATCACCGCCGTCTCGCCGATCTCGCGCGCCAGCTCGGCGAGAAGCTCGCGGCGCATGGCGACCGTCAGCGTCTGCCGGCGCTCGGCGCCGCCCGGCGCCTCTCGGCTGTCGGGGCCGGTTGCCCCGCTCCCCTGCGCGTCCGCCATCATCCCCTGCTCCGTCCGTGTCGTCGCACGACTCCCAAGGCGTCCGATTCTACACGGTCGGGCGCTGCGCTGCCCGACCCGCTGTGCTACGATGCCCCCACCGGAGTGGTGCCGGGTGACCGGACGAGACGAGGGAGCACGGACGGATGACTGAGCGGACGGCGCGGTACCCGGGCGTCTACGCGGCGATGGCGACGCCGCTGACGCCGGAGCTCCAGGTGGACACCGCGGGCGTGCGGCGGCTGGTGACCTCCTTGCTCGACGCGGGCATCGACGGGCTGTCGATCCTGGGCTCGACCGGGGAGTGCAACGGGCTGCCCCGGCCCCAGCGCCAGGCGCTGCTGGCCGCGGTGATGGAGGCCGCGGAGGGGCGCGGGACGATCTTCACCGGCGCGGCCGGCACGGTCGTGGACGACATCGTGGCCGACCTGAAGGCAGCGGACGGCAGCGGCGCGGCCGGTGCCCTGGTGCCGCCCCCGTTCTACTTCCCGCTCAACACGCCGGCGGTCATCGACTACTTCCTCCACGTGGCCGAGGCGAGCCCGATCCCCATCCTGCTCTACAACATCCCCAAGCTCACCAAGGTGCCGATCGCGGTCGAGGCCGTCGCGCGGCTGGCGGAGCACCCCAACATCATCGGCATCAAGGACAGCAGCGGGGACTTCGGCTACTTCACCGCGGTGGTGCGGGCCGTGGCCGAGCATCCCGACTTCACCGTGCTGACCGGCTCCGACGCGCTGCTCGCCAGCAGCCTCTTCGCCGGTGGGGACGGCATCATCGGCGCGACCGTCAACGTCGTGCCGGAGGCCGAGGCGGGGATCTACAAGGCCATGCGCGCGGGAGACATCGCCACCGCCCACGCGCTCCAGCGCCTGGTGGCCGAGGTCACCGACGCGTGCCGCATCGGCGTCTTCCCGGCCGCCTACAAGGCGGCGCTGGCGCTGAAGGGGCTCTGCGGGCCGCACATGACCCGGCCCATCCCCATGCTCAGCGAGGGGGAGCTGGCGGAGCTGCGCCGTCGCCTGGCCGGGCTGGGCGTGATCGCGGCGTGACGCGTATTCCGTGTTGCGTAGTGCGTACTGCGTATTCCGTGATGCGTGCTGCGGATTTGGTGTTCCGTACCCCTCACCCCCTGCCCCTCTCCCAACTTTGGGAGAGGGGAGCACACGCAATACGCAATACGCAATACGCAGTACGGCCCACGCATGACGCATGACGAAAGGAGATCCGATGTCGCTCGACGCGTACGAGCGCTACCTGGTGGAGCATGAGGAGGAGCACCTCGAGGCGCTCAAGGAGTTCCTGCGCATCCCCAGCGTGAGCGCGCTGCCGGAGCACCAGGCCGACGTGCGCCGCGCCGCCGAGTGGCTGGCGGACTACCTGCGGCGGATCGGCGTGCCCGAGGTTGAGCTCCTGCCCACCGAGCGGAACCCGGTCGTCTTCGGGGCCTGGCACGTCGACGATGCCCAGCCGACGGCGCTGATCTACGGGCACTACGACGTCCAGCCGCCCGACCCGCTCGATCTCTGGACCTCGCCGCCCTTCGAGCCGGTGGTCCGCGACGGCAAGGTGTACGCCCGCGGCGCCGCGGACGACAAGGGCGGCGTGATGCTGGCGCTCCAGGGCGTCGAGGCGGTGGTGCGCACCCGGGGAAAGCCGCCGATCAACCTGAAGTTCTTCTTCGAGGGCGAGGAGGAGATCGGCAGCCCCAGCCTGCCCACCTTCATGCCGGCTCACCGGGAGCGACTGGCGTGCGACTTCATCATCAGCGCCGACGGCGGCCAGCCGGCGCTCGACCAGCCGGGCATCACGCTCTCGGCCAAGGGGCTGTGTGCCTGCCAGGTCAACGTGCGCACCGCCGACACCGACCTGCACTCCGGCATGTTCGGCGCCGTCGTCCCCAATGCCGCGCAGGTGGCCGCGCACCTGGCCGCCTCGTTCCACACCCCGGACGGCCGGGTGGCGGTCGAGGGCTTCTACGATCGAGTGCGCGAGTTGAGCCCGGCGGAGCGGGCGGAGCTGGAGGCCAGCCGTGCCGGCGAGCGCGCCTACTGGGAGCAGGTGGGCGCGCCCGCCCTCTGGGGTGAGCCCGGCTACAGCCCGGTGGTGCGCGTCGCGGCCCGCCCGACGCTCGACATCAACGGCATCTGGGGCGGGTTCCAGGGCGATGGGGTCAAGACGGTGACGCCCTGCGCGGCGCACATCAAGATCACCTGTCGCCTGGTCCCCGATCAGGACCCGGAGGAGATCCTGGACCTGATCGAGCGCCACGTCGCGCGGCACTGCCCGCCCTGGGCCACGGTCACCGTCGAGCGCTTCCCCGGCTCCTCGCGCCCCTTCGCCATCTCGCGGGACCATCCGGCGCTGCAGACCGCGGCGCGGGTGCTCGAGCAGCTCTACGGCAAGCCGCCGGTCGTGGCGCGGCAGGGCGGGACCATCCCCGTCGCCGAGATCTTCCAGCGGGTGCTGGGGGCCGACATGATCTTCTTCGGGTTCGGCACCCCGGACGGCAACGTCCACGCGCCCAACGAGTCGATGCGCCTGGAGAGCCTGCGCCGCGGCCGCCGCGCCTACAGCGCCTACCTGACGGCGCTGGCGCGCGCCTGAAAACCCACACCCGCCGGTCGCGACGGCCCCGCGGCCGTCTCGACCGCGCCTCCCGCCGCGGTGTCACGACCTTGTTGCGCCCGCGCGCGATCTGTTGCGCGGGCGCGCACCGTGCAAGGGACAATGGGGCTCAACGATGCGGTCCCGGAGGGAGGGCGGACAGCATGCCAGAGCGACCGGCGGCCTACCGCGAGGTCATGGCCACCGCGCGCGAGCGGCTCCTGGGGCGGCGCGCGGAGCTCGAGCAGCACCGAGCCAGCGTCGAGCGCCTGCTGGCTGCGTTGACCGACAGCCAGGAGGCCGAAGGGACGATCGCGACGCACATTGCCGACGCGGCCTCCGACCTGATGGAGGCGCAAGCCACCGTTGGCACCCTGACGGAGATCGACCGGGAGGTGGCCGACATCGACGAGGCGCTGGCGCGCCTCGAGCGCGGGACGTACGGCGTCTGCATCGACTGCGGCGAGCTGATCGATCCGGCGCGGCTCAAGGCGCTCCCGACCGCGGTGCGCTGCCTGCGCTGCCAGACCCACTACGAGCACCGCATCCAGGCGTAGCGTCGCCGCGGCCCGCGCACGGGCCGCCGGTCCCGCGTCGGTCCTGGCGCGCCGGGACCGGCCCGTGGCTGCTTCGGCCTGGCGCCTATCGCCTCGGGCGCGCCGATGCCGTACACTCGATCGCTGTGACTCGGCCGCCTCGGTGCCTGCGGCCGGACGGAAAGGCAGCGATCGATGTCGGGTCAGAGCGCGTCGCCGCGCGCTGGGCTGGCACTGGCCCTGATTAGCGCCGGCCATTTCATGAGCCATTTCTGGTCGATCACGCTCCCCTCCCTCTTCCCGATCCTTACGGTCGTCTTCGGGGTCGACTACTTCCAGCTCGGCGTCCTCATGACCCTCTACAGCATCACCAGTGCGCTCTGTCAGATCCCCTTCGGCTACGTGGCCGATCGCCACGGTCCCAAGCTGATCCTCGTCGGCGGCCTGCTGGTGAACGGCGCGGCCATCGGCCTCGCGGCGCTGGCGCCCAACTTCGGCGTCCTGCTCGTGCTGGCGCTCTGCGCCGGTGTCGGTCAGGCCGTGTTCCACCCGGCCGACTACGCCATCCTCTCCTCCCTGTTCAGCAAGGAGCGGGCTGGCCGGCCGTATAGCCTGCACACCTTCACCGGCTTCGCTGGGAGCGCGGCGGCGCCGCTGGCGGTCGCCGGGCTGGCGCGGGCCTTCAACTGGCAGGTCGCGCTGGCGGTCCCCGGCCTGCTCGGCGTGGTCATCGCGGCCGCGGTCGCGCTCTGGCTGCACGTGCCCGCGCCCGCCCGGACCGCGCGCGCCGCGGCCGCGCCGGGAGGGGCGGGGAAGGGCGCGAGCCTCCGCTTCGTCCTGACGCGGCCGATGCTGCTGCTGTTCGGCTTCTTCGTCTTCACCTCGATGTTCATCTCTGGGCTCCAGTCGTTCCTGCCCTCCACCCTGACCGAGCGGTACACGGTGTCGGTCGAGACAGCCAACGGCATGCTCACCGCCTTCCTGGTGACGCTCTCGGTCGGCGTGCTGGCGGGCGGCTTCCTGGCCGACCGTCTCCACAGCTACGGTCGCGTCATCGCGGTCAGCTTCACCGCGAGCACCGCGTTGATGCTCCTGGTCGCGCTGCTCCACCTCCCGGTCTGGCTGCTGCTGCCGGTCTTCGCGCTGGCCGGCGGGCTGCAGGGGATCATCATGCCGAGCCGGGACAAGCTGGTGCGCGAGACCTCCCCGGAAGGGGCCGCGGGGCAGAGCTTCGCCTTCGTCTCGGTCGGGATGAGTGTGGGGGGCATCGCCGCGCCGCCGCTCCTCGGGGCGGTGCTGGAGCGGGGCGAGCCGGCCCTCGTCTTCTGGAGCCTGGCCATCTTCCTGGTGCTCGCCACCGTGACCGTGCTCGTCCCGGCCCGCGCCACCGCCGGCGCCGCGGCCGCGCCCGCGCGCGAGCGCGCCTCGTTCTGAGCCGCGGGCGGCGCGGCGCCGGCCCACAAGAGGGGGCGCCCGGTCCCGCCCTTCGGCGGGACCGGGCGCGCTTGCGGGGAGGAAGCGCCCGACGTGCTGGTGGCCGCATAGTCGAGCGCCGGGAAAGGGAAGCGAGAAGGGATACTTCGATCCTATCCTCCTTGCCTGCCGATTTCCTGTCTTTCTGCCGCTGCGATCCTGTGAATCTCGTCATACCGGGCGCCGTCGCCCGTCCCCGGCCGTGCCGACGCGCCCCGCGGCGGCCTGGCACGCGACGTGGGGGGCTGGTGCCGCTGCCGGCACCGCGGCCGGCACGGCTGGAAGCATGGCAGGAGGCGCAGCGATGACGACGGCATGGCTCTACGACGGCGAGTGGCGCCCGATCGACAACCCCTTCCCCGACCTGACCCAGGAGACCCTGCGCGAGTTCGGCTACGCCTCCACGCCGTCCGCGATCTTCGGGACGAGCGGGGAGACCCCTGGGTTCACCGTCGAGCTCTACCCGGCCGACGAGGAGGCCCGCCGCCTGCCCTACCGCTACCTGATCCTCGTGCCCGCGCTCACCGCGGAGCCGATCTTCGCCCTCGATCTCCCGGGTGTCCTCGCCCTGCTCAGCGTGCTCGCCCCGCTCGTCCGCGCGGCCACCGGGGCGTAAGCGGGCGCCGGCGTCGCGCCGGGCCCGAGGCCCGCCCGCTTCCTACGCCGGCCCGCTTGCCTCCGCGGGCACGGGCGCGCTAACCTGTGCGCTGCGATGACGACGCCGGACCGCGACCACGACCAGCCGGATCTCCGACCCCGCCCCGTCAGCGAGAGCGAGACGACGCTGGCGCAGCTCATGCTGCTGACCGACGCCAACCCGGCCGGGAACGTCCACGGCGGCACGATCATGAAGCTGGTCGACACCGCCGGGGGCATCGCCGCCTCCCGCCACGCCCAGCGGCGCGTCGTCACCGTGATGATGGACTCGATGACCTTCCTCCACCCCGTCTACGTGGGTGACCTCCTCATGCTCCACGCCCGCCTGACCTGGACCGGGCGCACCAGCATGGAGGTCGAGGTGGTCGTCGAGGCCGAGCACGTGCCGACCGGACGGGTGACCCAGACCTCCATCGCCTATCTCGTCTACGTGGCGCTCGACGAGGCCGGCCGCCCGACGCCGGTGCCGCCGCTGCTGGTGCAGACCGACGAGGAGCGACGCCGCTGGGCCGCGGCCGAAGCGCGGCGCGCGCACCGGCTCACGCAGCGGGCCCGGGCGGACGAGCCGCCGGCCTGAGTCCGGTCCACGCCGGGGAAGGGACTCGTCCACGATGAGCGCGGAGCACCGCCGGCTGCTGCTGCCGGTCTATCTCCCCACGCTGCTCCTGTCCTTCGGCCAGGGGGTCATGATCCCGGTGCTCCCGCTCTACGCCGCGCGCTTCGGCGACTCCTACGGACTGGCCGGGATGGTGGTCGCGGCCGCCTGGATCGGCACCATGCTCGCCGACCTGCCCACCGGTCTGCTCCTGCCGCGCCTTGGCTCCCGGCGGGCGATGCTCGCGGGCGTCGCCCTGTTCGCGGCCGCCACGACCGCGCTCGGCCTGGCGCACGTAGTTCCCGAGCTGATCATCTACCGCTTCATCGCCGGGGTCGGCACGGCTCTCTGGGGCCTCTCCCGCCACGCCTACATCACGCAAGCCGTGCCGCTGGCGGCGCGCGGGCGGACGATCGCCGTCTTCGGCGGGATCAACCGCCTCGGCACCTTCACCGGCCCGGCGGTCGGCGGGCTGATCGCCCAGTTCTACGGCCTGCCGGCCGCCCTGATCGCCGCCGGCCTGCTGGCCGGCGTGGCCCTCCTGGTGGCGCTCGTCTTCGTCCGCGATCTCCCCGGCACCGCCCCGGCGGCGGGCCGCCACCTGGACCTCGCCGTGCTGCGCGAGGCCGTCGCCGACAACCGGCGCGACGTCGTCGCCGCGGGGACGGCGCAGATCTTCGGGCAGATGATCCGGGCGTCGCGCCAGATCATCATCCCGCTCTACGCCAGCTCCCTCGGCCTGGACGACTTCCAGGTTGGCCAGATCGTCAGCGCCTCCTCGCTGGTGGACGTGCTGCTGTTCGTGCCTGCCGGCGTGCTGATGGATCGCTTCGGGCGGAAGGCCGCGGCGGTCCCGTCCTTTGCCATCATGGGCGTCGGGTTGGCGCTCGTCCCGCTGACCCACACCTACGGGACCCTGCTGCTCGTCGTGCTCCTCATCGGCTTCGGCAACGGGCTCGGCTCCGGGACGATGATGACCCTCGGCGCCGATCTGGCCCCGCCCGGCCGCGCCGGGGAGTTCCTCGGCATCTGGCGCTTCATCGGCGACACCGGCCAGGCCGTGGCGCCGCTCGCCATCGGGCAGCTCGCCGACGTGGTCGGGCTGGCGCTCACGGCGGGCGCCGCCGGGGGCCTGGGCGCGATCGCCGCCGGCACGCTGGCGCTCTTCGTCCGCGAGACCCGCTGGGCGCGCGACGGCGCCGTGCCGTCGCCGGCCACCAGCTACCGCGGCGCCGGTCGCTCGTTACGGGAGTAGATCCCGGCGGGGCCAGGTGCGGGGGACCACTGCCCTGGCCGGGACCCCCAGGATGCGGTGGCGCCCCTATGCGGGTTGCCTCCCAGTCACGTACACTGGGGGCGGAAGGGAAGGGCGGGGCCCCGCTTCGCTAGCCGCCGGGCGCAGGATATGACATAATGATCCCGCCTCGTCTCCTGCCGAGGGGGCCGTGGTAGCATGGTGGGCATGGCGGAACCGGCGCGGATCACGGTGACTCCTGGCCGGAATGGCAGGTCACCCGGGGCTGTGGCTTGCGCGCCGGTGCGCCCACGATCGACCGACACCGCAACGGACACGGTTGGAAGAGGATCTCGTCATGGTGAGCCGCTACGACATGTACGCTGCGCGCTACCCGCTCCTGCCGCTCAAGAATGTCGTCATCTTCCCGCACAATGTGGTGACGCTGCTGGTCGGCAGAACGCGGTCGATCCAGGCGGTCGAGGAGGCGATGAGCCGGGACCGCCGGATCGTGGTGGTCGCGCACCGCGACGCGGCGGTGGATGACCCCCAGCCCGAGGACCTGTACCGCGTCGGGACCCTGACCGAGATTGTCTCGATCGAGCATCAGCAGGGTGGCAACCTCCAGGTTGCCCTCGAGGGGCTCTCGCGCGTCGAGATCCACCAGTTCGACGGCCCGCGCCCCTTCTACACCGTCCGCGCGGAGCCCGTCCCCGAGCGGCTCACCCTGACACCCGAGGTGCAGGCGCTCGTGCGCTACATCCAGGACCTGGCGCGCCAGTATCAGGAGTCCAAGAACGCCTTCGCCAGCGACGTCATGGAGCTGGTGCGAACCCTCACCGACCCGTCGCACCTGGCGGACCTGCTGACCACGCAGTTGATCCGCGACGCGGGCCAGCGGCAGGCGTTCCTGGAGAACCTGGACCCGCTCCAGCGGCTGGAGATGCTGGCCGTCCATCTCGCCACCGATCTCGACCTGGCCTCGCTGGAGCAGCGCATCAAGGAGCGCGTGCGCGAGCAGATCGACAAGAACCAGCGGGAGTACTTCCTGCGCGAGCAGCTCAAGGCCATCCACGACGAGCTGGCGGGCGAGGGGGGCAACGAGATGGAGGCGCTGCGGCAGCGCATCCGCGAGCGCCGGCTGCCCCAGCCGGTCGAGGAGCGCCTGCTGCGCGAGGTGGCCCGGCTGGAGCGCATGCCCACCGTCTCCGCCGAGGGCACCGTCGCCCGCAACTACATCGACACGCTGCTCTCCCTGCCCTGGACCGAAGAGACCGAGGACAACCTGGACCTCGACCGCGCCGAGCAGGTGCTGGACGCCGAGCACTTCGGGCTCCGGCACGTCAAGGAGCGCATCATCGAGTTCCTGGCCGTGCGCAAGCTGACCCAGGGCCGGGGGGCGGTCGGGGGGCAGATCCTCTGCCTGGTCGGCCCGCCGGGCGTCGGCAAGACGAGCCTGGGCCGCTCCATCGCCACCGCCATGAACCGCAAGATGGTGCGCGTCAGCCTCGGCGGCGTGCGCGACGAGGCCGAGATCCGCGGCCACCGGCGGACCTACATCGGCGCCTTCCCGGGCCGGATCATCGGCGCCATGAAGCGGGCCGGGACGATCAACCCGGTGGTGGTGCTCGACGAGATCGACAAGATGGCCTCCGACTATCGCGGCGACCCGGCGGCCGCGATGCTGGAGGTGCTCGACCCCGAGCAGAACCACGCCTTCAACGACCACTACCTCGACATGCCCTACGACCTGTCCAAGGTCCTCTTCATCGCCACGGCGAACTCGCTCTACGCCATCCCCAAGCCGCTGCGCGACCGCATGGAGATCATCGAGATCGGCGGCTACACCGAGCATGAGAAGATCGAGATCGGGCGCCGGCACCTGCTGCCGAAGCAGTTGGAGTCCCACGGGCTGCGGCCCGACCAGATCGAGATCCCCGAGAAGGTGTGGCTGCGCATCATCCGCGGCTACACCCGCGAGGCCGGCGTCCGGGAGCTGGAGCGCCAGCTCGCCGCCATCTGCCGCAAGGTCGCGCGCGACGTCGTCACCGGTCGCAAAACCAAGCGCGTGCGGCTCACCCTGGCGCGGCTCGAGGACTACCTCGGCCCCGAGCGCTACGGCTTGGACCTCAAGATCGGCGAGAGCCAGGTCGGCGTCGCCATCGGGCTCGGCACCACCGAGTTCGGCGGCGAGCTCATCCCGGTCGAGGTGGTGGTGATGCCCGGCCGCGGCTCGCTGACCATCACCGGCCGCGCCGGCGACATCATGCAGGAGTCGGCCCGGGCCGCGCTGAGCTACGCCCGCTCCCGCACCGACGCGCTCGGCATCCCGCCCGACTTCCAGGAGAAGCACGACCTGCACATTCACCTGCCGGAAGGCGCGATCCCGAAGGACGGGCCCTCCGCCGGGATCACCATGGCGACCGCGCTCATCTCGGCGCTCACCAAGCACCCGGTGCGCTCCGACATCGCCATGACCGGCGAGATCACCCTGCGCGGGCGCGTCCTCCCCATCGGCGGGCTGAAGGAGAAGGCCATCGCCGCGCATCGCGTGGGCATCCGGAAGCTGATCGCGCCGGAGGACAACCAGCGCGACCTGGCCACGCTTCCGGAGAAGATCGTGGCCGAGATGGAGTTCATCTGGGTCGAGAATATGGACCAGGTGATCGCCCAGGCCATCGACTTCGGCGAGGAGCAGGCGGAGATCGACCCGTCGCTCGAGGAGCGCCTGGGGCAGAGCGCATCGGACGAGGGCGTGACGCGCATCTCGGAACTGTCCGTCGAGGACGCCGTCGCCGGCGCCTGAAGCGCCGCCCCGCCCCGGCACCGACCCCAGCCTGGCGGGCGCCCGCGGGGCGCGCGGATGGCCGAGCGGCCGACCACACAGGTCCTGGCCGATTGGGCCGGCCGTGCGCCCCGCGGCGGGGCGCCGCCGGCGCCGCGGCCCCGGATGTAACACTGGCCTGCCCTCAGGCATCTCACTGCCAGGAGGGGGCCGCGCGTGGAACGAGGGCTGGTGGACGGGCAGCGCAGACTCGAGCAGGTGACGGAGACGGACGCGCCCGCGTTCGAGGCGATCGTGGCTGCCTACGAGGCGCCGATCGCCCGGTACCTCTACGGCATGGTGGGCGACGTCGAGCTGGCTCGTGACCTGACGCAGGAGACCTTCCTCTCCGCCTACCGCGCGCTCCCCTCCACGCCGATCACCAACCTCGCCGGCTGGCTCTACCGCATTGCCACCAACCACGCGCTCTCCCACTTTCGGCGCAAGCGCCTGTTCGGCTGGGTATCCCTGTCCCGCCTGCTGGCGGGGGGCTACGACCCGAGCGTGGATGGGCACAGCGAGTGGGTGGTGACCAGCAGCGCGGTTGAGGAGGCCCTGCAGCAGTTGGATCCGAAGGACCGGGCGTGCCTGCTCCTGCGGGCCGCCGGCTTCTCCAGCCAGGAGATCGCCGAGCAGCTCGGCTGCTCCCCCGGCGCGGCCCGGACGCGCCTCTCCCGCGCCCGCGAGGCGTTCCGCCGGGCCTATCACCAGGGTGATCCTGACGAGGAAGCGGAGGGCTGAGAGGTGGAGTGCCGCGACGTCCGACCCCGGCTCCCGGCGCTCATCGACGGGCACCTGCCCGCGCCCGAGGCGGCGGCGGTCCAGGCGCACCTGGCGGCGTGCCCCGCCTGTCAGCGCCTCGAGCGGCAGTACCGCCAGGACCTCTACGACCTGGCGCGCTACCTGCGCACCGCGCCGTGGCGCCCGATCGAGCAGCGCCCCTGGGCGGCGCCGCGTCCGGCGCGCGGCTTCTGGGGCGCGGTCGCCGTCGGTGGGCACCGCCTGGCGGCGGGCGCCGCCCTGGTCGCCCTGCTGGCCCTGGTGACGGCCGCCGCGCTGGCGCTGCGCGGCATGGCGACCACCCCCGGCGCCGGCCCGACGCCGACCGCCGAGAGCGGCGTGGTCGCCACCAGCGCCAGCCCGGTAGTCTCCGGCGCGACCTCACCGGAACCCCCCTTGCTGGGGCCACCGCGTGCGTCACAGCTCATGGATGATCTGGCTCGCGCCGGCCTCGCGTTCGCCATCGACCGCACGGAGCCGGTGGGGAGCCAAACCGTCACAGTTCGCCGCCTCGCGGCCGACCGGTTCACCACCTACCTCGAGTACAGCGCCACCGCGGGCGACCTGAACACCGGCCACGTCATGCTCATCGACGACCGTGGCCAGGAACTGCGCCCGACCATCTGGTGGAGCGAACCGGCGTCGGCCGGGTCTGGCATCCCGGCGGCCGCATCCGTGACCTGGGTCGAGTTCCCCGGCCTCGATCCGGACGTCCGCGGCGTCACCGTCCGCTTCTCGCCGCCGCAGGGCGATCCGGTCGAGGTGCGCGTGCAGGTCGATCTCGCCCCGCTGCGCGCCCTGCCGGCGCCCTGGCACGTCCGGGCCGCCACGACGGTCAACGGGGTCAAGGCCGAGCTGCTGACCATCACCCGGGGCATGGTGGTGAGCGCGATCGACTGGCGGGCCGTGCCCGTCGATCCCAAGGCCGTCATCCCGATGGACGGGGGCGGGAGCCTCGACGAGCATGTTCTGATCGAAGCCAACGGCGAGCGGCTGCCGATCCTGCGCCACACGCGGATCGGCGAGGATGACTGGTACGTGCGAGTCTGGGTGTATCAGTTGCCCAAGACTGGCCAGCTCCACCTGCGGCTGGATCGGGTGGCGGTCTCCGGGCTCTCCGGCGGCTATACCACCGTGCGTGGCCCGTGGGAGTTCACGCTGGACCTCGCTGATCCAGGAGCCCAAGGGCCGGCCACGCCGCCGCCCAGCCCGCAGCCGGCCGGGACGCCGGTGCCGACCCCGGCGCCCTCGCCGACGCCATCCGCGCCCGCCGTTTCGCTGCCGGCCGACCTCTACTTCGTCGGGAAGCCTCCGAACGGCGTCCTCGCCCTCTGGCGCCAGCCGGCCGACGGCTCCGCGCCGCGCCTTGTGGTGCAGGGGAAGGCCGACCTGGACGCCTTCTGGCCGGTGCCCGACACCAACCAGATCGCCGTCCGGTTCGCCGACAACCCCGCCGTCTGGCTGGCGACGGCCGACGGCGCGCTGCTGGAGCCGGCGACCATGCCCGACGGCCAGCCGGTGGCCGAGTACGTCGCCTCGCCCGACGGCGCGCGCATCGCCTACGTCTCGCTCGATCGGCGGTCGCTCTGGGTCAGCAACGCCGACGGGAGCAACCTCGCGCTGGTCCACCAGGTGAGGATCCCCGAGGCGCAGACGATCCACCAGGTGAGCTGGGCGCCGCGCGGCTACACCCTCCGCTACGAGGTGGCGCAGTTCGCGGCCGGCAGCCGGGCGGTCGTGGCCGTGGTCGGCGGGCCGGACCAGACCGTCGACCCGGTCACACGCGAGCTGGCGCGCGACGCGCTCGCCTACGCCTGGTCGCCGGGTGGGACCGAGCTGGCCTACAGCACCTACAGCGGCATCTACCGCGTCCGGATCGCCGACGGCGTCGAGACGGCCATCACCCCGCCCGCGCTCCGCGACGGGACCCAGCGCGCGCTGGTCAACCTCCACTGGCTGCGCGACGGCCGGATCGCCGTCGTGGCCCACCAGGACGGGACGGTCTACAGCCCGGCCGACCTCTGGCTCATGAACTCCGACGGGAGCGACGCCTGGCGCGCGGTGCGCGATCTCGGCCCGGTGGAGGCGCTGCGCTGGGCGCCGACGGGTGACGGCTTCGTCCTGACGACGGTGGGTGGCCAGGGCCTGACCTGGTACGCCTCGATCCACGCCGAGCCGGTCCCGCTGGCGGAAGACGTGACACTCGGGGATTTCAGCAGACTGGCCTGGGCAGGGGGCTGAGAGCACGTGCCGCTGCGTGCGCCCCTCGTCCCACCTGGGACGAGGGGCCGGGCGGCGAATCCGCGGCGTTCGTCTTCCGATGTGAGAGCGACGCACTGGGCGGCGCGACGGCTCGTGTGTGCCGTGTACGGCGCAGTCCTCTGGGAGTCATCCGCCCGTGACTTCGGAGTGGCAGGCAGCCTGTGCGGGCGTGTGCCGCGCGGCTTGCGTATCAGGTCACAACGCAGGGTGAGGACGGGATGCGCGAGCGCTACGGCGACCGCCTCGCCCGGGCGATCACCGAGGAGGCCGGCAGCGGTTGAGGGATCCTCACCCCCACCCCCACCCCAGGCGGCCAGGGGCGCCGTCCTTGATGATGCTGTCGACGATCGTGATGACGGCGTCGTCGACGCTGATGATCCTGTCGATCATGACGATGGCACTATTGACAGGGGGTATAGCACTCCTGCTATACTGCGGCCGTGAGCGGTTGGGAGTTGGTCTACTACGAGACGGCGTCAGGGACCTGCCCGGTGCGGGACTACCTCGACGCGCTCCCGGCCGCGCAAGCCGAGCGGGTGGTCCGCAAGCTGGACCTCCTGGAGCGGTTCGGCACGAAGCTTGGCCCGCCCATGTGGAGCACGTCCGGGGTGACATCTGGGAGCTACGGATCACCGGGCGCATCCACCACCGGGTGCTGTACGTGACGGTGACGGGGCGGCGGATCGTGGCCCTGCATGCGTTCACGAAGAAGCGGATGCGGGCGCCCGACCGGGAGATTGAGACGGCAGAGCGGCGACTGGCAGACTGGAGGGAACGCTATGGCCGTGCCACACCGTGACTATGTAGCCGAGCGGGAGCGGCGCGACCCGGCGTTCCGCGCGGCCCGCGAGCGAAACCGGCGGGCCGCTGAGCTGGCTGAGGCGATCATCGGCGTGCGGCTGGCGGCAGGCCTGACCCAGGCCGAGCTTGCGGAGCTACTGGGCACCACGCAATCCGCCGTGGCTCGTTGGGAGAACGGCACGGTGCTGCCCAGCATGGCGACAGTGTTGAAGCTGCTGGACGTGCTCGACGTCGGCTTCCAGGCGACCAGGCGGACCGTGGCGTTCGTCCCGCCGCAGGAGATCGAGGCACGCGCGCCGCAGGTGTGCCCGCTCCCCCGGTAAGGCAACGGAAACCCACCGCCGGAGGCCCCCGGCATCGCGCCGGGGGCTTCTGCGTTGCGCGCGGGGAAGAAGAAGATGACGAAGAACGTCGCCGACCCCGGGTGATGGTGTCGACGTCGACGACGATGATGATGGTGTTGACGACAATACCGAGATGGCGATGATGCTGTTCGCGCTGTCGACGTCGACACCCCTGGGCCTGACGCGCCGTTGCGCGCAACGCACGATCCTGCGCTCCTCCAGGATCCCCCAATTGACCAGAAAGGACCACCGATGCGACTACCTGACCCCCGCACGGGCTGGGCGGCCGAGGTTGCGAGCGATGCCGACATCTCCCTCTCCCGCGCCGAGGCGCTGCGCTTCATGATTCAGGTGGCGCTCGATGACGACCGGTGTGCCGGGGGCTGCCGTCCGATCCGGCCTGTGCGGCTGCCCATCACCGAGGAGGCCAAGGTGGCGGTCGAGTGCGGCGAGGCGGTGCCCCTTGCCCAGGTGGTCGACGAGGTGCTGGTTGTCGAGGCACCCGTCGAGGACGACGACGAGGAAGCCGATCACCCGCGGCAGCGATGGACATCCTGATCGGGCTGGCGGTGGTCGGGTTCGTCACGGGTGTCGCGATGGTGTTGACGGCCCGGTTCGTGCGGGCGGCGCTGCGGCGGCTGGTGGGCGGGAGCCGGGACCTGGCCGAGTGGGTGGGAGCCGAGAGCGCTGCGTTCTGCCGCATGATGACTGCGGTGTACGGCACCGAGCGTGACCGGCGCTATTCCAGGGCTGCCGAGGTGCATGCCCGGCGGCAAGCGCGGCTGGCATCCCAGTGGGTGGCACGGGAGGTGGCCGAGCGCCATGGGGCATGCTGTCCCCCTCAGCGGGTGACCCCGGGGGAACCGTGACCCCCTGGGGAATGGCGCCCCCGTGACATGCGGCCCGCTGGCAAGCGCGGCCACCGGTGCTACGCCCCCGTCGGGATATCGCACCCCGTGTGCATCGGCACCCTGCCGGACGAGAGAACCTGGGGCGCGCGGCCGCGGCCGCGCGCGGGGCAGTCGAGCGAACGGCCCCCGGCTGAAGGTGAGGCCCCCTCACGGGCATGGCACCTGCCTGACGACCGCGCCCCCATCGAAGGGCACGGGGGTGATGAGTGACACCGCGGAGGAGCGAAGGCCAGCCCAGGTCTTTGTGGACCGGTTGGCTCATCGCGCGCTCCCGCGTCACCGCGGCGGGAAGCGGCCGGCTCGCTCCTGGCGCTCCAGGATACCCGCCGCGCGCAACTGCTCGCGCACCTCGTCGAGCGTGCGCTGCCGGCCGGGGAACGCGTCGTCCTGCGCCAGGCGCACGGCGAGCCGTGCCGTCAGGATGGCCGACATCTGCAGGCCGCGCAGGTGCACCTTGTCCAGCGTGTCCGCCTCGGTGTGGCCCCAGCCGCGGCCGATCATCCCCGCGGTCGAGTCTCGGCTGTTCAGCGTCCCGTTCGGGATCCCGCGCACGGCGAACGGGAAGTGGTCGGAGTGCGAGTTGAGCTCGTCGCGCACGGGGAACTCGTAGGCCATCTCCCGGCCGAGCCGCTGGAAGTAGGGCACCAGCTCTGGCAGGCAGGAGAGGGTGAGCTGCTCCTGGCCGCCCATGCCGCGCCCGGCCCCGTCCAGGTTCAGGACGAAGCGGAGGCGCTCCTCGGACTGCGCGTCGTATTGCGCGGCGTGGTGCCAGGCGCCGAGCAGGCCGACCTCCTCGGACCCGAAGCAGATGATGCGCACGGTCCGCTTGAGCTGCCCCTTCAGCCCGGCCAGTGCCCGGCCGGCCTCCAGCCCGGTGATGGTGCCGGCGCCGTCGTCGCCGGCGCCCTGCGCCACGTCGTGGCCGTCGTAGTGGCCGCCCAGCAGCACGACCTCGTTCGGGTACGCCGTCCCCCGCACCTCGCCGATGACGTTGTACGACACCGACGCGAAGGTGCGGTTGGTGGTGCGGATGCGCAGCCGCGGCGTGCCGCGCTCGGCCAGGCGGCGGATCGCCTTGCCGGCCTCGTAGCTGATGCCGATGCCGGGGATGGGCGCCTCGCGGTCCTCCGGGCTCGTCCCCTGCGGGTTGCGGCCGGTGATGCTGCCGGTGATGCGGAGCAGCCCCGGGTTCTGGTTCATGAAGACGCAGACCACCGCGCCCCGCTCGATGGCCCAGGCGAACTTGTCGGTCCGGTGGCTCTTGCGCTCGCCGGGGCGATTCGTCTCGGCGTCGGTGAGCACGATCTTGCCGGGGATCTGATCGGCCAAGCGCTCAAAGTCGGGCAGCTCCCCCTCGCCGACGTCGATCACCTCGGCCTCGATGTCGGCGGACGGGCAGTAGGGCATGGCGATCGCCGAGAGCTCGCGCTCCAGCGGCGCGGTCAGGCGCAGGTGGCACTCGCCCCGCTCCCAGCTTGCCATCGGGAACTCTTCCAGGCGGACGCGCTCGAGGCCGTACTCCCGCATCTTGGCCGCCAGGAACTCGGCGCCGGCCCGCTCGCTGGCGCTGCCGGCAAAGCGGTGGCCGATGTCGTCGCACAGGTAGGCCAGGTTGCGCCAGGCTGCATCCGAGGTCCAGATCTCCCCCAGGATGTGGCGGTCCATCGCCCGCAGGCGCTCATCCAACATGTGTCCCCCCTCCGTCGGTCAACCGTTGCCTGGTGCCGGCATTCTAGCACCGGAGCGGGCGCCGGACGCCACCGGCCCCGGCCACTGCGGCCGGGGCCGGTGGGTTGGAAGAGGGGGGTAATCGGCGCGTTACGCGGGCGTCGGCGCCTTCGGCCCCCGCGCGGGGGCCCGGAAGAGCTTGCCCGGGCTCCACGGCGCCCCGAGCGCCGGCAGGATCACCCGGTCCAGCCCCCAGTGGCCGGCAACCTTCCAGGCCAGGACCAGGAAGACGCCCAGCCCGAACAGCACCGGGTTGGTGCTGGCCGTGCCCGCCAGCATGAAGTTGAAGTTCATCAGCGTGCCGAAGAAGGCCGCGATCCCGACGAAGGCGCCCAGCAGGAGCGCGAGCCCCACCAGGGTCTCACCCACTGCCACCAGCGGGGCGAACCAGGTGTACCACTCCCGCTCGAGCATCCAGTTCAGGAAGTCCCGGTACCAGCCGTAGGTGATCGCCGGGCGCCCCTGCTCCGGCACGGCCGTCACGCGCTGCCAGAAGTTGGCCAGCGCGGTGCCCCCGTCCATCCAGGCCGGATCGGTCACCTTGTGCCAGCCAGCGGCCAGCCACTCATAGCCCAGGAAGACCCGCAGCCCGAACCAGAGCGGGGCCGAGCGCACGTCGGCGAACAGCCAGTGCGCCACCGGCGGGTCGGTGATGCCCTGGGCGGCCACGTCGGTCGGCTCCCCGGCGGCCGCGCGCCGCCCGGTCAGCACCGCCAGGCCGCTCAGGATGGCGCCGCCCACGAGCCCGGTCAGCAGGTAGAAGTCACCCACCTGGGGGCCGATCTCGCTCAGGCTGGCGATGGACCCCAGCTCGCCGAACAGCTCCGAGCCGCCGAAGACCCCCAGGAACGCCAGGCCGGCCAGGCCGAGGCTGCGCCCCAGCGGGTACCGGCGGTCGATCAGGTAGTTGGCCGCCGCGGCCAGCGCGACCGCCAGCAGCAGGGCGAGCAGCCAACCACTCGCCGTCATGTAGCGGACTCCGTCCATTTGACCCCTCCTTCGTGAGTCGGGCGGGGGATGATCCCCACCTCGCTCTCTCCTACGCGCAGCATAGATGGACGGCCGTTACACCTGAGCGAAGCGGCCGAGAGGCCCGTATCAATCACGCAACAGGCCGCGCCCGGGGCGGCGGGTGGTCCCGCGTCACCCCGGGCCGCTGCCGGGCGCGTCCTACGGCCCCGCGCGGGGCCGGCTAGCGGGCGGTGCGGTGAAGCCAGTCGAGCACGTCATCGCGGCGCACGTAGACGACGCGGTGTTCGACGATGACGGCCTTGAGGCGGCCCTGACGGGCCTCCGAGCGGATGAAGTAGGGGCTGAGGTCGAGCAGGTCGGCCAGCTCCTCCGGCGTGTAGTAGGTCCGGCGGAGGAGGTCGGCGGGGGGCTGGTGTGCATGGCCGAACACGATGGTGCCTCCTGGGTGCGCGCGGGCTCGATGACCGACACCGCTGCGCTGCAGAATGCGCGCCACGGCTGCCGCGCGTCGTGCGGCGCCGCCCTGGTGTAGACTGCATCCATACCGCTGCCCGCCGCGGCCGGGCTGGCCGCGCCATGCTGGGGAGACTGCCATGCCGGCGACGCCTGACGATCGCGCCCAAGTGGTTCGCGGGGCCTGCCCGCACGACTGTCCCGACACCTGTGCCACGCTGACGACCGTCCGCGATGGCCGCGCCATTGCCTTCGGCGCGGACCCGGAGCACCCCATCACCCAGGGCTGGCTCTGCGCCAAGGTCCGCCCCTACCTCGACCGGGTCTACCATCCCGACCGCCTGCGGTACCCCCTGCGGCGGGTCGGCCCGAAGGGGGCCGGCCAGTGGGAGCGGATCACCTGGGATGAGGCCATCGCCGAGATCGCCGCGCGCTGGCAGGCGATCATCGCCGAGTACGGCGCCGCCGCCATCCTGCCCTACTCCTTCAGCGGCACGCTCGGCCTGGTGCAGAACACGGTGGCCTCGGCGCGCCTGTGGAACCGCATGGGCGCCAGCGGGCTGGAGCGCTCCATCTGCGGCGCGGCGGCCGAGGCGGCGGTCCAGGCCACCTACGGCGCGCGCTGGGCGCCGGACATGGCCGACGTGCTGCACAGCAAGCTGGTCCTCATCTGGGGCCACAACCCGGCCAGCACCAGCCCGCACTTCATGCCCTTCCTGCGCCGGGCCCAGCGCCAGGGGACGCGCGTGGTCGTGATCGACCCGCGCCGCACCCTGACCGCCCGCTCGGCCGACCTGCACCTCCGGCCGCGGCCGGCGAGCGACGCCGCGCTGGCGCTGGGGATGATGCACGTCATCTTCCGCGAGGGGCTGCACGATGAGGCCTGGCTGGAGGCGCACACCGTCGGCTGGCGCGAGCTGCGCGACCGGGCGGCCGCCTACCCGCCGGAGCGCGTCGCGGCCATCACCGGCCTGCCCGCCGAGCAGATCGTCGCGCTGGCGCGGGACTTCGCCACCACCAAGCCCGCGCTCTTGAAGTTCGCCGACGGCGTGCAGCGCCATGGCAACGGCGGCCAGACCGCGCGGGCGCTCGCCTGCCTGCCGGCCGTCGCCGGGCAGGTGGGGCGCCGCGGCGGCGGGCTCTTCTACAGCACGAGCGACTACATCGCCTGGGACGCCGAGGCGGTGGGGCACGCGTCGGAGTGCCCGCCGGTGCCGCGTGTGGTCAACATGAACCGGCTCGGCGCGGCCCTCCTGGGGGAGGTCACCGACCCGCCGATCATGGCGCTCTACGTCTTCTGCGCCAACCCGGCCGCCTCCACGCCGGATCGCGGCGCGGTGCTCGCCGGCCTGCGGCGGGAGGACCTCTTCACCGTCGTCCACGAGCTGTTCCTGACCGACACGGCGCAGTACGCCGACATCGTGCTCCCGGCCACCAGCCAGCTCGAGCACGTCGACCTGCACAAGGGCTACGGGCACCGCTACCTGTCCTACAACCACCCGGCGATCCCGCCGCTGGGTGAGGCGAAGAGTGACTGGGACGTGATGCGGCTGCTCGCGGCGGCCATGGGCTACGACGAGCCCTGGCTGCAGCAGACGGCCGAGGAGGTCATCGCCGAGGTGCTCGAGGCGACCCGCGCCCGCAACCCCTGGCTGGCGGGCATCACGCTCGAGCGCCTGCAGCGCGAGGGGACGGTGCCGATCGGCGCCCAGGTCGCGGGCCTGGTGCCCTTCGCCGACGGCCGCTTCCCGACGCCCTCGGGCAAGCTCGAGCTGCG
>JASBVL010000013.1 GCA_029961075.1 Sphaerobacter sp.
CCGGCGCTGCAGCGTCGCCTCCTGATCCAGGCGGCGCGCCGGGCGGGGGTGGACCTGCTGCACGTGCCCTATTTCGCCGGCCCGCGCTGCACCGCCCTCCCGCTCGTCATAACGGTGCACGACGTGATCCCCTTCATCTTCCCCGAGTATGCCGGGGGCGTGCCCATGCGCCTCTATCTCCGGCTGGTGAGCGCGGCCGCGCGGCGGGCCGATGCCATCATCACCGACTCGGACTGCTCGCGCCGGGACATCACCCGCTGGCTGGGGATCCCGCCGGAGCGCATCCATGTCATCCCGCTGGCCGTCGACCCGGCTATTCGCCCGCGCCACGACCCGGAGGCGGCCGCCGCGTTGCGGCAGCGCTACGGGCTGCCCGGGCCGGTGATCTTCAACGTCGGCGGGGTGGACGTGCGCAAGAACCTCCCGGTGCTGATCGAAGCCTTCGCCCGGGCGCTGCCGGAGCTGCCGCCCGAGACGCGCCTGGTGATCGCCGGCCGGGCGCACGCGCGCAACCCGCGGCTCTATCCCCCGCTCGAGCCGGTCATCCGGCGCTGCGGCGTGGAGGGCAAGGTCGTGCTCACCGGGGCCATCTCGGCCGAGGAGAAGCTGGCCTTCTACAACCTGGCCGACCTCTATGTCTTCCCCTCGCTCTACGAGGGATTCGGGCTCTCGCCGCTGGAGGCAATGGCCTGCGGCACGCCGGTGATCGCGGCGGACCGTGCCAGCCTCCCCGAGGTGGTCGGCTCGGGCGGGCTGCTGGTCGAGCCGACGCCGCCGCGGCTCGCGGCGGCGATGGTGTCGGTCCTGCGCGACGACGGGCTGCGGCGGGACCTGGCCCGGCGTGCCCTGGCCCAGGCGCAGACGTTCTCATGGGAGCGGACGGCCGCGCAGACCCGGGCCGTCTACCGCTCGGTGCTCGCGAGCCGGCAGCCGGCTCGCGCCGCAAGGGTGGACCACCAGTGAAGATCCTCATGGTCTCCAAGGCGCTGGTCACCGGCGTCTATCAGAAGAAGCTGGAGGAACTGGCGCGGCTCCCCGGCGTGGAGCTGCTGGCCGTGGTGCCGCCCTCCTGGCACGAGGAGCGGGTCGGCGTGCTGCGCCTGGAGCGTCGCTACACCGACGGCTACCGGTTGGTCGAGCTGCCGATGCGCTTCAACGGCCACCACCACATCCACTTCTACCCAGGGCTCGGCCGGGTGATCCGTGACTTCCGCCCCGACGTCCTCCACGTCGACGAGGAGCCCTACAACCTCGTCACCTTCCACGCCACGTTGCTGGGCCGCGCCGTCGGGGCCCGCGTCGTCTTCTTCACCTGGCAGAACCTCTACCGCCGCTATCCGCCGCCCTTCCGCCTGTTCGAACTGGTCAACTACCGCCTCGCCGCTGCCGGCGTGGCCGGGATCCAGGACGCGGCCGAGGTGCTGCGGCGCAAGGGCTACCGCGGCCGGCTCGAGGTCATCCCCCAGTTCGGCGTCGATCCGGACCTGTTCCGGCCGCGCCCCGAGTTGCGCCAGCCGCGCGGGCTGCCGGTGATCGGCTACGCCGGCCGGCTGGTGCCGGAGAAGGGCGTCGACGTCCTGATCGACGCCTTCGCCCGGCTCCGGCAGCGCGCCGAGCTCCACATCATCGGCACCGGCATCGAGCGCACCCGGCTGGAGATGCAGGCCGGCGCGCTCGGCGTGCGGGACCGGGTCATCTTCCGGGGCGCCGTCCCGGCCGCGGATATGCCCGAGGCGCTGGCCGGGCTCGATCTGCTGGTCATCCCCTCCCGCACCCGGCCGAACTGGAAGGAGCAGTTCGGGCGCGTCATCGTCGAGGCCATGGCGTGCCAGGTCCCGGTGATCGGCTCCGACTCCGGTGAGATCCCCAACACCATCGGGGACGCCGGGGTGGTCGTGCCCGAGGGGGATGCGGCGGCGCTGGCCGCGGCCCTGGACGACCTGCTCGGCCACGAGGCGAAGCGGGCGGCGCTCGGGCGGCGCGCCCGGCAGCGGGTGCTCGACCACTTCACCCAGCGCGCCATCGCCGAGCGGTACTACGCGCTCTACCGGTCGCTCCTGCCCGTCGGGCGCAGCGGCGAGGTCTGGGAGCGGCTGCCGGGCGTGGGGGACACCGGGCGCACGCCGCGCTAGAGAGAGGGATGCTACCGTGGCAGCAAAGCAGGCGCGGGAACTTCGCGCGGCGGCCCGCATCCTCGAGCCGGGCTCGCTCGCGCTCGTCACCTCGCTCTACCGGGCCCACCACAACGTCATGACCGCGAGCTGGCTCCTTCCGCTCGGCTTCGATCCGCCCCGCATCGGCGTCGCCATCCACCCGAGCCGGCTCACCCACGAGTTCATCAGCCGCAGCGAGGCGTTCGCGCTCAACTTCCCGACCCTCGACCTGCTCAACGCGGTCCATCGCTGCGGCATCGTCTCGGGCCGGGACGGGGACAAGTTCCTGGCCGCCGGCCTGACGCCGGCGGACGCGGCCGAGGTCGAGGCGCCGCTCGTGGCCGAGTGCGTGGCGCACATCGAGTGCGGCCTGGTGGAGCGCCTGACCCTCGCGGACCACGACCTCTTCGTCGGCGAGGTGCTGGCCGTCTCCGCGGTGGACGAGCTCTTCACCGACCGCTGGGTGCTCGAGGCCGACAATCCCCTGATCCACCATATCGCCGGTGACCAGTACGCCGGCCTCGGCAAGCGCTACACCGCGCGGCTAGGCGACGAGGAAGAGGAGTAGGGCAGAGCTGGTCGCACGGAGCACCGCTCGGTGCCGTGCCGCCGCCCGCCCTTCCGGTAGGGGAGGGCCTTGTGCGGCAGGGAGCCTCCCGCGTGGTCTGCGGCCGCCCCGAGCGACGACGAGCCCCGCCCCTGCCTGGCGATCTCCTGGCGGCTACTCCTCCACGATCAGCGCCGTCACCATGCCGAACATCCCGTGCGGCGACTCCGCGTGGTTCAGGACGTGGCAGTGGAACGCCCAGACGCCCGGCTCGGTCGCCTCCACGATCACGTCCCAGCGCTCGCCCGGCGCCACGCTGAGCGTGTCGCAGCGCCACGGCTGTGGCTGCGGATAGCCATCCTTGGCGACCACGAGCTGCGGCAGGCCGTGCAGGTGCATCGGGTGGACCATCGCGCCCGCGTTCATGTAGCGGATCAGCACCTTCTGCCCCCGCTTGGCCGTCAGCGGCTGGGTCGCCGGGAAGCCCTTCCCGTTGATGGTGAAGCCGAGCGGCCCGTCGTTCAGCACGAGCGTGTACGCGACATCGTAGGCTGGCCGGGCGCTCGGGTCCCGCGGCTCGACGATGAAGGCCCCGAGCAGGCCCATCGACACCTGCTCGGCCGAGTTGTGGTGCGAGTGGTACATGTGCGACCCGGCCGGCTTGGCGACGAACTCGTAGGTGAAGGTCTCCCCGGGCCGGATCGGCGGCTGCGTGATGAACGGCACCCCGTCCATGCTGTTCGGCACCATCAGGCCGTGCCAGTGCACCGCGGTGCTCTGATCCAACGCGTTCGTGACGTGGATGCGCACCTCGTCGCCCTCGGTCACGCGGATCTCCGGCCCCGGCACCACCCCGTTGTAGGCCCACGCCTCGACGACCCGCCCCGGCTCGACCTCCCACTGGACCTTCTCGCAGCGCAGCGTGAAGACCTTGACGTCGCCGTCGAGCTCGTAGGGCAGCGGCTGGCCGCCCAGCCCTTCGGTCTTGGCGGGGAACGCCTTGACCCCGGCCTCGTGCATGCGGTCCATCTCGGCGTAGTCGGCCGCCGGCGTCGCCGCGGCTGCCCCGGTCTGTCCCCCGTGCTCCGCCGCGGCGTGTCCCTCCTGCGCGACGTCCTCGCCGCGGGCGCCCAGCGTCAACCCGGCCGCGCCGAGGCCGATGGCCCCCAGCGCTCCGACGAACCCCCGCCGCGAGAAGCGATGCGTCAGCACAACCACGGTATGACACTCCCCTCTTCGATAGCCCTGCTGCGCGTTTCCCATCTGGCCGACCAGCCGAGCGGGGAGCCAGGGATTCATCTCCGGCTCCCCGCCCGCGTTCCGTGGCTCGGCGCTAGTGGCCGCCGGCCTGGTCGCCATGCTCGATCACGGTGAAGACCTCGGGATTGGCGGGGCCCTCGACGTGCAGCGTCGCCGCCGCGCCCTTCATTACCCGACCCAGGCTGTGGTCCACCAGCGTGTAGTCACCCGGCACGTCGGTCTGGAGCTCGACGATCGTGGCGCCACCGGCCGGCACCAGCGTCGTCTGGACGTGCTCGACCCACGCGTTCGCGGCCTCCGGCGCCACCCGGTCGAAGACCTCACCGATCACGTGGAAGCTCGAGGTCAGGTTCGGGCCGCCGACCCCGAAGAAGATCCGCACCGTCTCGCCGGTCTTGGCCTGGAGGGCCCGGTCGCCCGTCAGCGCGCCCACGGCGCCGTTGAAGACCACGTAGTCGGGGTCCTCGGCCAGCATCTGCTCCATGTCGAAGCCGTGCAGGCCGGGCTGGCCGCGGTCGCCGCTCAGGTAGAAGTCGCCCTGCATCACGTAGAACTCGCGGTCGACCGGCGGCAGGCCGCCCTCGGGCTCGACCACGATGAGCCCGTACATCCCGTTGGCGATGTGCATCGGGGCGGGCGGCGTGGCGCAGTGGTAGACGTAGACGCCGGGGTGCATGGCCTGGAACCGGATCGTCGCCTGCTTGCCGGGCGAGACGGTCGTCGCCGCGGCCCCGCCGCCCGGACCGGTCACCGCGTGCAGGTCGATGTTGTGCGGCGCCGTCGCGTCGAGCGCGTTCTTCAGCGTCAGCTCCACCGTATCGCCCTGCCGCACCCGCAGCATCGGGCCGGGCACGGTGCCGTTGAAGGTCCAGAACCGGTAGGCCACGCCCTCGTCGATCGCGGCGACGACTTCCTTGGCCTCGAGCTCAAACGACACGAGCTGCGGCCCGCGCGCACCCACCGGCGGCGCGACCTCCGGCTGGGCCAGCCGTGCCAGCTCGGCCGGGGCCGGCTGCACCGCGCTAGGGGCTGCGGCCGCGTGGCCGCCGGAGTCGTCAGCCTGCCGCGCCCGAGGTAGCTCGAACGCGGCGGCGCCGATGAGCAACACCACGATGCTCAGGGCCGCGATGGTCAGGCGAATCGTCCGCTTGTCGAGATGTCGTCGCTGCATCGCACCGTACCTCCTGCGTCTCGCCCACGAGTGATCCGTCACCGTCGCGGCGTCGCCGCCCGTCCGCCTCAGCTCCCTGCGGCGCCGGGGGCGTTGCTGACGCGCACCCGCGCCAGCCGGTTGTCCTGGATGGCCGTGCGGCGGAAGTGGGTAGTGAACTCGTACCGCGCCATCACTCGCTTACCTCTCCGGGCCACGTCTCCGGCCCATCTGGTCTCAGCGTAGGCGCGCGGGGGGATTCGCCCCACGACCGGGTGGGTAGTTCGGCCGCGGTGGGCGTGGGTGGGTTTGTTCCTACCCCGCCGGGGGAGCGGGCGGGGCGGCCCTACCCGTTGGGGTGGGGCAGTGGCTCACCGGATAGAGCGGGGGCCCGATCTGCCGGGCCGGTGTGGACGTGCGTGGTCGGTGGTCCGGGAGGGCCTTGTGCCGGACGGAGCCTCCCGAGGCGCGGAGCGCCGGCGTCGCACGGAGCCTCGCCGGCCCCCCGTCTCGGCCGCGGTCGGGCCTGATCGTGCGTCCTCCACACCGCCACGCGGAGACGACATCCGGTAGGGGAGGGCCTCGTGCCGCACGCAGCCGCCCACGTCCACGACGGGCGGCTGCGTGCGGCACGAGCGCGTGCGGCCGCTACTCCTCTGGCGGGGTGACCAGCCCGTGGCGCAGGGCGTAGGCGATCACCTGCGCCCGGTTCTGCAGGTGCAGTTTCGTGAGGATATTGCGGAGGTGGTACTTGACCGTGTTCTCGCTGACGAAGAGGCGATCCGCCAGCTCCCGGTTCGAGGTCACCCCCTGCACCAGGAGCTCCAGGACCTCGCGCTCGCGCTCGGTCAGCTCCTCGGCGGTGCGCTCGGGGCGCGGCGCCGCCGGGCGGGCGAACTCGTTGAGCACCTTGCGCGCCAGGCTGGGGGTGAGGGCCGGCTGCCCCTCGCTGACGCCCTCGAGCAAGGCGAAGAACGTCTCGGCCTCCAGGTCCTTGGGCAGGAACCCGTCGGCCCCCGACTTGATGGCCTCGAACAGGTCGGCGTCCTCCTCGGAGGCGGTGAGGACGACGACGCTGACCTCGGGCAGCTCGGCGCTGATGAGCCGGGTCGCCTCCAACCCGCCCATCTCCGGCATGGTCAGGTCCATCAGGACGACATCCGGACGCAGCGCGCGGGCCTGCTCGACCGCCTCGCGCCCGTTGCGCGCCTCGGCCACCACCTCGACGCCCCGCGCCTCGAGCAGGCTGCGCAGTCCGTCGCGGAACAGGGCGTGGTCGTCAGCGATCACGACCCGCATGTGCTCCTCCGTCTTGCTCCGCGGGCGGCACGATCCCCAGCACGCTGCCGTCTCGGCCGACCAGCACCGTCTCCACCGGCAGCCGCGCGATCACGCGCGTCCCCCGCCCCGGCGCCGCGTCGATGTCCAGCGTCCCGCCGACCGACTGCGCGCGCTCGCGCATCGTCGCCAGGCCGAAGCGGGGGAAGTCGCTGCGGCCGATCGTGGCCGGGTCAAAGCCGGCGCCGTTGTCGGCGATCGTCACCTCGATCCAGCGAGATGTCCCGTCGATCACGACGGTGGCCTGCGTCGCCGCGGCATGCTTGCGCACGTTCGCCAGCGCCTCCTGAATGATGCGCAGGAGCTGGAGCTCCGCCAGCGGTGAGAGCTGCAGGTCGGTGACGTCCGCGGGGTGCACCGCGAGGGTCACGGCGACCCCGCTCTGATCCTGCCACCGCTGGAGGTAGTCGCGCAGGGTATCGAGGAACCCCCGCTCCCGATCCAGCGAGGTGCGGAGCCCGAGGATGTTCTCCCGCACGTCGGCGTAGGCGTCGCGGGCCGCCTGGGCGAGCTGGCCGATCTGGGCCGCGGCCCGCTCGTCCTGCCCGGCGCGGAGCAGCTCCTGCGCCGCCTGCGCCTTGGTGTTAACGTAGCCTAGCACCTGCGCCAGGCTGTCGTGCATCTCCCGGGCGATGCGCTCCCGTTCCTCGGCGATGGCCAGCGCCTGGACGCGCCGGTGGAGCCGGGCGTTCTCGATCGCCAGGGCGGCCTGGGTGGCGAAGCGCGTCAGCCGCGCCTCGTCGGCCGCGTCGAACTCGGGCGCGTCCTCTTTCTCCGTCAGGTACAGACTGCCCAGGATGCGGCCGTGCGAGCGGATCGGCACGGCCAGCAGCGAGTGCATGATCGGGTGCCCCGGGGGGAAGCCGACCGACCGCGGATCCTTGGTCAGGTCGGGGGTGCGGATGGGCTCGCCGTCGGTGAGGACCGACCGCAGCATGCCGTGTTCGACCGGGACCGGCCCGAGGCGGGCGCACTCCTCGGGGTCGAGGCCGGAGCTGAGGAAGGCCTCCATCGAGCCCTCCTCGCTGAGGAGCGACAGGGCGCCGTAGCGGGCGCCGACCAGCTCGCGCGCCTCGTCCACCACCTTCTGCAGCACGGTCTCCAGGTCGAGCTGGCTGGTGATGGCGAGCCCGGCCTCATGCAGCGCCAGCAGCTCTTGATTCTGCTGCGCCAGCCGCGCTTGCATCCGGCCGATCACGGTGAAGATCGTCTCGGCGAAGAAGAGCGTGCCGATCAGCACAACCCCGCCGAGCAGGAGGTAGCCCGGCCACGACCGGAACAGGCTGGGGTAGACCAGGTGCCGCAGCCCCTCGAGGGCGGCGAGGAAGACGACCGGCGCCAGGATCGCGATCCATTTCAGCCGGCGCAACTCCGTGCTGCCGCCGATGCTCAGCCACGTCTGCCGGGGAAGGCCGTTCATGCCTCGGGACCTCCTGTTGCGCTGTTGCGATTGTACCAACGATGGTGCGCCTGCCACCCTCGTCGTTGACGGGCGTTTCCCCCGCTGCTACCATGCAGACCATTCGAGCGGAACAGGGGGCGCGCTGCCGGATCGCGCGCGCATGGACCGTCGCCAGCGGTGACTGAGGGCGCGACTGTGCCCCGGCGGGCGGCCGAACCGCCCGGCCCCGGCATGCCGTGTCGGCCCGGTCGCCGTCCCGGCGCGGCCGGGAGAGGAGCAGCGGCATGGTGACCGAGACGTCCGCCGCTACCCCCTTTGCGACCACGCTGCCCGGACGGTACTACTACGACCCGGCGCTGTACCAGCGCGAGCAGGAACGGATCTTCGGCCGCATGTGGGTCTGCGTCGGCCGCGCCGATGCCATCCCGCGGCCGGGGGATTACCTCACGGTCGACCTAGCCGGCGAGAGCGTGATCGTGGTGCGCGGGCACGACGGGGCGATCAACGCCTTCCTCAACGTCTGCCGCCACCGCGGGGCGCGCCTCTGCACCGAGCGGTGCGGGCACGTCACCGGCGCGATCCAGTGCCGCTACCACGCCTGGAGC
Source organism: Sphaerobacter sp. (assembly GCA_029961075.1). Lineage (GTDB taxonomy): Bacteria > Chloroflexota > Chloroflexia > Thermomicrobiales > Thermomicrobiaceae > Sphaerobacter. The sequence continues at coordinate 8,456 of JASBVL010000013.1, forward strand.
TATGGGCTCGACGGCCGCCTGCTCGGCGCGCCGAACATCCGCGACATGGACGGCTTCGACCGGGCCGCCTATGGGCTGATCCCGGTGGCGTGCGCCCTGTGGGGCGGGTTGGTCTGGCTCAACCTCGCCGACGACCCGGCGCCGCTGGCGGCGCAGATCGACGCGGCCATCCTGCAGCGCTTCGGCGAGCTGGAGACGGTCGAGCGGTATCGCCTCGACGAATTGGCGGTCGGCCACACGATCGTCTATGACCTGGCCTGCAACTGGAAGCTCGTCGTCGAGAACTTCATGGAGTGCTACCACTGCGCGATCACCCATCCGGAGCTGAGCCACTTCGTGCCCAGCTTCAAGGCGGGGCTCGCCTACCAGCAGGGCGTCGGGGCCCGCTTCAGCGACGGCGTGGACTCGCTGACGGTCAGCGGGAAGACGAATCGCCCGCCGCTGCCGGGGCTGCTGCCCCAGGACCTCCGCACCTACTACGGCTTCGTGCTCCTCCCCAACGTCTTCGTCAACCTGATCCCGGACCACGTCGTCATCCACACCCTCTGGCCGGAGGGGCCGACGCGCACGCGCATCGTCTGCGACTGGCTCTTCGACCCGGCGGCGATGGCGCAGCCCGACTTCGACCCGATGGACGCGGTCGCGTTCTTCGACCTGGTCAACCGGCAGGACTGGGAGGTCTGCGAGCTCTGCCAGCAGAACATGGCCTCGCGTGCCTACCAGGACGGCGGGCTCTACGTGCCGCTCGAAGCGCACATCCGCGCCTTCAACGACTTCGTGCTCGCGCGGCTGGAGGAGTGAGACGTCGGACGTCATGCGTCAACCGTCATGCGTAGTGCGTACGGCGTATTGCGTGTTCCGTGGTGCGTGATGCGTAGGTGCGATGCGCGTCACCCTGAGCGGAGGGCCGCCGATAGGCGGGCACGTTCCGGTCATTCTGAGTGCTCTGGCCACGGTGATCCGTGCGGTGGGCCGTTCTGGCCGGGGCGGGGACAAGCCCCGCCCCGGCCAGAGGTGTGTCATCCATCGCGCCACTCAGGCTGACCGACGGCGCGCGACGCGACACCGGCGCCGGGCAGGCGCATGGGAGCATCGCCTCGCCGAGGGCGGCGGGGCCTGGGTGAGCGGACCGCGGATGCGGGGAGCGAGGAGTGCAGAGGGAGGTGCCGATGGCAGCGACCTACGAGCTGGTGATCGTCGGGGCGGGGAACCTTGGCCTGTGGACCGCGTACCACCTCGCCCGGCGCGGCTTCGGCCGCGTCGCGATCTGCGAGCGCCACTGGGCCGGCTTCGGGGCGACCAGTCGCTCGGCGGGGATGATCCGGGCGCAGGGCGGGTCCGAGACGGCGGTGAAGCTCGGCCGCTGGTCGCTCGAGCTGTACCAGCGGCTCGGCGCTGAGCTGGGCCTGGGGAGCGGCTTCTTCGAAACCGGCTACTACATCCTCGCCGCGACCGAGGCGGAGGAGCGGGCCTTCCGCGACCTGCTCGATCTGCGCCGCCGCTGCGGCGTCGAGAACGAGTGGGTCGACCCGGCGGAGGGCAAGCGGCGCTTCTCCATGGTCGACTGGGACCGCTTCCGCGGCGCGGTCTACACCCCACACGATGGCTACGTGCACCCGCCGATCGTGGCCCGCAACATCACCTACGCCGTCCTGCGCGAGGAGTCGATCGACCTGCTGGAGGACTGCCTCGTCGGGCAGATCGAGCCGGCCGGGAGCGGCTACCGGGTGCACACGACCCGCGGCGTGCTCGAGACGGGCCGCGTGCTGAATGCCGGCGGGCCGCGCGGCGCGCGCGCCGTCGCCGCCATGCTCGACATCGAGGTCCCCGTGTCGGCGGCGCGGCACCAGATCATCACCTTCCCCCAGGTGGGCCAGCAGCCGGCGGGGCGCTTCCCGCTCTCCTTCGCCCTGGCCGAGGGCATCTACGTGCGACCGGAGGAGCAGGGGGCGCTGCTCGGCATGAGCAACCCCGAGGAGCGGGCCGACCCGAGCGAGCGCTACCAGCTCAGCTACGACTGGGCGTACCACGAGCGGATGCGGCCCGTCTGGGAGGCCATCTGGCCGCCGCTGGCGGGGCAGCCGATCTCGCGGGCCTGGGCCGCCTCGATCGACTACACGCCCGACCACCTGCCGATCATCGACGAGCCGCGCGAGGGCTTCTTCGTGCTGGCGGCCGGCGGCCACGGCATGATGTGGGGCCCGGGGCTGGGCCTGAAGATGGCGGAGTTGATCGACGAGGGGACGGTGACCGACCTGCCCGCCGAGGAGATCCGCCTGGCGCGCTTCCGCGGCGAGCGCAAGTCCCGCGACGCGATCGCGCTGCCGTTCCCGGAGGAGTAGGGCGCCGGCACTCACCCCCGCTCCCAACTTTGGGAGAGGGGGAAGTACGGCAGGAAACGGCTCCCCTCTCCCAGAATTGGGAGAGGGGCTGGGGGAGAGGGCGGTCTCCCCCCTCTCCCAAGAGCCTGCCCTGAGCGCAGCGAAGGGTGGGAAGAGGGGGGTTAGGGGGTGAGGGCGGTTTCCCCACGCCCGTTCCCCCAGACCTCGACGCGGTGGCCGTGGCGCTCTCCGGCCCAGAGGAGCTGGGTGCAGGTCCGCCGCAGCAGGTGCTTCCAGAGCAGCGCGTTGGCGAAGATCGTCTCGTCCGCGCTGAAGAGGTCGAAGACCGCGCGGGAGGCGACCAGGATGACCTTCTGCCGGGCCCGGCTGAGGGCCACGGTCAGCCGGCGCGGGTCGAGCAGGAACTCCCCGGCCGTCAGCAGATAGTCGCGGTCGCTCTCCGTGGCACTGACGACGATGGCGATCCGCTCGTCGCCCTGGAAGCGCTCGACCGTGTCGATGGCGGAGCGGGCGACCGCCCCGGTGGCGGGGTCGATCAGCGTCAGCGCCGGGAGCGCCTCCTGCAGGGCGGCGCGCTGGGCGCGGTGCGGCACGACGACGCCCACGCCGTGCTCCGGCCCCAGGGCATAGCCGGCCGGGTCCGTCAGCGCCTGGAGGATGGGCGTGATGAGCGCCTGCTCGAACGGGTTGCGCACCTGGCTGCCCGCCTCGTCGTGGACGACCACCACGATGGGATGCTCGGGAGCGAGCACGCTGGCCACGAACGGGTCCGGGTGCGGACGCCGCTCCAGCACGTCCCGGCGGCGCGAGAAGTAGGGGATGCCGTCCTGCTGGTAGACCTCGCGGCGCAGGAACTCGGCCATCGCGGCGTGGAGGCGGAAGCTCTCGCTGAACTTGATCATCGGTGGGGCGAGCTGGCGCAGGGCCAGGAAGAGCGACTGGTAGGTGCGGAACTCCTGGAAGGTCCGCCGCGGCTCGGTGTCCCAGGCGTGGTGGACGATGGGGGGCATCTGCCGGTGGTCGCCGACGACGATGAGCTGGCCGTCCGCCGCCAGCGGGAGCGCCGCCATGGCCGCCTCGGGCAGGCTCATCTGCGATGCCTCGTCGAGCACCAGGCAGGCGACGAGCTCGTGGCCGAACAGTCCGTGCCTCTCCCAGCGCGCCTTCACCAGCTTATACACCCCGGCGGGCACGGTGGCCGCCACGCACCAGCGCTCGCCAGCGATGCGCTCCCAGGACGCCTTCGACCGGTCGTCGAGCGGCGTCGTCCCGTCGATCTCACCCCGCAGCCCGACGGTGAAGAGCGGCACGTCGAGCAGGCGGGGGTCGAAGTGGCGCCGGAAGATGTCGGGGTGCCGGCCGGCCAGCAGCCGCAGGATTCGCTGCGCCTCGACCATCTTCTGCATGGCGACACGGGTGGCCGCGTGGGTCTTGCAGCAGACGAGCACCCGGAAGTCGCGGTCGGCGGCCAGCGCACCCTGGAGCCGGGCGAGGATCGCGAACCCGGTGGTGTAGCTCTTGCCGGTGCCGGGCGGTCCCTGGACGAGGAGGACCGGGTCGGCGCCGTGGTCGCCGATGTAGGCTCGCTTGCTCTCCTCGAAGCCGTGCAGCGCGCCGGCCGCGTGGAGCGCGTCGAGCCCGGCGAGGAACCGCTGCTGGCCCGCGGCCGCCTCCGCCGGCCAGGCGACGGTCGCGCCAGCGAGGTCGAGCAGCCGCGCGTGGAGCGCGTTCGGCTGACCGGCCGCCAACCCCTGGGCGACCGTGAGCGCGTAGTAGCCGAGCCAGTTGTTCGGGTCGGGGTCGAGCGTGTAGACCGCGCCGTCCTCGAGCGGCTGCGCCAGGAACGAGGGGAAGACGAAGCCGCGCGACCACGTGCCCCCGCGCGAGCCGACAAGCTGCACCTCGACGAAGCCGCCCACCGCGCGGCCGGCCGCATCGCGCTCGACCGTGATCCGGCGGATCCGGCCGCGCTGCTGATAGAGCATCTGCTTCGGCGTCGGCGTGAAGGGCTGGCGCTCGGCCTCCGGCAGCCGGGAGTCGACCGTCCAGCGCGGGCAGACGAGCACCTGATCGTCCGGCTTGAGGGTGGAGAGCGCCAGCACCTCGTCCAGGTCACCCTCGATGGCGTCGGTCTCCAGGCGGAGCCGCACGGTCAGGTCGTCGACCAGCTCCTCCCACGCGCACGCGGCGCGCTGCTCGCGGGTCAGCCTGACCTGCGTGGCCTCGGGGTGCTGCGCCAGGTACGCCCGCTCGTACTCCTCGCGCAGGCGTCGCCGGCGCTCGGCCGCGCGCAGCGCGGCGCGGACCTCCGGTGGCTGGTCCGCCGCGGCGTAGCGCACCACGAGCGTCTCCCCGGCCAGGGCCCGGCGCTCGGGCGGCGCCAGCCGCGCGGCCTTCCAGGCTGCCAGCTCGACGTGTCGCTCGATGATGACGAACTCCTCCATCGCCTGGCCCAGGGTCAGGGCCTTCTCCTGGAAGGTGGCCAGGTCGGGCAGGTGGAACGGGGTCTTGGTCGTCTGCTGGTTGCCGGGGAAGTCGGCGGCGATGTGCTCCAGCGCCTCCAGCCGGCGGGCCTGGAAGCCGAGCAGCAGCTCCCGCGTCGCCCCACGGTAGGGCGCGTAGTCGTCGCGGCCGTCGCCCGGCGGGTCCGGCAGCTCGCCCCAGGCGGCGTAGGCGTACTCCAGCGGGATGTGGCTGCCGAACCGGGCGCGGCGGAAGTACCAGCGGCTGCGCGCCTCGGGGTCGGCGTCCTCCCGGTCGAGCTTGCCCCAGACGTCGAAGATCCGGGCCCGGAAGATCTCGCGGTACGGCGAGGGCGTGTTCCAATCGAACCGCAGATAGGCGGCGACCGCGTGGAGCGACTGACACACCATCGGGTAGTTCTTCAGCTCGCGGATCTCCTGATCGAGGAAGGTGACCAGGGGTGAGTCGAACGCCGCGAGCTGCGTCACGAAGTCGTAGAGGGGCGTCGCCCCGAGGATGGTCTCGAAGTGGCGCGCCAGCCCGTCCAGGAGCAGCCGCTGCTCGTGCCGGTCGTAGAAGATCAGGTGGATCGGCGCCCGCCGCCCGCCCGACTCGTCCGGCGCGGCGAGCTCGACGATGGCGCGCACCGTGTCGCGGATCCAGTCGAGGAACAGCCGCTCCTCCCGCTCCGGCGAGTCCGGCGGGCCGTCGGTGAGGTGAACGATGTTCTTCCGCCGCACGGGGACGCCGCCCTCATGCGCGACGACCCGCGCACCGAGCAGGTAGATCCGGTCGTGCAGGTAGTCGTGCTGCGCGTCGATGTAGACGCACACCAGGTTCGGGTTGTGCGCCGCGTCCCGGTAGGGCAGGGAGCCGTAGCCCTTGCTCGGGATCGTGCCGCGCGCCGTGATCGGCTCGCCCTTCCAGGCGCGGTAGCGGCGGGCGCGATGGATCAGCTCGTCCAGCCGCGGGCCGACCGGCCAGGTGGTGGCGAGCTGGCGGATCCGCGCCTCCTGCCCCGGGGCCGGGACGAGGTCGCCGTTGCCGTCCTCCCCAGGCAGATCTTTGAGCAGCGCCAGCTCGCGCACGCGGGTGATGCCGGCCCGGCGCAGCGCGCTCTTGTCGAACGGCGTGAGATGCGGCAGGAGCGACAGGTCGTCCTGCTCGGCACTCCACTTCATGCAGAACTCGTTGTAGAGGCAGCCGTCGCAGCGGTAGGTCAGGTGGAACGGGATCTCGGCGAAGTCGGCCTCGGCCACCCGCCGGGCCAGCGAGTCCGGCCCGGTCACCAGGTCGTGCACCGCGTCGCGGAAGCTCTCGGGGTCGGCGACGATGTCGAGGAGGGCGTCGTCGAGCCCGAAGTAGGTCCGCGCCGCCTCCCGCTGGCGGGCCAGCTCGGCGGCCTCCTCGGCCCGCAGCTCCCGGCCGGCGTGGGGCGAGCCGCGGTAGAGGACGGCGAGCGCGGGCGGCGCGCAGTCGATGCCCGCCTCCGCCAAGATCGTCGCCAGCATCTCGCCGTAGCAGGCGACCTGCAGGCGATGCTCCAGCCGCGCGGCGGTGGAGCTCTTGATGTCGGCCACGAGTGCCGCAAGACGGCCATCCGGCCCACGCGTCAGGCGCAGGATGTCGGCGTCGCCGCGCAGGTGCCAGTCGCCGATGGTCGCGGCCAGTCGCGGCTGGAGCAGCACCGCCGTCTCGCCGCGGCCCAGGTCGCGCACCAGGGCGAGCACGGCGTCATTGTCCGGGTCGCGGTCGCCGGGCGCGTCGGGCGTGGCGAAGGAGACGACCCTGGCGCCGGTGGCCCGGATGGCCGCTTCCACCCGCGCTTCGAACACGCGGCCCGAGCGGGTCAGCAGGGGCGGGAGCGACTGGGGCACCACGTCGTACGCGCGCAGGAAGCGGGAGCCGGCGACGCGCTCGTGCAGGCGCAGCCGGAGGTAGCGCTGGCACTGGTCGAGCCGGATGAACTGGGCGAGATCGGTGGGCGCGATCAGCCGCCGGCCGTCCGGGCCGGGCGGCGCGGGCGGCGCCGGTGCCACCCGCGATGGCTGCGCTGCTGGCACGCTGGCCGTCCCCCTTCTTGAATGCGACATCATGCACGGTGGTGCATGCGGGCCGGCATGCGGGTGTCCATGATGGTAGCAAGCGCCGCGATCGGGCGGTAGGGGGCGGGCCGGGTGCCCGCGTGCGCGTCGCGAAGCGCGGACCGCACCCGGCGCTCCACGCGACGGGGCGGATCACCCCTCACCCCCCCACCCTTCTCCCACAGGGGGAGAGGGGAGAAGGTCGGGAGTGGGCTCCTGGCATGTGACGAATTCGTCTGGTGTTTGCGCCCGGGCTCGGGGGGCGACGCCCACGGACGGGGCCGGGGCGCGCGGCCCTGCGGCGCTCCGGCAAACGCCGCGCGCGTCAAACAGCCCCGTTAGTGGGCTTTCCGCTACTAGCCCGGCGGCGTTAGCCCCGGGCCCCAGCCGGCCCCGGATCCCTCCACCGCGCACCGCGGCGCTCGCTGCCCGGCGTCGTCCCCCAGCCGGCTTGAGCCGGCTTTGGTTGTGAGCCCGGGGCTTTCAGCCCCGGGCCCCGATCGGGGTCGGATACCGGACTGGTTCGTCAACGTCCATGAGCCCCCAGGCCCCTGCCACCCCGCGCGGGGCGGGAGGGCGAACGGGAGCCGGCCGGGCTCCGTGCGAGGCCGGCGCTCCCCGGCTGGACCCGGCTCCCGCCGACCGCGGCGACGGTGGTAGGATGCCTGTGCCAGCACCAGAGGAGGACCGCGCGATGCCGTACGTGGATCTGGACGGGATGCGGTTGTACTATGCCGAGCACGGTCTGGCCGACGGGTCGCCGCTCGTGCTGCTCCACGCCTTCATGGCCACCGGCGACCAGTGGCAGCCGCACCTCGATGGCTTCGGCGCGCGCTACCGGCTGATCGTTCCCGACCTCCGCGGGCACGGGCGCACCGACAACCCGGGTGGCCTCGCGGCGATGAACCATCGCCAGTTCGCCCGCGACGTGGCCGGGCTCTGCCGGGCGCTGGACATCGACCGGGCGGCCTTCGTCGGGGTCAGCACCGGGGCGATGTTGCTCCTCAGCCTGGCGCTCGACGCGCCCGACCTGGCCCGCGCGCTGGTGCTGGCCGGCGGCACCTACCACTACGACGACGAGCTGCGCCGCTGGTGGCGCACGATGACGCCCGAGTCGGTCACGTCGTCGGTCGAGCGCGCGCGGGCCGTGCACACCGCGCTGGGGCCCGACCACTGGCGCCTGGTCGCCCAGGCCTGGATCGCGCTCAGCGAGCATCCCCACGAGGTCGACTTCCCGCGGCCGGAGGAGCTACGGACCATTCAGGCGCCGACGCTGATCGTGCACGGCGACCGCGACCGCTACTTCCCGGTGCAGGTGCCCGCCACGCTGTACGGCCTCCTGCCGGACGCCGAGCTGTGCATCCTCCCCCACACCGGGCATTTCCCGCAGGCCGACCGCCCGGCGTGGTTCGCCGACATCGTGCTCGACTTCCTGGCGCGGCGCGCCTGACGCCGCCGAGTCCGCCCATCCGACGCCGCGGCTCTGATCGCGGCGCGACCCCAGCGGCGGCTGCCGACCGCGCTCGGCGTGAGTCCGGGGTGCGTGGCGCCGGGCAGTCCGTCCGGGCGTCACCGGCTCCGGAGCATGCGCCGGAGGCGGCGCTCCCTGGCGGCCTCCTGAGCGTTGTCGCGCTGCCAGAGGACCTCGTCGAGCGAGCCAGCCCCGCCGCCCAGCATCGCCAGGGTGAGGAAGCTGCCCAGGAGGGCCAGGTCGTACTCATAGCCCGGCACGAGCCCCTTGCTCCACTTCATCCGGAAGACGATGAAGAGGAACTGGCCGGAGAAGAGGAGGGCGATCGGGCGCGTGAGGAAGCCCGCGATGAGCGCCAGCCCGCCGACGAACTCCAGGAAGCTGACGAGGCGGGCGACGAGCCCGGGTTCCGGCACGCCCAGCGACTCGACCGCGCCCTCGAAGCCCTGGCGCGCTTCCCCGAACACTTTCTGGTGCCCATGCGCGATCATGATGATGCCGAGGATGATGCGGAGCGGGAGCGGTGCCAGTGCCGCGATCCGCTCCATGCGCGACTTTGCCATGCGGCTCCCCTTTCAGGTTCCAGCGTGTGCGCTCATCCCTGCCCCTGCAATCCGTTGGCCATCGACGCGCGGGCCGGAGTCGGATATTATGGACGAATCTCAAGTTATTGATTGACAACAGTCGAGAATAGCGGTACGCTGAGCGGTGGCGCGCAGGTGGGGGGCGCGGCCCCGTGCCGCGCGCACGGCGGCCCGGTCGCGCGCCCCGTGGCGCCGCCGCTGGCGGGTCAACCGGTGTGGGCGAGCAGCGCAGAGGCGCAGGGGGGATCAGCCGTGGACGCGATTGTGGCGGAGCACCTCAGGAAGACCTATCGGAACGGCGTCCGCGCGGTCGAGGATGTCACGTTCCGGGTGGCGCCGGGGGAGATCTTCGGCCTCCTGGGCCCCAACGGCGCCGGCAAGAGCACGACGGTGCGCATCCTGGCGACGCTCACGCAGCCCGACGGCGGCACCGCGCGCGTTGCCGGGCACGACGTGCGCCGCGATCCGGCCGGGGTGCGGCGCAAGCTCGGGTACGTGGCGCAGGTGTCGGGGGTCGACAAGCACGCCACCGGCCGCGAGAACCTGACCCTTCAGGCGCACCTGCACCGCGTGCCGCGACGGCAGGTGCGCGAGCGGGTCGAGCGCGTCCTCGCCTGGGTGGGGCTCACCGACGCGGCCGACCGGATGGTCAGAACCTACTCGGGCGGGATGCAGCGGCGGCTCGACATCGCCCTCGCGCTGGTCCACGAGCCGGAGGTCCTCTTCCTCGACGAGCCGACCACCGGCCTGGACCCCGAGACGCGCGCCGCCCTCTGGGACGACCTGGTCCGGCTCAAGCGGGAGCGCGGCCTGGCCGTCCTGCTGACCACCCACTACCTGGACGAGGCGGACCGCCTCTGCGACCGGCTCGCCATCGTCGATCGGGGGCGGGTGGTCGTCGAGGGAACCCCGGCCGAGCTGAAGGCCGGGGTGCGGGGCGACCGGGTGACGCTCGAGGTGGAGCAGCGGCCGGCCGAGGCGGCCGCCGTCCTCCAGTCGCTCGACCGCGTGCTCGAGGTCGTGCCCAACGGCCGGGAGGTGATCGCCCGGGTGCTGCATGGGGCCACCGCCATCCCGCAGTTGGTCACCGTGCTCGAGCGGGCCGGGATCACGGTCCAGTCAGTCGCGCTGCAGCGGCCGTCGCTCGACGATGTCTATCTGTTCCACACCGGGCATCGGATGATCACCGACGACCTGGCGCCGGACGGGCTGGGATCGGGAGAGGAGCGTCGCTCATGGGCTTCGTGATGGACACGCTGTATCTGCTGAAGCGGCACACGCTGGCCACGGTGCGCATCCCGATCTGGGTCTTCATGTCGCTGGTGTCGCCGCTGGTCTGGCTCGTCCTCTACGGCCAGCTCTTCAAGCGGATCGTCGAGCTGCCCGGCTTCGAGACCAACTCCTACATCCAGTTCCTGACGCCCGGCGTCATCGTCATGCTGGCCCTGTTCAACGCCGCCTGGGGCGGCATGGGAACGCTCCAGGACCTCACCGACGGCGTGATCGACCGGCTGCTGGTGACGCCGGTGAGCCGCGCCGCCCTGATCGCCTCGCGGGTGCTGCACACCGCGCTGACGGTGGCCGTGCAGGCGACCATCATCCTCCTGGTTGGCCTGGTGATGGGGGCCCGGGTGCCGGGGGGCGTGCTCGGAGTCCTGACCATGCTCGGGGTGGCCGCCCTGCTCGCCGGCGGGATCGCCGCCATCTCCAACGGCCTGGCCCTGATCACCCGGCGCGAGGAGACGCTGATCGCGGTGGTCAACTTCTTCGCCACCCCGCTCGTCTTCCTCTCCTCCGCCTTCATCGCCACCGCGCTCATGCCCGGCTGGATCCGCGCCATTGCGCGCGCCAACCCGGTCAACTGGGCGGTGCAGGGCGCGCGCTACGCCATGCTGGGCAGCGACTGGGGCGCGGTGGCGAGCTACGGCCTGCTGCTGGGCGCCTTCGCCGTCCTCGGCGTCCTGTTCGCGACCCAGGCGTTCCGGGCCTACCGCCGGTCGACGTGAGACGGAGCGCGTCATGAGTCATGCGTGATGCGTGTTCCGTGGCCCACGCACCCCGCCTGACGGTTGCCGTCGGCCGCCCTACGCCTCTCGCAGCGCGGTGCTGACGCGCTCCAGGGCGACCTCCAGCCGCGTGCGCTCGCGCACGAGCACGCGCACCACTTCGAGGTCCCACGTCGGCGCCCGGCGCACCGTCGTCAGCAGGGCGAGGTACGCGGTGAGGACCTGAATCGCCTCGGCCAGCACCGCCTGGGAGAGCTGATCCTCGGGGAGCGGCTCGGGGAGAAAGCCCACCGTGCGGTCGGTCGCGCTGGCGCGCAGGAGCGCCGCCTGCCGGCGCAGCGCGGCCAGGCGCCCGGCCCGCGGCCAGCGCCGCCGGTCGGTGGGCGGTGCCGCCAGGGCCTCGCTGGCGAGGCGGCGGAACTCGCGGGCCAGCAGCAGGCGGCGCTCGGGCGCCGTCTGGGCGCGCTCGATGTCGAGGAGCGCCTGCCACTCGGCCGGTCGGCTGTGCCAGCGGGTCGTCCGATCGAGGTTTGCGGTCAGCGAGCCGCCGGGCTGCGCCAGCCGCGCGACCAGGACCAGGCCAAGGCTGCCGATGAGGACGAGGAGTACGGAGAGGGGCGGCGCCGCGCTGAGGAGGCTGGCGCTGGACGCGACCAGGAGTAGGCCACCGACGAGCATGCCGCTGCCGACCGCGGGTAGCGCACGCGGCCGCACAGGGGAATGGAACTGCTTGGGGCGGTCGTGCATCGTGGCCTGGCCTCCTAGCGCCACCCATTGTAGCAGCGTCGCGGTCCCCCGCGGCGGCGCCCGACCCACGCCGGGTGCATCGACCTGCGCCGGTCCCGGGACGGCGGCGGCCTACCACTCGTCGCCAGTGCCACCCGCGAACGGGCCTGCGGCACGGGCGTCGGCGGCGCCGAGGATCTCCTCCGCGGCGCGGACGGCGCGTCGGCGCTCCCACCAGGTCCACGGGCTGGGGCGGCCGGTCAGGCGCCACCAGAGGTCGGCGAGTCGGTTCCGCAGTCGTGCCCACGCGCGCATGACCAACCCCGTTTGTCCTCATGCCACCAACGGACGGCAGCGATGTGGCCGCGGACTGGCGCTGGGACGGAGCCCGTCAGGCTGAGGGGGCCAGCGACTCCACCACGACGGCGTGCCAGGTTTCCGGGCGACCGCCATATTGCTCGCAGAGGAGCCGCACGCACGCCGCGACGACCTCCTCGGCCGCCTCGGCCTGGCAGAGCATGACCGTCTCGCGCCCTCGGTCCCCCGGGGAATCCCGGACCAGCGTCCAGATCGAGCCCCGCGGCCCCGGAAACTCCAGGATCGCGAGCTCGGCCTCCGATCCCTGGGGGTGGCGGAAGCGCTCACGCATGCGACCAGCTCCGATCCGTAGGTGGGTCGGCGTGCCGGATCCCTGCGTCGTCTGCTTCGGTGGCGCATGCGCGGCACCGTGCGACAGGCGGCAGTGCTCTTCCTGCAGGACGGGTGCCACGCCTGGGGCCGCCGGCACGGTGGTCGCGAGATACTACAATGGACGCGGAGCGGCACCCCGGCGCGCAGGGTGGGGGTCACGTCGCGAGGAGGCCGGCGCCATGGCCAGACCTGGGGCACGCTTCGACCCGGAGATCAACTACTACGAAGTGCTCAATGTCCCGTACACGGCGACGCGGGCCGAGATCACGCGCGCCTACCGCACCCTGATGCGTGCGGTGCACCCCGATCGGGCCGCGACCGCGCAGGAGCGGGCGAAGGCGGAGGAGCGCGCCAAGCTCCTCAACGCCGCCTACGCCGTGCTCGGCAAGCCGGAGGTCCGGCGCGACTACGACGCGGCCATCCGCCACCGCGCCATCGCCGACGCCCTGATGCAGCGCTACACCGGCAACGTGCCCGGCCGGCCCTCCCCCGTCATGACCCGGCCGCCGGTCTCGCCCCAGATGGTGCGGGCGCAGCGGCGCGCCAGCCGCTCGGCGCTGCTCCATTTCGTCGTCATCACCGTCCTCTTCGTCGCCGCGCTGGTTGCCGTCGTCCTGCTGGCCAGCCTGCTGCCCCAGGCCGTCCAGGCGCTGGTCGGGTGAGGCGCCGTCGCGCGCCCGTGGATCCCGCATGCCCCTGGCACCAGCCGGCAGGAGACCGGGCACCGTCGCGCCATGAGCTGCGCGCTCGCGTGACGGGGGGGGCGGGGTGCGGGTGAGCCTCCGGGCCCTCGCGGTTTGTGCGATCATTTGCCCGGCAACGGAGATGGGTTGTGGGAGAATGCTGACGTGCAAGGGCCGGTGAAGGAGAGGGGCGGGGCCGTGGGCGGGGACCAGCGGCGCGCGATCCCGCGCGAAGCAGAGGTGGTGGTCATTGGGGCCGGGGTGACCGGCTGCTCGGTTGCCTATCAGCTCGCGCTGCGCGGTAAGCAGGTGCTGGTGCTCGAGCAGCGCGGCATCTGCTCCGGCGCCTCCGGGCGCAATGGCGGCCTGACCGGCGCGGGCTCCGCGCTGCACGCGGCCGCCGGGCGCGCCGTCAGCGCCCTGACCCGCGAGAACCTGCGCATGCTCCAGGAGGACCTCGCCCGGGAGCTCGACGACGACTTCTCGCTCTGTCTCTCCGGGAGCCTCGACATCGCCACCACCGAGGAGCAGTACGCCCACCTGGTGGAGAGCGTCCGGCTGCAGCAGGAGCAGGGCATGGATGTCGAGCTGCTGGACCCCCAGGAGGTGCGGGAGCTGGTGCCGGTCGTCTCCGAGGGCATCCTCGGCGCCCGCCTGTCGCGCGACGCCGGGCACCTGTGGCCCTTCCAGCTCGTCCACGCGCTCGCCAACGGCGCCCGCCACTACGGGGCGCGCTTCGTGACCTACACCCCAGTGACGCGCATCCTGCAGCGGGGCGGCGCCGTGGAGGGGGTCGAGACACCGGCCGGGGCGATCGCGACCGGCACGGTCGTGGTCGCGGCCAACGCCTGGACGCCGCAGCTCCTGCCGGACCTGCCCCCCGGCGCGCTGGTCCCGGCGCGGGGGCAGATCCTGGTGACCCAGCCGGTCGCGCCGGTCTTGCCCCATCCCTTCGGCACCAACTTCGACAAGGAGTACGGGCGCCAGACCCCGACCGGGCAGATCCTCTGCGGCGGCTACCGCCGGCTCGACGAGAACGAGGGGCTCGGCCTCTACGAGGAGCGGGTCACGCCCCCGGTGCTGGGCGGCATCGCCCGGTGCCTCACGACCCTCTTCCCGGGGCTGGGGCCGCTGCGGGTGGTGCGCGCCTGGGCCGGCATCATGGGCTTCACCGCCGATGGCCTGCCCTTGATCGGCCCCTACGGCGAGGCCAAGGGGCTCTACGTCGCGGCGGGCTTCAACGGCACCGGGTTCTCCTGGGCCGCGGCGACGGGCAAGGCGCTGGCGCAGTTGATCGTGCAGGGCATCAGCGCCTTCGACCTGACGCCCTTCGATCCGAACCGCTTCGCGCGCGGCGGGGTTGCCTGGGAGAACCCGTTCACCGCGGGCGAGCGGAACAACCCGCGCGGCGTGGTCTCCGGGGCGTAGGCCCGTCCCTACTTCCCGATACAGAAGCGGGAGAAGATCTCGTCCAGGATCGTCTCGCTGACCTGCTCGCCGGTGATCTCGCCCACGGCCAGGAGGGCGGCGCGCACGTCGACTGCGACCAGGTCGAGCGGGACGCCGTCTCCCAGCGCCGCGCGGGCCTGCCGCACGCTCTCCAGCGCGCGGGCCAGCGCCTGCTGCTGCCGCAGGGTCACCAGTGCCGGCGCGGCCGCCTCCCCGGCGTGGGCGATCAGGCGGTCGGCCAGCGCCGCTTCGAGCTGGTCGATCCCCTGGCCGGTGTGGGTCGAGAGCTCCACCACCGGCGCCCCCGGCAGGAGCGCCCGGATCTCGGCGTGATCGTAGCGGGCCGGGAGGTCGCGCTTGTTGAGGACGACCACCAGCCGGTCCTGACCGTCGCGCAGCACGCGGTCGCGCAACAGCTCGGCGACCTGGTAGTCGTCGGCGGTGGGGGGCAGGCTGCCGTCCAGGACGAAGATGGCCAGCCCCGCGCGCTCCAGCGCCTGGCGCGAGCGGGCGATGCCCAGGCGCTCGATGACGTCCTCGGTGTCCGCGATCCCCGCCGTGTCGACCAGGGTGGCCGGGATGCCGCGCAGGTTGATCGACTCGACGATCACATCGCGGGTCGTGCCGGCGATGTCGCTGACGATGGCCCGGTCGGCGCGGAGCAGCGCGTTGAGCAGGCTCGACTTGCCGACGTTGGGGCGGCCGACGATGGCGATCTGGAGCCCCTCGCGGTACAGGCGCCCCAGCCGGGCGCCCGCGACCACCTCGGCTAGCGCCGCCTCGGCGCGGGCCAGGGTCGCCTCCAGGTCGAGCGGTGGCACCTCGTCCTCCGGGAAATCGGCGGCGGCGTCGAGGTAGGCCAGCGCGTCGATCAGCGCGGCGCGGGCGGGGCCGAGCCGCCCCACCAGCCGGCCGCGGAGCTCATCGACGGCCAACTGCAGCGAGTCCGGCGTCCGGGCCGAGACGACCGCCATGACCGCTTCGGCCTGGGCGAGGTCGATCCGGCCGTTGAGGAAGGCGCGCAGGGTGAACTCGCCCGGCGCGGCCGGCCGGGCCCCGGCCGCGAGCGTCAGCCGCAGCACCTCGCGCACCACCAGCGGCCCGCCGTGGCAGGAGATCTCGACCACCTCCTCGCGGGTGTAGCTGCGCGGCGCGGCCATGCGGACCAGCAGCACCTCGTCGACCACCCGCTCGTCCTGCGGGTTGACGAGGTAGCCGTAGTACAGCCGGTGGGAGTCGAGCCGCGCCACATCGACCGGCCGAAGCCGCGGGCCCCGCCGGAAGAGCGCGCTGGCGATCTGCGCCGAGGCGGGGCCGCTGAGCCGCACGATGCCGATGCCCCCCTCACCGAGCGGGGTGGCAATGGCGCTGATCGTGTCGACGTACATGGTGGTGGCTGATCCTCGGTCGCGGTCGGGGACGGCGTTCAGCGGCGGCGCGGGCGGGCCGCGGTCCGCTCGATGCGGGCGAGGAACGCGTCGACGGCCTCGCGGGTCGGCACGGCGTCCGGGCCGCAGCCCTGCACCCGGAGCGCCGCCGCGGCGGCTGCCATCCGGGCCGCTACGGGCGTCGGCTCCTGCTCGGCGCGCAGGAGGAAGAGCACGGCGGCGAAGACGTCTCCGGCGCCGATGTCGTCGACCACGGAGGCCGGGTAGGCCGGTACCTCGATCACCCGCCCCCGGTCGACCACCTGCGCGCCCTCCGCCCCCCGGGTGACGACCGCCAGCCCCCGCGCGCCGATCGCCTGCAGCGCCTCGCGCGCCAGCGTCTGCTCCTCCGAGTTGACCACGATCGCGTCGATCCGGCCCAGGATCTCGTCGGGCAGCCGCAGGGGCTGCAGCGTGACGAGGCGCCGTCGCCCGGTCTGCCACTGCCGCATCCATCCCTGGGGCGTCACCCCGAAGTAGTCGGGGCTGAGGCGTCCGGCCTGGCGGGCATCGATCTCATTGGCCACCGGAGCGAGGTGGATGATGCGGGCCGAGCGCCAGGCGGGCGGCAGGCCGTTCAGGTCAATCGGTCCCGCCCAGGCGTGGACGGTCTGCTGGCGGCGCCCGGCCACGGTCACGTTGGTGAAGACGGTGGGCTCCGCGGCGGCCTGCGCGATGATGTCGATCTCGGCCGCATAGCGGGCCAGCGCCTCGCCGATCGCGGGCCCGTGCTGCGCGTAGTTGCCGCGGGTCAGGATGGCGGCGCGCAGGCCGAAGCGGACGGCCGTCAGTGCGGCATACAGCGCCGTGCCGCCCAGGGTGGGCGTGCCATCCGGGCGGAGATCGACGGTCACGTGACCGATGGCGACGTAGTCGGGCGTCTGCTGGTAGGACATGGCTGCATCCGTCTCACCGGGGGCGGCCGGCTTGGCTCCTCGTCCGCGCGGGCGCAGGAACCTCCGCGGCGGCCGTGGACCGGCGCCGGGCGGGGCCCGGGGCGATCCGTCCGGCTGGGCCGCTACTTTGGGTAGACCGTGACGCGCCGCAGCGCGCCCTCGCCGCTGCTGGCCGTCGTCACCGAGGGGTCGTCCCGCAGGGCGACGTGGACCACGCGGCGCTCGTTCGGCGGCATCGGCTCCAGCGAGATCGGCCGCCGGTTGCGGGCGACCTGCCGCGCGACGCGCTGCGCCAGGTTGATGAGCGACTCCTCGCGCCGGATCCGGTACCCCTCGATGTCCAGGATTACGCGCGTCCAGGCGGGCAGCCGCTTGTTGACCAGCACGTTGACGAGGTACTGGAGTTGGGCCAGGTTCTCCCCTCGCCGGCCGATGAGCATGCCGAGATCGCGCCCGTGGACGTCGATGAAGACGGTGGGGGGCTCATCCGGGCCCAGCTCGATCGACGACGGGTTGTCCACCGCCATCACCGTGCACGGGAACCCCATCGCGGTGAGCAGCTCGTGGACCACGGTCTTGACGACCTGCTCCGTCTCCGGGTCGGCGCGCTGGACGTCCGCGGCCAGGGGGCGCGTGCGCTCGGGGGACTGGGGACGAGCCGCCGGGCGCCGCATGATTCCCCCCTGCCCGGCGCGCGCCGGTGCGCTATCCTGCGCCGTGACGCGGACGAGTGCCTCGCCGTCCTCGTCGTCCGAGGTATCCATCAGGACCTCGACCTGGACCTGATCGCGCGTGCGGCCCAACTGCTCCAGAGCCAGTCGCACTGCTTCGTCCACCGAGCGGGCCTGGATTTCAACGCTGCGCATTCGCTTTCGATCCATGCTCTGCCCGACGCCCTTTCTCCAACCGTTCCCCGCTCCGCGATCAGTCTCAGTCGGCCGATCCGTCCCGCTTGCGCGGCCGGGTCTTGCGCGGCACCAGGTCGGGTCGGGGCGTTGGTGGCGGCGGCGCCGCCCGCTCGGCGCGCTTCTTCGTCCGCCCGCCATCCGACGCGGCGGGGGTGACCACGGGCTCCGGCGCGGCCCCGGGCCGTGCCCCGCCACCGCTGCCGGGCTCGGCCATCTGCTGTTGGATCCGCGCGTTCAAGCGCGCAAACCAGCTATTCTTGGCCTTTTCGCGCGCTGCCGCCCGCTTGGCCGGGTCCTGGTAGCCCAGGCGCCGGTGCTCCGGCAGGTCCGGGAGGAAGGGCATCCAGTCGAGGAGCGAGCCCCAGCCGGTGATGAACCACTGCTGGATCACACTGTACAGCGCCGAGACCGCCCAGTACAGCACCGGGCCGGACGGGAAGTTCCACCCGAACGCGATCACCATCAGCGGCATGAACATCATCATCGTGTTCATCATCTGCTGCTGGGGATCGGTGATCTTGCCCTGCCCCGCCGGGCGCGTCATCTTCGTCTGCATCAACTGGAACAGGCCGGCCAGGATCGGCAGGAGGTGGAACGGGTCGGGCGAGGCCAGGCTGGGCAGCCAGAGGAAGGGGTTGGCCCAGGTCCCGGTGCCCGACTCCGAGAGGCTGCGAATGGCGAAGTAGAGGCCGAAGAAGATCGGCATCTGGAGCAGCAGCGGGAGACAGCCAGCGGCGGGGTTGATGCCGTGCTCCTGGTAGAGCTTCATCGTCTCCTGCGACAGCCGCTGACGGTCCTTGCCGTACTTCTTCTGGAGCTCCTTGAGCTTGGGCTGGATCTCCTGCATGGCGGAGGTCGAGCGCACTGCCTTGACCGTCAGTGGCAGGAGGACCGTCTTCAGCAGGATCGTGAAGACGATGACGGACAGCCCCGCGCTGCCGGTGTGGTCAGCGAGGTAGCGCAGGCCGAACTCGATCAGGCCGACGAACTCATTCCAGATTGGCAAGAGAGAATCCTCCCAGAGCGACCACGACAGGGGCTACACCCCGAGCCGCCAGGCGCCCCGCCAGGCGCCTACTCGACCGGATCGTAGCCGCCGCGCGAGAAGGGATTGCAGCGCAAGATCCGCCAAGCCGTCATCCAACCGCCTTTGATGATACCGTACTTGGCGATGGCCTGGTAGCCGTATTCCGAGCAGGATGGGTAGAACCGGCAGCTGGACGGCAGGCCGGGGGAGATGACGCGTTGGTAGAAGCGGATCAGCCAGAGCGCGAGCGTCGTCACGGCGGTGTGCCTCGGGTGTCGGGAGATGCCTGCGAGCAGTCCTCACGGTGCTGCCGCAGCTTGGCCCGCTCGGTCAACACGGCGATCGCGTCGTAGACCTGATGATACGTCACGCCCGGATCCGCCATGGTGCCGCGGGCGATAAACACAATATCATACCCCTGCTGCAGGCAGGGATGCAGGCGCCGGGTCGCCTCGCGCATCCAGCGCTTGACCCGGTTCCGCGCGGCGGCCTTGCCCACGCGCCGGCCGACCGCGAAGCCGTATCGGTTCTGCCCCAGGTCGTTCGGCAGGACCGCCATAACCACCAGGGGTGTCGCCCAAGAGCGGCCCTGCCGGCGCACGCGCTCGAACTCGAATGGGCGGCGGAGGCGGAGCGCCCGCGCGATCATGACGAGGCGAATCAGCGCTGGGTCGGCTTCTTCTCGTCAGATACCGTCAGCTTCCAGCGCCCCTTCAGCCGCCGCGCCGCCAGCACCGCCCGGCCGCTGCGCGTCTGCATCCGCCGGAGGAAGCCGTGCTTGCGCTTGCGCGGGATGCGCTTCGGCTGGTACGTCCTCTTCGGCACCCTCGCTACCCTTCACGGAGTGATGGACACGCTGACAAAAAAGTGACCATGCGATGCCGCGCGCAGCGCGGCCGCAACGGCCGGCGCCATTATACGTTTACCTTGCGAGGCGTGTCAAACGGGCCAGCCGCGCCCCGCGCTGGCCCGCCGGGGACGAAGGGGATTCGGATTGGGTCTGGGGACGAGAACAGTGCAGGGCCGCTCGGTCGGCGGCCGGAGAACCAGGGCGCGCGGACGGGCGCTCATCCTCGTCCTGGTGCTCGGGCTCGTGCTCAGCGGGCTCCTGCCGCGCGCCACCCCATCCGCGGCGGCGCCCGCGCCCACGGGGGGCGCCGTGCTGGTTTCCCTTGAGCCCGCGGACGGCGTGGCGCCGGAGGAGCGCATTGCCCGCTTCCTCGGCCTCCCGGTCGCGGTCGTCCCGCTCGGCCCTGCCGGGCTGTACCGGGTGGACCTGCCGGCCGGGGTCGATCCGGCCGCGGTCGCGGCGCAGCTCGGCACGGCTCCCGGGGTGCGCTATGCCACGCCGGACCAGGCAATCGCGGCCCCGGTCGCGCCCCCGCAGTTCCTCGCCGCGGACGCCGCCCCCGGCGACTGGGGCCTCCAGCGGGTCGGCGCGCCCGCCGCCTGGCGGTACACCGACGGGGCGCCCGTCGTGGTGGCCGTGCTCGACACCGGCGTCAGCCCCGATCACCCCGATCTGGCCGGCCGCGTGCTGCCCGGCTGGAACTTCGTCGCCGACAATGCGGACGCGCGGGACGATGCCGGGCACGGCACGTTCGTCGCGGGCATCATCGCCGGCCGCCGCGACGGCGGGGTGACCGGTGTCGCCCCCGGCGCGCTGATCCTGCCGGTCAAGATCCTCGACCGCCAGGCGGTCGGCTCGACGGCCGACTTCGTGGCGGGGATCGTCTACGCCGTCGACCACGGGGCGCGGGTGATCACCATCGCGGCCAGCGGGATCGTCGACTCGCAGCCGCTCTTCGACGCGCTGCGCTACGCCGAGGAGCGCGGCGCGGTGGTCGTGGCCGCGGCCGGGAACCAGCCCGACGGGCAGTGGCGCTACCCGGCGGCGGCGCCGAGCGTGCTCGCGGTGGGGGCCAGCACGCCGGACGACACCGTGGCCGCCTTCTCGGCCGACGCCGCCTTCGTCGACCTCGTCGCGCCCGGCGTGGACGTGCGCAGCGCCTGGTTCAGCCCGGAGACTGGAAACGGCTACCTGACCGGCGGCGGCACGTCCGCCGCGGCGCCGTTCGTCGCGGGCGCGGCCGCACTCCTGCTCGGGCTCCGCCCCGATCTCACCCCCGCGGCGGTGCGCCAGATCCTCCTGGAGGCGGCCGTCCCGATCGACCCGCCCGGCATCGACGCCCGCAGCGGCCACGGCCGCCTCGATGTGGCGACGGCCCTCCAGCCCATCGCCCCGGTGGTGGAGCCGGCCACCGGGCGGCTGGGGGTGGAGGATCCCGGCACCGGGCCGCGGCTGCACTTCACCGCCAGTGGCTTCGCGCCGGGCGAGCCGGCCACGCTCTGGCTGACCCCGGAGCAGGGGCCGCGCCGCGTCTGGCGCGGCCTCGCCGCCGACGCCAGCGGCACCCTCGCGGTCGACCTCGGCCCGCTCAGCCTGCTGCCGGAGGGGGTCGCGACGGCCACCGCGGTGGGCCAGTCCGGCACCGTCGCCACGGCGGCCTACCCCGTCGCGCCGGTGGCGGCCCATCCGGCCTTCGCGCCCATCCCACCCGTCGACGCCACGCCCGATCGCGTCTACTTCCCCGAGACGGGCCACTCACTGAGCTTCGGCTTCAAGCGCTACTGGGAGGAGCACGGCGGCTTGGGCGCCTTCGGCTACCCCATCTCCGAGGAGTTCACCGAGCTCGACCCGGCCACCGGGGCCGCGTACACCGTGCAGTACTTCGAGCGCGCCCGGTTCGAGTACCACCCGGAGTTCGCCGGTACCCCCTTCGAGGTCTCGCTCGGTCGCGTCGGGGCCCAGCTCGCGCCGCAGGCGTACCCGACGGCCCCGGAGGCGGCCGCCTCCGTCCACCGGCGCTACTTCCCGGAGACGGCGCACACCCTCGGCGGGGCGTTCCTGGCGCGCTGGGAGGCGGGCGGCGGGCTGGCCGTGTTTGGCTACCCGATCAGTGAGCCGTTCGAGGAGGGCGGGCTGCTGGTGCAGTACTTCGAGCGCGCCCGCTTCGAGGCGCCCGTCTTCGCCAGCAGCCCCGACGAGGTGCGGCTCACGCGCCTCGGCGTCGCCCTCGCCCGGCTCCGCGGCTACCTCCGCTGACGGCCGCGCGACCTGACCCGACGATCGCCCCGGGCACGAACCCAGTAAACGGTGTCTCATTCGCTGCGAACCATCCATCAGAGCCATGATTGTCTTCTTGCTTGTTCGGTGGCAACTGCCTCGCTATACTTGCGCCCATCGTCTGCCATCCGCCGCGTAGCACGCGGTGCGCGACCAGCACGGGGAGGGATCATGGGGCGGGCGGGGCACAGCTTCGGCCTGCTGCGGCGCAATCGCGACTTTGCCGCGCTCTGGGCTGCCGAGCTGTTCTCGACGCTGGGCGACCGCGTCCACCGCGTCGCGCTGGCCGCACTCGTCTTCCGCCTGACCGGTGATCTCACCGAGACGGGCATCGCCTTCGTCGCGACCGCCCTGCCCGACCTCCTCTTCGGCCTGGTGGCCGGGACCTTCGTCGATCGCTGGGACCGGCGCCGGGCCATGGTCGCCTGCAACCTCCTCCGGGTGCCGGCGGTGCTCCTGATCCCGATGGCGGCGCACGTCCACCTCTGGCTGGCCTACGCCATCCTCCTCTGGGTCAACACGTTGGCCATCGTCTCCCGCCCGGCCAAGACGGCCATGCTGCCGTCGCTGGTCAAGCCGGACGAGCTGCACGCGGCCAACTCCCTCTCCGGCATCATGGAGAACGCCGCCGACGTGCTCGGCTACCCCCTCGGCGGCATCCTGGTCGGCACGGTCAGCGCCTGGCTCGGGGCCGAGCAGGGGCTGCTCGCGGCCTTCGCCTTCGATGGGCTGATGTTCATCCTGGCGGCCCTGTGCGTCGCCTCGATCCGGCACCGGGGAGGGCCGCAGGTCGCCACCGCGGCCGCCTCGCTCTGGGACGACGTGCGGGAGGGGATCGCCTTCGCCTGGCGCCACCCGCTGGTGCGCGCCAACACGCTGGTGATGCTGCTCGGGCCGCTAACGCTCGGGGCGGCCTGGCCCCTCCTGGTGGGCTACGCCTGGGACGTCCTCGGCGGCGGCGAGCGGGAGTACGCGCTGCTCGGCACCGGCATCAGCGTCGGCTCGGTCCTGGCCGGTGTCTGGCTGACCCGGCTGCCGGCGGGGCGCACCGGGCTGTTCGTCATCGGCGGCCTGGTGATCATGGGGCTGGGGGTGATGGGGACGGCCGCCGTGTCCCACCTCTGGCTCGCGGTCGCCCTGATCGCCGTCAGCGGGGTCGGCAGCATGATGGTGCTCGTGCCGAGCGTGACGCTCATCCAGCGCCACACCCCCGACGGCCTGCTGGGCCGCGTCTTCGCCGTGCGCTCGACCCTCATCTTCGCCGCGACCATCGTCGCCAACGCGCTGGGCGGCATGGCCGGCGAGCGCTTCGGCGTCCAGCGCTCCCTCTTCGCCTCCGGTGCGGCCCTCGTCGCGCTGGTGCTGCTGGCGGCCCTGTTCCCGTCGGTCCGTGCGAGCGAAGGCCCGTCGCTGCTGCGCGAGGAGCCGCAGGCGGCGGATTGAGCCGCGCCCTTGGTGCTCTGGCTCCCGTGATCGGTCCGGTTGGTCGCCCCGCGTGGCGACTGGCGCCGTTCGCCGGTAGGGGAGGGCCTTGTGCCCGCCCGCGATCTACCAGGCGGCGGGCGGTGACAAGCCCCAACGCTGTCGCATTAACGTGGAGTGGCCCCAGCGGGTAGACTTCAGGGTGTCTGCCGCCCACGAAGTGCACCCACAGGAGCCATCCCCCTGCGACCACAGCCCCCCGGGCTCAGCCGCCGCCTGCGCCGCCGGCTCGCCCCCCACGTCGCCCGGGCCGCCGCCCGGCCCGGGGCCGACCGCGACCGCACGCACGTCACCGCCCAGGCCCACCGATGGCTCCCGCTCGGGCACGTCCGCAGCGGCAGCCCCAGCCTGCGCCAGACCCACGCCCGGCTCGCCCCGGTGCCGGGCGCCTGGACCCGGCTCGGCCTGCCCCGGCGCGTCAGCCTGCGCCAGCTAGCCCGCTCCTCGACCGGCCGCCCCAGCGCCTGCCTGGCGCAGCTCGTCGCCGCGCTGGTGCCGCACGCCCGGGTCCGCGCTGGCAACGATTCGCGCCGGCGCCGGGTGCTCAGCCGCGACCGCCCTTCCTCCCGCTCAGCGCCACGCTGCGCCCCGGGCGTGCGCCTGCAGGCCGGCGACGACCTGGCCGCCGCCATCCCCACCCGGCTGCGGCTCACCCGGGCCGACACCCCCGATGCCCGCCCCCTGCCCGACGCCGAGCTGGCCCCGCTCCCGGGCTGGACCCTGCTCATCGACCGGGGCTCCTCCGGCCACCGCCGGGTCGCCCAGCTGCGTGCCCCCGCCGTCGACCTCGTCTGCCCGCTCCACCCCCAGGCGGCCGTTCAGGTGACGGCGACGCGCCCGGTCGACTCGGCACCGACCCCGGCCGGCGACGCCATCCTGGCCGATGCGACCATCACCCTGGGCAGCCCCAACCACCGCGCCGGGGCGATCGTGCCGGCTGGTGAGCCGGTGCCCCACCCCTGGGCGTTGCGGCTGGTGACCAGCCGCAGGTCCGGCACGACCGCCCCGCCCCGGAGGTGGGCACCCTCTCCCGCCGGCACTGGCAGATCGCGCGCTGCTTCCGCTGGCTCACGCACCAGCTCGGGGCGCTGCACCCCCTGCGCCCCAGCCCGGCGGCGGGCTGGGCCACGCCGCATCTGGCGGCCATCGTGGCGCTGCTGGCCGCCCTGCTCGCCGGGCTGCGCCCGGCCGTCGTCTCCCGGGTCGCCTGGCTGCGGGTGCTCGGGGCCGCGCTCGCTTGCCCGCTCCGCTTCAGCGGTTCATGCGACAGCATTGGGCACCGGGCCCTCCCCTACCAGGGGCATCGGGCGCCGTCGTGTCATCCTGCGCGGCGGGCCGCGCAAGCGGCCCGGAGTCGAAGCGGTCTCGACGGTACCCTCCATGCCCATTCGACAAGCTGCCCGAGCCGGTGGAGAATGCGGGCGACACGGAACGACGGGAGGTGCGTGCATGTCCCAGCAGGAGCGGATCTGGATCGACCCGGCCGAGGTCGAACGCTACATCCTGGAGCTGGCCCGTCACGGCGGCGACGGCACCGGCGTGCGGCGGCTCGTCTACTCCCCCGAGTGGGTCGCGGCGCAGGAGCAGGTCGCGTCCTGGTGCCGCGAGGTGGGCCTGGAGGTCCATCGCGACGCGGTCGGCAACGTCTGGGGGCGCCTGGCCGGCACCGAGGGCGGGCCGTCGATCGCGACCGGCTCGCACATCGACTCCCAGAACCCCGGCGGGCGCTACGACGGGGCGCTGGGCGTCATCGCCGGGATCCTCGCCCTGCGCGCCCTGCGCGAGCGCTACGGCCAGCCCCGGCGTACCATCGAGGTCGTCTCGCTCTGCGAGGAGGAGTCGAGCCGCTTCCCGGCGGCGGCCTTCTGGGGGTCCCGCGCCATCACCGGCCGGGCCACGCCCGCCGACACCGAGGAGCTGCGGGGCTACGGCGGCGAGACGATGGCCGAGGCGATGCGCGCGGTCGGCCTGGACCCGGCCCGCATCCCCGAGGCGCGGCGCAGCGACATCGACACTTGGATCGAGCTCCACATCGAGCAGGGGCCGATCCTGGAGCAGGCGGGCCTGCCGGTCGCCATCGTCAACGGGCTGCCCGGCATCCGCCACTACGTGGTGCGCGTCGAGGGCCGCTCCGACCACGCGGGGGCCATGCCGATGGACCTGCGCCGCGACCCGATGGCCGGCGCGGCCGAGATGATCTCCGGGGTCATCCGCACCGCGCAGGAGATGGGGCGTCCGGCCGTCACCACCGTCGGCCGCATGCTGGTCGAGCCCAACTTCCCCGCCATCGTGCCGGAGCGCGTGACCTTCACCATCGACGTGCGCCACGCCAACCCGGCCCAGCGCGACCGGCTCCACGCGGCGCACGAGGCGCTGCTGCGCGCGGTGGCCGAGCGGCGCGGCCTTGGGCTGCACTGGGAGATCACCACCGACTTGCCGCCCTGCCCGGCCGACCCGGAGCTGGTGCGGCTGCTGGAGGACGTCGCCCGGGAGCAGGGGGTCCCGACGCTGACGATGCCGAGCGGCGCCGTGCATGACACCCAGCGCATGGCCGAGATCGCCAAGGTGGCCATGATCTTCGTGCAGAGCAAGGACGGCCGGAGCCACACCCCGGCCGAGTACACTGCGCCGGAGCACGCCGCGGCGGGCATCCAGGTCCTCGCCGCGGCACTGCATCGGCTGGCATACTAGGCGGCTGCCGCCCGCGGTCGTGGTGCCCTGGAGCGGCGCTGCGACCTGGGCCGCGCGGCGTACGCTTCGGAGGGCGACGCACCGGCTCCAGGTGGCGCGGCGTTCGTGTGACCGACCCCGACGCGCTCGCGTCGCGCGTCCCGGGCCGCTCGGCCCCGACCCTCCTCGACGCTGGGCATCGGTCGCACCACGGAAAGGGTAGGGCGTATGTTCCTCCGCTGGGGTTACTTCGTCGCACGGCATCGCATCGCGGTCATCCTCGTCTCCCTCCTCCTGCTGGCGGTCATGGTCCCGCTCATCCCCAGCGGGCTTGATCGCCTCTCCGCCGAGGGCTGGGAAGACCTGAACTCGGAGTCGGCGAGCGTCGCCGAGCGGCTGGCGCGGGACTTCGGGCAGGGCGGGGCCGTCGTCTGGATCGTCTTCTCCTCCGACACGCTGACGGCGACCGACCCCGCCTTCCAGGCCGAGGTGCAGCAGGCGATCGCGCCGCTCGCCTCCCGGCCGGAGATCACCAGCATCCTCAGCTACGCCACGACGGGGTCGGACGCGTTCATCTCCCGGGATGGCCACAAGACCTACGTCCTGCTCACCAGCAGCGTGCCGCAGGGGCAGGCCGGCGACGACCTCACGGCGTACCGCGCGCTGGTCCACGCGCCGACGCTCGACGTCGCCTTCGGCGGCTGGGACGCGGCCTATCAGTCGTTCACCACCCTGGCGCAGGCCGACCTGCGCCGGCAGGAGATCATCTCGCTGCCGATCACCCTGGTCGTCCTGGTGCTCGTCTTCGGCTCGCTGGTCGCGGCCGGGCTGCCGCTGCTCGTCGGGCTCCTGTCGATCCCCGCGGCGCTCGGCGGGATCGCCGTCATGGCGCACCTGACCGACACCAGCGTCTACGTGCTCAACATCGCCACCATCCTCGGCCTCGCCGTGAGCATCGACTACTCCCTCTTCCTCGTCAGCCGCTTCCGCGAGGAGCTGGCCCGGCGGGAGGTGGTGGACGCCGTGGCCGTCGCCCTGGCCACGGCCGGCAAGGCCGTCTTCTTCTCCGGTCTGATCGTGACCATCGGCCTCATCGGCATGGTCTTCTTCCCCATGTTCGCGCTGCGCTCGCTGGGCATCGGCGGGGCGCTTGTCGTGGCCCTCGCCGTCTACTACGCCCTCACCTTCCTCCCCGCGCTCCTTGTCCTCATCGGCCCGCGCATCGATCGCCTGCGGGTGCGGCGGTTGTCGGCCGCCGCACGCGAAGGGAGTGGCTTCTGGGGCCGGCTGGCAACAATGGTGATGCGCCGCCCGGTCGCCTTCCTGCTCCCGGTTCTGGCGGGGCTGATCCTGGTCGGCCTGCCCTTCCTCTCGGTCAACTTCGGCACCCCCGGTATGGACATGCTGCCGCGCGACGATGAGTCCCGCGTGGCCTACGACCAGCTCACCCAGGAGTTCGCCGGCACCGATGTCGCGCCGATCGAGGTGCTGCTCTATCCGCACGCCGGGCAGATGACCGACCCGGCCAACCTCGCCGCGCTGGGCGAGGCCGTCGCCGCGCTCGCCCGCATGCCCGGCGTCGCGCGGGTGGAGAGCATCTTCGACCTGGTGCCCGGCGGGACGAACGCCAGCCCGGAAGAGCTGGCCGCCGTGCTGCAGTCGACCGACCCGGCCGTGGCGGGCCGCGCCCGCGGCTTCCTGACCCCCGCTGGTGCGCGGCTGCGGGTCGATCCTGCCGCCGACCCCGGCAGCCCGGAGGCCAAGCGCCTGGTGCGCCAGCTTCGGAGTGCCGGCGTGGCCGAGGAGCGCGGGCTCACGATGCTGGTCGGTGGCGCCACTGCGGTGAACATCGACATGGTGGACGGCATCATCGCTCGCATCCCCTACGTGCTGGCCTTCATCGTGATCGCCACCTACGTCGTGCTTTGCCTGCTGCTCGGCTCCTTCTTCCTGCCGCTCAAGGCGATCCTGATGGCGGCCCTCTCGATCACCGCTTCGTTCGGCGCGCTCGTCTGGATCTTCCAGGAGGGGCACCTCAGCGGCCTCCTGCGCTTCGAGCCCACCGGCTACATCGTTCCGATGGTGCCGGTCGTGATGTTCTGCATCCTGTTCGGCCTGTCGATGGACTACGAGGTCCTGATGCTCACCCGCATGCACGAGGAGTATCAGCAGCACGGCGACAACACGCGGGCCGTCGGGGTCGGCCTGGAGCGGACCGGGCGCGTCATCACCAGTGCGGCCCTAATCATGATCACCGTCTTCGGCGCGGGCATCGTCGACCGGCTGGTGCTGCTGAAGTCGCTGGGGGTGGGCATGGCGCTCGCCGTCTTCATCGACGCCACCATCGTGCGCGCGCTGCTGGTGCCCGCCACCATGCGGATCATGGGCTGGGTCAACTGGTGGGCGCCGCACTGGCTCCGGCGGCTCCAGCAGCGGCTGGGCGTCACCGAGGCCGTGCCGCGAGCGCTCGAGGAGGTGCCGCGCTAGTCGCCGGCCGATACCGGCCCACTGATCCCGTCGCACTGACGGAACCTGCCCACCCTGGCCCCGGTGCCGGCCAGATCGGCGGTGCAGCCCACCGGGGCCGGCCGGCCACGACACACGCCCATCCGGTCTGATACATTTCCCGCTGGAGTGGCGCTGCGGCGACCGGGCACGGCCGCCGAGCGGGAGGTCGCTCGTGTGGGAGTGTGCCGCAGAGGGGAGTGAACTATCGTGAGCAAAGCAGTCATCGTTGGTGGTGGCGTGATCGGGCTGCTCAGCGCCTATGAGCTGACGCGGCGCGGGGTCTCGGTCACGCTTCTCGACAAGGGTGACTTCGGTGCGGCGTGTTCGACCGGAAACGCGGGGTGGATCACGCCGTCGCTCTCCGGTCCGGTGCCGGCCCCCGGGCTGGTCGGGACCTCGCTGCGCTGGATGCTGCGCCGCGATAGTCCGCTCTACATCCGTCCCTCCGCGGTGCCACGGCTGGCTCCCTGGCTGCTCGAGTTCTGGCGCCACTGCAATCCGCGCGACTACGAGGCCGGCCTCCACGCCACCGCCGAGTTGGGCCGCCACACCCACAAGCTCTACGACGCGCTCGCCCAGGAGGTCGACTTTGAGATGCACCGCGCGGGCATGCTCTTCGTCTGCCTCCGTCGCGAGAGCATGAAGCACGTGGTCGACGACATCGAAGCCATGCGCGACTACGGCTACGATCCGCCGGCCATCCTCGGGCCGAAGGAGCTGCGCGAGTTCGAGCCGGGCATCGCCGGGCCGATGGAGGCCGCCGTCTGGGTCAAGGAGGAGCGCCACGTCCGGCCGGAGTCGCTCATGCGCGGGCTGGTGGCCTGGCTGGAGCAGCACGGCGTCGAGATGCGCGCGGGCGTCGAGGTGATCGGCTTCCGGCGGCGCGGCCGGCAGATCACCGCCGTGGAGACCCGCGTCGGCTCGTTCGAGGCCGACCAGGTCCTCATCGCGGCTGGCGCCTGGACCGGCAAGGTGGCGGCCCTGGCCGGGCTGTTCATCCCGATGCAGGCCGGCAAGGGCTACAATATCACCGTGCAGAACTCGGAAGTGCAGCTCTCCCACCCGCTCTACCTGGTCGACGTGCGGGTCGCGGTCAGCCCGTACAAGGGGGCGCTCCGCATCGCCGGCACGATGGAGCTGTCGGGCATCAATACCGTGCTCGACGAGGCGCGGGTCGATGCCCTCCGGCGCGGCGCCAACCGCTACATCGCCGGGTGGGACCGGGGCACGGCCCAGACCACCTGGGTGGGCATGCGCCCGATGCTGCCGGATGGCCTGGTGGCGCTCGGCCTGGCCCCGCGCTACGACAACCTGTTCATCGCGAGCGGCCACGCCATGGAGGGGATCTCGCTCGGCCCCTCGACCGCCACGACCATCGCCGACTACATGACCACCGGGAAGACGGACGTGGACCTGACGCCGTTCGACCCGGGACGCTTCGAGCGATCGATCCTCGGCCGGCTGGCGGCCCGGCTGGCGTGAGCGCGGCGGGGCGGGCGTCTCGGCCGCCAACGGGCGGCGCGCGCTCGCCCCGCTCCGTCCGCCTCCCCAGCGCGCCGCCGCGGGGAGCGGGCACTGCCAGGTCGGGATGACGGTGACACGCGCGCGGGAGGTGAGCGATGGCGACGCAGCGGTATGACACGATCGTCGTGGGCCTCGGCGGCATGGGCAGCGCCGCCCTCTATCATCTCGCCCGCCGCGGCGATCGGGTGCTCGGGCTGGAGCAGTTCGACATCCCCCACGCGCTGGGCTCCTCGCACGGCGTGACCCGCATCATCCGCCTGGCCTACTTCGAGCACCCCGCCTACGTGCCGCTGCTCCGCCGCGCCTACGAGCTGTGGCGCGAGCTGGAGGCGGCCGCCGGCGAGCGCCTGCTCATCATCACCGGCTCGATCGACGCCGGCCCGCCCGACGGCACGGTCGTCCCCGGCGCCCTCCGCTCCTGCGCCGAGCACGATCTGCCGCACGAGCTCCTCTCCGCCGCCGAGCTCCACCGGCGCTTCCCCGGCTACCGCCTGCCCGACGGCATCCAGGCGCTCTACCAGCCGGAGGGCGGCTTCCTCCTCTCCGAGCGCTGCATCGTGGCGCACGTCATGGCCGCCGCGGCCCACGGCGCCGAGGTGCACGGCCGGGAGCCGGTGCTGGGCTGGGAGGCGCTGTCCGGCGGCGGGGTCCGGGTGCGCACCGCGCGCGGCACCTACGAGGCCGAGCGGCTGGTGCTCACCGCCGGCGCCTGGGCCAGCCGCCTGGTCGAGCGGCTGGTCGGGCTGGCCGTGCCCGAGCGGCAGGTGCTGATCTGGATGCAGCCGCGTCGGCCGGAGCTGTTCACGCCCGAGCGCTTCCCGGTCTTCAATATGGAGGTCGCCGAGGGGCACTTCTACGGCTTCCCGGTCTACGGCATCCCCGGGTTCAAGTTCGGCCTCTACCACCACCTCGGCGAGCAGGTCGACCCCGACACCCTGGACCGTGAGGCGTTCAGCGAGCGCGACGAAGCCGTCCTGCGCGAGGCGGTCGAGCGCTACTTCCCCGACGCGGCCGGCCCGACCACCGCGCTCAAGGTCTGCATGTTCACCAACAGCCCGGACGAGCACTTCATCATCGACCGCCTGCCCGACCACCCGCAGGTCACCCTTGCGGCCGGCTTCTCCGGCCACGGGTACAAGTTCTGCAGCGTGGTCGGTGAGATCCTGGCGGACCTGGCGCGCGACGGCGCGACGCGCCACGACATCAGCCTCTTCCGGCTGGATCGCTTCGCCGACGCGTAACGATGGATCCGAGCGTGGCGGCTCGCCCAGTCCGGGCCGATGGGGGGAACACGAGGCTGGCACCGCCGGGGGCCGACCGGGCGTCCCGGCGCGCTGACGCCCGCACCCGCGACGCGGCCGCGCCCGTCGTCCACCGTATCCACGCCGAGCGCGTCCTGCTGCTCGCCTGGGGCCGGGCGATCCTCCTCCAGCTCGCCCACCCGCTCGTCGCGGCCGGGGTGGACGACCACAGCGGCTTCCACCGCCAGCGCTACGGCGGGCTGCACCGGCTGCGGCGCACCCTCGACGCGATGCTGGCCCTCACCTACGACACGCCCGAGGCGCCGCGCGCCGCTCGCCGCATCAACGCCACCCACGACCGCGTCCGGGGCACCCTGCGCGAGGGGACGCCCGTCTTCCCGCCCGGGACCCCCTACGCCGCCCACGACCCCGAGCTGCTCCGCTGGGTCCACGCGACGCTGATCGACTCCTTCCTCCTGGTCTACCAGCGCTTCGTCGCGCCGCTCAGCCCGGAGGAGATCGAGGCCTACTGCTACGGCACGCACGTGCTCGAGTCCGTGCTCGGCGCGCCCGAGGGCTTCTTCCCGCGCAGCCGGGCCGAGCTCGACGCCTACCTGCAGCGCATGGAGGCCAGCGGCGTCATCCACGTCACCGACACGGCGCGGCGGCTGGCTCGCCTGATCCTCTGGCCCGATGCGCCGCTGCCGATCCGGCCGGCCGGGATCGTCACCCGCCTGGTGACCGTCGGCACGCTGCCGCCCGCGATCCGCGCCGCCTACGGCCTGCGCTGGAGCGCGCGGGACGAGCAGGCGCTGTGCCTGCTGGCCTGGGGCATCCGCCACGCCCTGCCCGTCGTTCCGGCGCCGCTCCGCTACTGGCCGGTGGCGCGCCAGGTGCTGGCCACCCACCGCACCCCCCACCTCGCGCCAAGCTGACCCGCCCCCGCGTGGAGCGCCGGCCAAGGAGCGCCGGCGTCGCACGGAGCCTCGCCGGCTCCCGTCCCTCCGCCGCGCTCGCTGTGAGCCGTTTGCCCTCCGCACCTCCGCGCGGAGACGATATCCGGTAGGGGCGGGCCTTGTGCCCTCCCGTATTCACCTCGGGCGGGGACAAGCCCCGCCCCTACCGGTGGTCGGCCACGGGCGTACCCGACAGGGGCGGGCTTTGTGCCGCAACTCCACCCCCCCTTTCCCCTGGTGGGAGACGGGGCCGGGGGGTGAGGGGCGTTCCCCTTCCCGCCTACCGCACCGCGCCGGAGGCCGCCGCGATGATGAGCTGCCAGCGCAGCATCAGCTCCTCGCCGTTCTCCGCCACATACCGCAGCGACGTGTCGCCCGCCCGCTCGGTGCCCGGCACCAGCAGCGCCAGGTCCACCGCCTCCGCCGTGTCGAGCGTGACCGTCACCGGCAGCGGGTACTTCGGCACGTAGGGGCGAATGCGGTCCTTGCGCCGCAGCCCCTCCTGCGCGCCCTCCATGATCGCCGCGCAGGCGCGCTCCGGGTGCATGTGCCGCGCGGCCGTCCGGCCCAGGCCGTACTTCACGATCACGCCCACGACCTCGTCGCCCAGCAGCTCCTGCGTCTGCCGGACCGCCATCTCATCCCCGGCCACCATCACCACCGGCACGCCGAAGTGCCCGGCCACGGCCGCGTTCAGCCCGTACTCCCCGACCGGCGTGTCGCCGAAGCGGACGTCCCGCACCCAGTCGGTCCAGGTGTGGGCCAGCACCCCGTTGGGCGTGCCCGCCCGCGCGTGGTACCCGGTGAAGATCACCGCGTCGACGCTGTGGTCGATGCCGCACATCATCCCCAGCCGCTTCCGGCTGCCGCTGATCAGCCAGGCATCGGGGTCGAGATCCCCCGGCCGCAGGTTGCGCATCCCGTCGTGCGACTCATTCACGATGATCTCGGTCGCCCCGGCGGCCTTGGCACCCCGGATGGCCGCGTTCACCTCGGCCACCATCAGGTTGCGCGCCCACTCGTATTCGGCCGGTGCCGGGCGCTTGGCCAGGTCGGGCGGGATGACCTGCTCCCAGACCACGACGCCGGCGGTTCCCTCCATGTCGGCCGAGATCAGGACCTTCATCGCTCCTCCCTCACCGGTGTGCCGATCGCTCGCGCAGGGCGCCACGCGTCATCCCCCTGCAGCGGGGCCGACCGTGGCGCCCAGGGGTAGGTACCACCAATCGCCGCGCGGCGCAACGGCTCCGCATGGCGCCCGCATCGCCCGACGCCGCGCCGTCCCCGTGGAGCGCCGGCGTCGCACGGAGCCTTGCCGGCTACCGTACCGCCGCCGCGCTCGCTGCGAGCCGTTTGCCCTCCGCACCTCCGCGCGGTGACGATATCCGGTAGGGGAGGGCCTGGTGCCGAACGGAGTCTCCCGCGCGTGGAGCGCCGGCCGAGGGCAACAGGGGGCGTCCCGGTGCGCCCGCGGGAGGGCACAAGGCCCTCCCCTACCGACCACCACCCGCCCGTTCTCCGGTAGGGGCGGGGCTGGTCCCCGCCCGTGGTGGCAGTGCCATCCCGCCGTAGACCACGCATCGCCGGGCGGGGCTCCGTCCGACGCCGCCGGGCCATGCCGACCCGCCCCCTTCCGTCCCCCCTCTCCCAAAGTTGGGAGAGGGGTCGGG
>JASBVL010000129.1 GCA_029961075.1 Sphaerobacter sp.
CGTCGCTCGCGTCGGTGTGGATCCTTGTCCTCGCCGCGGCGGTGGCGCCCGCGCCAAAGCACACGCCGAAGTCGCCGCGGGGGCGGGAAGCCTGACGTGAGACATGGGAGGTATGTGACGATGCGCGAGCTCTTCCGGGCGGTCGCTTCGGCGGCCGCCCTACTTGTTGCGGCGGCAGCCGTCGCAGCTCCCGGCGGGACGGCCCAGGCGGCCGGCTCCGACGGCTGCCGGCTCTATCCAGCCACGGTGGCGGTGGTGGACGGGCGCGGGCGGCCCGTCCCTGGCGCGAAGGTGTCTGTGTCCACCCCGTACGGCTGCCCGTCGGCGGCAGAGGGCGCCACAGGGGCCGACGGCCGCTGGACCGGGCGGATCCCGCTCCAAGCCCCTGCGGGCGACGGGCTCGTCGGCACGTATGAGGGTGTGTCCGTCTCGGCGGACCTCCGCTCAGCGGGCGGGGCGACCGAGTCCGCCTCCTACATGGCGGACGCCACCGGCAACACGGTCACGGTCGGCGGGGACTCCGCCGGCGGGCTGCGGGTCGACGCCTATCTGCCGCTGATCGAGGGCCCAGCGACGCTGAAGACCGGCCAGGTGGCCACCTACCGAGTCATCGCGCCCCAGGCGCTGATCGACTCGGTGGCCTACCCGGGCGCGCCGGCGGACTCCTTCGCCGATCCCGTCCAGTGGGAAGTTGACCCAGCTCTGACGGCCCTGGTGCCGCACGGCCCGTCCCGGCCGGGCGGGATGTTCCGCGGCCCGCTGACCATCGAGGTGCGGGCCGACCGGCCCGGCAAGGCGACTCTGGACGCGGTGATCGGACCCGGGGAGGTGGCGATGGATGTGACCGTCCTTCCGTTGGAGCTGCCATCCATCACGCTCGACGGCCCGCGCGAGCTCCGGGTCGGCTCCAAGGGCGGCTACATCGCCTACCCGGTGCACGCTGTCGGCCCGGTCTCCTGGTCCATCGACGGCCGGCAGTACGGGGACCTCTCCCCCGCCGGCGCGGCGGCTGTTCTGCGCGCCCTGAAGCCGGGGACTGTGGTCGTGGTCGCCGAGGTGCAGGGCGAGGGCGGGCAGGTGGCCCGGGCGAGCGAGCGGGTGCGGATCGTCG
>JASBVL010000130.1 GCA_029961075.1 Sphaerobacter sp.
CCGGACCCGAACCCACCTGCACAAGGAACCGATCGCCATCCACGCCGAGCGCGACGGCAGCCAGATCGAGCTGGCCATCCAGTACAACGACGGGTACACGGAGAACCTCTACTCCTTCGCCAACAACATCCGCACGCACGAGGGCGGTACCCACGAGACGGGGTTCAAGACGGCGCTCACCCGCGTGCTGAACGACTACGGCCGCAGGGCCCGGATCCTGAAAGAAGACGAGAGCCTCTCCGGCGACGACGTCCGGGAGGGCCTGACCGCCATCCTGTCCGTCAAGCTGCGGGAGCCGCAGTTCGAGGGCCAGACCAAGACCAAGCTCGGCAACAGCGAGATGGCCGGCCTCGTCAACTCCGTCGTGGGCGAGCAGCTCTCGGTTTTCCTGGAAGAAAATCCCCAGGTCGGGCGCAAGATCGTCGAGAAGGCCATCCTGGCCTCCCGGGCCCGGGAAGCCGCCCGCAAGGCCCGGGAGCTGACCCGCCGCAAGGGCGCCCTGGAGGTGACGGCGCTCCCCGGCAAGCTGACGGACTGCACCTCCCGGGACCCGTCGGAGTCCGAGATGTTCCTGGTCGAGGGCGACTCCGCCGGCGGCTCGGCCAAGCTGGCCCGGGAGCGGCGCACGCAGGCGGTCCTGCCGCTCCGTGGCAAGATCATCAACGTGGAGAAGGCGCGCCTGGACAAGATCCTGAGCCACGAGGAAGTGCGGGCGATCATCACCGCGCTCGGTACGGGGATCGGGGACGACTTCGACATCAGCAAGGCGCGCTACCACAAGACCATCATCATGACCGACGCCGACGTCGACGGAAGCCACATCCGCACGCTCCTGCTCACGTTTTTCTACCGCTACATGCGCCCGCTCATCGAGGCCGGATTCGTGTACATCGCCCGGCCGCCGCTTTACAAGATCACGAAGGGCAAGCAGCAATACTACGCGTACTCGGAGGAGGAGAAGGACCGGATCATCGCCCGCCTGGGCGGGGTGAGCGAGAAGCCCCAGCGCTACAAGGGTCTCGGGGAGATGAACCCGGAGGAGCTCTGGGAGACGACCATGAACCCCGCGACGCGGACGCTGATCCAGGTCTCCCTCGAGGACGCCATGGCGGCCGATCTCATCTTCGACATCCTGATGGGCGAGCGCGTGGAGCCGCGCCGGGACTTCATCGAACAGCACGCGCACGAGGTCGTGGAACTCGACACCATCGGTTGAGTGAACGGAGGACACGCGGGTGGCCATCGACGGAGCCGGTAACATCCTGAAAACCGACATCGAGGAGGAGATGAAGCGCTCCTTCATCACCTACGCGATGTCGGTCATCGTGAGCCGCGCGCTGCCGGACGTGCGGGACGGCCTGAAGCCCGTCCAGCGGCGGATCCTGTACGCCATGTTCGAGGCGGGCAACACCGCCGACCGGCCGTACCGCAAGTCGGCCAAGACCGTCGGCGAGGTGATGGGCAACTATCACCCCCACGGGGACATGGCGATCTACGACGCGCTCGTCCGCATGGCGCAGGACTGGAACCTGCGCGTGCCGCTCATCGACGGCCAGGGCAA
>JASBVL010000131.1 GCA_029961075.1 Sphaerobacter sp.
CCGGGCGCACCCCCGGCATCGGGGAGGATGGGAGGGGGTGTCCCGCCTGCGTCGATCTTCAGCTCCGCGAGTGTCTCGGAAGGGGTGAAGCTTGGCGGACGGAGCACCCCGGCGGCTCGCGATCGGGACAACGCGGGAGGCTCCGTTCGGCACAAGGTCCTCCCCGGCCACCCCTACCGCGCGCGGGGCGGTCTTCGGGTAGGGGCGGGGCTTGTCCCCAGCGGAGTCGCCCGAATCGACCGCGGGAGGGCACCAGGCCCTCCCCCACCGAACGAACGGGAATGGCGATCCGCGGGCCGCGTGGCGGTCGGGTTACGCCGGTGCCTCGGAGAAGGGGTAGGCGCGGGCGCGCGCGAGCTGGAGCAGCTCGTCGCGCGCCGCCAGGATCATCCCGTGCAGCGCCGGATCGCGCGTTGCGAGCTCGGCCCGGGCCAGTTCGTCCTCGTCGAGGATCAGGTGGCGGCCGTCGGGGTAGATCACGACGTCGACGTACAGGTCGTGCCAGTAGAGGACGTCGCCGTCGAGCCAGCTTGGGCGGGTCACGTTGCAGTACCAGCCCTTGAAGCGCCCGTGCGACGTGTAGATGCCGAAGGCGTTGTACGGCCGCGTCAGGCTGAAGTACTCCAGGAACACGTCCTGGGGGTCAAAGACGAGGTAGCCCAGGTCCATCCGCCCGAAGATCCAGAAGGCGCGGGCGGCCACCCAGCCCGGCGGGCTGGGCAGCGCCCGACCCGGATAGCGCGCCGCCTCGGTCCCGTCTGGCGACAGCTTGACGATCGTCAGCTCGGTCCCGGGAGCCGGGCGGTCGCTCGGCGCCCCACGGTGCTCCGCGGTCATGTCGATCTGCCGTGCTGGCGGATGATGCCGAGCACCTCCTGGGTCTTCTCTTCCAGGAGTTGCGGGTCGTTGGCTTCCACGTTGAGCCGCAGCAGCGGCTGCGTGTTGGACGGCCGGACGTTGAACCACCAGTCGGGGTAGCTGACGGTGAGGCCGTCGAGGTAGTCGAGCTGGCCGTCCGAGAACCGGCTCTCCAGCGCCCGCAGCACCGCCTGCTGATCCTTCACCTCGCTATTGATCTCGCCCGAGCGGACGTAGCGGTCGAGCGGTTTGAGCGCCTCGGACATCGAGATGCCCTCCTGCGAGAGCAGTTCGATGACCGTGAGCGCGGCGATGATGCCGGAGTCGGCGTACCAGTTGTCGCGGAAGTAGAAGTGGCCGGAGTGCTCTCCGCCGAAGATGGCATCGTGCTCGCGCATTGTGGCCTTGATGAAGGAGTGGCCCACGCGGGAGCGAATCGGCTTGCCGCCCTCGCGCTCGATCGTCTCCGGGACGGCGCGCGAGCAGATCAGGTTGTACACGATGCTGGCCCCGGGATGCTTGCGCAGGAGCGATTTGGCGACGAGCGCGGTGATCATGTCGCCGCCGACGAAGCGGCCGTGCTCGTCCAGAATGAACATGCGATCCGCGTCGCCGTCGAAGGCAATCCCAAGGTCGGCCTGCTGCTCGACCACGGCGCGCTGCAGGTCGACGATGTTCTCCGGCTCCAGCGGGTTCGCCAG
>JASBVL010000014.1 GCA_029961075.1 Sphaerobacter sp.
CGATCAGCGCCGACAGGTCGATGCCGGTCTCGTAGCCCATCCCATGCAGCAGGTACACGAGGTCCTCGGTCGCGACGTTGCCGGTGGCGCGCGGCGCGAAGGGGCAGCCGCCGGTGCCGCCGACCGCGGCGTCGAGGATCGTCGCCCCCGCCTCGACCGCCGCGAGCGCGTTGGCGACGCCGGTGTTGCGGGTGTCGTGGAAGTGACACCCGACGGTGGCCCCGAGGGCGCGCACGCCCGCCACCAGCTCGCGCACCTGGCGCGGCACGCCGACGCCGATGGTGTCGGCCAGGACGATCTCGTCCGGCCCGGCGGCCTGCACCTGCTCGGCGATCTGGAGCACCCGCGC
Source organism: Sphaerobacter sp. (assembly GCA_029961075.1). GTDB lineage: Bacteria > Chloroflexota > Chloroflexia > Thermomicrobiales > Thermomicrobiaceae > Sphaerobacter. The sequence continues at coordinate 350 of JASBVL010000014.1, forward strand.
CGGATCCACCCGCCCCTCGAAGGGGCAGCCGAAGGCGACGCTGAGGGTCACCGTGATGCGCAGCCCGTCCGCCCGCGCCCGCGCCACCAGCCGCCCGGCCAGCGCCACCGCGTCGGCCACGGTCGCGTTCTGGTTGCGCAGCCCGAAGGTGTCGGTCACCGGGAAGGCGTAGTGGATCTCCTCCACCCCGGCCGCGCGGGCGCGGTCGTAGCCCCGCTCGTTCAGCACCAGCCCGGCGTAGACCGTCCCCGGCCGCCGCTGGAGCGCGCCGAGCACCGCCTCGGCACCGGCCATCTGCGGCACGCGCGTCGGGTTGACGAAGCTGGCCGCCTCGATGCGCGGCAGGCCGGCGGCGGCCAGGCGGTCGCACAGCTCGGCGCGCACGGCCGGGGCGAGGATCGTGGGCTCGTTCTGCAGGCCGTCGCGCGGCCCCACCTCGACGATCGTCACGCGCATCAGATCACCCCCCGCTCGCGCAGCGCCGCCTGCTCCGCGGGGGCGATCCCGAGCAGGTCGCCGTAGATCTCGGCGTTGTGCTGCCCCAGCGCCGGCCCGGGCCAGCGCACGGCCCCCGGCGTCGCGGTCAGCCGCGGCACGACGTTCTGCATCGGGATCGGGCCGAGCTCCGGGTCCTCGACCCAGACGATGTTCTCCCGCGCCGCGTACTGCGGGTCCTCCAGCATGTCCTTGGCGGTGTAGACCTTGCCGGCCGGCACGCCGGCGGCGTGCATGGTCGCGAGGATCTCCTCCGGCGACCGCTCGCGCGTCCAGGCGGCGATGCGGTCGTCCAGCTCCTGCTGGTGCGCGCCCCGGGCCTGATGGGTGGCGAAGCGCGGGTCGTCCGGCCACTCGGGGTGGCCGACGGCGGCCGCGAGCCGGCGGAAGACGGTGTCGGCGTTGCCGGCGATGAGCACGTAGCTGCCGTCCCGCGCCGGGTAGATGTTGGAGGGCGCCACGCCGGGGAGCACCGCGCCGGTGCGGCTGCGGACGTAGCCGGTGAGGGCATACTCCGGGATGGTGCTCTCCATCAGGGCCAGGACCGCCTCGTAGATCCCCACGTCGACGACCTGCCCCCGCCCGCCGTTGACGTCGCGGTGGTGCAGCGCGACCAGCGCGCCGAGGGCGCCGAAGATCGCGGCGAGCGAGTCGCCGATGCTGATCCCCACCCGCGGCGGCGGCCGGTCGGGGTCGCCGGTCACGTGGCGCAGGCCGCCCATGGCCTCGCCGATCACGCCGAAGCCGGCCCGCTGGCGGTACGGCCCCGTCTGGCCGTAGCCGGAGACGCGGACCATGATCAGGCCCGGGTTGACGGCGCTGAGCTGGTCCCAGCCGAGCCCCCAGCGCTCCAGCGTGCCCGGGCGGAAGTTCTCGACCAGGATGTCGGCGCTGGCCGCCAGGCGCCGGGCCAGCGCCTGCCCCTCCGGCACGCGCAGGTTGAGGGTGATCGACTTCTTGTTGCGCCCGATCACGGGCCACCAGAGGGAGCGGCCGTCCTTGCGGTGCTGGCCCCAGTCCCGCATCGGGTCGCCGCTGCCGGGCGGCTCGACCTTGATCACCTCGGCGCCGAAGTCGGCCAGGAGCTGGCCGCAGAACGGGCCGGCGAGGAGCGACCCCATCTCGATCACCCGCACCCCCGCCAGCGGGCGCGTCGCCGTGGTCATCGCAGCTCTTCCCTCAGCTTCTGAATCACGAAGTCTCGCCCCTCGTAGATGTGCTCGCGCATGACGAACTCGGCCCGCGCGGCGTCGCGCTCCTCCAGCGCGCGCAGGATCATCCGGTGGAAGTGGTTCGAGACGGCCCGCTCCCGCGCGCTGTACCAGAAGAAGGACTTGAACATCAGCGGCACCTCGACGGTGCGGCGCACCAGCTTCTCCAGGTGCGGATTGCGGCTGGCCTGGATGACGATCTGGTGGAACTCCTGGTTGTGCGTCACCAGCCAGCGCACCTCGTCCTCACGGCTGGCCAGCGGCTGCTCCTCCAGCCGCTCCATCTCGTCGGCGAGCGCGCGCATCCGCTCCAGCTCGGCCGCGCTGATCCGCGTCGCGGCCCGGCCCGCGGCGTGGGCCTCGAGGACCGCCCGCAGGTCGTAGAGGCTCCACACGTCGTCGACGCCGAAGGCGCAGACGGTGGCGCCGCGGTGCCGGACGATCTCCACCAGCCCCTCGGCCTCGAGCATCGTCAGCGCCTGGCGCACCGGGGTACGGCTGACGCCCAGCCGCTGCGCCACGCTCTCCTCGATCAGCCGCTCGCCCGGCCGGAAGACCCCGCTCAGGATCAGCCGCCGGATCTCGGCGTACACCTCGGCACTGCTCACCCGCACCGCGCCGCGGGTCGCGTCGGCCGGCTGCGGCGCGCCGGTCTGCCTGTCATTCCCATCGGGATTGTTGTATACGATCATCCTAATGCGCACCTCCACGGCTGTCAAGCAGGTTGCCGCACGATTCCCGGGTGCCGGCGCGTGGCGACCCGGCGGTCGTCCGCGGCTCCGGGCACAGGCGCCCCATGCGGCAGCCACGCTGCCAGCAAGAGCTGTATACAGTCGGCCCGGCGCCGGGCCGCGGGCGTCGGCCGCAGGCAGGAGCCGCTGCACGGGATGCCCGTATCCTACCCCGTCATCCGACGCGCGCGCCTGCCCGGCGTGCCGCCGACGGGGGGCCTGGTGCCGTGGGGATAAGCGCGGGCCTGCCCGGAGGGTCCGCGCAGGCCGGGGCGCGTCCGCGCGGCGCCCGGGTCCGTGGTCTCCCGGCGCGGCGCCTAGGCGAGCGCCGGCAGCACGTGCTCCCGGTAGAAGCGGAAGAAGCCGGCCTGATCGGGGCCGACCTGATGCACGTAGACGGCGTCGAACCCGACGTCGAGGAAGCGCCGGATCCCGGCGAGGTGCCGCGCCGGGTCCGGGCCGCAGACGATCGCCTGCGCGACATCCTCCTCGCGGACCGTCGCGCTCGCCTGCTCGAAGTGGCGCGGCAGCGGGAGCTCCTGGGTCATATCGCCCGTGAGCGCCGCGGTCGGCCACCGCTCGCGCGCGATCTGGCGCGCCGCGGCCTCGCCCGGCGCCCAGCAGACGGTGAGCTGGCCATAGCGCGGCAGGCCGCCGCCCCCGGCCTCCACGAACGCGTGCACCAGCGCGGGATCGGGCGCGGTGCTGATCAGCCCGTCGCCGAGGTCGCCGGCCAGGCGGGCGGCCTTCGGGCCGGATGCGGCCACGAAGACGGGCGGCGGCGCGGGCGGCACGTCGTAGAGGCGCGCACGGTCCACGGTGAAGTACGCGCCGTCGTGGGTGACCCACGCGCCCTCCCACAGCCGGCGGATGATCTGGATGGCCTCCGCGAGCATGGCGAGGCGCTCCGCGGCGGGCGGCCAGCGCCGCCCGACGATGTGCTCGTTCAGGTTCTCGCCGCTGCCCAGGCCGAGGAAGAAGCGGTCGGGCATCAGCGTCGCGGCGGTGGCCGCGGCCTGGGCGATGATGGCCGGATGGCAGCGCATGGTGGGGCAGGTGACGCCGGTGCCGAGCCGCAGGCGCGCGGTCGCCTGGGCGATGGCACCGATCACGGCCCAGACGAAGGGGCTGTGTCCCTGGCGATCGATCCAGGGATGGTAGTGGTCAGAGATGAGCGCGAAGGCGAACCCCGCCTCCTCGGCCTCCCGCGCCAGGCGCACCAGTGCCGGTGCGTCGTGCTCCTCGCTGGAGAGGGCGTAGCCGATCTCGGCCATGCTGGCGCGGTCCTTCCCTGGGTCCGCGCCGGGCCGCCCGCCGCGGACGCTGCCGCCATCGTCGGAGACCGGCCGAGGGCGCGGCCCTCGCGGCACCCTGGTGACCGGTCGCTGCCCGGCTCAGGGTCACTGGGCGAGCGGCGGATGCTCCCAGTGCATGGCGTCCACCTGGCCCGGCGGGACGGTCAGGACGACGCGGGAGGACTCCACGCTCCGCACCGCGTCAAAGGGGACGTACACGTCGCGCTGCAGCTTCCGGTCCACCAGGAGATCCCCCTCCCGGACCTCCTTGACCAGGCCGATGTGCCCGCCGTCGGGTCCGACGACCTCCATCCCCGCCTGCACCTGGGTGCGGTCCGCCGGGCGGCTCGGCGCCGCGGCCGTGCCGGTCGGCTCGGGCGGGGAACTCGGCGTCGTGCCGGTCACCGGCACGCGCTCGGGCGACGCGGACGTGGGCGGCCGCCGGGGCTGCACGTGCCCCACGCCCTCTTCCTCGACGGCCGGCGCCGCGCGCTCCGCGGCCCGGGCTCCGGCCGTGGTCCGAACCGGGATGTGGCGAGCGCCCATCGCCACGGCCTTGGGCAAGCGCACGGTGAGCACGCCGAGCTCGCAGCGCGCCTCGGCCTGGTCGACATCGACCGGCGCCGGGAGCCGGACCACCCGCTCGACCCGCATCGCTTCGCGCTCCCGCAGCAGCCAGCGCCCCGTCGCCTCGCCCTCGGGGATCGCCCGCGTCTCGCCGGCGATCTCGAGCAGCTGACCGGTGATGCGTAGCTCGATGTCTTCCGGACGCGCACCCGGCAGGGCCGCCGTGACCACATACGCGTCGCCCTCGTCCCGCAGGTCGATCGCGGTGCCGCCCATCTGTTCGATGCGCAGATCGAGCGGGCTGCCCAGGAGTCGGTCGACGGTCTCACGCAGCGCGAGGGCACTGCTCCACGGATCCCATGACATGATGCTCATCCGATGCTCCCTCCAGGTCCCGGCTGCCCCCCGCAACAGCCGGGCGCCGCAAGGGCTATGCCGTCTCGGAGGAAGCCGCCGAACGAGCTCCGGCGCAGGCAGGCGGCGGATGGCGCCAGCAGGGGTGATAGGAGGGGCGCGGGCTCACCCCGCCGCGGTGTAGAGGAGTTCGCGGATCGCCATGATCTCGCCACGCAGGCGGGAATCCGTCTCGAGCTGGCGCTCGACCTTCTCGATGCCGTGCAGCACGGTGCTGTGGTCCCGCCCGCCGAGGCACTGGCCGATCTCGACGAGGGAGGCGTCGGTCTCCTCGCGGAGCAGGTACATCGCGACCTGGCGGGGCAGCACGATCTCCCGCCGTCGGCCCGGGCCGGTGATGTCGCGCCGGGTGATGCCATAGTAGTTGACGACGGTGTCGACCACCTGCTCGGCGGTCACCGGTCGGCGGCCGGCACCGGCGCTGTCGTTCAAGGCCTCGATGGCGAGCTCCATCGAGATGGGCCGGTGGTAGAGCTGGGCGAGCGCGATGATCTTGTTGAGCGCCCCCTCCAGCTCGCGGATGTTGCTCTCCACCTTGCGGGCGACGTACTCCAGCACATCGTCCGGCACGGTCACGCCCTGCTCGCGCCCCTTCTCCGCCAGGATCGCCGCCCGCGTCTCCAGGTCCGGCGGCTGGATGTCGGCCAGCAAGCCCCCCTCGAAGCGGGAGCGGAGGCGGTCGGCGAGCGTGGGGATGGCCTTGGGCGGCCGGTCGCTGCTGATGACGATCTGCTTGCCCGACTGGTAGAGCGCGTTGAAGGTGTGGAAGAACTCCTCCTGCGTGCTCTCCTTGCCGGCGATGAACTGGATGTCGTCGATCATCAGGATGTCGATGGTCCGGTAGCGGTTGCGGAAGTCCTCGGTGCGCTGCTGGCGGATGGCGTGGATCAGCTCGTTGGTGAAGGTCTCGGAGGAGACGTAGCGGATGCGCAGCTCGGGATTGCGGGCCAGCGCCCGGTGACCGATGGCGTGCAGCAGGTGGGTCTTGCCCAGCCCGACGCCGCCGTAGATGTAGAGCGGGTTGAACTTGTCCGCCGGCCGGTCGGCGACCGCCAGCGCCGCGGCGTGGGCCAGCCGATTGTTGGAGCCGACCACGAACTTCTCAAAGACGTAGCGGGGGTTCAGCCCATGCTCCGGCGTGGCGGTCAACTCGAGCTGCTGGACCGGCGCGGCGACGGCGGTGGCCACGCCACCCGCGCCCACCTCGAGCGGCCGCGCGCGCTCCCGCCCGGCGCCGCGCCGTGGCGCGACGGCCGGGCCCGCCCGGCGCCCGCTGTTGAGCACCGTGAACTGCACCGCGATCCGGCGCCCGAGGATCAGCGACAGGGTGTTCTGGATCTGCACCGCGAACTTGTTGCGGAGCTGCTCCACGGCGAAGCTGTTCGGCGCGCCGATGGTCGCGCAGTCGTCCTCGAAGCTGATGATCTCGGTGTTGCGGAGCCAGGTCTCGAAGTTGGCGCGCGAGAGCGTCTGCTCCAGATCGCTCAGCGCGGTCTGCCAGAGCTGCTTGGCCTGCATCGCGACGTTCTCCCCGGGGATCTCCCGGCCGGGCACCGCGCGCGAGTGTACGTACACCCAGCCGCCCCGATGGTATCACGCCGCCGCGCCCCGTGCAAGATGTGCCAGGCGGTCAGGGGGTGGGCGGCGTGGGGCGCCGTCCGGCGCGCGGTGGGGGCGGCCACGGTGGGCGCGCGGTGCCGGCCCCGTGGCGCGCCGGCGTCGCACGGAGCCTCGCCGGCTCCCGTCCCGTGCGTGAGTCGGGACGGGCCGCGTGCCCTTCCGCATCTCTGGGCGGTGGTCCGTGCGACACGCCCCGGCTCTTGACGCGCCGGTCGCCACTTGCTATGCTGTTATAATATTCGCTCATTCGCATGCAGGAATGATTCGATGCACGGGATGGAGCCGAACGGGCGGGCGCGGGAGCTGTACCGGCTGCAGGCGCAGCTCTGCCAGGTGCTGGCCGACCCCACGCGCCTGGAGATCCTGGAGCTGCTCAGTCACGGCCCGCTCGCGGTGAAGGACCTGGTCGCCGCGACCGGGCAGCGTCAGGCCAAGATCAGTCAGCACCTGGCCGTGATGCGCCAGCGCGGTGTCGTGCGGGCGGAGCGCGTCGGCGCCACGATGCGCTACGCGCTGACCGACCGGCGCATCCTCGACGCCTGCCGGACGACGCGGGCGGTACTGCTGGAGCAACTGCAGCGCGGGAGCGCGCTGGCCGCGGCGCCCGCGGCGGCGGACGAGTCGGTCCGCAGGGGATTGACGGACGGCGCATCGGCGCCGGGCCACGCGCCCGGGAGCGCAGGAGGGAGAGCCGGTGATCCTCGAGCAGATCCTGAGGCGCGACATCGGCTGCGCCGCCTATCTCGTCGGCTCGGAGGCGGCGGGGGAGGCGGCCGTGGTCGATCCCCGCATCGACATGGTGGACGAGATCCTGGCGCTGGCCGCGCGCGAGGGGCTCCGGATTCGCTACGTGATCGAGACGCACAACCACGCCGACCATGTCGCCGGCCACCATCAGCTCGCGGCGCGCACCGGCGCGGCGATCGCCGTGCATGAGGCGGCCGGGGTCGCCTACCCGCATCGCCCGCTGCGCGATGGGGATGAGCTGGCGCTCGGCGAGGTGCGGCTGCGCGTCATCCACACCCCCGGCCACCGGCCGGAGCACATCGTGCTGGCGGTCATCGACACCTCGCGCGGCGACGAGCCGTGGGCTGTGCTGACCGGCGACTCGCTCTTCATCGGCGACGTCGCCCGGCCCGACCTGGCAGTCGACGGGCGTGAGGGCGCCGGGACGCTGTTCGACAGCCTGCACCGGCACCTGCTGGGCCTGCCGGAGGGCACCCTCGTCTACCCCGGCCACGTCGCCGGCTCGCTCTGCGGCCGGGTCAGCAACCGCATGACCGGCACGACGATCGGCTTCGAGCGGCGCTTCAACCCGGCGCTCGCGATCGCGACCCGGCCGGACTTCGTGCGGTACATGAGCGAGAACCTGCCGGAGCGTCCGCCGAACATGCACCGCATCGTCGAGCTGAACCGCGGCCCGGCGCCGCTGGCGCTGCATCCCGCGGCGCCGATGGATCCGGCCGCAGCGCGACGGCTGCTCGATCAGGGCGGCCAGGTGCTCGACGTGCGCGAGCCGGCCAGCTTCGGCCAGGCACACATCCCCGGCGCGATCGGCGTGTGGCTCGACGGGGCGCAGTTCCAGAACCGGGTGGGTCTGGTGGTCCCGGTGGACACGCCGCTGCTCCTGGTCGCCGCCGCCTCGTCGGCGGCGGCGCGGGCCACCACCGCGCTGGCGGTGATCGGCTACACCAACGTCGTTGGCTATCTCGCGGGCGGCATCGACGCCTGGCGCGCGGCCGGCCAGCCGGTCGCGCAGATCCCCAGCATGACTGTCGCCGAGCTTCAGGCGACGCGGGAGCGCCTGCAAGTCCTCGACGTGCGGGAGCCGGGCGAGTGGGCGAGCGGTCATATCCCGGGGGCGATCCACATCCCCTTCTCCCGCGTCGCGGCGCAGGCCGCCGCGCTGGACCCGCAGCGGCCGGTGGCCGTCATCTGCGGCAGTGGGGAGCGGAGCATGGTCGCCGCCTCCCTGCTGCGGGCGCGGGGCCGCGACGACGTGCGCAACGTGGCCGGCGGCATGGCCGCCTGGCGCGCTGCCGGCGGGCCGACGACCGCCGGGGCCTAGCACGCGTCGCGCGGACCGGCCGGAGCGATCGCGCCAACCCCGCACACGCAGATCGGGCCTCAGCGGCCCGATCTGCGCGGGAAGGGGAGGGATAGAGCAGGGATCGCTCGGTACGATCCGGAGAGGGCGTCAGCCATCGCTGCCGCTGGGGGACCCCTCCATTTATTTATACGTCAACGGAAAGAAAATGGTTCCCTGCCGCGGGGCGGGGTCGGCGCCGTGCGCTGGCCCCGCCCCTCACTTTCATGTCGTCGAATGGATTGACGTCATCGAAGTAATGTGCTAGCATCGGCGGGCTGCGCAGCGAGGAGGGACGGGCATGGCTGACTCCCGAGCCACGACGATCGACGCGGTACTCGACCGGCACCGCCGCATCACGCGTGCCCTGCACTGGATGGCGGCGCCCGTCTGGCGGGATCTCGACCTGACGATGGCGCAGATGAAGATCCTCGTCACGCTCGCGCATGAGGGTCCGGCCAGCATCAGCGAGATCGCGGCGGCGCAGCGGATCAGCCTCCCGACCGCCAGCCACCTCGTCCTGCGCCTGGTGGAGGCGGACCTGGTGATCCGCGCGGAGGATCCCACGGACCGGCGGCGCATGGTGGCCCGCCTCTCGCCGCAGGGCGAGGAGTTGGTTGCCCGGCTGCGCCAGGGCGGGTGCGAACAACTCCGCGCCTGGCTCGAGCAGCTCAGCGACGAGGATGTCGCGGCACTGCTGCAGGGACTGACCGCGCTCGCGGCGGTGGCCGAGCGCCACGTGGCCGCGCAGTGCGCGGCGGACCGTGCAGCGCACCCGCGGTCACCGACGGCCGACACCTGCGGCTGAGGGGCGGCCGGGACCGCGTCGCGTTCGATGGAAGGAATGGGACCCATGACCGAGACGGCGCAGGAGCCCCGCACGGCGACGTCGCCGGTCCTGCGTGGGGCGGTGAGTACTCGGCGGCTCGTCCTGATCATGGCCAGCGTGCTGCTCGGCCTGCTGCTGGCGGCCCTCGACCAGACGATCGTCGGCACCGCGATGCCGCGCGTCATCGCCGACCTCAACGGGCTGGAGCACTACGCCTGGGTGTTCACCGCCTACATGCTCGCTTCGACCGTCACGGTGCCGATCTACGGCAAGCTGTCGGACCTCTACGGCCGACGCCTCTTCTTCCTGCTGGGCATCGCCCTCTTCCTGGCGGGGTCGGCCCTCTCCGGCATGTCGCAGACCATGACCCAGCTCATCCTGTTCCGCGGCGTCCAGGGGCTGGGCGCCGGGGCCATGCTGCCGCTGGCCATCGCCATCACCGGCGACATCTTCCCTCCGTCCGAGCGCGGCAAGTGGCAGGGGTTGACCGGCTCGATCTTCGGCCTCTCGTCCATCGTCGGCCCCACCCTGGGCGGCTGGCTGACCGACAACTGGGGCTGGCGCTGGGTCTTCTACGTCAACATGCCGGTGGGCGCCCTGGCGCTGCTGACGGCCGCCGTCGCGCTGCCCCAGCTCCGCTCGCAGCGCCACCACACCATCGACTACCTGGGCGTCGCCACCCTGGTGGCCGCCACCGTGCCGATGCTGCTCGCCTTCTCCTGGGCGGGCACCGAGTATCCCTGGGGCTCGCCCCAGATCATCGGGATGCTCGCCTTCTCCGCGGTGATGCTGGTGATCACCATCGGCGTCGAGCTGCGCGCCCGCGAGCCGATCATCAGCCCACGGCTGTTCGCCAACAGCATCTTCACCGTGTCGGTGCTGGCCAGCTTCATCGCCAGCGCCGGCATGTTCGGCGCCATCATGTACCTGCCGCTCTTCATCCAGGGCGTGGTGGGCAAGAGCGCGACCAACTCTGGCGCCGTCCTCACCCCGATGATGCTCGGCTTCATCACCAGCAGCGTCGTCGGCGGCTACCTGATGTCACGCACCGGCCGCTACAAGGCGCTGGCGCTGGGCAGCTTCGCCGTCGCCGCCGTCGGCACCTTCCTGCTGTCGCGCATGACGGTGGAGGCCACCAGCGGGCTGGTGATCCGCAACATGGTCATCACCGGCCTGGGCCTGGGCACGACCATGAGCCTGTTCACCATCGTCGTCCAGAATGCCTTCCCCGCACGCCAGTTGGGGGAGGTGACCGCCGGGCTGCAGTTCTTCCGGTCCATCGGCGGCACCATCGGCGTGGCCGTCCTCGGCACGGTCATGAACAGCCGGTACAGCAGCGCCTTTGACGCCCGCCTGCCCGACACGCTGCGCCAGGCGATCCCGCCCGATCGGCTGGCCGAGCTGAAGAATCCGCAGCTCCTGCTCGCGCCGGAGGCCACCGCGCGGATCCAGCAGGCGTTCGCGGCCTTTGGGGCGCAGGGCGACGCCCTGTTCAACCAGCTCATGGACACCATGCGGCAGAGCCTGGCGAGCGCCATCACCGGCCTGTTCCTCATCAGCACCGTGTCGATGGTGCTGGCGCTGGCGGCCACGGTCTTCCTGCGGGAGATCCCCTTGAAGACGTCGCACGTCGACGCGGCCACGCCGGCGGCCGGCGAGGCGCTGCCCGGCGAGCCCGTCGGCGGGTCGGCGCCGCGCATCGCGCCCGAGTCGGCCGAGCAGCGCGCCGATTGAGGAGGGATGCGGCGCCCGGGCGCGTGATCCGTGGAGTGCCCCCCCACCGTGCGGGGGCGGGACGCGGCGCCCGGGGGTGGCGACGGAGGAGGGCGGACGCGCCAGGCACCACCCGCCTGGGC
>JASBVL010000015.1 GCA_029961075.1 Sphaerobacter sp.
GTCGAGCGTGACCGTCACGTCGCGGCTCTGGCCGCTGCGCTGCACGCGCAGCGTGACCGTGTCGCCCGGCTCGTGGGCGTACAGCAGGTTGATGAAGGGGTGCTCGTCGTCGAGGGTCGTGCCGTCGATCGCGGTGATGAGGTCGCCCGGCTGGAGCCCCGCCTCCTCGGCCGGGCTGCCGGGGGCAACCGCCATCACCAGCACCGGCTGCGCCGACGCGTCGCCGCCCGGGCCGCCCGGCCGGGCGACCGCGCGGAAGCTAATCCCGAGATACGGCCGCGCGACCCGCCCCGTGGCGATGATCTGCTCGGCGAACTGCTTGACCGTGTTGCTCTCGATGGCGAAGCCCAGCCCCTCGGCCCCCGGCTGGCCGAAGCCACCGCGCACGATCGCGGTGTTCATGCCGATGACCCGCCCGGCCTCGTCGAGCAGCGGCCCGCCGGAGTTGCCCGGGTTGATCGGGGCGTCGTGCTGGATCAGGTGCTCGAGCCGGTAGCCCTCGCCGGTGTCGAGGCTGCGCCCGGTGGCGCTGACGACGCCGGTGGTCACCGTGTTGCGGAACTCGCCCAGCGCGCTGCCGATGGCGAGCACCGCCTGGCCCGGCTTCACCTGGCTGGAGTCGCCGAAGGTGACGGTGGCCGGCACGGGACCGTCGACCTTGACCACGGCGACATCCTGGTAGCGGTCGCCGCCGACGACGGTGGCGGGCACCTGGCGGCCGTCGCTGAAGATGACCTCCAGCGAGTCGGCGCTGTCCACCACGTGGGAGTTGGTCACGATGTGCCCCTGGTCGTCGATGATCATCCCGGTGCCGGTCCCGGTCCCCTGCGACGGCGCGCCGCCGCCCAGGTGGGCGACGATGGTGACCACCGCCGGGTTCACCCGCGCGACGATCTCGTCCGTTGACGGATTCGTCAGGTCCGACGGGTCCGCGCTCGCCGTCGGGGCCGGTATGCTGGCCACGCTGGGGGTATCACGGCGCTCAGCGGCGTAGTGGTAGCCCGCGAGCCCACCGAGCACGGCGCCACCGGTCAATCCGATCAGGAGTGCGATGGCGATCAGGGCGACCGCGGGGAGAAGCGCGATCTGTCGTTGCACGGTTCCTGCACCTCCGCTTCCACAACGATGGCGTGTGCCGGCCGCTCGGGGCGGCGGGAGGCCCCGTCACTCCGGCACGATGAGCGTGCCAACCGTGGCTGAGCGTGATCTGAACGCATCCTGAACCGTGGCTGAACGGGGCGGCGCCGCGGCACGAGCCTTCCGAGGCGAGTTGGTATGCTTTGCTGGCGTATGGTTTCTCGATCCCATGCCGGGGTGGAGGCATCCATGGATCGCGTCTCTTCGCAGCACATTGACCCGGCGGACCGTGAAGCGGAGTCCGCCCAAGCCGACCAGCGGGGAGCGACGCACTCCGGGACCGCCGTCCCTCCTCTGATCCCGGACCCGTCCATCGAGACGGAACTCCCCCGCAGCCAGCGCGGCAGCCTGGGCGTGCTGCTGCTGGCGATCGTGGCCCTGCTCGGCGTCTTCACGACCGGGTTCGGCACGGGCATCGTCGTCGAGCGCATGGGTGCCGGCGCCGCCGCACCGCCGCCGACGGAGACGGCGCAGGCCCCGCGCGTGATCGACGAGGTCTGGAAGCTCGTCCACGAACACTTCGTCGAGCCGGGCAAGATCGACGATCAGGCGATGACGACGGCGGCGATCAACGGCATGCTCGAGCCGCTGGGCGACGATGGGCACACGCGCTACCTGCCGCCGGAACAGGTGGTCGAGCACGATCAGAACCTCTCCGGCAGCTACGTCGGCGTCGGGATTCAGATCGAGATGCGTGACGATCGGATCGTGGTGGTGGCGCCGCTCAATGAGTCGCCGGCCGCAGCGGCGGGGATCCGGCCCGGCGATGTGCTGGTCTCGGTCGACGGGCAGAGCGTCGCCGGGCTGTCGCTGGACGAGGTCGTGCGCCTCGTCCGCGGCGAGGAAGGGACGACGGTCGAGCTGGTGTTCGAGCGGCCCGGCCAGGCGGAGCCGGTGACCGCGCGCCTCCGCCGCACCCAACTGGAGCTCAAAGCCGTCGATTGGGCCCTGCTGCCGGGAGGCGTGGTCGACATCCGGATCAGCGAGTTCATCCGGGGGACGAGCGATCAGCTGACGGCTGCGATCGAGGAGGCGGAGCGGGCCGGCGCGACCGGCATCGTGCTGGACCTGCGGAACAACCCGGGTGGCCTGGTCGACGAGGCGATCCGGGTCGCCTCCGCCTTCCTGCCGCCGGAGACGACGGTATTCAAGAGCCGCGTGCGCGACGGCTCGGAGACCGCCCACCTCACGGTCGCCACGGTGCGGCGGACCGACCTGCCGCTGGTGGTGCTGGTGAACGAGGGGACCGCGTCGGCGGCCGAGATCGTCTCCGGCGCGCTCCAGGAGCACCAGCGGGCGCCGCTGGTGGGCGTGCCGACCTTCGGCACCGGCACGGTGCTGAGCCAGTACACCCTGAGCGACGGCTCGGCGCTGCTCCTCGGCACCGAGCTCTGGATGACACCCGACGGCGACCTGATTCGCGATTCCGGGATCTCCCCCGACTACCGGGTGGAGCAGCCAGAGGGCGTGTGGAACTATACGCCGGTGACCGGGATGCCGGTCAATGAGGACGTCGCGCAGGACGCCCAGCTCAGCGCGGCGCTCGGGGTGCTGCGCGGCACCCCGCCGCCGAGCGGCGCCCGGACGAGCGGCGGCTGCCTCATGTGCAGCTAGCGGCGCGGGGTGGCGTGCGCCGCGCTACCTTCGTCGTCCGGCGCGCAGCGAAGCACCTGCGCTGAGTCCATCATGTCCGCCTGCGTGCGCTGCCTCCCGTGATCGGTCCGGTGGGCCGGGCGGGGCGTGTCCCGCCCGGAGTTCCCGCGCGTGGAGCGCCGGCCTCCCGGCCGGCTCCCGTCCGGGGCGGCGCAACCAACCGGCCAAGTCGTCAAGCGCTCTGAGTCCCGGGCGGCCTCCCCCTACCGGAATGACGCACCGGACGGCTCGCGGGGGCCGGTGCGGCTGCCCGGCCCCGCGGGCAGCTCCGCTCGGCCCCCGCCGTCACTCGGGCACGTTCGTGTCATCCTGAGTGGAGGGCTGCGCGGCGGCCCGGAGTCGAAGGATCTCCGCGTGGGGTGGTGGCGGATCGTGGATCCCGTCGGCACGCTCAGGCCAGGCTCTTCGCGGCGCTGACGGGCGGCTCCGTTCGGCAACGGCCCGCCCTACCGGCCTGTCGGGCGCGAGACATCGTGTCACCTGACGCGCCGCCCGCCGCGCCCCTTCTTGTCATCCTGAGCAGACCGAAGTATCCCCATCCGCAGCCGACGATGAGCCGGCCGGCGGCCGGCGTTCCCGGGTGGGCTCTGGCGCCGTGCGCCGGGGGCCAGGTCGCGCGGCGGTGCGCGGCCATGAGTAACCGACCCGCGTCCTTGTTACTCACCATCTCGTGCACCCTCTTCTCATCCCCGTTGTTCTGATGTACACTGTCGCTGAAGTTCTGTCGGAGACGAGAGGCAATTGCATATCCCGTCGCTCGCAACCACGAGGACGGGCGACGAATCTGCGCTTTCACGGGGTCCATGGCACGGTTGGGGGATCGCTGTGCCATGTGACGTCATGGTGAACCGGAGGGGAGGTTGCGTTGCGAATAGGGAGCGCCTCGCCAGCGGCTGGGGTGCTGCCAGAGGAGACGAGTCTGGGCAGCCAGCGCCGCCGGGCGGAGCGGCCGACGGCGCTGGGACCGTGGACAGGAGGAGGAGGTGTTCGCGCATGAGCGACAGGCAGTTCGATGAGATGCTGAGGGCGGCCACCGAGGGCCGTCTGAGCCGGCGCGAGGTGCTCAAGCGTGCCGCCGCGCTCGGGCTGAGCGCGCCGGCGATCGCGGCGCTGCTCGCGGCCTGCGGTGGCGGCGGCGAGTCGGAGCCCACCACGGCCCCGACCCAGGCGTCGGGCGGTGGGGCCGCCAGCCCGACCGCGTCCGGCGGCTCGGCCACCCCGCAGGGCGGCAGCGGCGGTGAGGCCGGCGGCCACGGCGAGCTGCGCCTGCTCTGGTGGCAGGCGCCGACGATCCTCAACGCACACCTCTCCCAGGGCACGAAGGACTTCGACGCCTCGCGGGTGCACCTCGAGCCCCTGGCCGAATTCGACAAGGACTCCAACCTGGTCCCGGTTCTGGCCGCCGAGATCCCCGAGCGGGGCAAGGGCGTGGCCGAGGACGGCAAGAGCGTTACCTGGAAGCTGCGCCAGGGCGTCAAGTGGCACGACGGTGAGGAGTTCACCGCCGAGGACGTCAAGTTCACCTTCGAGTATCTGACCAACGAGAAGACCGCGGCTACCACCTACGGGAAGTACAAGAACGTCGAGTCGGTCGAGGTCATCGACGAGTACACCGTCAAGGTCAACTTCAAGACGCCCGACCCGGCCTGGTTCAACCCGTTCGTCGGTCCGGAGGGGATGATCCTCCCCGAGCACGTCCTGCGGGACTACGTCGGGGAGAAGGCGCGCGAGGCACCCTTCAACCTGAAGCCGATCGGCACCGGGCCCTTCAAGGTCGTCGAGTTCCGGCCGGGCGACGTCGTCGTCTACGAGCGCAACCCCGACTACTGGGATCCCGGCAAGCCGCACTTCGATCGGATCACCATGAAGGGCGGCGGCGACGCGACGAGTGCCGCGCGGGCGGTGCTCCAGACCGGTGAGGCCGACTACGCGTGGAACATCCAGGTGGAGCCGGCGGTCCTCAAGTCGCTCGAAGCGGCCGGGCAGGGCAAGGTGCTCACCTGGGTCGGTGGCGGGACCGAGAAGCTCCTGATCAACCACTCGGACCCGAACACCGAGGTCAACGGTGAGCGCTCGTACTACAAGAACCCGCACCCGCACTTCAAGGAGCTGAAGGTCCGGCAGGCGCTGGCGCTGGCGATCCAGCGCGACGTCATCGCCGACACGCTCTACGGCCCAGGCGGAAGCGCGACCGCGTTGACCATGAACGAGGTCCCGCCGCTCATGCCGGACGACCTGACCTGGGAGTTCAACCTGGACAAGGCGAAGGCGCTCCTGGACGAGGTCGGCGCGCAGCCCGGCTCCAACGGCATCCGGGTGCTGAACGACGTGCCCATGCACTGGGTCTACCAGACGTCGGTCAACCCGGTGCGGCAGAAGACCCAGGAGCTCATCAAGGCCGCCTGCGCGCAGTTGGGGATCGAGATCGAGATCAAGGCGGTCAGCGCCGACGTCTACTTCTCGGGCGATCCGGGCAACCCGGACACGACCGGCCACTTCTACGCCGACCTGGAGATGTACACGAACGGCGCGGAGTCCCCGTACCCGGTGCTGTGGTACCGGCGCTACTACTCGGGGAACCCGGACACCGACATCTGCCAGCAATCGAACCAGTGGGCCGCCGACAACGACATGCGCTACCAGAATCCCGAGTTCAACAAGCTGTGGGATCAGGTAACGCAGGAGCTCGACCCCGACCGGGCGACCGAGCTCTTCCTGGAGATGCAGCGGCTGGTGGTGAACGACGTGGCCGAGATCGGCATCGTGGCCCGCAACAACGTTGCCTGCGTCAGCAACCAGATCACCGGGATCTCCCCGACCCAGTGGGCGTCCGACCTGTGGGACGTCAAGAACTGGAAGAAGGCCTAGCCCGAGCGCTGACGGACGCGCCCGCCGGGGTGGGGTCATGGACCCCACCCCGGCTCTCGCTTCCGCGCGGCCGCGCCGGCAGGCGTCCTGCTTCCCCTCGCCGCGGCGACGTCCAGCCGGACCAGTGACCTTCGCTCCCGAGGAGGTGTGCCATGGGCGACGCGCCGACCTGCCGCTGCCGCGGGGCGCCGCACCCCGGGCTCCTGGCCGGCATCGCCCTGTTCAACGCCGGTGAGTTCTTCGAGTGCCACGAGGTGCTGGAGGCGCTCTGGCGCGCCGAGTCCGACCCGGTGCGGGCGCTCTATCAGGGGATCCTCCAGATCGGCGTCGCCTTCCACCACCTGGGCCGTGGCAACTGGCGCGGCGCGACCAGCCTGCTCCGGGCCGGGATCGAGAAGGTCAGCCGCTTCCGCCCGAGCTGCATGGGCGTCGACACGGCCGCGCTTGTCCGCCAGTCGCAGCGCTGCCAGGAGCGGCTGCAGGCACTCGGCCCCGAGCGCATCGCCGCGTTCGACTGGTCGCTGGTCCCGACCGTGACCGTCCGGCGCTGACCCCCCGGCGCCCGCGCTCGCTCCCGCCCCTCGGGTCATGACGACTCGTCCGGACGCATCCCTGCTCTCGTCAGCCTGCGCGGAACCGACCGGGTGCGCGTGGAGCGCATCAGCCGGGCCGGTGGAGCGCCATCGCGCGGGCGGCGATGGGTGCCCGGGGACAATGGCATGTGACGGATTGTTCGGGGAGCTGCGCCCGGTCGGGGCCCGGGGGTAAACCCCCGGGCTACTGGGCGAAGCCCACTGAAGGGGCTCGGGGCAGATCCCCGGGTATGCCAGATCTATTCGTCAAACTCCATAAGCCCCGGGCTGACCACGCGAAGCCCGCTGATGGCGTTTGACGGAATCGTCTGGTATCCGCGCCGGGCCCCGACCACCGCGATCAGCCCCGCAGCACGCCCGCCGCGATCATCCAGCTTCAGCCCCGGGCACACTGACGCACGGCCCTGATCGGTGCGCGGGGAACGGGAGCCGGCGATGCACCGTGCGACGCCGGCGCTCCACGGGAGCGCACAAGGCCCTCCCCTGCCGCATACGCCCGGCGCGCGGCACTCTTCGCCGCTCGGTCGGCCTCTCCGACTCTCCCGCAGGGAGGGGGCTTGACAAGGCGGCACACGTACGTACAATAGAGACATAGCGGTGTACGTACAAGAGCGGGCCGGAGGAGCGCGATGCGGAGGGCACCACAGCAGCGACGGCGGTGGTACCGAGCGCGAATCAGCCGCTGCCACCGCCTGGGACGCCGCCGATTCCAGACCCGCGCGTTCGCCCGGGGCACGCGACCCCTGGCGGTCAGCCGGGACGCGGGTGCGCACGCCGACTATGCCGTCACGAGCGCCCGCTACCGGACCTGGCTCCTGGCCCACTCCCGGCGCCTCGTGCCGCTCCGCCCGCCGCGGTGGCGCAGCTAAACCACGACCACTTCTTCCCTCCCTCCCTGTACCCGGGGCCGTCTCCGACGGCCCCTTTTCTCTGCCCTGATGCGCCGGGGCGGTGGATGCGATAATGCGAGTGCGGACCAATGAGGGCCAGCGATTGCCACCTCCCCACGGTCCCGGCGATCGCCAGGCGAGAGGAGGGCGCGATGACTGGCGCGGGTGATGCGGTCGTGCAGGCACTGCGGGCGCACGGGTTCCGCACGACCTACGAGACGACGGCGATCCGCCTGCTCAGCCACCCCGACCTGCCCGGCCTGGAGGTACGCGTCGGCACCACCACGATCGTCTTCGAGCGGGCCGGGCAGGAGGTCTACCGCGCGCCGCTCGACCGCATCGACCTGGCGGCGGCGCTGGCGCGCGCCGGCTGGCGCGCGCGGGCACGCGGCCAGCCGGCCGCGCGGTAGACGGGCGGCGCGCAGGCTGGCGCGCGGGCATTCGGAGGAGACCCCCATGGCTGACCCGACTCACATCCGCACCCGGTCCGGCGTCGCCGCGGGGGCGATCGCCGCGCTGCTGGCGACGATCGCCATGATGCTCCTGGTCCCGCTGGCCGGCGTGCCGAGCCCGCTGCAGTTGATCGCCGACCGCCTGACCACGGCCGTCCCGGTGGACGTCTTCGGCGCGCTGCTGGGGAGCCTGGAGAGCCGCGCCAAGCCGCTGGCCTTTGCCGCGGTGATCCTCGGCGCGGTGGTCCTGGGCGGCGTGGCGGGGGCGCTGGCCGCGCGGGCGCTGCGCCGCGGCCTGGCGCCGGGCGTGCTCTTCCTGGTCCTGACCGCGGTCACCTGGGCGCTGTTCGCCGGCGTGGTGGCCCCGTTGGGCGGCATCGGCCTGGTCGGTCGCGACGGCGTGGCCGGTGCGCCTCGCACCGGGATCGGCTTCCTGGTCATCGCGGTGGTCTTTGCCGCCGTCCTCTTGCTGGAGCTGGAGGAGGTGGGCGGCGCGGGCGCGCGTGATCCCGGGCGGCGCCGCATCCTCCGCCTGGCCGGCTTCGGCATCCCGGCCGCTCTGGCCGCGGTCGTCGTCGCCCGCGCCGGGCTGCGCATGGCCAACGAGAGCGCGGCCGCCCCGGCGCCAGCGGCGGGCACGCTCGTCCCGCCGGTGACGCCGACCGAGGACTTCTACATCGTCTCCAAGAACTTCTTCAACCCGCGCGTCGCACTCGGGAGCTGGCAGCTCACCGTCGACGGGCGGGTGGAGCGCCCGCGCGCCTACACCTACGAGGAGCTGCGTGCCCGCCCGGCGGTGCGGCAGATCACCACGCTCGAGTGCATCAGCAACCCGATCGGCGGGCACTACATCAGCACCGGCGAGTGGACCGGCGTCCCGCTGCGGGAGCTGCTGGCCGAGGTGGGGCTCCAGCCCGGCGTGGTCGACATCGTGCTCCACGCCGCCGACGACTACGCCGACTCGATCCCGCTGGTGGCGGCCATGGATCCGGACACGATGCTGGTCTACGACCTCAACGGCGCGCCGCTGGAGGAGGCACACGGCTTTCCGCTCCGGCTCATCGTGCCCGGCATCTTCGGCATGAAGAACGTCAAGTGGATCACGCGCATCGAGGCGGTGGACCGCGACTTCCGCGGCTACTGGCAGCAGCAGGGCTGGAGCGACGTCGCGACGGTGCAGACGATGTCGCGGATCGACGTGCCGGCGGACGGCCGGACGCTGCCCGCCGGTCAGCCGGCGATGATCGGCGGGATCGCCTTCGCCGGGGACCGGGGCATCTCGCGGGTCGAGGTCTCGACCGATGGGGGCAAGGGCTGGGCGCCCGCGACGCTCAACGTGCCGCCCTCGCCCCTGACCTGGGTCCTCTGGACCTACCAGTGGATGCCGGTCCAGCCGGGCACCGCTCGCATCCTGGCGCGGGCCTACGACGGCTCCGGCGCCGTCCAGGACGCGCCGGAGCGGCCGCCGCTGCCCGACGGGGCGACCGGGTACCACAGCGTGCGCGTGCACGTGCGCGGGGCGGCGTGAGGCTGTCGACGGGACGGGATACCGGCGAGGAGCGCGCGATGGCTTTCGACCTCGTCCAGATCGGCGTCGTGCACAGCCTGGTGAGCGATCGGCGCCTGATGCCGCGGACCGGCGTGCCCGCCGAGATCCACATCTTCCCCGAGTACGCCGACGGGCTGCTGCTGATCGAGGAGAACTCGCACATCTGGGTCATCGGCTGGCTGGAGGATGCGGATCGGGAGCACCTCCAGATCGTGCGGCCCACGTATGAGCCGAGTCGCCGGCGCCGGGGCGTCTTCGGCCTGCGCTCGCCCACCCGGCCCAACCCGCTCTCGCTCACCGCGACCCGCCTGCTCGCCGTCGAGGGCAACGTGCTCCAGGTGGAGCGCCTCGATCTGGTCGACGGCACCCCGGTGCTCGATCTGAAGCGCTACTCGCCCTCCTGGGACGCCATCGTCGCCGCGCGCAGCTCCCGTGACCACTATCGCCTGGACCCGACGGACGCCGCGCTGGTGGAGGAGAAGGAGGAGGCGGCCGTCCACTTCCACGGCGAGCGCTGTGCCGCGATGGTCCTGGGCGCGCGGCTTATCCTGTCGCTCGCGCTCGCCTGGGACATCCCGCCGAAGGATCCGGAGCTGCGGGTCACGGTGGGGACCGATGCGGCGGTGCTGCACCTGGCCGACGCGGTGCAGGCGCTGACCGCCGCCACCTTCGGGACCGGTCGCCTGCGCGCCGCGCCCGGTGCAAACGTCATCTTCGAGCACGGCCTCCGCCGCCTCATCGCCAGCCCGCTGCCGGTGGACGGCATGGATCTGGACCGGCTGCGCCAGGTCCCACTTGCCCACTTGTTCATGCTCGTGGAGGAGTAGGGGCGGGGTAGCCGCCAGGCGTCAACCGTCAGGCATGGTGCGTATTGCGTACTGCGTACTGCGTACTGCGTACTGCGTATTCCGTGTTCCGGGTTTCGTTGCCCTCACCCCCTGCCCCTCTCCCAACTTTGGGAGAGGGGAGAAAGACGGAACACGGACGACGCGCTCCCCAATACGTAATACGCACTACGCACTACGTAATACGCAGTACGCAATACGGAACACGAAGCACGCATCACGGAATACGCAATACGCAGTACGCAATACGGAACACGCATCACCCACCGCGTCATACGTCTGACGCATGACGCATGACCTCTGACGCTGCCCCTCACTCCCAGCGGAACGTGCGGCTGGCGAGCACGATGGCGAGCACGCTCCAGCCGGCGAGGATCAGCAGGTCGAGCCACGGCAGCGCCGGCTGGGCGCCGAGGGTCTGCCGCAGGGCGTCGGCGAAGGCGCTGGAGGGGAGCAGCCGCGCCGGGAGCGACAGCAGCCCCGGCAGCCGCTCCACCGGCCAGACGATCCCACCCAGCAACAGGAAGAGGAGGTAGAGGGCGTTGGCCAGGGCCAGCGTCGTCTCGGCCCGCAGCGCCCCGGCCATCAGCAGCCCCAGCCCGGCGAAGACCACCGTGCCGAGGACCAGCGCCAGCAGCGCGCCGGCGAGGCTGCCGCTCGGGCGCCAGCCGTACCCGACGCTCGCGATCCCGATGAGCAAGACGATCTCCACGAGCTGGATGAGGACGGTGGCGAGCACCTTGGCGCCGATCAGCGTTGGGCGCGACAGGGGCGTGCTGCCGAGCCGCTTGAGCACGCCGTAGCTGCGCTCGTAGGCGGTGCGGATGCTGAGGCTGACCAGCCCGGACGACATCACCGCCAGCGCCAGCATGCCGGGCAGCAGGAAGTCGATCGGGCGCTCGTAGCCCTCCGGCTTCAGGCCGATCGAGGCGAAGAAGATGAGGAGGACGATCGGGACGATCATGGTGATCAGCACGCCCTCGGCGCGGCGCAGGGTGAGGGTCAGCTCCATGCGGGCCTGGGCCAGCAGCGCATCCATGGCCGGCTCCGGTTCACTCGCGCAGCTCGTGGCCGGTGAGCCGGAGGAAGACATCCTCAAGCGACTCGTGGCCGACGCGCAGCTCGTTCAGCAAGACACCGTGGTCGCGCGCCCACGTGGTCAGCTCGACCAGCAGATCCGCCGGGCGGGCGGTGGCGATGACGTAGCAGCCGGGGCGCGGCTCCCGCGCGCTCTGCGCGCTCGGGAGCGCCGCCAGCGTGGCGCAGTCCAGCCCCGGGGGCGCGCTGAACTGCACCTCTTCCCCGTTCGCCTGCGTCAGGACCTGCGGCTCCTCCAGGGCGATGAGCCGGCCGTGGTCGATGATGGCCACGCGGTCGGCCAGCCGCTCCGCCTCCTCCATGAAGTGGGTTGTCAGCAGGACGGTCAGCCCGCGCTCGCGCAGCCCGCGGATGATGTTCCAGGTCAGGTGCCGCGCCTGGGGGTCCATCGCGGTGGTCGGCTCGTCGAGGAACAGCAGCTCGGGCTTGCCCATCAGCGCGGCGGCCAGCGCGAGGCGGCGCTGCTGCCCGCCGGAGAGCTGGCGGTAGCGGACGCGCGCCGAGTCCCGTAGCCCGACCAGGTCCAGCATCGCCTCGGGATCCTCCGGGTCGCGGTAGAAGTGGCGGAAGAGGCGCAAGAGCTCGATCGGGGTGACGGTGGGGTAGATGCCGCCGTTTTGGAGCATGACGCCGATGCGCTGCTTCAGCTCGGCCGCGTCGCGCCGCGGGTCGAGGCCGAGGACCTGGACCGTCCCGCCATCGGGCTGGCGGTAGCCCTCCAGGATCTCGACGGTCGTCGTCTTGCCGGCCCCGTTGGGGCCGAGCAGGGCGAAGATCTCGCCGCGGCGGACGGAGAAGCTGAGGTCGTCGACGACGCGCTTCCCCCCGTACGCCTTCACCAGATGCTCGACCCGAATCGCCTCAGCGGCCGCGCTCGCCATGCTCGCCCTATCGTTCGCCTCGCCGGCTGCGGGCCCGCTCGCGCCCGCACGCCCGCCCCTAAGCATACGGCGCGGCGGCGCCCGGGATGTAGGCGAAATCGGGGTCCTGCGCCCGGCGGGATACGGGCAACCGGTCCCGGGCCGCGGTCGCGGCCAGGTACCTCGCGCCGGCAGCGGCAACCTCGCTGCTGGCGTCCGCCGGGACCCCAGGGCGTCGTGCTCCCGCAGTCCCCCGTCGCGCACGCCGCGCGTCGTCAGGCGCGGGGCCAACCTGCCACGCTTGACAGAATGCTTTCGTCGCTCGCCAGCCCGGCGGATACTGGCGGTATCGGCATCGGTGGCGAGCGCACGAGCGGGGCGCGACATGGAGCGCGCGGTCACGTTCTACAGCGGCCCGGGGCTCACGCTGGCCGGTCTCGTATACGTGCCGGCGGGCGGGCCCGCGGCGCAGCGCCCGGCGATCCTCCTCTGTCACGGCTACACGGGGCACAAGGAGCTGATCTTCCCCGATGTGGCGGCACGGCTGGTCCAGGCCGGGTACGTGGTCATGTCCTTCGACTATCGGGGGTGGGGGGGAGAGCGAGGGGATCCCCAACCGGCTCATCCCGCTGGAGCAGGTCGAGGACGCGCGCAGCGCGCTCACCTTCCTCCAGCTCCAACCGGACGTCGACCCGCGCCGGATCGGCCTGTACGGCCTGAGCTTCGGTGGCGGCATCGTGACATACGCGGCGGCGATGGACAGCCGGGTCGCCTGCACCGTGGCCGTCTCCGGCCCCGCGAGCGGGCGCCGCTGGATGGAGGCGCTCCGCACCACCTGGCAAATGCAGGCGTTCGAGGAGCGGCTGCGGCAGGAGGCGGAGCAGCGGGGCCGCACCGGCGAGTTCACCTACGTGGACCCCCTGGAGTTCATGGACTGCGATCCCGACTTCAAGACCGCGTGGCGCGGGTTCCAGGAGGGCGATCCCCGCATGGCCCGCCGGATCACGTTCGACAGCGCGCAGGCGATGATGGACTTCCGGCCGGAGCTGGTCGCGCACCTTATCAGCCCACGGCCGATCATGTGGATCCACGGCGCCAGGGAGAAGCTGATCCCGGTGGACGAGGCGATCGCGAACTACCGGCAGGCCGGCGAGCCGAAGAAGCTGGTGATCTTCCCCGACTACGATCACCTGGACCTCGACGTCGAGCCGGGGTTGTTCCAACAGATGGACCTCGCGATCGACTGGTTCGATCGCGAGCTCAAGGCGTCGTCGCTCACCTGAGACGAGCGGCGACGACCGTCCGGGGCCGGGGGCGGGCCGTAGGCGGGTGGTCTGACCGCGGGCGCCGTCCCGGCGCCCGCTAGGCCTGGGTGAAGCTGAGCTGGTAGAGCATCAGGTAGATCAGCCAGCCGGTTACCACGACGTAGAGCCAGATGGGCAGCGTCACGCGCGCGATGCGGCGATGCTTGGGGAACTGCTTGGTGAGGGCGCGGCGGAGTGTGATGAGGACCATCGGCACGATGGCGATCGCCAGGATGGTGTGGCTGATGAGGATGCTGAAGTAGAGCACCCTGGCCGCACCCTGCCCGGTGAAGAGCTTGGTGTCGATCAGGAAGTAGCGGATGACGTAGACCACCAGGAAGAGCCCGGCGAAAGCCGTCGCGGTCAGCATGGCCCGGCGGTGGTAGGTGATGTTCCCCCGGCGGATGAAGAAGTAGCCGACCAGCAGGGCGACGCCGCTGATGACGATCAGGCTGGTGTTCAACAGGGGCAGCCAGGTCTCCATTGGCTCAGTCGTTCCTCTCTCCTCGTCGCCACGGTCCGGCTCCCGAGCCGTTCACCCCAAAGTTTACGCAATGCTGGGCGGGTGTGCGGCGCGGGCCGGGGCTGCACGCCGCCGCCGGGCGGCGGTAGCATGCGGGGCACGGGGCGGGCGCGCCCGGCGATTTCACGGATCGGCCGCTCGCGGGTCCTATCGTCGGAGAGAGGGGACGGTCCCGGCGGAAGGGGCGAGCTCGTGTCCGACATCGCGCTGTTCGAAGGGCTGGTCGCGCGCCATCAGGCGGAGATCTACGCCTACATCTTTCGGATGGTGCGCCACGACGGTGAGGCGCAGGATCTGTGTCAGGAGACCTTTCTGCGCGCCTACCGTGCCTATGCCGGGCTCCAGGGTGCGCCGAACTACCGCGCCTGGCTCTACCGGATCGCGACCAACACGACGCTGAACGCCCTGCGGCAGCGCCGCACGCGCGCGCGGGCGGTGGCCGCGCTGGCCCAGGAGCAGCTCCGGTCGACCACCGGCGACCCGGCGGGCGATCTCGACCAGCGCGACCTGCTGGAGCGCATCGCGGACGCGATCGCGGCCCTCCCGCTCAAGCAGCGGCTGGCGCTGACCCAGCGCCGCTTCCAGGGGCTCTCCTACGCGGAGATCGCGGAGGCGTTGGGCATGAGCGAGGAGGCGGCGCGCGCGAATGTCTACCAGGCGGTGCGCAAGCTCCGTGCGCAGTTCGCGCGGGAACTCGACGAGGTGGGACTATGAAGGAGCTGAGCTGCGACGACGTCATCGACCGCGTACCCGCGCTGGTCGTCGGGGACCTCGACCCGCAGGAGATCGCGGCGATCGAACACCACACGGCCACCTGCGAGGCATGCGCGCAGGAGGTGGGGCGCGGCCGCGCGCTGGCCCACATGCTCGACCGCCTGGCCGCGCAGGGCCCTGCCGCCCCGCCGCTGGGGGAGCGCGTGCGGGCCGCCGTGCCCAGCGTCGCCTACGACCGGGTCGAGTCGCCGGTCGGCCCGCTCTACATCGCGGTGTCCGCGCGGGGGCTCTGCCGCATCGCCTACGGCGGGTCGGAGGCGGAGATGACGTCCTGGGCGGCGGCGCGGGGGCTCCGGCCGCGGCCCGACGCGGCCGCGGTGCGCCCCTACGTCGGCCAACTGCGGGAGTACTTCGCCGGGGAGCGCCGGGAGTTCGACCTGCCGGTCGATCTCAGCCTGACGCCGGCCTTCACCCGCCAGGTGCTGGAGGCCACAGCCCGGATCCCCTTCGGGCAGCTCGCCACCTACCGCGACATCGCCCGCGCCATCGGCAAGCCGGGGGCGACCCGCGCCGTCGGCAATGCGCTGGGGAGCAACCCGGTCCCCATCGTCGTCCCCTGCCATCGCGTCGTCCGCAGCGACGGGACGATCGGTGGCTACACCGGCGGGCTCGCCATCAAGTGGCGCCTGCTGGCGATCGAGGGGGTCACCCTGCCGGCGACCTAGCGGCGGACCGCGCGGCGCGTCCAGCGGTTGCGCGCTCGGCACTCGGCTGCGCCGAGCTCACACGCCCGACCCTCGCGTGTCCTATCGGTGTGCATGTGGACAAGCGTCGTCGCTCCGGGCGCCGGGGCGCGCGGGCAGGGGGGAGGGGGCCGTGGACGAGCACGCAGGGTTGTGCCGGAGTATTACGCTGCCGCAGGCCGTCGCGCTCTACGTCGGCGCGGTGCTCGGGGCGGGCGTGCTGCTGGCGCCCGGGCTGGCCGCGGGGGCGGCCGGGCCGGCCTCGCTGCTGGCCTGGGGCTTCGACTGCCTGCTCGGCCTGCCGCTGGCGCTGACCTTCGCCGCGCTGGCCAGCCTCATCCCCGACGCGGGCGGCGTGGCGACCTTCGCCGGGCGCGCCTTCGGCCCCGGCTAGGGCGCCGTGGTCGGCTGGTTCTCCTTCGCGGCCGCGGCCGTCGGGCAGACGGTCGTCCCGCTCACCGGCGCCTACTACGCGGCCGGGGCGCTGGGGGCTGGCCGTGCGCTGACCTTCGGCCTGGCCGCGGCGCTCCTGGCGGTCGCGGTGGCGGCGAACCTCCGCGGCCTGCGGCTGAGCGGCCGGGTGCAGATCGCGCTCTCCGGCGGCGTGGCGCTGGTGCTGCTGGCCGCCACGCTGGCCGCGCTCCCCCGCGTGCGCCTCGAGGCGTTCACGCCCTTCTTCCCCCATGGCCTGCGGCCGGTCGGAGAGGTGGCGGTGCTGCTCTTCTTCGCCTTCTTCGGCTGGGAGGCGATCGCGCAGCTCGCGGCCGAGTTCCGCGACCCGGCGCGCGACGTGCCGCGCAGCACGGTCATCAGCGCCGGGGTCGTCACCACCCTCTACGTGGGCATCGCCGTCGCCGTCGTCGGCAGCGGCACCTATGGCGATCCCGCGGTGGACCGCGTCGCGGTGGGGCGGCTGCTGGCCGATGTGGTGGGGGTCGGCGCGGGCACGGCGACCGGGCTGGCGGCGGTGCTGATCAGCCTGGGCACGGCCAACGCGTTCGTCGCGGCGACCGCGCGGCTCGGCTATGCCCTGGCCCGCGACGGCGCCTTTCCACGGCGCCTGGCGCAGCTCGATGCCCAGGGCGTGCCGCGGGCCGCCGTGCTCGCGGTCGGCACGATCGCGGCGGCCGGGCTCGCCCTGGCGTACGCCCGCGACTGGGGCGCGGAGCACCTCCTGGGGGTGCCGAACTCGCTCGGGATCGCGACCTACGTCATCGGCACGGCCGCCGGGGTCCGCCTCCTCCGGGGCCGCGCGCGGGCGCTGGCGCTGATCGCGCTCCTCTCCTGCCTCGTGGTCCTGCCGTTCGCGGGGGCGTCGGTGGCGTTCCCGCTCGGCGTCGCCGTGGCGGCGATCGGGTACCGCCGCCGGTGGGGCCGCGGTCCCGCGCCAGCGGCGACCCCGGAGCCGGGGGGCCGGGCCCGTCATCCCGGCGCGGCCGCGCTTGGCAGGCTTGCCATAATAGAGAGGAGGCGGCCGCGTCATGCGCTCGCCCGCCGTCCCTCGCCGCCCAAGGAGCCCGCCATGGTTCAGAGCCTCGCCGACCTCGAATCCCTGCTGCCGACGATGATCTGTCCCGACTGCTACCACACCGAGCTGGAGGCGGTGCTGCGCTGCGATCTCGATCGCCGGAGCTGCCTCGCGGCGATCCACTGCCTCCGCTGCGGCCACACCATCGACCCGGACCACTACCGGGGCGAGATCGCCGCCATCGAGCGCCGCCTGCAGACGGGGCAGGTGACGGCCGCCTGCCCGACCTGCGGCAACCGCCACCCGGCGGTGGAGTTCCGCTGCGAGCTGGCCAGTCGGGAGTGCAGCTACGTGCTGCGCTGCGGCCTCTGCAACTCGGTCCACCGCGTCTCGCTCTGAGCCCCGAGCCCCGCGCTCGCGGCGCGCCCGGCACGGCGCTGGTCGACCGGGCGACCCACGTGGGAACCCCGCTGCCGTCCTGTCGCGCCCCCCGGCTTGCGCGCGCTGCGGCACGGCCCGCCGCCCGCCCGGCGGCGGGGGGCAGCGCCACGGCGTGAGCCAACGCGCGGGAGGTCGGCCAGGGCGTTCGCCGGCTCGGCCAGCCGCGCGGCCGTCTCCTCCTGGGCGGCGATCCCGCGCTCGACCAGCGTGCGGAGCGCGTCCTCCCGCGCGCCTGACCGAGATCGAGCGCGTGCTGAAGGAAGAGGGGTGATGTCGTCGGGCGACGCGGGAGGGGGATCCATGCGCGTGTACCTGGGGCGCGGCCGCGCTGAGCCTCGCCCGCACCCCGGCGCCCGCGTGAGGTCAGACGCGGCGCGGAAGCGGCAATCGCTATAATGGCACCGTCGGCAGCCGATCGATACCGGAGCCGCCATGCGCAATCTTCTCGGCCGCCTCCTCGATCGCCCGCCGCGCAGCCTGGCCGCGATCGCCCAGTTCTGGGACGTGGAGCTGCGCGGGTGGGACGCGCACGCGGACATCGGGCACCTCTACCGCGTCATGACCGAGCCGTGGTCCTTCGCGCTCGCCTGGCAGCAGCTCACGACGCTGGAGCGGGCGATCCTCGAGGCGCTGGCTGGTGACGACGCGGCCGCGACCCTGGAGACGATCGCGGCACGGGTGGCCGCGCCGGCCGAGGCGGTCCTCCCCGCGCTGCGGCGCCTCTACCGTGCCGGGCTGCTGGCCCGGGAGCAGCCGCCGGAGGCCGCCGGCCTGCCCCCCGCCCCGGAGCGCTTCTTCCTGCCGCGCGAGCTCGGCCACCTGACGCAGCGGCTGCGGGCGGAGCGGGCGCGGGGGCTGCCGCTCCAGCAGGGCGCGGCGGAGCTGCTGGAGTGGTTCGACGACCAGGAGCTGGCGGCCATCGCGCAGCATCTCGGCTACCGGGTGATCCCCGCCGTCGCCATCCGCGCCGACCTCGTGGCCTACGTCACCCCCCGGATCGGCAACCCCGACGTGATTCGGGCTACCGTCCGCGCGCTGGATCCGACCGCGGCGCGGCTCTGGCGCTGGCTGACCGAGCGCGAGGGCGTCGCCGACCCGCTCGCGGCCCGGCAGGAGCTGGGGCTGGCGCTGCGCACGCTGCGGCAGGCGCTCCAGACCCTGGGGCGGCGCGGGCTGCTGTGGCGCGGCTACGACGCCGACGGCGCGCTGCGGGCCGTCGTGCCCGACATCGTGCGCCAGCCCGCCCCGCCGCCCGCCGTGCCGCCGCCGCCGCTGGTCCCGGTCGAGCCGGCGCTGGTCGAGGTGCCCGAGTGGAGTCCGGTCTTCACCGCGGCCTGGGATCTGCTCACCCTGCTGCGCGAGGTCGCGGCCGGGCGCGCCCGCTGGCGGCGCGGCGGGGCGTCCGCCGCGTCCTTGCGGCCGCTCGCCCCGCGGCTGTGGCTCCGCTCCGGCGACCTCCCCCCGACCGGCTACGTCCCCTTCCTCCTCTGGCTCGCCGAGGCCCAGGGCCTGCTGGCGCCGGCCGGGGGTGGCCTGGTGCCCGACCGGCTCCGTCCCTGGACCCGGCTCGACTTCGCCGCGCAGATGCGGCAGCTCGTCGCCCGCTGGCTCGAGGCCGCCGAGTGGCCGGAGGGCGCCGAGCGGGAGGCGCTCCAGGTGTGGGGCGGGGACTGGCCCGGCTTCCGCCGCCGGCTGCTCGACGCGCTCGACACGCTCGACTCCGACTGCTGGTACACCCTGGAGTCCGTCACCGCGCGCTTCGCCGCCACGACGCCCGGCGCCCTCGGTGCCCACTTCACCGCCGCGGCCAGCGCCGAGCCCGGGGTGGAGTCGCCCGAGGCGCGCCGCCAAGCCGTGATCCGCCTGGCGGCCGCGGTCACCCTCACGACCGCCGGTGCCTGGCTCGGCCTGGTCGAGGTGGCTCGCGCCCAGCGGCGCGGCACGGTGCTCCGCGTGCGACCCGATCTCGGCTGGCTGCGGGACGCGTCGCGCCCGGCGCCGGAGGAGCCGCCGCTCGGCCCGCATCCCCTGGCCGTGCAGCCGACCGGTGAGCTGCTGCTCCTGCACCCGTCGCCGCGGCGCGTCTGGGCGCTGTCGGCCTTCGCCGCGCTGGAGCGCCTCGACCGGGTCGCCATCTACCGCCTGACGCGGGAGAGCGTGGAGGCGGGGCTGGCCGCCGGGCTGACGCTCGAGCGCATGGTCCAGTTCCTGGAGCGGGAGAGCGGCGCGCCGCTGCCCCCGAACGTGGCCTATCAGCTCCAGGAGTGGGTGCGCGCCTACCGGCGCGTGCGGCTGCGGCGCGCCGTGCTGCTCGCCCCCGACGACCGCGCCAGCCTCGCCGAGCTCGAGGCGGCGCTCCGCGCCAGCGGGCTGCGGGTGGAGCGCCTGAGCGGCGAGCGGCTGCTGGTGCTGCTGCCGGCGGACGACGAGGCCGCCGTCGAGCGCCTGGAGGCGACGCTGCGCGAGCTGGGCCGCACCCCGCAGTGGCCGGGTGGGACGCGCGAGGGGTGAGCGTTCCCCGGCTCGCGCCTCCCGCGTCCTCGGCGGGCGGGGCGCCGTGCGACCCGCCCCTACCGGCGGAAGGACGCGGCCCGAGCCGGGGGCCCCGGCCCCGTGGAGCGCCGGCGTCCTCGCCGGCTCCCGTGCGCCGCGGGTGAGGCTGGCGCCAGGGCGCAAAGCCCGGCCTCACACAGGAAAGCCGGCTCAAGCCGGCTGAGCACGGGGTGCGCGCGGATAGGCCCGCCTTATTTGTCAAAGTCCATCAGCCGGCGCTCGGTGCCCGCGCCGACTCACGACGACGGGAGCCGGCCGGGCTCCGTGCGAGGCCGGCGCGCCACACGCCCCCGTGCCCCGACCCGGCGCGGATACCCGACGCATTCGTCAAACGCTATCAGCCCCGCCCCGACCGGCGGCGCGCGCCGGGTGGTGCCGGGGTCGGGTCACCGGGGGGCGCGGCGGCCCTCGTTAGCCCTCGGCCGGCTCGTGGGCGGCGCGCTCGGCGCGGATGAAGAGGAGGGCGCGGAGGGCGGCCTCCTCCGGGCTGAAGGAGACGACGTTGGCCAGCGAGACGCCGTCCTCGTCGAAGGCCATGCAGGCGTAGTCGGTCGGGTAGCAGTCGATGACGACGCTGTGCGCCTCGGCCCGCAAGAGCGCGATCAGGCGATGCAGGCGGGGCACCACGACCTCGCCCTCGGCCAGCGGCCGGGGCGGGTCGCCGGCCAGCTCCAGCTCGCCGTCGGCGCGGAGGATCCACTCGCCCGGCTCGGGCGCCAGCGATGACAGCAGGCGTCGCCCGGGGCCCTGGCAGACGCGGATGTAGGGCAGCGGGACGCCCTTGATCAGGCGCTGCCGGCGGGCGCCGCCCTCGGCGCCGGGCGCGCTCGTCCTCGACTCCATGCGGTTCCTACTCTCCGTATGCGTCGCGCGGGGCGCGGTGGTGCGCCCGCGCCCGGTGGTCGTCGCCTGTATTGTGCCCGTGGGCGGTCGGGCTGGCCACCCCGGGGCGGGAGCGGTCCCCCTTGACAACGGGGCGCCGCGGGGTATTCTACCTGTGGTCGTGAAAGCGATCACACGACCGGCGTGAGTTGATCGCCTTGACACGGCCCACGTAGCTCTGCATCCTACCCACGGCAGCCGATTCCCTCGAGTTGGTGGCGGCGGGGGCGGTGCTGTTTTGTATGCCTGCCACCAAGCCGCTCGCGTAGACCGGGTTGTCACGCCCAACGGAGGTCGTGGATGAACGTCGAGGTCACGACGGCCGAGCAGTGGACGCAGATCAACTCGGGGCTCATCTGGTTCTGGGCGTTCCCCTCGTGCATCGTCATCTTTGCCGCGTCGCTGCTGCTGGCCCACGCGATGATCCCCTCGCTCGTGTCCACACGCCAGCTACCGCAGAAGGCGATGAGCGTGCGCCCCGTCTTCTATCTCATCGCGCTCGTCGCCCTGGTTGGTGCCATCTTCTCCCTGGCCAACATCGTCACCCACCTGTCGGTGTTGTACGACCTGTACCAGAAGGTCTGGATCTAGACCCGTCGTCCGGTCGGGTGGCCCGGCGGGTCGAGCTGGAGCGCGGAGCGGAGCGGAGCGAGAGGGATGCGACGAATCCTGCGGCCTGTGTTGTTCGGTGTGGTCGCGCTGGTGCTGCTGGCGATCCCCGTCGTGGCGATCCTGGCGCGCAGCTATTTCTTCAGTCCCACGGCCCAACCGGCTAAAACCCAGCCGATCGCCTTTCCCCACCCGCTCCACGTGAACACGCTGGGGATGGACTGCACCTTCTGCCACCGCACCGCCGCGACGCAAGCCTCGGCCGGGGTGCCGGCCCTCGAGCAGTGCATGTTCTGCCATAAGGTGATCCCCACCACGAACCGGCCGAACCTCGAGCGCCTCGTCAATGCCTTCAATTCTGGCCAGCCCATCCAGTGGGCGCGCGTTCATCAGATGCCCGACCACGTGCACTTCGTCCACGCCATGCATATCAATGCCGGGTTCCAGTGCCAGACCTGCCACGGCCCGGTGCAGGACATGACGGCGGTGTCGCAGTTCCGAGACCTGCGCATGGGGGACTGCATCGCTTGCCACCGGCAGAACAACGCTCGGACTGACTGCGCGGTGTGTCACTACTGATGCGGAAGGGTGCGATGCGAAGGCGAGATTTCCTCAAGTTAGTCGCGACCTCGACAACCGGCGCGGTCCTGTTCACCGGGTGCGGCATCGGGGATGGGGATCCGGAGACCGAGTTCAAGATCGAGAGCCCGGCCCTCAATCCCGTCGATCTGGTCTACGGGCGTGACAACTGGTATGCCACGGCCTGTCAGGAGTGCCCGGCCGGCTGCGGGCTGATCGTGCGCGTCTTCGAGGGCCGAGCTAAAAAGGTGGAGGGGAACCCGGACTTCCCGGTCAACCTCGGCGCCACCTGCGCCCGCGCGCAGGCCGCGGTCCAGGAGCTCTACCACCCCGACCGCATCGCGCAGCCGCTCCGGCTCAGCGGGGCGCGCGGCTCCGGTGACTACCAGGCGACGTCCTGGGATGACGCCCTGGCCGCGTTCGCCACCGAGCTCGGCGGCGCGCGTGGCGCGACCCTCATCATCACGCCGCCGCTGGCCGGGCCGCTGGGGCAGGTCGTCGCGTCCTTCGCCGAGGCGTTCGATGCCCAGCAGGTGGCCTTCGAGCCGGAGGAGCGCGTGGTCCTGCGCGAGGCCGTGCGCCGCGTCTTCGGCACCGACACCCTGCCGACGATCGATCTGGCGCGGGCCGAGTTCCTGCTCAACTTCAGCGCCGATTTCCTGCACAGTTGGATCTCGCCGGTGCAGTTCTCCCGCGCCTACGGCGAGTTCCGGCACGGGCGGGCGGACCTGCGCGGCACCTACTGGCACGTCGGCCCGCAGATGAACGGCTCGGCGGCCAGCGCCGACCGCTGGTTCCCGATCAACCCGGGGACGGAGGGGCTGGTCGCGCTGGCGATGGCGCAGGTGATGGTGGCCGAGGGACTGGTGGACCAGGCCGCCGCCGCACGCGCCTATCCCGGCATCACCCTCGCGGACTACACTCCGGAGCGCGTCGCCGAGACCGCCGGGATCAGCGCCGAGCAGATCACCGAGCTGGCGCGGCGCTTCGCCCAGGGTACGCCGAGCGTGGCCATCGCCGGGACCACGGCCGCGGCGCACACGAACGGGCTCTTCAATGTGGCTGCCGTACTCGCGCTCAACTACCTGGTGGGGAGCGTCGGACAGCCGGGCGGCATCATCCTCAACCCGTCCGCACCGTTCGGCGCGGACGTGCCCGGCCCGGCGGCGGGGCTGGCCTACCGCGACTGGGCCGGCGTGATCAACGACCTGAACAGCGGCCGCTACCGGCTGGTGATCGTGCATGGGGCGAACCCGGTCTACGGCCTCCCGGCGGCGAGCGGCTTGCGGGAGGCGCTGGGGCAGGCGGGCAAGATCGTGGCGCTCTCCAGCTTCCTGGACGACACCACGCTGCAGGCCGACCTGATCTTGCCCGTCCACACGTCGCTCGAGTCCTGGGGCCTCCAGGCGCCGGACCCGGGTCCCGGCTACCAGGCGGTGACGCTGCAGCAGCCGGTCGTCAACCCGTTTGTCGACAGCCGGGCCTTCGCCGACGTGTTGATCCAGGCAGCGTCCGCGGCCGGCGGCGCGCTGCCCTGGGAGAGCTACGAGGCGGTCATCCGCGCCGCGGTTGAGGAGCTGCGCGGGCTGCGCCGCGGCAACGTCGAGGCGCCGGATGCGGAGCAGTACTTCATGGCGGTGCAGGCGCAGGGCGGCTGGTGGGATAGCGACGCCACGGCCGACGAAGCGCCCACGGCGCCGGCGACGCCCACGCCGGTCGCGGAGCCGGAGTACGCCGGGGATCCGGGGCAGTTCCCCCTGTTCCTGTTGCCGTACCCGTCCAACGCGCTCGGCTACGGGGAGACGGCGCACCTGCCGTGGCTCCAGGCGCTGCCCGACCCGATGACCACGGCCGTCTGGACGACCTGGGTCGAGCTGAACCCGGCCACGGCCGATCGGCTCGGGGTCGAGACGGGCGACGTGGTGCGGCTGGTCACGCCGCGGGGCAGCGAGGAGATGCCGGTGTACGTCAACCCGGCGGCGCATCCCGACGTGGCGGCCGTGCCGATGGGCCAGGGGCACACCGACTTCGGCCGCTATGCCAAGGGGCGCGGCGTCAACCCGCTGAATCTGGTGGAGCCCGCGACGGAGGCGGAGACGGGGGCCCTGGCCTGGGCGGGGACCCGCGTGCGGGTCGAGGCCACGGGGCGGAAGGTCCGGTTCCCGCGCTTCGAGGGCCAGGTGCCGGCCTTCCAGCTCGAAGAGGCGCCGATCGTCCAGGTGATTCCGGGGACACACTAGGGGGCCAGCGCGGCGTGGAAGCCCGAGAGGAGTCTCGATGACACCACGGTGGGGGATGGTGATCGACCTGGATCGGTGCACGGGCTGCCAGGCGTGCGTGGTAGCCTGCCAGGCCGAGAACAACGTCCCGATCAATACCGAGGCGATCTATCTGCAGCACCGTGCCATCCAGTGGATCCGGGTGGAGCGCTATTGGGAGGGGGAGTTTCCGAACATCAAGGCGCGCTACATCCCGGTGCCCTGTATGCACTGCTCGGAGGCGCCCTGCGAGCCGGTGTGCCCGGTGTACGCCACCTACCACACCCCGGAAGGCATCAACATGCAGGTGTACAACCGCTGCATCGGCACGCGCTACTGCTCGGTCAACTGCCACTGGCACGTCCGCTTCTTCAACTTCTGGGAGCCCAAGTGGCCCGAGTCGCTGCACAACCAGCTCAACCCGGACGTCTCGGTGCGCAGCCGCGGCGTGATGGAGAAGTGCACCTTCTGCATCCAGCGGATCAACCACGCGGAGCAGAACGCGCGGCTGGACAACAACCGGCCGCTGCGTGACGGTGAGGTCAACACCGCCTGCGCCCAGGCCTGCCCGACCCGCGCCATCGTCTTCGGCGACCTCAACGACCCGGAGAGCGAGGTCGCGAAGATCGCCAACACGACGGATCGCGGCTACAAGGTGCTGGCCGAGCTGGGGACGAACCCGTCGGTGCTCTACCTCAAGAAGATCGACCCCGACGCGCCCGCGGAGCACGGCGCGGAGTCGGCCTAGGCAGAGAGGGACGGAACGGAACGCCATGGCGTCATCGCACGGAACTACGACGCACAACTGGCATCGACCGCTCCCCAAGGTGTGGGATCTGCCACCCCAGCGGATCGTGGCCGACGGGCTGCGGCGCATCCGGGAGGGTGGGGCGACCTACCGACTGCTCCTCATCCTCTGCGCCATCCTGGGCGTGGTCGGCGTGGTCGCCCTGATTGCGGGCCCGGTCCTGGCTGGCTGGGGGGAGCGCCAGCCGTGGACCTACGTCGCGGTCACCTTCGGCTTCTTGATGTCGACGATCGGCTCGGCGCCCTGCCTCTCGGTCGCGACGCGCCTGGTGCGCAGCCACTGGCGCCGCCCGGTCAACCGGCTGGCCGAGATCTGGGCGGCCGGTATGATCGTGCCGCTCATCCTCTTCTTCCTCCTGGTCGCGCTGCTGCCCAACACCGAGGGCCGCTACTCCGTGTGGTTCGGCTGGTGGGGCGCGCCCTGGCTCTGGGACAGCCTGCTGATGGTGGCGCTGGTCGTCTGCGGCTACGCCTTCCTCTATACCGCGGCCATGCCGGACATG
This sequence comes from Sphaerobacter sp., assembly GCA_029961075.1. Taxonomy (GTDB): domain Bacteria; phylum Chloroflexota; class Chloroflexia; order Thermomicrobiales; family Thermomicrobiaceae; genus Sphaerobacter. The sequence continues at coordinate 25,330 of JASBVL010000015.1, forward strand.
GCGGTCGCCCGGGACCAGGCGGGGCCCAACCACAACGGCCGCTTCGCCCGGCTGGCGCGCGGCTTCCGCGGCTCGGTCCAGGAGTGGCGCACGATCGACCGTGGGGTCGCCTACCTCGGCGTCCTCTACGTGCTGCTCTACGTCGGCACCATGACGATCATCGCCAGCGACTTCATCCTGTCCCTCATCCCCGGCAACAACAGCGCCATCTTCCCGGCCACCTACACCGTGCAGGCCTTTGAGTCGGGCATCGCCCTGACGCTGGTGACCGCCGGAATCATGCGCTGGCGCGGTGGGGCCGCCGACTACCTGGATCGGGAGCAGTTCTTCGCGCTCGGCAAGCTGCAGCTCGCGCTCGGCCTCCTCTGGTTCTACTTCCACTGGACCGAGTTCATCATCTGGTGGTATGGCCGCACGCCGCGCGAGACCGCGCTGCTCAAGCTGCTCTACTTCGGCCCCTACTTCGTGCCGTTCGCCATCGCCTTCGCGCTGATGTTCCTGGCCCCGCTGTCGATCCTGCTCTGGACCCGGATCCGCATGGGGATCGCCGGGCCGATCGTAGCCGGCGCGCTGGTGCTGGTCGGCCAGGTGTTCGAGCAGATCCGGCTCTATTCGGCCAGCTTCTCGAACGTGGACCTGCGCTTGCGGGAGCTGGACTTCATCCCGACGGCGTACGTGCCGGGCGTGTGGGACATCCTGCTCCTGGTCGGGCTGGTCGGCGGCGCGATCGGGCTTGGGCTGGTCACGCTCAAGGTGGTCCCCTACCCGTCGATCTGGGAAGTCACGGGCGGCCTCTGGCTCCGGGCGCGGAAGCCCTTCTACAAGACCGAGGTCGTCGTGATCGGGAAGCCGGAGTAGGGCCGGGAAGGGACGTGTGGAGGAACCATGCAGGAGCGGCATAGCCACAGCAACGAGCGCATCATCCGGGACCTACTCCGGCCGGTGACCCAGACCTCGATGATGAACTGGGTCGGGTTCATCGTCCTGGGCGCGCTGGTAACCGCCTTCCTCTTCGTGATCGCCTGGATGTTCTACTGGGGGATCGGCGTCAGCGGCCTGAGTCGCCCCAACATGTGGGGCTTCATGATCGTCAACTTCGTGTTCTGGATCGGTATCAGCCACGCCGGCGTGATGATCTCGGCCATCCTGCGCCTGACGCAGGCCGAGTGGCGCCGGCCGGTGACGCGGGCCGCGGAGGTCATGACCATGTTCAGCCTCGTCACGGCCATGATCTTCCCCTTCATCCACACCGGCCGGCCCTGGCGCACGCTGTACTGGGTCTTCCCGTACGACTTCTGGCGCGGCATCTGGCCGGACGTGCGCTCCGCCCTGGTGATGGACCCCAGCGCGGTCTTCACCTACCTGACCGGTACCATCCTCTTCGTCTACGTCACCACCATCCCGGACTTCGCCCTGCTGCGCGACCGCTCGACCGGCTGGCGGCACGGGCTGTACCGGGTGCTGGCGCTGGGCTTCAAGGGCGAAGAGCGGCAGTGGAAGATCCAGATCATCTCGGGCTTCCTGCTGGCCGCCATCATGCTCTCCATCTTCGTGTCGGTGCATAGCATCGTGTCCTGGGACTTCGCCTTCTCGCTCGACCCGGTGTGGCACTCGACCGTGTGGGCGCCCTACTTCGTTATCGGTGCCGTCCACTCCGGCGTGTCGGCGGTGGTGACGCTGATGGCGATCATGCGCTGGATGTTCAAGTTCGACGACTACATCCGGCACGAGCACTTCGACGCCATCGGCCGGCTGCTGGTGGTCGTGGGCACGACCTGGATGTGGTTCTTCCTGCTCGACATCTTCTTCGACCTGTGGCGGCAGGACCCGGCCGACGACGCCATCATGCACATCCGCTTCTTCGAGTGGCCCTACCCGCTACTGCTGGCCTTCGTCTGGATCTTCGGCTACTTCATCCCGGTGCCGATCTGGGCCTTCCGCCGCTTCCGCCGCAATATCAAGCTGATGTTCTGGGCCTCGATCATGGTGAACATCGGCATGTGGGCGGAGCGCTACTGGCTGGTGATCCCGGGCCTGCAGGCGAAGTACCAGTGGACCTTCGACTGGACCGCCTACCGACCCGGGCCGGTCGAGATCACGCTGGTGGTCGGGTCGTTCGCGTTCGTTGGGTTCCTCCTGCTGCTGTTCGCCAAGCTCATCCCGCCGGTGCCGGTCTGGGATGAGCTGGAGGGCAAGCACTTGGCCGCGGAGATCCAGGTCGGCAAGCGGACCGTCCCAGCGATCGTTCGCGAGTTCTAGGCGAGGAGCGGAGAGAAGACGATGGCTGTCAGTGGGGTGCTCGGGGTATTCAAGGACCTCGACACGGCGATCGCCGGCGTCGATGCCCTGAACGAGCTCGGCTATACGCGGGCCGACTTCGAGGTGTTAACCAACGCGCCCTATCCGGAGGGGACGTTCGGTGAGGAGCACGGGATGCACCGGCTGGGGCTCTTCCCGCTGGTGGGTGCCGCCTGCGGCTTCTCGGTCGGTCTATTGATCACCGGCGCGACGCAGATGGCGTTCCCGCTGGTCACCGGCGGGAAGCCTCTCTTCTCGATCCCGCCGATGATCATCATCATGTACGAGGGCACGCTGCTCGCCGCCGTGATCTTCACCGTCATCGGCTTGCTGTTCGAGTCCCGCCTGCCGCGGCTGGGCAGCAACCTGTATGACCCGCGCATCACCGCGGGCTACATCGGGCTGCTGCTGCACGCGCCCGCGGAGAAGGTGAGTGAGGCGGCCGCCGCGCTGCGGCGCGCTGGGGCGGAGGACGTGATCCTCGAGGAGCAGCCCGCGCCGGCGGCGGCCAAGGCGCCGCAGCGGAAGGGAGCCAGCGCGTGAGCACCCGCGGCATCCGGCGCGTCCCCCGGCGGGGCGCCTGGCATGGCCGAGTGCGGCGGGCCGGCATCGTCGCGCTGCTGATGCTGGTGATGGTGGTGGCCGCCGCCTGCGACTCGACCAACACGTACCCGATCGACTTCTTCAGCGAGATGCACTACGCGGAGTCGTACCATCCGCAGGAGCCGCCGCGGCTCGACTCGCCGCCCAGCGCCGTGGCCTACAAGGGCGGCGTCAATGTCGCCGGTGGGCTCACGGCCGACGCGGCGAAGGTGCGCGCGCCGGTCGGCGGCGTGGAGCTGATGAGACGGCTGCCCGCCTACACCGCGGAGCAGGCGGCCGAGCTGGAGAACCCGCTGCCGCGGAACGAAGCGACCAGCCAGCTCGGGGCACAGCTCTTCGCGGTCAACTGCGCGGTCTGCCACGGGCCGGAGGGTGACGGCAAAAGCATCGCGGCGTCATTGATCTTCCAGGCCAACAACCAGCCCGTGCCGGCCGACCTGCGCCAGCGGGTGCTGCTGTCTCCGATCGACGACCAGCCCAAGGAGCTGACCGACGGCGAGCTGTACTACGTGATCACGAACGGCTACCGTGGTATGCCGGCGTTCGGCGGGCTGCTGTCCCAGGAGCAGATCTGGGCGCTGGTCACCCATATCCGCGAGCTGCAAGGCCAGTAGCCGCGAGCGCACGACGCCGCACCTCGCCGAGCCGTGACGGAGGGCCAACCGGGGCCCTCCGTTCGCCCATTTCGGGATATCGCCGCCCGGACCGCCCGGGCGCGCGTGAGGAGGGGGTGGTATGGCCGCGCACTACGACGCGATCGTGATTGGCACGGGGCACAACGGCCTGATCGCGGCCGGCTACCTGGCCCGCGCCGGCAAGCGCGTCCTCGCCCTGGAGCGCCGGTCGATCATCGGCGGCGCCACCGTGACCGAGGAGCATTTCCCCGGCTACCACCTCTCCACCTGCTCCTACGTCTGCAGCCTCCTCCTGCCCGAGGTCACCCGCGATCTGGAGATGACCCGCTACGGCTACGACGTGCGCCCGTTCGACCCCCAGTACTTCGTCCCCTTCCCCGACGGCCGGGTCTTCATGACCTTCCTCGACGGCCGCAAGACGCGGGAGCAGATCGCGGCCTTCTCGCGGCGTGACGCGGCGCGCTGGGACGACTACTGGGCGATGTGGGAGCGCATCCTGGCCCGCGTGCGCCCGCTGCTGCTCCAGCCCGCGCCGAGCCTGGCCGACCTCGAGCGCGCCTTCGACGGCCCCCAGGGGCTGGAGGACCTGCGCACCCTGCTCATGAAGAGCATCGCCGAGGTGCTCGACGAGTGGTTCGAGAGCGAGGAGGTCAAGGCGCCGATCGCCACCGGCGGCGTCATCGGGACCAACCTGGGCCCCCGCGCGCCGGGCACGGCCTACATCAAGTTCCACCACCTCCTGGGCCAGGTTGCCGGCCGCCCGGGGGTCTGGGGCTTCGTGCGCGGCGGGATGGGCAGCATCGCCACCGCGCTGGCGGGGTACTGCCGCGACCACGGAGTGACGATCCTGACCGACGCGGAGGTCGCCGAGGTGGAGGTCAGCGACGGGGCGGCGCGCGGCGTCCGCCTGGTCGACGGCCGGCGCTTTACCGCTCGGGTGGTGCTCTCCAACGCGGACCCGCAGCGCACCTTCCTGCGCCTGGTGGATCGGCGTCACCTGCCGGGCTGGTTCGTGGACGCCGTCGCCGCGATGAAGGTGGAAGGCTCGGTGGTCAAGGTGCTCCTCGGGCTGGGGGAGCTGCCGAACTTCACCGCGATGCCCGGCACTGAGATCGGCCCGCAGCACACCGGCGGCATCGTGATCAACCCGTCGATCGACTACCTGGAGCGCGCGGCCGACGACGCCAAGTTCGGCCGGCCGTCGGCCCGCCCCTTCATGGATGCCTACATCCAGAGCGCGACCGAGGACGGCCTGGCGCCGCCCGGCAAGCACACCATGTCCCTCTTCGTGCAGTACGCGCCCTACCGCCTGGCCGAGGGGGACTGGGACAGCCGCCGCGACGAGATCGGCAAGAACATCATCGACACGCTGGCGGAGTACGCGCCGAACATCTGGAACGCGATCGAGCACATGAAGGTGCTCGGCCCGCCGGACATCGAGGAGACGATCGGCATCACCGGCGGGAACATCTTCCACGGCGAGATCACGCCGGACCAGATGTTCAGCTTCCGGCCGGTGCCGGGCTGGACCGGCTACGAGTCGCCGGTGGAGCGGCTCTACCTCTGCGGCTCGGGGGCCTGGCCGGGCGGGGCCGTCTTCGGCGCGCCGGGACGCAACGCGGCCCTCGCCGCCCTGGCCGACCTGGACGGCAAGTACCGCTAGGCCGGGCCCGGTGCCGCCCGCGTTGCTCCGGGGCGCGGAGCATCCAATCCCGCGCTGAGAGGTGGTAGGGGAGGGCCTTGTGCCCTCCCGCTTTGTCTCGGGCGGTACTCCGTTCGACAAGCCCCGCCCCTACCGGCCGAGCCGTTCCCGCGTGGGAGCGGGCCGCGGGTGCGGGGGCTCGCCCCACGGAACACGCACTACCCAACACGGAACATGCACCACGTGGCACGCGTGCCCATCGCCCCGTCACCGCCGCCGCGGGACGCCCGAGGGCCTGTAGTAGAATTGTTCCGCTCATCGATCGCCCGCGCCGCGTGGCGCGGCACCGGCACCGAGCCGAGGAACGTGACGCCGAGCGATGCTGCTGGAACTGGCCATCCGCAACTTCGCCATCATCCGCGATCTGCGCCTCACGTTCGGCCCCGGGCTGAACGCGCTCACCGGTGAGACCGGCGCCGGCAAGTCGATCATCATTGACGCCCTGGGCGCCGTCCTCGGCGCCCGGGTCTCGGCCGACTTCGTGCGCACCGGGGCGCCGGGGGCCTGGGTCGAGGCGGTCTTCGCCGTCAACCGCCTCGCCGGGCGCGACGACTTCCGGCACCTGCTCGAGGAGACCGGCGTCGAGCCGGAGGACGGCACGCTCATCCTCACCCGCGACATCAGCGCCAGCGGGCGGAGCACCGCCCGGATCAACGGCCGGACCGTCACCGCCAGCACCCTGGCCCAGTTCGGCGCGCTGCTGGTGGATATCCACGGCCAGAGCGAGCACCTCTCGCTGCTCCGTCCCGCCATCCACGTTGACCTGCTCGATCGCTACGCCGGAACGGTCGAGGAACGCGCGCAGTTCGCCGCCCTCGTCCGCGAGTACCAGCAGATCCGCCGCCAGATCGAGCAGATCGTGGTCGACGAGCGCGAGCGGGCGCATCGGATCGACCTGCTCCGCTTCCAGGTCGAGGAGATCAGCGCCGCGCGGCTCCGCCCCGAGGAGGAAGAGGAGCTGGAGCACGAGCGGCTGGTGCTGGCCAACGCCGAGCGGCTGGCGCGGCTGGCCGCCGAGGCCTACCAACTGCTCGACGGGGAGGACGAGGCCGGCCCCGCCCCGGTGGTCGGCGCGCTGAACGGCCTGCGGCTGGCGGTCGAGCGGGTTGAGGAGCTGGCGCGCGTCGACGCGGCGACTGAGCCGCTGGCGAACCAACTGCGCGAGGCGCTCTACCTGCTCGAGGATGCCGCCCACGGCGTGCGGGCCTACGCCGAGTCGGTCCAGGGGGACCCGGCGCGGCTGGCCGAGGTCGAGGAGCGCCTCGCGCTCCTGAAGCAGCTCAAGCGGAAGTACGGCGCGACCCTGGCCGAGGTCATCGCCTACGGCGAGCAGGCCGCCCGCGAGCTGCACGACCTCGACACGAGCGAGCAGCGCGCCGAGGAGCTGCGGCGGCACGCCGACGCCCTGCTGGAGCGCATCGCCGCGGCGGGCGAGCGCCTCAGCCAGCGGCGGCGGGCAGCCGCCGGCGCGCTGGCGCGCGCGGTCGAGCAGGCCATCGCCGAGCTCAACATGGGCCGGGCGCGCTTCGTGGTCGACCTCCGGCCGCTGGCGAGCGGCACGACCGCCCGCCTGCCGGCCGGTGCGGACGGGCGGGATGGCCGCGAGGTGACGTTCGATCACACCGGCCTCGATCGCGTCGAGTTCCTGATCGCGCCCAATGCCGGCGAGGCGCCGCGGCCGCTGGCGCGCATCGCCTCGGGCGGGGAGACGGCGCGCCTCATGCTCGCGCTCAAGTCGATCCTCTCCGCCGCGGACGCCACGCCCACCCTGGTCTTCGACGAGGTCGACGTCGGCGTCGGCGGTCGCAGCGGCCAGCCGGTGGGGGAGAAGCTCTGGTCGCTGACGCAGGAGCACCAGGTCATCGTCATCAGCCACCTGCCGCAGATCGCCGCCTTCGCCGAGGACCACTATCGCATCACCAAGGTCGAGCGCGACGGCCGCACCGAGACGCAGATCGATCGCCTCGACGACGCGGCCCGGATCGATGAGCTGGCGGCCATGCTCGACGGCCTCCCCGTCACCGCCGCCTCCCGCGAGAACGCCCGCGCGATGCTGGCCCGCATCGAGCAGTGGAAGCGGCAGGCCGGCCGCGTCGCGGCCGGCACCCGCTGACCAGGTCACGCACCTGGCTCCGCGACCGCGCCGGTCGATCCGGCGCGCTGCGCGCCGCGGTCCGGCACGATGCAGGCGCACGCGTGCGCGTCGCCGTCGCGCTCCCAGCAGGGCACATGGTCGGCCTGACCCGATCGGGCCGCCATGACGCAGCGCCAGCACGGGCTCAGGACCCGGCCCGCCTGCACCGCCTCCACCAGCGAGACGCCGAGCACCGCCGCGCCGACCCGCGCCCGCTCCCGGTGATCGAGCGCGAGGCTGCCGACGCCCCGCTCGCGGTGGAACGAGAGCTCGCTGACCGCCTGGAACCCCGCCTTGGCGATGCCCGCGGCGGAGGCGTGGTTCTCGGGCGCGTGGATGATCCAGAAGCGCTCCGCGCCGGCCTGGGCTTCGCGCGCCAGGATGGCCTGTAGCAGGCGGGGGTAGATCCCGCGACCGCGATAGGCCGGCAGCGTGGCGAAGTCCCACAGGTAGCGGTCCCGATCGGACAGGGCGAACCGCAGATCGAGCTCGCCGATGGCCGCCCCCACCGTGGCGACCCAGCCGTACGCCACCGGCACCCCGTCCAGCGCCGCCAGGTAGGCGCGATGCCCGGCGTCGAGCCGCGCGCGCACCTCGCTCGGGTCGAGCGCGTTGATCTCGGCCAGCAGCGCCGCATCGCTGCAGACGGCGACCGTCAGCCCGGGCACCGGCGCCAGCGCCGGCAGGGGGTCTCCCTTCCACCACGTCGCGAGGGCCATGTTCCCACTTCCTTTCTCGCGTGGAGGAGCCGATCGTCTCGGCTCCTCCCCCAGCGTCGATCTGCTCGTCGGCGGCTGCGCCACGGGGCGACGGATGCGTCGGCTCCCGCGCCGCGCAGCGGGGCGAGTCCGGCGCCTCACGCGTCCCGGCGCCGCATCAGGACGGCCGCGATCGCGAGGATCACGACCCACCAGATCGTGAAGACGAGATAGCCGGTCCAGGGGCCGAGCCGGTCCGCCGGGGGCGTGACCTGGAGGATCTGCTGCCCCGCATTGCTCGTGAAGCCCTTCTGCGCCCAGTCGCCCAGGGTGCCGGGGAGCTGGGCGACCAGCTCCGGCAGGATCTTGAGCACGGCGACCGCGACGGTGATCCCGCTCGCCGTGCTGCGCAGCACCGCCCCCAGCGCGAACCCGAACAGGGCGTTCCCGGCCAGGAAGAGCCCGCCGCCGACCACCGCGCGCAGCACCTGCGGGTCGCTGAGGTCGGCATTGATGCCGCCGGTTGCCAGGAGCGCCTGTCCGACGAAGAAGGCGGCGAACGACGTCACCGTGCCCGTGACCAGCGCAACCGGCGCCAGGACGAGCGCCTTGGCCCCGAGGAGCGTGAGCCGGCGCGGGACGGCGATCAGGCTGGTGCGAATACTACCCGAGGTGTACTCCGTGCTGATACTCATCACCCCGAGCACCACGATGACGATCTGGCCCAGCGAGATGCCGGCAAGGCTGGTCCCGGTTGGGTCCCGCCGCATGTGCTCCATAGCCGGGTCAGTGCTGGTGGCGGCCGTGGACGCGAAGAGGGCCGAGAGTCCGACCGTCACCACGAGCATCGCCAGGAGCGTCCAGACCGTCGCGCGCACCGACCACAGCTTGGTCCACTCCGACCGGATCACGTTCGGCAGGCGGGCAGCGCCCGCCGCGACCGCGCTCGGGCCGATCCGATGCTCTGCCCGCAGGGTGTTGGTTGCCATGGGTATCATCCTCCGTCTCTCGTCGTGGGCGTCTGTTACCACTCGACATCACGCGGCGGGCGTCGCCGCATCGCCGGCGCTCGCCTGGTACTCCACGCTCTCGCGGGTCATCTCCATGAAGGCCGCCTCCAGCGACGCCTGCTCCTCGATCAGCTCGTAGATGGTGATGTGATGCGCCGCCGCGAGGTCGCCCACCTGCGTGCTCGACATGCCGTCCAGCTCGAGGTAGCCGTCGCGCTCGGTGACCCCAACGCCGCGCTCGCCGAGCACGCGCGCCAGGGCGGCGCCCTGGGGCGTCCGGACGCGGACGCGGTTGGTCGCGCTGCGCGCGATGAACTCACGCATGCTCACGTCGGCCAGCAGCCGCCCCCGGCCGATCACGATCAGCTGGTCGGCGGTCTGCGCCATCTCGCTCATGAGGTGGCTGGAGACGAAGACGGTGCGGCCCTGCGCCGCGAGCCCCCTCATGAGATTGCGGATCCAGAGGATCCCTTCGGGGTCGAGCCCGTTCACCGGCTCGTCGAAGATCAGCACCTGCGGGTCGCCGAGGAGCGCCGCCGCGATGCCGAGCCGCTGCAGCATGCCGAGCGAGAAGCCGCCGATCCGGCGCTTGGCCACCGCCGCGAGCCCCACCAGCTCCAGCACCTCAGGCACGCGCTGCCGGGGGATGCCGTTGCTCTGCGCCAGGCTGAGCAGGTGATGCTGGGCGCTGCGGCCGCCCTGCACCGCCCGGGCGTCGAGGAGCGCCCCGACCTCCCGCAGCGGCGCGGGTGACGCGGCGAATGAGCGCCCGTTGACGCGCGCGAAGCCCGCGGTGGGGCGGTCGAGGCCGAGGATCATCCGCATGGTGGTCGACTTGCCGGCACCGTTCGGCCCCAGGAACCCGGTCACCCGGCCGGGCCGTACCGTGAACGACAGGTCGTCCACCGCGAGCGTGTCGCCGAAGCGCTTCGTCAGGTGGTGGACCTCGATCATCGCTGTTCCCTTCACCGATACTGACACCACGGCCGAGCGGGTCCCGGGTGTCGCGACTGCCCTGGCCGGGGCGGCGCTCCGCCGCGCTGGCGGCTCCCACCGCCCGCGCCCGCTCGTCTCTACATTCACGATAGGCGGCGCCCGCCGTGGGCACATCCGACGACCAGGGAGTTCTCGGCCCCGACGGCCTGCGGGTTTTTTCGTCGATCCAGCCGGGGATGGCGGCCTCCGCCAGGTGGGGGAGCGGCCGACTGGCCCGGTGGGCGGGCGCGACAGCGGACCAGGGGGCGCGCGGACACGACGACCCCGCGCTCGGACGAGCGCGGGGTCTGCCTGCGGGCGCGGCCGGGCCGGGGCGGCCCTCAGCCGATCAGGGGGTGCCGGCTGCCACTGCCGCTGCCGTCTCATCCGGGAGTGCCGCCCCCGCCCGGCCGTGGAGGATCTGCACCAGATGCTGGGCGACGTGGGCGGCGTCGGCACCGACCCCCGCGAGCAGGGCCGAGCCGCGTGACCACTGCCAGTTGCGGCCGACGAAGGTCACGGTCGGCAGGGGCGAGATGCCGCGCCGCTCCACGAACGCGCCGCGCCCATCCAGCACCTCGGGGATCGCCACCCAGTCGGTCTCGTCACGATACCCGGTCGCCCAGACCACCACGTCGACCTCCGCCGTTGCCCCACCGGCGAACGTCACCCTGCGCCCGGCCGCCGCGGTCAGGCGACCGAGCACCGTGATCCCGCGCTCGCGGAGCCGGTCCAGCGCGAGATGTTTGCCCGGGAACGGGTCGGCGCGTCGCAGCCAGCGCCCCACGGCGGCGTCGCGCGGCTGCCGCAGGATGCCCAGCGTGTCCAGCCACCAGAAGAGACTCCGGCCGAGGATCCGCTCTGGACTGACGCGGCGCGGCCGCCCGGTGGACAGGAGCACGTCGTGGGTCGTGCTCAGCTCGCGCGCGATCTGCCGGCCGGTGGCGCCGTCGCCGACCACCAGCACCCGCCCGGCCGGGGTCTGCTGGGGATTGCGGTAGGTCTCCGGCGTCAACTGGACCACGTCGGGCGCCAGGTCCCGGGCGACGGCCGGGATGCCCGGGTGCTGGAAGGCGCCGGTCGCCAGCACGACGGCCCGAGCGGTGATGACCCGGCCGGTCGTCGTGGTGGCCCGGATCACGCCGTGCACGCGCTCGAGCCGCTCGACGCCGCTGCCCACCGTGACCGGGAGCGCGAAGTGCCGGGCGTAGGCTTCGAGGTAGTCCGCGATCTCATCCTTGGTCGGGTACCCGTCGGGGTCGCCCGCCAGCGGCAGGCCCGGCAGGGCGCTGTAGGCCCGCGGCGTGAAGAGCACCAGCGAGTCGAAGCGCCGGCGCCAGCTCTCGCCCACGCGGGCATGGCGATCGACGATCTCGAATCGCAGCCCGGTCTGCTGGAGCTGCTGGCCCATGGCCAGCCCGGCCTGGCCGGCGCCGATCACCAGCACGTCGAGGGTCGGGGTCGTCAGGTCTCCCGGAGCCATCGGTCTTCCTTTCCACGCAGGATCACGTCGCGTCAGCAGCGCGCGCCCGCGTCCAGCAGGCGCCGCGCCGCGTCGGTCTATCGTCCCCACCCCGCCTGCCGGGTCAGCCGCTTGGGCCGGCGCGTCATGAGCGGGGCGAGCAGCGACACGCCCGCCCGCACCGCGCGCGGCAGGACGCCCAGGTGCTCCCAGTCGATGCCGCCGAACGGGGGCTGCGGGTCGTACTCCAGATCGAGCTGGACCTTGCGCATGGTCTCCCGATCGGTCAGCCGGGCGGCGAGGTAGAGCGCCATGTCGATCCCGGCCGTGACGCCCGCGGCCGTGACGAACTTCCCGTCCTCGACCCACCGCTGGCGGACATAGCGAACGCCCAGCTCCTCGAGCTGCCGCGCGGCGGCCCAGTGCGTCGTCGCCGTCCGGCCCGCGAGGAGCCCGGCGGCCGCCAGGATCAGCGACCCGGTGCCGATCGAGGCCACCAGCTCGGCCGTCTCGCCGGCCGACCGCACGTAGCGGCGCAGCGCTGCGTCGCCCGGGGCGGTGCGGGCCGCCGCGCCGCCCGGCACGATCAGGCCCCAGGGTGCCGGCACCGCCGCATAGGTCCGGTTGGGCACCAGCCGCAGCGGAGTGTCGGTCGGGATCGGCGCGATGCGCTCCGCCACCGTGATGGTGCGGTACGGGGTGTTCAGGTTGAGCGTCATCAGCGTCTCCAGCGTGCCCACCAGATCCAGCGCCGTCATGCCCGGGTAGAGCACGATGGCGATCGTCTTCTTGTCCTTACTCGGCACAACGGGCTCCCTCCGCGATTGCAGTGCACCGTCCCGTGTCCGACGGCGCTGGCGCCGGTCGTGACGCCGGGCGCGCGTGGGGGGCTGCTCGCCGCCCCAAGCGCGGGCGCGTCGCTACGCCTCCACCTGGAACGAGAACATCATCCCGGCCTCGTGGTGCTCGGCGATGTGGCAGTGGGCCATCCACACCCCGGGGTTGGTGACCTCGAGCAGGATGTCCACCGTCTCGCCGGTCCGGACCAGCACCGTGTCCTTCCACACCAGGTTGGGCTCCACGACGCCGTCCCGGCTGAGCACCAGGAAGCGACCGGCCCCGTGGATGTGGAAGGGGTGGTGCATGGGATGGTCGGAGTCCAGCTCGTTGACCAGCCGGATCTTCACCCGATCGCCGACCCGGAACCGCCAGTCGATCGCGTGGTTCGTGGCGCCCGTCGTCCGGTCGACGAGCAGCCAGCGGGTGTTGGCCGGCGTCGTCAGTCGGTTGACCGCGGTCATGTCGTCTTCCCACTCGATGCCCTGGAGCGCCGGGTCCGCGGGCTGCCCGTGGCCGGCGTGGTGCTGCCCATGATCCGGGTGGTGCTGCGCATGGCCGGCGTGGTGCTGCCCATGGCCCCCGGGGTGTCCGTGGTGGCCGGCGTGGTGCTGCCCGTGGTGATCGGCATGATGGTGCCGGTGCCCGCCGGCCGCCTGGCCGACGAGCTGGGACGGCAGCAGCTTCATCCCGCAGCTCGGGCAGCGCCCGGGCTCGTCGCTGACCACCTCCGGGTGCATTGGGCAGGTGTAGGCGGCCCCGCCCGCCGCGCCGCCCAGGTCCAGCTCGGCGACGAAGGCCAGCGTCTTGTCCGGGGCGGCGGCCAGGTAGGGCGCCAGGCGCGCCCGCTCGGCTGCCAGCTCCGGGTTGCGACGCAGCGTCGCGAACGCGCGGGTGAGCGACGGCAGGGCCGGCTCCTCGCGCACCGCGATCGTGGCGAGCGCCGCGGTGCGCTCCGGCGCGCGGTGCTCCAGCGTCGCCTGGCCCGCCTGGTCGAACAGCACGTCGACCACGACCCGCTCCGACGGTGCCAGCAGCACGGTCTCCACGAACGCCTCCTGCTCGCACCGGCCGCTGTCGCCCCCGACGAGCTTCATGCGTGCCCCCCGCAGCCCGACGTTGAAGACCCGGGCGTTGGCGGTGTTGGTCAGGTAGAACCGCACGACCTCACCGCGCTGCGCGGTCAGCGCCCGGCCGGGCTCGCCGTCCACCAGCAGGACGTTGCCGAACCGGCCCATGGCCGCGTGCGTCGGCGTCACTCGGCTGAACGGCGCGACCTGGCCGTCCTCCACCAGAATGTCGTCCAGCGTGAGCAGGACCTCGCGGTGGACCGGCGGCCAGTAGGTCGGGTCGTCCGGGACCACCAGCACGTTGCCGTACAGCCCCAGCTCCTGGCCGTAGTCCTCCCGGATGTGGGGGTGGTACCAGTAGACGCCGGGGTCGGGGAACCGGACACGGGCGGTGAAGCTCCCGCCCACCGGGACGGGCGCCTGTGTCTCGTGTGTGCCGTCGTAGCGGTTCTCCAGGCGCAGCCCGTGCCAGTGCACCGTGCTCTCGAGGTCGCTCTGGTTCGTGAAGGTGACGGTCACCGTCGCGCCCTGGCGCACCCGCAGCGTCGGGCCGGGCACCGACCCGTTGTACGCCAGCAGGCGCACCTCCGCGTCGCCGATCCGCTTCCGGACGGGCGCGGCGATCAGGTCGTAGTGGTCGCCGTCGGCCAGGTCGACGATCGGCGTCGCCGTCGCCAGCGGGAGACCGCGCAGGTCCCGGCTGAAGACGTCACGCGCGCGGTCCGCGCGGTGATGCATGTTGTGGCACGCGTTCATCGGACACCCCTCTCTACGCTTACTCTTGCGACGGTTCGGTCGTCGGCGCGCCGGGCTCGCTCCCGCGCTGGTGGTCTCCGGGTGGGTGGGGCCCCGCCTCGGCGCACGACGCAGCGTGCGCCGCGCGGATCACCGCGGTGAGCTCGTCCAGCGCGACGAACTTCGGGAGATAGCCCCGCGCCCCCGCGGCCGCGGCGTGCTGGCGGAGATCCGCTGCCGGCACGGTCGTCAGGACCACCACCTGCGTCAGCGGGAACTGACGGCGGATTCGTCGGATGGTGCAGACACCATCCTGATCGGGGAGCCGGATCTCCATCAGCACCACGTCCGGCTGGAGCTCGCCGCAGAGCCGCAGCGCCTCCGCGCCGCTCGTGGCCTCCCCGACCACGCGCAGGTCGTCCACGACCGCCAGCGCCGTGACCAGCCCGCGGCGCACGGCGTCGTGCTCGTCGACGATCAGGATTCGGATGGTCGCCTGCTCCGCCATGACCTCGCCCCTGCACCCACCGGCGCGTCCGTGTTCCTGCGCCAACGATAGGCCGACCACGCCGCGGCCACATCCGACGGCCGGGGAGTTTTCGGCTCCGGCGGGTGGCGCGTTTTCCGATCGATCCAGATGGGGAGCGTGGTCTCCGCCAGGTGGGGGATGGCGGCGGGCTAGTCAGTCAGGTGGTAGCGGACGGCGAGGGCCACCGCCTCAGCGCGGCTGGCCGCGCCCAGCTTCGTCAGGATGCTGCTGACGTGGGACTTGATGGTGGAGGGGCTGACCGTGAGGCGGTCGGCGATGGCGGTATTGCTGAGGCCCTCGACCATGAGCGCCAGGACCTCGCGCTCGCGCCGGGTCAGGTCGGCGCCGGGGGCGGCGGGCTGCGCGGTGAGCTGGATCAGCGCCTGGGCCGCCTCGGGGGCCAGCGTCGAGCGCCCGGCGTGGGCCGCCACGATGGCGGCGTGGAGCGCGTCCGCCGAGACGTTCTTGAGCAGATAGCTGATGGCCCCCGCCTGGAGCACCCGCTGGAGCAGCTCCGGCTCGGGGAAACTCGTCAGCGCGATGACCTGCGTCCGCGGCCACCGGCGGCGAATCTCCTGGGTGGCGCTCGGCCCGTCCAGGTCGGGCATCATCAGATCCATCAAGACGACATCGGGCTGCACCGCGGCACAGAGGCGGAGCGCTTCGGCGCCGGTGCGGGCCTCGCCGACGAGGTCGAGGTCGTCGAAGACGGCCAGGAACGTCGCCAGGCCCCGCCGGACCATGTCGTGGTCGTCGACGAGCAGGACGCGGACCGGTGCGTGCGTCGTCATCACACTTCCTCCGTTTCGCTATCACGTGCGGCGCCGCCGTGGTCACCCGGCCAGACGACCAGCACGTCGGTGCCGCCGTGGTCACCCGGCCAGACGACCAGCACGTCGGTGCCGCGGCCTGGTGCGCTGGTGATGGTCAGGGCCGCCCCAATCCCCGTCGCGCGCTCGCGCATCGTCTGCATGCCGAAGTGGCCAGCGGGGATGTCGTCCGGATTGAATCCGCGACCATCATCATGCACCCGCAGGCTGACCGTGCCGTCCGGCGTGCGGCGCAGGCGCACGTCGACCTGCCCGGCCTGCGCGTACTTGACGACGTTGTTGAGCGCTTCCTGCGCGATCCGGTAGAAGGCGATCTGCACGTCGGTCGGGAGGGGCGGGACGTCCTGCGCCGTGACGGTGACCGGCAACCGGGAGCGACCGGTGACGGCGTCCGCGAGATGGCGCAGGAGCTCGGCCAGCGGGGTCTCGCTCAGCGCGGTGGGCCGCAGCTCGAACAGGAGCGTGCGCATCTCCGCCAGCGCCCCGCGCGTGAGGACCCGGAGGTCCTCCAGCGCCTCCGCGCCGCGCTGCGGGTTGCGTGCCCAGAGCACCGGGAGCACGTCGCCGACGAGACTGGCCGAGAAGAGCGTCTGGGTGACCGCGTCGTGCAGGTCGCGGGCGATCCGCTGGCGCTCGTCCAGGACGGCGGCTTCGCGCGCGGCCGCCACCAGCCGGGCGTTCTCGATGGCGACGGTGGCCTGGGCCGCCACCGCGGCCAGGAGCCGGACGTGGTGGTCGGTGAAGTGGTTGGGCTCCCCGTAGGTGATCACCAGCAGGCCCAGCGTGCGCCCGCGGAACTGCAGCGGAACGCCCACCCAGGAGCGCACGTAGGGGCGCGCGCGGAGCCATGCCTCGCTGACCCCCAGGCGGTAGCCGCGCGCGATCTGGCTGTCCCCCCAGACGTCCCCGATGACGAGCGGCTCGCGCCCCTGGAGCGCCTGCCGGACGACGGGAGCGTCCGCCAGCCGCAGGCGGATGCCCTCGGCCATCCGGTCGGGGTCCGGCCCGCGCGAGGCAACCTGCACCAGCTCCTCGCCCTCGAGGATCAGGATGCCGGCGCCATGGTAGTCCATCGCGGTCCGCACCTCATCGAGGATCAAGCCGAGGAGCGGCTCGAGGTCCACGGTGGCCACGACGTTGCGGGCGATCTCCAGGAGCGTGACGAGCTCGCGGGCATTCGCGGCCGCCCGCTCCTCACCCGGGTGCGCGGCCCGGGAGTCCCCCGCGGTCGCGGTGATGACCCCTTCAATCGCCGCCACCGCGCCACCGGGTCCGGGCATGCCGCATCCCCGCTCGCAGACCCATTTCTCCTCGCCGGTGGCCGTGTGAATCCGGTACGTGACCTGGAAGCGCTCCTGCCGCCGGACGGCGGTCTGCAGCTCGCGCCAGACGCGGTCGCGATCGGCGGGATGGATGAGCGTGGCATAGGAGACGGCCCGCTGGCCGACGAGATCCGCCGGCTGGTAGCCGGTCAGCGCGACGGCCCCCTCGCTGACGAACTCCATCGTCCGGGAGAGGTCGTTGCGACAGCGATAGGCCATGCCGGGGAGGTTGTCGAGCAGGGCCGCGAGGGAGAGGGGCGGGGGCGCGTCTCCCGCGCGCTCCTGCGATCGGTCCCGCATGCGGGTGTGTCCTCCGGTGACGATGAACCGCCGGGTCGCGACCGCGCAAGTATACCGTAGGCCCGCGCCCATAGTGCGCATCCGGCAATCTGCCCGCCGACGCGGTATCCGCATTGTCAATCGACAGCGTTCCTGAGATACTGGGATCACTCAATCTCACGGGGTACAGTGTAGGGTTCGCCGGTCACGAGGAGGAGTGATCGTATGCCGAGACGCATCCCCTCGCCGCTCGCCTTCTTCGTCACCCTTGCGCTCCTGCTCCCGCTCCTCGCCGCCTGCGGCGGGCCCGAGAGCGAACCCACGACCGCCGCGGGCGAGACGCCGACGACCAGCAGCCAGGCTGGCACGGCGTCGCCGACGGCCGCGGCGGCGGCCTCGCCGGCCGCCGACACCCCGGCGGCGTCGGGTGAGGCGCTGAAGATCGGGATGCTGGCGCCCTTCACCGGCGACCTGTCCGACTTCGGCCCGGCGTTCTGGAATGCCGCCATGCTGGCCGTGGAGGAGATCAACTCGGCCGGCGGCGTGCTGGGCCAGTCGGTCGAGCTGATCCGCGCCGACGATGGCACCTCGCCACAGCAGGGCGTCGAGGAGGCGCGCCGCCTGATCGAGGTCGAGGGCGTCAGCGCCATCATCGGGGCGGCCGCCAGCGGCGTGACGCTGCCAGTCGCCGAGTCGGTCACTGGCCGCGCCGGGATCGTGCAGATCTCCCCGGCCTCGACCTCGCCCGCCCTGACCACCGCCAACGACAACGACTTCCTGTTCCGCACCACCATCTCGGACGCGGCGCAGGGCGTGGTGCTCGCGGCACTGGCAAAGGAGCAGGGCTTCACGAAGGCCTGCACCCTGTACACCAACAACGCCTACGGCCAGGGCCTGTCCGAGACCTTTGCCGAGGAGTTCGAGGCGCAGGGCGGCACGGTCACGGCGCAGGTCCCGCACGAGCAAGAGCAGGCCAGCTACGCCTCGGAGCTGGCCACCTGTACCGCCGACAACCCGGACGTGCTGGCGGCGATCAGCTACCCGGAGAGCGCGCGGGTCTACCTGCGCGAGGCCATCGAGCAGGGCCTGGTGCAGAACTTCCTGTTCGTCGACGGCACCAAGTCCGAGGAGCAGTTCGCCGACCTCGGCTGGCAGTACTTCGAGGGCATGTGGGGCACGGCCCCCGGGGCGCTCGACACCGACGCGGGCGAGGCGTTCGACGCCGCCTACGAGCAGAAGTACGGCCGCCGGCCGGAGCTGCCCTTCCTCCGCGAGAGCTATGACGCCGTCTACGTGATCGCGCTGGCCGCCCAGCAGGCGGGCAGCACCGATCCCACGGCCATCCGCGACGCGCTGCGCGACATCGCCAACCCGCCGGGCGAGACCATCCTTCCGGGGCCGGACGGCTGGGCGCAGGCGCTGGAGCTGATCGCGGCCGGCCAGGATGTCAACTACGAGGGCGCGGCCAGCCCGGCCGACTTCGATGCGAACGGCGACGTGCTGAAGGGCGCGATCGAGGTGTGGCGAGTCGAGAACGGCGCCATCGTCGTCAAGGAGACCCGTCAGATCGATCTGAGCCAGTAGCCGCGCAGACGTTCTCGATCACGGCGACCCACACTCCCGAGCAGGGCTTGCGGCCCGCGCCGCAAGCCCTGTCTCGTTGTGCGCCGCCCGCGGCTCGCGCCGGGGGACCGCCCGGGCATGCGCGGCACCCGCCGCGCGGGCTGCGCGCGCTGGGCCTCACTCCGCCGTGCGCGGGGCGGACTCGACCGGGGTCGCCTCGCGCTTGGCTCCCTGCTGCTGGAGCTCCCGCACCCGGCGCTCCAGCCAGCGCGAGACACGTGCCCGCTCCGGCACCAGCCCCTGCGGCCGGGCCAGCAGGACCACGACGATCAGCGCCCCGATCAGGAAGTCGCGGAAGAAGGAGATGCGGTCGACGACGAACACTGGCAGGTCGAAGCCCTGGAGCTGGAGGGTGATCGACCAGAAGCCCCAGATGACGTAGGTGCCGACGATGGCGCCCGCGTTGTTGCCGCTGCCGCCGAGCACCAGCATGGCCCAGATGATGAAGGTGCCGAAGAAGTGGGTGAAGGTCTCGGGCGAGACGGTGCCCTGCTGGAAGGCGTAGAACGCGCCGCCGACGCCCATGAGCGCCGCGCCGAGCACGAAGCCCTCCACCTTGAAGGCGAACACGTTCTTCCCGCTGGCGGCCACCACGTCCTCGTCCTCGCGCAGCGCGCGCAGCACGCGGCCCCAGGGCGAGCTGATGCCGCGCTCCACTAGCAGGTAGACCACCGCCAGCACCGCGAGCGCCAGGAGGAGGAAGACGAACTTGTAGACGCCGGCATCGAACCAGCCGGCGAAGGGCCGCGGAATGCCGGTCAGGCCGCGCGTGCCGTTCACCAGCCAGGCCTCCTCGATCGTCACGCGCCGCAGCACCTCGGCCACCCCGATGGTGGTGATCGCCAGGTAGTCCTCCCGCAGCCGCAGCGCCGCCAACGCCAGCAGCAGCGCCAGCAGCGCCGCGGCGAGCGCCGCGGCCAGCACGCCGAAGACGAACGGGAGCCACTCCTGGCTGTCGAGGACGGGGAGGAAGGCCAGGCGATCCCCGAACCCGCCCACGTACTGCACGAACTCGGAGTCGGCCGGCTGCTTGGTCACGATCGCCGCCACGAAGGCGCCGACCATGAAGAAGGCGACCACGCCGAAGTTGAAGATACCGGTATAGCCCCACTGCACGTTCAGTCCGATGGCGATGACGGCCAGGACGGCGACGGTCGTCACGAAGGGGGCGAGGAAGTTCACCACGGCGGAGACGCTGCCGCCCGAGTGCAGCAGGGGCAGCAGGATCATGGCGGCCGTGACGGCCGCGACAATCATCGTCGTCGACTTCGAACCGTTCACGGCGCTACGCTCCAAACAGGCCCCGCGGCCGGACGAGGATCACCAGGATCAGGATGACGAAGGCGATGGCGAACTTGTAGCCCGGGCTGAGGATGCCGACGCTGACGGCCACCTCCTGCACCACGCCGACGACCAGCCCCCCGAGGAGCGCCCCGTGGGGGCTGCCGATCCCGCCCAGGATCGCCGCCGCGAACACCGGCAGGAGGAGCAGGAACCCGAGCTCGGGCTTCAGTTGCGACTGGAGCGCCAGCAGGCTGCCGGCGACGGCGATCAGCCCGCCGCTGACGATCCAGGTGGTGCGCACCACCGCCTCGGTGTTGATGCCGCTGACGCGGGCCAGGTCCGGGTTGTCGGCCATCGCCCGCATGGCGCGGCCGGCGGTGGTCCGGTAGAGGAGGACGTAGACGGCCGCGGCGAGCACGACCGCCATCGCGATGATGAAGAGCTGATCGGTGACGACGCGCGGGCCGCCGAGGATCTGGACCGTGGGCCGGATGCCGGCGACGTAGAAGCGCGGGGTGGGCCCCCAGATCATCAGGATCAGGCTGCGCATGGCGATGGCCACCCCCAGCGAGACGATGGCGAAGATGGCGACCCCCGCCCGGCGCTGGCGCAGCGGGCGATACACCCAGCGATCGACCAGGAGCAGCAGCAGGGCGGCCACTGCCCCCGCCACCAGGACGGCCAGCACCAGCCCGTAGCCGAACGAGAAGCGCCAGATCGGCGTGGTGGCGCCGGGCAGGTCGGCGAAGCTCCAGGGCAGCCGCACGTCGGTCCCGCGCGTGCCTACCAGGTTGCCCGAGAGGACGAAGAACGCCAGGTAGGCCGCCAGCATCATCGCGTCGCCGTGCGCGAAGTGGGCGAACTTCAACACCCCGTAGATCAGCGTCAGCCCGAGCGCGCCCAGCGCCAGCACGCTGCCCACCACCAGCCCGACGACGAGCTGGCTCGGGTGGGTCAGTGCGCTCCAGGCGACGAAGGCCCCGATGGCGACGAAGAGCGCGACCGAGCCGGCCGCGTCGCCCAGCCGCCGGAGCCCCGCCGGGGCGACGTTGACCGTTGATGAGACGGTCCCCGTGGACATACCGCTCTTACTCCCCCAGATAGAGGCGCCGCACCTCATCGCTGTCCAGGAGTTGGCGCGCCTCACCTTCGAGCCGGTTCTCACCGGCGGCCAGCACGTAGCCCCGGTGGCTCAGCGTCAGCGCGTGGCGGGCGTTCTGCTCGACCATGAGGATCGCCGTCCCCGCGGCGTTGATCTCCGCGACCTTCTCGAACACCATCTCGACCATCTTGGGCGACAGGCTCGCCGACGGCTCGTCGAGCAGGAGGAGCTGGGGATCGAGCATCAGCGCCCGCGCGATCGCCAGCAACTGGCGCTGGCCCCCGGAGAGGCGGCCGGCCCGCTCCCCGGGCCGCTCGGCCAGCGCCGGGAAGAGCCGGAGCACCTGGCCCATCCGCTCGCCGCGGCCGCCATCCCGCGCGAAGCCGCCTATCTCCAGGTTCTCGCGGATGGTGAGCGAGGGGAACACATTGTCGGTCTGCGGCACGTAGCACATGCCGCGGCGGACGAGCCGCTCCGGCGGCTGATTCGTGATCTCCTGCCCGGCCAGGCGCACCTGCCCGGCGCGCACCGGCAGCAGCCCGAAGATCGCCTTCATCAGGGTGGACTTCCCCGCGCCGTTCGGCCCGATGATCGAGACGATCTCGCCCGGGTACACCCGGATCGAGACCCCGCGGAGGATGTCGACGCCCCCGTAGCCGGCCGTGAGGCCGGCGACGTCGAGCAGCGGCATCGCGGCGGCCGTCATCGGTACTGCCCTCCCAGATACGCCTCCAGCACGGCCGGGTTGTTCCGCACCTCCTCCGGCGTCCCCTCGGTCAGGCGGGTCCCCTCGCTCATGACGATGACCGGGTTGCACAGCCGGGCGACGAGGTCCATGTCGTGCTCGATGATGAACATGGTGATGCCGCGCGCGAAGCACAGCTCCTCGATGTAGCCGACCAGCCTGCGCAGCAGCGTCCGGTTCACCCCGGCGCCCGGCTCGTCGAGCAGAATCAGGCGGGGCTCGGCCATGAGCGCCCGTGCCAGCTCGAGCAGCTTCTTCTGCCCGCCCGAGAGGTTGGCCGCGTACTCGTCGCGCAGATGGATCAGGTCCACGTACTCCAGCACCGCCAGCGCCCGGTCGATGATCTCGCGCTCGCGCTGCCCCACCCGGCCCGGGCGGAACCAGACGTTCCAGACGCGCTCCCCCTCCTGTCCGGCGGATACCAGCACCAGGTTTTCGAGCACGGTCATGGCGCCGAGCGGGCGGGGGATCTGGAAGGTGCGCACGAGGCCCTTGCGGGCGATCACGTGCGGGGGCTGGCCGTCGATGCGCTCCCCGTCGAAGATGACGGTGCCGCTCGTCGGCTTGAGGAAGCCGGAGATCAGGTTGAAGGCGGTTGTCTTCCCCGCCCCGTTGGGGCCGATCAGGCCGGTGATGGTGCCGCGGCGGACCTGGAAGGAACAGTCGTTGACCGCGGTGACCCCGCCGAAGGCCCGGGTGAGGTGGAGCACCTCGAGGATCGCGTCACTCTGGCCGGCGCCCGCGCCCGCTGCCGACTGCGCCGTCGCCGTCACAGCCACTCCTCTCCCGACATCGTGGGCCGCGCGGCCGGCGGGCCCGATGGGAAATCGCGCGTGGTTGCCGGCGATCGTCGCCAGCAATCGGAGCAGGAGCATCGCTGATGCGCGTGATCGCGGGCTCGCCTGCTCAGCCGTCGCGCAGCCAATGGCATCCTGACGTGATGGCCTTAGCATACACGCCGGCCGGTAACGCGGCAATACGCAAGGATCGGGGAGCTGTGGGCGCGCTGCGCCGACGCCCGCGCAGCGGGCGTCGGGAGCGGGCCGGGGCGTGTTATACTCTGCCCAACCAACATCGACGGAAGGCCAGGAGCAGCCATGCAGCCGAATATGAAGATGCTTCAGCAGATGCAGAACCGCCTGCTGAAGATGCAGCAAGAGCTGGAAGAGACCACGGTCGAGGGCTCGGCCGGGGGTGGCGCCGTGCGCGTGGTGGTCAACGGCACGCGGGCCGTCAAGAGCGTGTCGATCGATCCCGAGGCGGTCGATCCGAACGACATCGAGATCCTGGAGGACATGGTCCTCACCGCCATCAACGACGCCATGAGCAAGGCCGAGCAGCTCGCGGCCGAGAAGATGGGCGCCATCACCGGCGGCCTCCGGATTCCGGGGCTGATGTAGCGCCCGACGCCGCCGTCCCCACCCGCGGCCGGGTGGCCGCGGGGCACGGCCCACGCGCGGGTGGGGCGGGGGCTGCCCACCGTCCGCTTTCCACGTATCCCACCACCGTGCTGAGCCGCCGCGCCGTGCCCCGGCGGCAGCCCGCCACGCAGGCGGGCCGATGCCCCCATGGAACGCGACATGCAGCGCTCCAGGGCGGCGGTGAGCGCGGCCGCGCGTGCGACGGGGCGTGACCCCGCCGCTGGTGCGGTGGGGGACTGCCGGGCGCGGAATGGGTGCCCTCAGCCCGGTGGGGGCAACCCGGCGCCCCGCGTTCCTGCCGGGCATGGCCAGGTCGACCGCGCTGTCGCGGTGTCGTAAGCCCTCGCGCGCGCGGTGTCATGTCTCTGGCACGTCCGGCGGCGATACTAGGAGAGTGCCGGGGCGGTACCTGCGAGGAAAGGAGCGGGCTGAGCTATGGTCGATGAGGATGTGCGCGGCCCCCTGCGCGAGCTCAAGGGCCTGGAGGTCGACACCTGCGACGTCTGCGGGCGGACGGTGACCCGGGACGCGCTGGTGGTCCTGTCCACGGCGCACCCGGCCGTCGAGCAGGCGGACGAGGTGCAGGTGTGCCCGGACTGCCATCTCGCGATGGAGCAGGGTGAGGTTCCCCTGGAAGACGAGGAAGAAGGGGCCGCGCCGGGCCTGTTCTAGCCAGCGTCGGCCCGGCGCCGCGCGATGCCCTACCCTTTGCCGCCTGCCGGTCGCCAACCCGCCGCCAATGCGCGATCATGGAGGGGGCACGCCGCCCCCGAACCGTGCCCGGGGGCGGTTGGCGACCGTGGGCAATGCGGGGAGGGCACCGGTGGCGCAACTCGGGGTCATGATCGAGGCGCAGGAGGGGCTGACCTGGGAGCGCTGGGCGGCGCTGATCGACGCGGCGGACCGGCTCGGCTACACCTGGCTGCGCCGCTCCGACCACCTGTTCTCGACGATCGCCGCGGAGGCGCGGGAGGGGCTGGCGCTCTGGCCGACGCTGACGATGGTGGCGCTCCGCAGCGCCCGGCTCCGCTTCGGGCAGATGGTCTCGCCGATCACCTGGCGGCATCCGGTACTGCTGGCGCGCCACGCCGCCGCGCTCGACCGCCTCTCGGGCGGCCGGCTCGACCTCGGGATCGGCGCCGGCTGGAACGAGGCGGAGCACCGCGCCTTCGGCATCCCCTTCCCGCCGACCCGGGAGCGCTTCGATCGGCTGGAGGAAGCCATCCAGGTCATCCAGCTCCTCCACACGGGCGAGCGCGTCCGCTTCGCGGGGCGCTACTACCAGCTCGACGACGCGATCTGCCGGCCGACCCCGGCCCGCCCGGGCGGCGTGCGGCTCGTGGTGGGCGGCAAAGGGCGGCAGCGGACGCTCCGGCTCGCCGCGGCCTACGCCGACGAGTGGAACGTGACGGCCATGGCGCCGACGGAGTACGAGGCGCTCCGGGACACGCTCGAGCGCTACTGCGCCGAGGCGCAGCGCGACCCGCGCAGCATCACCCGCACCATCATGCTGGCGCATCTCGTCGGGCGCGACGAGGCCGAGCTGCGCGAACGCGCGCGGCGCATGCAGCAGATCATCCCCGCGCTGCGGGACATCCCGACCGACGCCGTGCCGGATCGGCTGCGTGAGCGCGGCTGGCTCGTGGGCACGCCCGATGAGGTGGTCGAGCGGATCCAGGCGTGGGAGGCCGTCGGCATGCAGGGGTTCCTCCTCCAGACGCTCGACCAGGAGGACATCGCCGCGCTCGAATTGATCGCGTGGGAGGTCATGCCGCGGGTGATGCCCGCCCCAGCGAGCGGCGCCTAGCGGCGCGCCGGCGCCGTGGAGCGCCGGCGTCGCACGGAGCATCGCCGGCTCTCGTCTGTTGCGCGGGTCGGCGCGGGCGGCACCGGTGCCCGGGGCTGAATGGAGTTTGACGCAATAGTCCGGTATCCGCGCCGGGCCTGGGCCCGGGGCTCAAGCCCCGGGCTCACAAGGAAAGCCGGCTGAAGCCGGCTGGGGACGATCGCCGGGTATGCCGGACTAAATCGTCAAAGTCCATAAAACCCCGGGCTCACCAGGGAAGCCGGCGAGGAGACCCCCCCGCGACCAGCGGCCGCGCACCCACCCACCACCCCCCACGCATGACGCCCGCACGCATCACGGAACAAGCAACACGCAACCCGGAACCCGCACCCCGCCTCAGTACAGCTCCGGCTCGCCCC
>JASBVL010000016.1 GCA_029961075.1 Sphaerobacter sp.
GCACCAGAACTACTGGACGCCGCCCTGGGCCTTCGGCGGCTTCGGCAGCAACGGCGGCGTCGGGCAAGAGCAGCCCGACGCAGCCTTCCTGTGGGAGTTCCTCGACGTCGGCGCCACCGTGGCCATCCACTACTGAGGGGTCAGGCGTCAGGCGTCATCCGTGGTGCGTAGTGCGTGCTGCGTGGTGCGTGGTCCGTCCCCCCTCACCCCCGGCCCCTCTCCCAACTTTGGGAGAGGGGAGTAGGCGGAACACCCACCACCCACCACGCACCACGCCGTACGCACTACGCACCACGGAACACACATGACGCAGTACGCAGTACGCAATACGGAATACGTATGATGGATGACGCATGAAGTATGACGCATCACGCATGACCCTCGGCCGCCGGTGGATGCCGCTCGGTGTCTGCGTGCTCACCTTCGTCGCGCTGACGGTCCTGATGACCTGGCCGCTGCCGTTGCGGGCCGGCTCGACCGTGCAGGACCTCGGCGACCCGCTCTACGAGATCTGGACGATGCGGTGGCTCCAGCATCAGCTCCCGCGTGACCCGGCCAACCTGTGGCACGGCAACACCGCCTATCCCTTTCGCTACTCTCTCCTCTTCTCCGAGCCGCGCCTGAGCACCTCCCTGCTTGCCTGGCCGATCCAGCTCGTCACGGGCAACGACGTGCTCACCTACAATCTGCTGTTCCTCGCCAGCTTCGTCGTGCTCGGGGTCGGGATGGCCTTGCTGGTGGCGGAGCTGAGCGGGAGCCTGGGGGCGGGGCTGCTGGCGGGCACGTTTGCCGCCTACACACCGTACCGCTACGGCCACCTGAGCCACCTGAACCTCCTGGGCTACGGCTGGATCCCGTTGGCGCTCTGGGCACTGGTCCGCTTCGCGCGCTACCGGCGGGCTCGCGACGCCGCGCTGGCCGCCGGCTTCCTGACGGTCCAGGTCCTCGCGTCCGATACGCTGGCCCTCATGGCGCTCGGCATGGTGGCGCTGGCGCTCCCCTTCCTCCTCTGGGCGGAGCGCGCGCGACGCACGCGCGGCCTCCTCATCGGGCTGGCGCTGGCGGTGCTCGTGCCGCTGCTCGCCTTCGCGCCCGTCGCCGCGGGCCGCCTGGTGGTGAGCCGCGAGTACGGGTTCACGCGCGACCTGAAGACGGTGCGAGCCATGTCCGCCACGCCGGCCAGCTACGTCTCGGTCAGCCCGAACAACCACCGCTGGCGGGCGACGCTGCCCCACGCCTATCCCAACCCGCTCTTTCCCGGCGCGATTGCCACGCTCGGCGGGCTCCTCGGCCTGGCCGCGGGCCTGCGCCGCCGCTCCGGATGGGCCGGCTACGCCGCCCTGCTGGTCGTCGGCGGGTTCATCCTGTCGCTGGGGCCGGAAATCACGGTCGCCGGACGGACCGTCACCCTGCCCTA
Organism: Sphaerobacter sp.; assembly: GCA_029961075.1. Lineage (GTDB taxonomy): Bacteria > Chloroflexota > Chloroflexia > Thermomicrobiales > Thermomicrobiaceae > Sphaerobacter. The sequence continues at coordinate 1,418 of JASBVL010000016.1, forward strand.
TCGCTGGGCCTACGAGTGGGTGCCGGGCATGACCGCGATGCGCGACGTGGCTCGCTTCGGCATGGTGGCGCTCCTGGGGGTGCAGATCCTGGCCGGGTTGGGCCTTGCCGCCGCGTGGGCGGCGCTCTGCCGACGGCTATCGGGCCGGCGCGCGGGTGTGATCGGTGCGCTCCTCCTGGTGCTGCTGGCGGGCGGCGCGCTCGCCGAGTACCGCAGCAACGTGGGGACCACGACGGTCCCGCGCGATGAGGCGACCGTCGCCGTCTACGACTGGCTCGCGTCGCAGCCGCGCGGCGCCGTCTTCGAGTTGCCGGCCAACGGGCTCTGGACCGACGTCCGCCTGATGACCCGGCAGATCTACTACTCGACCCGCCATTGGCAGCCGATCGTCGCCGGGTACACCAGCTTCCTGCCCGACCGCTACATCGGCTTCCTGGTGAGCCTCCACGAGGGCACCACCGAGGCGCCCTCGCGCCTCGATCGGGAGAACGTCGGCCTGCTCCAGGACATCGGCGTGCGGTATGTCGTGATCCATCACTGGGATGCCCCCGCCTACGACTGGCGCCAGGCGGTCCAGGATGCCGATCAGCTCCCCGAGCTGCGGCGCGTCGGGAACATCGGCAGCGCGACGGTCTACGTGCTCGAGCCGGCGGCGCGGGCAGCGGTGCGCTTCCGGTTGAGCGTGCCCGCGGCCGGACTGCCGGGCGCCACGCTGCCGGTCGTCCTGACCGCGACCAACGACAATCCGAACCTGGCGGTCACGACCCTCGATCGCCCCCCGGACGCGGTGGCGACCTGGGTCGATGCCAGCGGGGAGCCGGTGCTGCGCGCCACGCTGCCGGTCACCCTGCCCGTCGCGGTGCGGCCCGGTGACCAGCGGCTCATCCTGTCCGTGCCCACCCCGGCGCAGCCGGGGCGCTATCGGCTGCGCCTGAGCGCCGGCACGCTCGTCGCGCCGGTCGAGCAGCCGGTTGAGGTGCGGCCGGCACCGGCGACGGCGGAGGAGCCTGCCCTGCGACTGGCAGCCGTGCAGTGGGATCCGCGCGCCTACGCCCCGGGTGAGACGGTGGAGATCACGCTCCACTGGGAGGTCCGTGGCCCGGTCGGCGGGGACTACACCACCACGGTGCAGGCTCTCAGCGCCGACGACCGCGTCGTCGCGCAGTTCGACGAGATGCCGCTCGGCCTGGACCTGCTGACCGGGCGCTGGCAGCCGGGGGCCGCGATCGTCCAGCCGATCACCCTGCGCCTGCCGGCGGAGCTCCCCGCCGGAGAGCTCCAGTTGCTGGTCGCGGTCTATGATGGGCGCGACCCGGCGCTGCCGCGCCTGCCGATCGTGCTCCCCACGGGCGACGTCGCCACCGAGGGGCGCTTTGGCCCGCTGCGCGTCACCCCGGACTAGCCCGGCGCACGCCGCGCGGGTGCACCGGCCCGCGTCGCCGGGCCGCGTCAGCGCTTGACGGTGAACTCGATGCCCCGCTCCAGTGGCACTGTCAGGGTCAGCACGTCGTCCCGGCTGCGCACCAGTGCCTGGAAGGCGGCGCAGTCGTGCGAGACGACATTGTCGGTCAGGATCAGCCCGCCGCTCCGGACGTGGTCGACCACCGCCAGGAAGAGCCGCGCGTAGTCGTCCTTCTCGGCGTCGATGAACACGAGATCGAGCGGCTCGCTGAGGTCGGTGGCCAGCGCCGCCGCGTCGCCCACGCGCACCTCGGCGACCTGGGCCAGCCCGGCCTCGGCCAGGTTGCGCGCCGCCTCCGTGGCCCGCTCCGCCAGCACCTCACTGCCGGTGACCCGCCCCCCGGTCTCCCGGGCCGCCAGCGCCAGCCAGATGGTCGAGTAGCCGTTCGAGGAGCCCATCTCGAAGATGCGACGCGCGCCCGTGGCCCGCGCGATGGCGTAGAGGAAGCGGCCGGTGGCCGCCGTGATATTACGGGTGCGCTGCGCCACGGGCAGGCCCGCGGCGCGCTGCGCCTGATCCGCCGCCCGCAGCCGATCCAGCACCGCCCGCGCTCGGGGATCGGCGATCGCGTGCTCCGGATAGCGCGGGGTCTCCATGCGGCCTCCCCTCCCGTCGCCCGTCGGCCGGTGGCGCCCGCCGCTGCGTGCGGCCCGGATTCTCGGGGCACACATCGCGCGGTGTCAATCCAGGACGGACCGCGGCTGCCGCCGTGCGACGGGCGGACGCGGTTGAGTTGACCGCCTAGGAGGGCCGATGTGATGCGCATGCTCACCACCCGTCGGGCCGCCGGACTCGCGATGGCGCTCGGCGCCACCGGCGCCGCCATCCTGACCGCCCGGCAGATCATCCCGACGGCCGAGACGCTCCTCGCCGACCCTGGCCCACCGGTGCCGGCGCCGACGCCGAAGCCCAACGTCTACGTGGACGAGGACGGCCGGAGCCTCGTCGCGGTCACGACCTCCCCCGACCCGGCCGCGGGCGCGCGGCGCGCCATTGAGCTGCTGGGTGGGCTGGATCGCATCGGCATCGCCGGCCGGCGGGTGCTCATCAAGCCGAACGCCAACTCCGGCTACCCGGCCCCGGCCTCGACCAGCCCCGCCGTGCTCGAGGCCGTCATCCAGCTCGCGCAGGACCACGGCGCCCGGGAGGTGATCGTCGGCGAGCTGTCTGGCCCGCCCTGGCACGACACCACCGCCGAGATGGCGCGCAACGGCCTGCTCGATGTGGTCGAGAACAACGGGGCGCGCTTCATCGACTTTCGCTACGACCGGTGGGTGACGGTCCCGCTCGGGGCGGGGGCGCGCCGCTTCACGACCGTATCCATCCCCCGGTCGGTCTACGAAGCCGAGGTCCTCATCGGCGTGCCCGCCCTCAAGACGCACTTCCTCGCCGGCTATTCCCTGAGCGTGAAGCTCTGGTTCGGCGCGATCCACCCGCGCCACCGGCTGGCTACCCACGTCACCGGGGCCCTGGGCGAGGCCCTGGCCGAGCTCAATCTCCCCTTCTGGCCCGACCTGCTGGTGCTCGACGGCAGCCAGGCGCTCATCGCCGGCGGGCCCAAGCGGGGCGAGGCCGCGCGCACGGACCTCTTCCTCGCCAGCGGCGACCGGATCGCGCTCGATGTCTGCGGGGTGGCGGTCCTCGCCTCGTTCGGGCGCTGGGCGCCCGTGCGCGAGGTCGGCCCGTGGCAGCAGCCACAGATCCGCACCGCCATCGCGCTGGGGTTGGGCGCCGCCGACCCGGCAGCCGCCCGGCTGGTGCCAGACCCCGCACCGCGCGACAGCGCGACGCTCGCACGCTGGCTGGAGGTGATGCGCGGCGGGACCGGGATCGCCCACGGCTGAGGAGGCACCATGGAGCGGAGCGAGCCGCTGGACCCGATGCGCGACCGCCATCAACCCACCCGGGCCGCGCTCGTGGGCCACGCACGGCTGACACTGGTCGAGCATCCACTGCTGGCGACGCAGCTGACCGTGCTGCGGGACATCCGCACCCCGCCGCCGGCCTTCGCCGCTGCCCTGGCGCAGGCGACCCGCTTCCTCCTCGGGGCGGCGCTCGCGGGCGCCCCCACCACACCGACCACGGTTCCGGGGCACAGCGGCACGACCGCCTCCGGCCACCAGCTTGCCCGGCGGTACGCCGCCGTGGCGATCCTCCGCGCCGGGCTGGGCATGCTGTGGCCGATGCACGAGCTCCTGCCGTCCGCGCCGGTCTACCAGATCGGGGTGCGACGCGACGAGGCCACCCTCCGGCCCGACATCTACGCCACCAACCTGCCGCACTCGTACGCCGCGATCGACCACCTGCTGCTGCTCGACCCAATGCTGGCGACCGGTGGCTCCGCCCGGGCCGCCGTGGCGCTCCTGCGGGCGGGGTACCACGGGCCGCTCAGCATCCTGAGCGTGATCGGCGCGCCCCTCGGGGTGCAGATGCTCCTGAACGCGGACCCCGGCCTCGACATCTTCCTCGCGGCGCTCGACGACCGACTGGACGACCGCGGCTTCATCCTCCCCGGGCTGGGCGACGCCGGTGACCGCCTCTTCGGCACGCAGTGACGGGGTGTGCCCCGCCCGGCATGGCCATTGCGGACTCCCCACCGGCTCGACGCCGGTGTCCTCGCCGCCGCGCGAGGACACCGGCCGGCGGCCACCGCGGTGGTCGACGAGCGACACGAGGAGAGGCAGGGATGGTGGACGGCGAGCGCGGCCCTGACGAGACCCGGTGGATGGATCCACCCGAGGAGATCGGCCGTGGGGCGCACGGGATGGGGCATGAGTCCGGCCCGGCCGCCAGCGCCTGGCGGCGCCGCATCATCTTTCAGCGCGTCGCCAACGTCGTGTGGACCGTTATCGGCTTCATCGAGGCCCTGATCGGCCTCCGGGTCGTGCTCAAGCTGATCGGGGCCAACCCGGCCAACGGTTTCGTCCGCACCGTCTATGACCTCAGCGGCGTCTTCGTCAACCCGTTCCTGGGCATCGTCCGCGACCCGCGGAGCGGGGACATGGTGCTGGAGATCAACGCGCTGATCGCGATGCTGGTCTACCTGCTGATCGGGTGGGGCATCGTCCGGATCGTCTGGCTGATCTTCGAGACCACCGCCCCCACCGAAGTCTAGGCGCTCCCCGTGCGCCGCTCACTGCGGTCCGCTGGCGAGCCGCACCGGGTTCTCCGGCGCGGCCCCCGCGGGCGGCAGCGAGCCGGTGCGCCACTGGTAGTAGTGGCGCCCGACGTTGCCCATCTCCACCTGCCAGCCTGCCGGGTTGCTCGGCGTGTAGGTCAGGCAGCGGCGCTCGAAGCACTGGACCAGGACGTCGCGGACCTGGCCGGCGACCTTGGCCTGGGTCCAGTACGCCTCGGTGATCGGGTAGCCGGTGGCGTAGTAGGGCGGGTCGAAGAGCGGGCCGCGCCGATACTGGCCATCGCGCAGGACCAACCCCTCGCTGCGCAGGTAGTCGGCGAAGACGTTGGCGACCCGGTGCCCGGTCTCCGGGATGTAGTCGGCCGCCGTGACGCCGTAGCTCGCCAGGCGCGCATCCGCCCCGAGGTGCCCCGCCTGGTCGACCGTCTGGGTGATGACCGCCCCCGCCGGGAGCGGCGGTGTGCGGAGCAGCCCGGCAAAGGTGGCGTAGCGCGGGCCGGTCGCGTCATCCGGATCCCCGGCGACCGGGATGTTCGCCGGTGCCCGCTGCTCGAAGGCGGCGTGTCCGACCTGGAGCCGCCCGCTGATCAGCTCGGTGGCGAGCAGACCGGTCGTGACGTACCACGGGCTCGTGCTGTCCCCGTGTGGGTCGGTGATCTCCATCCGGGCCTTGTCGAAGTAGGCCACGAGTCGCTCGCCGTGCGGCGTCTCGACGTACGGCTCGGCGCCGACGGCGAAGGCCGCGGGGCCCCAGAGCCAGGTCCGCTGTGCGGCCAGCGCCGCCACCGGCTGATCCGCGGCCTGCCAGGTGCGCGCCAGCGCGGGCAGGAGCGCCTGCCGCACTGCGGCGCCCGCATCCAGCAGCCCGGCGCCGCCGCCCAGCGTCCCGGCCGGGTAGGTCTGCCGCGCCGTGCCGGTCAGCGCCGCGCGGATCGCCTCGATCGGCAGGGCCGGGTTGACCGAGCGCATCAGCGCGACCGTCCCGGCCACGATGGGCGCGGCGAATGAGGTGCCGTAGACTGGCTGCCAGATGTCGCCCGAACCCTCCTCCCAGCTCGCGGAGAGGACCGCGACACCGGGCGCGGTGAGATCGACGCGGCTCAGGCGTGAGGAGAACTCGGCCACGGCCGTGCCGTCGGGGCTGGCGGCCCCGACCGAGATCGGCTCCTGGTAGCTGGCGGGGAAGGACGCCCGGTTGGGGTCGTTCCCGGCGGCCGCGATCACCGGCACATTCCGGCTGTAGGCGTACTGGATCTGCTGGTGCAGCGTGGCGCTCTCGGAGTCGGCCCCGAGGCTCAGGTTGATGACGCTCGCCCCCCGGTCGACCGCGTAGCGGATGCCGGCCGCGATGGCACTGACCGGCGCCCCGCTGCCATCGCCCACCTTGACCGGGAGGATGCGCACGTCCATCGCCGCCCCGGCGATGCCGACGCCGTCGTTGCCCCGGGCGGCCACGATCGCCGCCACGGCGGTGCCGTGGCCGACGTCGTCGGTCACGTCTCCGGTGTTGCTCAGGAAGTTGAAGCCATCCAAGACCTTGCCCGCCAGATCGGGGTGGGCGGCATGCACCCCGGAGTCGACCACCGCGACCACCGTCGCGGGCGAACCGGTCGTCAGCGACCAGGCCGCCGGCAGGCCGACCGTGTGGGCCCAGCCCTGCTGCGGCAGCAGCGGGTCGTTGGGCACCCACGCGTACGAGAGGCGGAGATCCGGCTCGACGTACTGGACGGCTGGGTGGGCGAGCAACCGCGCCACGCCGTCCGAGGCCGCGGTGGCCCCCGCGAAGCGTGCGACGTAGGCGCCGGGCACGTGCGGCACCGGGCTCAGCGCCGCATCGCCGACCGCCGCGCGCAGCGCGTCCGCCGCGCCGCCGGTCGCCGGGCGCAGTGCCACGATCCAGTCACGTATCACCGGGGCTGACTGGGGGGCGTCGTCGCCGGCGCTCGCCGGAACCGCACCGAACAGCAGGCTGAGCAGCACCACCAGCAGCGCGATGGTGCCGCGGTGTCCCTTCCCCGTCCGTCTGACCACGCGGGCTGCTCCGTTCTGTCTGTCCCCGCTCCGCCCGGCCGGCGATGTCCCCCACCAGCCCACGAAGCTGTCCCTAGCGGGACAACGAGTCAGCCGTAGGGCGGTTGTCTCGCGGCGCCTTCGGGGAGTCGTGGGGCACCTACAGAGCGTACGAGGCGTAGGAGAGGAGCGACGCCACGAGGACCACCCCGAACAGGCGGCGGTGAGGCGGCCCCGCCGCCAGTGCGAGTCCCAAGGGTACCACGAAGTACCAGGTGTGGATCCGGGGCCAGAGGAGCAGGAAGACCGTCAGGGACGTGGCCCAGGACGCCAGCTCGTCGTGGGCCCCCCAGGCGCCCGCCTGGCCGGTGCGCCCGAGTGCCCATCCCTGCCACAGCAGGAAGGCCCCGAGCGAGATCACCACCGTGGCCGGGACGCCGAGCTGGACGTGCCCCGCCGTGACGGCGGTGACGAGCCCGCGGGCCGCCACCATGACCGGGTTGTTCACCCCCCGTCCCGGCTCCTCGATCGTGCTCATCAGCCCGTCGAGCCCGCCCCAGTAGGGCGCGAACGCCGCGACGAGCAGCACCACGGCGATGGCGCTCAGCCGCAGCAGCAGCCCCAGCCGCCGCGGGGGCGGCGTGCGCAGCAGGAGGCGCAGCGTCGTGACGCCGAGCAGCGGCGCCGTGGAGTACTTCACCAGGCTCGACGTCATCAGCCCGGCGAAGGCCAGGTGCGGTCGCGCCCGCAGGAGCAGGTAGGCGCTCACCAGCACGATGGCCAGGATGAACACGTCGTTATGCCCGGTCACCACGCCCTCCACCAGCACCATCGGGTTCCAGGCGAACGCCAGATAGGCCCAGCTCGCCTGTGCGGGCCAGCGGTGTCGCACCAGCCGGTAGATCAGCCACCCGGCGGCCAGCACCGCCGCCAGCGCGACCAGCTTGAAGCGGATCACCAGCTCCAGCGGGGTCGCGTGGCGCCCAAGCGTCACCAGCTCGGAGACCACGGTCCAGAGCGGGCCATAGGGCGACGAGATCTCCCGCCAGCGCCAGTAGAGATACGGCAGCACCGGGTCCGTCGCCGCCCCCTGTGCCGGCGTGCTCAGGTAGGGGTTGACGTCGTAGACACCCGCGAGGCGGCCGAAGGCCGCGTAGGAGAAGACGTCGGTGGAGAAGACGGGCGGGATCGTCATCGCCAGCAGCCCGAGCAGCACCGCCCCGCTCGCGATCAGGCGCACGTCGAGCTGCGCGCCGCGCACCTGCCAGATGAGGCGCAGATAGACCAGCCACAAGGCGAGGACGCACCCCCAAGCGAAGACGGCGTAGTGCAGCACCGGGAGACTGGCGACGTGCGGCACGAGGGCGGCGAAGAGCCGCGCGTTGCGGGCGATCTCCTGCAGCTTCACCAGGGCCGGCGCGAGCGGATCCGTCTCGACCGTCACCCCCGTCAGCAGCACGAGGATGCCGGACAGGGCCGCGCCCCCCGTCACGAGCGCGCGCCGCTGCGCCTGTGCCTGGGGCGGCGTGGCGGCGGCCGGTGCGCCGCGGGCCGTCGCGACGGCTGTCTCATCGCGCGCCTTCGGGCCCGGCGCCCCGGGCACCCCCGGGAAAAGATCAGCGCCGGACCGCACCGAACTGTGCCCGTCCGCTCATGCCCCGTACCTCTTCCCGTCGCGCCCAGCGCACCAGCTCGATCAGCCCGAGCGCCACGCGCGCGACACGGCCTTGCGGCCGACCGCTGTCGGCCCGAGGCCGCCATATGCTAGCCTCCCAGCGAGACACGCGCCCAGCGCCATCGACGGGAGGAGCAGGCCGGATGCATCCGCCCCGCGCGCAGTCGCCCAACCATCATCCTGGTGTGGGTTCTCCTTGCCTTGGCCGCGGCCTGCGGCACGTCCACCGGCACGCCCGGGACGACGGGCACCCACCCGTCCCCCGCGGCGAACGGAACCGCTGCCTCCCCGCCACCCCAGGGCATCCCCAGCACCGTGGCCCCTTCCGCAAGCGCCACTCCACGTCCACGTCCGACCCCGACCCCCACGCCCGCCGACACGCGTCCGGCCGACCAGCGCGTGGAGCTGCCCGATCTGGACGCCCACTATGACCTGGAGGTTACCGCGTTCGACCCGGCGGCCGGCCACGTCGCGGTCGCGCAGCGGGTCACGGTGCGGAGTCGCCAGGGCCCGCTGTCCGCGCTCAGCTTCACCGTGATACCGGCGGTCTACGGGTTCTTCCAGCTCGACCAGGCGGCCGTCGACGGCCAGCCGGTCGTGCCCGAGGTGCGCAACGCGGGCTTCACCCTGCGCCTCCCCATCCCGGCTCGCGAGATGACGACCGTCGGCTCCGCGTTCACGCTCGCGCTCCGCCAGGTGCCGAACGAGTGGTACGGCAGCGGGCTCGATGGGGAGATCGTCCGCCTCGGGTACTGGTTCCCGATCATCTCCGATGAGCACCCCTACCCCAGCACGGCCGACCCGGCCTACACCCGGGTGGCGCGCTTCGATGTGCGCATCCCAGTCCCGGCGGGCTACACCCTGGCCTACACCGGCGAGGAGGTCCGGCGGAGCCGCTGCCCGCCGGGGCCACCCGCTACCACCTGCGGGCTACGGACGTCCGCGACTTCGCCCTGCTGGCCGCGCCCGACTTCCAGGTGGGCGCCGCGAGCACGGCCACCGGCGTGCGGGTGGAGTTGTACAGTCGCGCCGCCGTGCCTGCCAGTGTCCGCCAGGAAGCGCTCGCCGCCGCGGTCCTGTCACTGGAAGGCCTCGCTGAGCTGATCGGCCCCTACCCCCACCCCGTGTTTCGCCTGGTCGACGCCGGGCCGCCCCTGCCGGGCGGGATCGAGTTCCCGATGCTGGTCTACCTCAATCTCAACGTGCGCCCGGTCCACCGGCTGGTCTATCCACGAGACGGCCCACCAGTGGCTCTACGGCCTCATCGGCACGCGCCCGCAGCGCGACCCCTGGATCGACGAGGGGGGTGCCCAGTTCCTCGAAGGGGGCTCGCCACCGACTTCCGCGCGGTGCCCGATCCCCCGCCCGGCGGCTATCCGCCGCCGCTCGACAGCCGCGACGACGAGCTGCCGTCCGGCCCTGGCATCCCCGGCTACGCGTCGGTCTATCGCCAGGGGCAGGCGTTCTACCAGCAGGTGTACGAGCAGATGGGGGCCGACGCCTTCTGGGCAGCCATGCGGGAGCTCTATGCCCGGTTTCGCTTCGACATCCTAACGCCGTGGGACGTGCTGCACACCTGGCAGCGGCACAGCCCCGCCGACCTGCGCCCCCTGTTTCGCGACACGTTCCGCTACCCCTGGCTGGATCAGCTCCCGCCGCCGGGCGGCTGAGGCGCGGGCGCGAGGGCGGCCCACCCCGGGCGGGGACGCCGGGCCCCGCGCTTGCGACGCCTCTCCGGGTGCCGCCCCCGATCGCCGGCGCTGACGCGCGATCCGCACCCGGGTACCGGTCGTCCTGGCCGCGCCGGTCTGCCGGACGAGCGGCCTAGGCCCTCCCGGAGGAATTGAGTGAGGGCGGGCTTGACGCCTCGGCTGGAACGTGCTGAGATACGCCCAAACTGGGCGTACGAACGGGGTCTCCAGCGCCTCGCTCGCGCCCCGCCGGGGCACCGAGCACACCCCGACCTGCGCGCATCGAGAGGGAGGAGCCCGGTGGTCGTCGACCCGACCGACATCACCACCCTGGCCACGACGATCGGCCCGCGCCCACCGGGGAGCGCGTACGAGCGACGCGCAGCCGGGTATGTCATTGAGCGGCTTCAGCAGCTCGGCGTGCCGGCGACGCTCCTTCCGGTCCACGTCCCGCGCGGCTTCGCGCTGGTCTTCGTCACCATCTTCGCCATCGCGGCGGTCAGCGTGCCCCTGGCGCGGCTGTCCGAGCCGCTGGGTCTGGTCCTGAGCCTGGCGGCGCTGATCCTGGCCGCGCTGGAGGGGACCGGGCGCGCCGTCATCTCCGGCCTGGCCGTGACGCGCAACAGCCATAACGTGCTCGGGCTGATCGGCCCGCGGCCGGGAGCGGACCCCGAGGCGCCTGAGCGACTGCGCCGCGTCGTGCTGACCGCCCACCTGGACACGGGCCGCTCCGGCCTCCTCTCCCAGCAGCCCCTCGTCGCCTGGCTGCGGCCGCTGGCGCTGGCCGTCGCGGCGGCCCTGGTGCTCATCCCGCTGCTCCAGGCGGTCGCGCTGGCGACCCGCTCGCCGCTCCCGTGGTCCCTGTCCCTGCTCCCGCTGGTCGTGCTCCTGGGGGCCATCGGGCTGCTGCTGGAGCGGGAGCTCCGCGGCGACCCGGTAGCCGGCGCCAATGACAACGCCTCCGGCATCGCCACGCTGTTGGGCGTGGCGCGCGCGCTCCGCCGCGATCCACCCCGCCACGTGGAGGTGTGGCTCCTGTGCACCGCCGGCGCGGAGGCCGGCATGGCCGGCATGCGCCAGTTTCTGAGCGAGAACCGCTTCGACCTCGACCGCACCTCCTTCATCGTGCTCGACTCCGTCGGGGCCGGGCGCCTGCGCTTCAGCCGGGGTGACGGGTTGCTGCGCCTGCGCCGCTCCAGCCCGACCCTGCTGCGGATCGCCGGGGAGATCGCGCGGGAGCACCCCGCGTGGGGCCTGCGTCCCCAGGCCCGTCGGCTCCCCGCGACCGACCAGTCGGTCGCGTTGGCGCTGGGCTACCAGGCGATCGGCCTCTTCGCCGCCGCCGAGGACGGCCTGATCCCCAACTGGCACCAGCCGTCCGATACCCCGGAGCGCCTCGACCTCCGCACCGTCGGTCAGGCGGCCGACGTGGTCCTCGCCATGATCCGCCGGCTCGACGACGCCGCGCGCGACGCGCCGCCGTTCCCGCGCGTCGGCACGCGTCCCGGCGCGCGCCGCCGCGCCGCCCCACGATAGGACGCCGCCCGCAACTGGTATGGAACATGCGAACCAGCCGCGGCGATCGACAGGCTCAGGACCGCGACGGGAGGGATCCGCATGTTTCGCAGGCGCAAGGAGACGCAGCAGCCGGTCGGCAGCATGATGGCGACAATGGAGGAGATGCCGGTCCGCGTCTACTTTACGGCGGCCATCGCCTCGCTCGTGCTGTCGGCCATCCTCTATCTCTTCGGCAAACGGACCGCCGCGATCTTCGTGGGGCAGTGGCCGCCGATGCTGATCCTGCTCAGCCTCTTCTACCGGCTCCTCCACCCCAGCCAGGAGGATACCGGTGAGCGCATGGCCCGCATGCGGCGCAAGACCCGCGCGGCCATGCACTAGCACCCCACGCAGCGCGGCCGCGCCCCGCCTGCCCCGTGGTATCATCAGGCATCGTCACATCCGCCGGCCGCCGTCTCGGCGGCCGGTAACCATTCGGCGAGGGCGGGACGGCTGATGCGGCAGACCAACCGGCCGGCGGTGGTAGCGGCGGTGATGCTGGGGACCTTCCTGGCGGCCCTCGATACCAGCATCGTCGGCACCGCGATGCCCACCGTCATCGGTGAACTCAGCGGCATTTCCCTCTACTCCTGGGTCTTCTCCGCCTATCTCCTGACCTCCACCACGACCGTGCCCCTCTACGGGCGACTCGCCGACCTCTACGGGCGCAAGCCGCTGTTCCTCGCCGCGGCGGGGATCTTCGTGGTGGGGTCGATGCTCTGCGGCGTCGCCCAGAGCATGCCGCAGCTCGTGGCCTTCCGCGCCCTGCAAGGTCTCGGCGCGGGCGGGATCATCCCGGTGACGCTGACGATCGTGGGCGACATCTTCTCGGTGGACGAGCGCGCCCGCATGCAGGGCATCTTCAGCGCGGTGTGGGGCACCTCGGCGGTCGCCGGGCCGACCATCGGCGGGCTCATCGTCGACTACGTCCACTGGCGCTGGGTCTTCTATATCAACCTGCCGTTCGGCATCGCCTCCACCGTCCTGCTCTGGCTGTTCCTGCACGAGCGGGTCGAGCGGCGGCGCCACGCCATCGACTACGCCGGCACCATCAGCCTGACGCTCAGCATCACCGCCCTGCTGGTCGCGCTGCTGGAGGTCGGCGAGGGGTGGGCCTGGCTGGACCCGCTCATCGTCGCTGCGCTGGGCCTGGCCGCCGTCCTGCTGGCCTACTTCGTCTGGCATGAGCGGCGTGTGCCGGAGCCGATCCTTCCCCTCGAGCTCTTCCGCACCCGGGTCATCGGCGTGTCGGCCGTCGCCGGCATCCTGATCGGCGGGGCGATGTTCGGCGTCACCTCGTATCTCCCGCTCTACGTGCAGGGTGTGCTCCTCGGCACCGCGGTCACCGCCGGGATGGTCGTCGCGCCGAACTCGCTGGGCTGGTCGCTGGCCTCGATCGTGTCCGGGCGGCTCATCCTGCGCTTCGGCTATCGCACGGCGGTCGTCGCCGGGGTCACCGCCATCGTGCTCGCCTCGCTCCTCATCCAGGCGGTGCCGCGCGGCGAGTCGCTCTGGCTCGCCGTGGCGGCCGCCGGCACGTTCGGGATCGGGATGGGGCTGAGCGCGACCGCGTTCATCATCGCGGCGCAGAACGCCGTCGGCTGGGCCGAGCGCGGCATCGCCACCGCGGCGATCACCTTCTCCCGCACCATCGGCGGCGCCGTCGGGGTCGCCGCCCTCGGCACGGTGCTCAGCAGCACGATGAACGCGCGGCTCGCCGGGCTACCCGAGGCCGCGCGCGACACCAACGCGCTGCTCGACCCCGCGGTGCGCGCCACTCTGCCGCCCGGGGCGCTCGACGCCGCCCGCAGCGCGCTGGCCGACGCGCTCGGGCTGGTCTACCTCGGGGTCCTGGCGATCGCGCTGTTCGCCTTCGTCATCGTGCTCTTGGGCTTCCCGCGCGGCTCGATCGCCGACCTGCAGGCCGTCGCGGCTGCGCCGGAGTCCCCGGATCGGGCCGCGGCGACGACGGCGCCCGGTGCCGGCGAGCGGATGGACGAGGCGCGCTGAGCCCTCGGGTGCCCGTGATCCGTCCGGTGGGCGGGGCGGGTCCCGCACAGAGCCGCCCGACACGTGGCATGTCCGGTAGGGGAAGGCCGATGCCCTCCCGCGTGGTGACTCGCGCCGTTCTCGGGTAGGGGAGGGCCTTGTGCCGCACGGAGCCTCCCGTCGGGGGAATACCATGCGGCCGCAGACCATGCATCGCCGGGCGGTACTCCGTTCGACAAGCCCCGCCCCGAGCGGAGGTGCGTCATCCGTCGCTCCGCGCAGGATGCCCGGCAACGCGGCACCGTGACGATGCTCCATCACGTGGATCGGGGCACTGAGGCGGCCGACCGCGGGCTGCGCAGGGGCAGGCCGTCCGGTGCGCGCCCGGCCCGTCGCCGAGCACGCCGGGGGCCGGGACAGGGCCCGCGACCTCGCTCCGGCTACTCCGCCGGCAGCCCGGTCTGCCCCGCGAGGACGTCTTCCGGTTGCCCGCCCGGGCGCAGCAGGTGCGCCGCTCCCTGCCAGAGCAGCACCTCGGCCGGCTCGGGGTGGCTGAGGAAGCGCAGGCTGCTGGCGCTGTAACCGTAGGCGCCGCTGTAGAAGACGCCCAGGACGTCCCCGGGGCGGGGCGGCGCCAGCGCGATATCGGTGCCGAACAGGTCCAGGGGGGTGCAGCAGGGGCCGGCGAGGTCCACCGGCTCCGCCGCGCCGTCGGGGCTCGCGCTCAGGTTGAGGATGGGGTACGGCTTGCGGAAGACCTGGCCCCAGTTCCCGGTCGCGCTGATGTGGTGGTTCATCCCCCCGTCGGTCACGACGAAGGTCTTGCCCCGCACCCGCTTCACATCGACGACGCGCGTGAGATAGACCCCCGCCTCGGCCACGAGATAGCGCCCCAGCTCCAGGATGACGCGCGCGCGCGCCAGGCGCGGGTCGGCGCGGCGCTGGGCCAGGAGCGAGCGCAGGCCGTGCCCGAAGCGCTCCAGGTCGAAGTCGGCCAGGTGCTCGAAGTAGGGCACCCCGAAGCCCCCGCCCAGGTCGACCATCTCCAGCGGCCGGCCCGCCACGTCGGCGGCGCGGCAGGCCAGGTCGAAGACATAGTCGCAGTGCTCGACCAGCGGATCGGCGTCGAACACCTGCGTGGCCGTGTAGACGTGCACCCCGCGCAGGATCAGGTGCGGCCGGGACTGGACCGCGGCGACCGCCTTCTCCAGGTCGTCCTCGTCCATGCCGAACTGCGTCGGCCGCCCGCCCATGCGCATGTGGGAGCCGAGCAGCGGCTTGGCCGGGTTGATCCGCAGGCCGACGCCGACGTCCCGCCCCTCCTGCTCGGCGATCTCCCCAAGGCGCTCCAGTTCGCCGAGCGACTCGACGTTCACCGCGAAGATCCCCGCGCGGACCGCGCGGCGCAGCTCGTCGTCGGTCTTGCCCGGTCCGGCGAAGACGATCCGCGCCGGGTCGACCCCGGCGGCGAGGGCGAGGTGCAGCTCACCCGCCGAGGCGACCTCCGCCCCGGCCCCCGCGCGGGTCAGGAGCTGGCAGAGGCCGAGGCTCGGGTTGGCCTTGATCGAGTAGGCGATCTCGACGTCCGGGCCTACGGCGGCGCGCACGCGCGCGAGCTGCGCGAGCGCCACCCCGCCGTGGTAGAGGTAGCAGGGCGTCCCGTAGCGCGCCACCAGCTCCGACAGCGGCACGCCGTCCGGGCAGAATTCGCCCCCCGTCCAGCCGCCCAGCCGCTCGGCCGCGGCGCGGGCCCGCTCAGCCTGCGTTGGCATCGCGCACCGCCTGACGGTCGATCTTCCCCGACGGGGTCCGCGGCAGCTCGGGGGCGATCCGGATCTGCTTGGGCACCAGATACGGCGGCGCCGCCCGCAGGCACGCCCGGCGGATCTCCTCCACCGTGGGCGCCGGGTCCCCGCGCGGGACCACCACCGCCACGATCTGCTGCCCGAGGTCGGGGTCGGGCAGGCCGAAGGCGCACGCCTCGCGCACCAGCCCGGTGCCGACCAGCAGGTCCTCGACCTCCTCCGGGCTGACCCGGTAGCCCTGCGTCTTGATCAGGTGATCCTTGCGCCCCACGAAGTGCAGGTACCCGTCCTCGTCGCGGCACACCAGGTCGCCGCTGTAGACGACCCACTCCGGGTGCGGCAGCTCGGGCGGCGCGAACGGGTTGGGGCGGAAGACCTCGGCCGTGGCCTCCGGCTTGCCCCAGTAGCCGAGCGACACCGTCGGCCCGCGGTGGACCAGCTCGCCGACCTCGCCGGGGCCGCACATGCGCCCCTCCTCGTCCACCACCCAGATATCCGTGTTCGGGATCGGGCGGCCGATGCAGGTCGGCCCGCGGTGCAGCTCGCTCGGCGGCAGGTAGGTCGAGCGGAAGGCCTCGGTCAGGCCGTACATGAGGTAGATCTGGGTCGTGGGCAGCAGCCGCCGCAGCTCCGCCAGGTGGGCGGCGGGGATCTGACCGCCGGAGTTGGTGATGTAGCGGAGCGCGGGCAGCGGCTGCTCCTCCAGATCCTTGCTCGCCTGCAGGAGGAGCGCCCAGAGCGGCGGCACCCCGGCCAGCCCGGTGATCTCGTGCTCGCGCAGCGCCCGCAGCAGGTCGCCGGGGAAGGCCGAGCGCTGGAGGACCAGGGTCGCCCCGACCAGCAGCGCCGTCGTCAACTGGTTCAGCCCGTAGTCGAAGCTGAAGGGCAGCACCGACAGGATGCGATCCTCGGGCGTGTTCTCCAGGTAGGTGGCCACGATCTCCGCGCCGGCCACGACGTTGCGCTGGCTGAAGACGACGCCCTTGGGCAGGCCCGTGGAGCCCGAGGTGTAGATGATGGTGGCCATGTCGCGCTCCTGCACGCGGGGCAGGGCCACCCCCGCCGGATCGCGCGCCAGCACGTCGTCCCATCGCAGCCAGGCCCGGCCGCCCTCGACCCCGGGTGGCAGGTCGCCGATGACGATGGCCCGCTCGGGCGCGGCCGCCCCCAGCGCCGCCAGCTTGTCCGCCTCGGCGACGGCCAGCCGCACGCGACAGTCGCGCATGATGTGCTCGGCCTGCCGCGCCTTGAGCAGCGGATTGACGTTCACGAAAGCGCCGCCGGCCATCGAGGTGGCCAGGATGGCCACCACCACCTCGGGCGACTTCTCCGCGTAGATCGCGACGCGGTCCCCCGGCTGCACGCCCTGCTCCACCAGGGCGGCCGCCAGCCTCTCGGCCGCGCGCACCAGCGCCCCGAAGGTCCAGCGCGCCTCGCCGGCCACGATGGCGATGCCGTCGGGGTCGC
>JASBVL010000017.1 GCA_029961075.1 Sphaerobacter sp.
CGGGAGGGCACGAGCCCCGCCCCGACCGGGAGACGGCGTGGCGTTCGGGAGCCAGATGGTGAGCGCGGCGGGACGGGCTAGGCGTCCGCCTCGGTCAGGCCGAAGAGGTCGAGCACGGCGACCGGGCGGCCGGCGCGGAGGTAGACGCGGGGGACGCGCGCGGCCAGGCGGCTGACGACCTCGTAGGAGATCGTCCCGGTCAGGTGCGCCACCTGGTCGGCGGTCATGGCGCCGTCGCGGCCGTCGCTGAGCAGCAGGGCCGGGTCGCCCTCGGCGGCGCGCGGCGCGGCCTCGACCTCGATCACGGTCTGATCCATGCAGACGCTGCCGCGGATGGGGCAGACCGCGCCGTCGACGACGGCCCAGCCCTGGTTGGAGAGTGCCCGGGCGAGGCCGTCGGCGTAGCCGATCGGGAGCGTGGCGCAGCGGATAGGGCGCGGGGCGACGTAGGTGCGGCCGTAGGAGATGCCGTCGCCCGCCGGGACGGTGAAGACGCGGCCCAGCCGGGTGACGAGGCGCAGCACCGGGCGGACGGCGGCGGGCAGGGCGCGGTCCGGGCAGGGGTTCAGGCCGTAGAGGATCAGGCCGGGGCGCACGGCGAGGGTCGCGCCGGGCGCCGGGACCTCGACCACCCCCCGCAGGATCGCGGCGCTGTTGGCCATGTGGACGAGGGGCGGCGTGATGCCCGCCGCGGCGAGGTCGTGGACGACGGCGGCGAAGCGCCGCGCCTGCTCGCGGAGGAAGCCCTCGTCGGGCTCATCGGCGGTGGCGAAGTGGGTGAAGACGCCCTCGAGGCGGACGCGCGGCTCGGCCGCGAGCGCGCGGGCCAGCGCGACCGCCTCGGCCGGCTCCACCCCGAAGCGGCGCATGCCGGTATCGACCTTGAGGTGGAGGGCGAGCGGCGACGGCGCGTCGCCGAGCGCGTCGAGCAGGCGCCGCAGGCCGGCGCGGGAGCCGACGGCCAGGGCGATGCCGGCCTCGGCGGCGGCGCGCGCCAGCGCCGGGGTGGCCGGACCGAGCACGAGGATGGGGGCCGCCACCCCCGCCGCCCGCAGCAGCAGCGCCTCCTCGACGCGGGCCACCGCGAGCCGCTGCGCGCCGGCGGCCAGGGCCGCCCGGCCGCAGGGGACCAGCCCGTGGCCGTAGGCGTTCCCCTTGACGACCGCCATCAGCTCGGTGCCCGCCGGCACCAGACTGCGTACGTACGCGATGTTTCCCGCCAGCGCATCCAGGTCGATCAGCGCGTGCGTGCCACCCTGCGCGGCGGCCAGCCGGAGGGCGAAGGGGTCGATCACGTCGGGGCACTCCTCTCCGCCCGGCCCGGGGAGCCGGGCAACCCGGTGCGTACGTACGCAAATTCATGGCGCGCTGCGGTCGTGCTGCTCGTTCGGACCCGTCGTCCATACTACCCCATCGGCCGGAGCAGCGCACGGCCGAGGCCGGCGGCCAGGGTGAGCCAGAGCAGCACCCCGGCGCCGCCGACGATGAGGGCCAGGAGGAGCCAGTCGCGCGGGCGCATCGCCAGGTCGTGCAGCGTCGTGCGCCGCACCGGCGCGCCGAAGGCGCGCGCCTCCAGGGTCCAGCCGAGCTGCTCGCTCAGGCGCAGCACGGTCACGAGCGCCGCGATCAGGATCGGGATCATGGCCCGCGCGCGGCGGAGGGGCCCGTTCGGCAGCACCAGCCCGCGCGCCTGCTGGGCGTCGGCGACGGTCTGGAAGACGGTGGCGAAGGTCGGGATGAAGCGCAGGCCGATGGTCAGTGCCATGCCCAGGCCGAAGGGCAGGCCG
>JASBVL010000018.1 GCA_029961075.1 Sphaerobacter sp.
GGGCGGTCGCCGCGCGGGCACGCGGCGACGTGGCCCCCAGCCGCCGAGGTCAGGCGGGCTGGCCGAGGTAGGCGAGGGTGGCGCGCACCAGCGTCTCGACGCCGATCGGCAGCACCTGCTCGTCGATGTCGAAGCGCGGGTGGTGGTGGCCGCCCGTCTTCCCTGCGCCGTCGTTGCGCGAGCCGGCGAAGAAGTAGCAGCCCGGGGCGGCCTCCAGGAAGAAGCTCATGTCCTCGGAGCCCATGGTCGGGGTCGCCTCGACCACATGCTCGGCGCCGACGACCTCGCTCGCCGCGGCGCGCACGATCGCGGTCATGGCGGGGTCGTTCACCGTCGCCGGGACGCCGAAGCGATACTCGACCTCGGCCGTGGCGCCCATGACCGCCGCGACCGCGCGGATCAGGGCCGGCACCCGCTCGCTGAGCTGGCGGCGGACGTCGGCGTCGAACGTGCGCACGGTGCCCGCGAACTCAGCCTGCCCGGCGATGATGTTGTGGGCGGTGCCGGCGTGGAGCTGGCCCACGGTGACGACGGCCGCCTGCAGCGGGTCCACCTCGCGGCTGACCAGCGACTGGAGCGCGACGACGGCCTGGCAGGCGACGAGGGTCGCGTCGATGCCGAGATGCGGCTGCGCCGCGTGCGCGCTCCGGCCGCGCACCACCGCGTGGAAGTGGTCGCCGGAGGCCATCAGCGGGCCGGAGCGGACGCCGATGACGCCGACGGGCAGGTCCTGCCAGACGTGCAGGCCGAAGCAGGCATCGACGCGCGGGTTCTCCATGACACCGGCCTCGATCATGGGCTTGGCGCCGCTCACGAGCTCCTCGGCCGGCTGGAAGGCGAACTTGACCGTGCCCGCGATCTCCGCACGCATGCCCGCAAGGATCCGGGCGACCCCGAGCAGGATGGCGGTGTGCGCGTCGTGGCCGCAGGCGTGCATCACGCCGGGGTTCTGCGAGCGATAGGGGACGTCGTTCTCCTCCTCGATCGGCAGCGCGTCCATGTCGGCGCGCAGCAGCACGGTCCGGCCGGGCCGGGCGCCACGCAGCACACCGACGACGCCGGTCTTCGCCACGCCGGTCTGCACCTCAAGGTCGAGTGCGCGCAGCCGCTCGGCGACGACGCGGGCCGTGTTCTCCTCCTGGAATCCCAGCTCGGGGTGCTGGTGGAAGTAGCGCCGGTCAGCGATCAGGTCCGACGTGATGCGCTCGACCTCCTGGTCGATCGGACGGTCTGGCATGATCGTGTTCCCCTTCCTCTCCTGCCCAGCAGCGTTCGCGGCCGCATGATAGCGCGATACGATGCGGCCGGAACGATTGTTGCACCGCGGGGCGGATGTCGGCACCGCGACGGCGCCGCCGGGAGCGACCGCGCGCACGCGACCCAACGGCGGCCCTGGGACGGCGCGTAGGCGAGGCGAGCGCAAGCCGCGCACCTCCTGTGCATTTCCCGCCGATCTCGGGCATACTGCAGTCCTGGCGAGTCGCTGGGGCCCCCGTGCGGCGTGGGACGCGGCGCCCGGGCCGGGCGATCCCGCGCCAGCGCGCCCGCGGTCGGCTCGCCGCGGAGCGCGCACGCGCTCTGGATCCGAGACTGGCCCCACGCCGCGAGCCGGGCATCCTGGCGGCGGACAGGGGTGCGGGCCATGCGCGGGAGCGGCAGGGACGTCTGCTCGCCGTGCGCTCCCGGGAGGACCACGCCTTCATGGTCGTCCTGCGCAGCTATGAGCCAGCGGATCTCGACGAGGTCTCCCGGCTGCGGGCATCCGTGTACCAGGGCGCCGGTGACGACCACCACGAGTGGCACGCATCGATCTGGCGCTGGCTGGAGACCCATCCGCTGGCCGCCGAGCTCCACCGCTGGGTGCTGGTAGATGACGACCGGGTGGTCGGCTTCCTGGCCGCGATGCCGCAGTACTACCGCATCGCGGGCCGGCGAGTGGTCGCGCACACCCCGGGCGACTACATGGTCGACCCGGCCTACGGCTTCCACGCGGTCACCCTGATGCGCGCCTTGTTCCGCACGGTGACCAACTGCGTGAGCTGCGACTGGCTCCCGTCGGTGACGCGGCTGCAGCGCTGGTTCGGGATGGTGGACGTCGCGGAGCTGCAGCACGCCGCCAAGGTGCTGACGGTCGCCAGGCTCCCGGTTGCGCTGCCGCGGCCGGTCGGCGGCGTCGTGAACCTGGGGCTGGCCGCCGTGGACCGCGTGCTGACGGCGTCGCCGCCGCGCCTCCCGGTGAAGGTGCTGGACGGGTTCGACGAGCGGTTTGATCGGTTCTTCGAGGCGCTCGCGGCCCACTTCCCCTGCCTGCCGGAGAAGGACGCGGCCTTCTTGCGCTGGCGCTACGGCCCGGGGTCGCCCCAGCGGGCCGAGCCGGTGCTGGCCGTGCTTGAGGGCGACGAGCTCCTTGGCTATGCGGTGCTCCGCGTGACGGCGACCGACCGCGCGGGCTATCTGCTCGATCTGACGGTGCGACCGGGCCGGTATGACGTGGCGCGGGCGCTGCTGGGGCAGGCGATCCACCACTTCCGCGCCGCCGGCGCCAACATCATCCGGTATCGCTTTCTCGCCTCGCCCGTCTCCCCCCGGCCGCGCGACCTCTGGCGGCTGGGCTTCTTCCCACGCAAGCAGCGCCATCGCTTGCAGGTGAAATTCGCCGAGCACGAGACGACGGTTTACGGCTGGGCGTGGCTGACGGCGCCGCCGCGTCCGTGTGGCCGGCGCGGAAGGCCCATGAGCGCTCGGCGCATCTTCTTGAGGCGGTGCCCTTTCGGCGCTCCGGGCCGGCGGGCTCAGCTCTTGCCAGCCGGTTCCCCTGACCCGGAGGAAGCCGGTTTCGCCGGGCGGCGGATTTTGCCGAGGGGTGCGCCGGAGGCCTTTCGGGGCCATCTCCTTCGGCCGCTGACGGCCAGCTCGCGCCCGTTGATCGCCCAGATCTCCTCACGCGCTGGCCTGACCGTCATGGCCCGCTCCGGGTCCCGGTGGTGAGCGCCGCCGCGATGACGCCGCCCAGCCGCTCGATCGCCGCCGCCAGGCGCTCCTCCGGCAGGGTGGAGAAGCCGATGCGCAGGCTGGCGCTCGGCCGGAGGTCGGGGTAGAAGACGCTGCCGGGCAGGTAGATGACCCCGGCGGCCGCTGCGGCCGACAGGAGCTCCCGCGCGTCGAGCCCCGCGGGCAGTGTCACCCAGGCGAAGAAGCCCCCGCAGGGCCGCGTCCAGCGCACACCGTCTGGCATATAGCGCTCCAGCAGCGCCTGGAGCGTCTCCCAGCGGGCCCGATACACCCGGCGCGCCGCGTCGAGGTGGGCGTCGAACCAGCTATCGGCGCAGGCGCGCACGACGGCCCGCTGCACCAGCCGATCACCCTGGATGTCGACGGCCTCCTTGGCGTCGATCAGCAGGCGCATCAGCGCCGCGGGCGCCGCGATCCAGCCCATGCGCAGCGCGGGCGCCAGCGTCTTCGAGAAGGTGCCGAGGTAGATCACGTGCGGATCGAGCGCGCGGAGCGGACCCGGGTCGGCCTCAAACCACAGCTCGCCGTACGGGTCGTCCTCGACGATCGGCACGTCGAAGCGCGCCGCCAGCGCCAGGATCTCCTGGCGCCGGGCCGCCCCGCCGGTGACGCCGGTGGGGTTCTGGAAGGTGGCGACGGTGTAGATGAACTTCGGCCGCGGCGGCGTGGCCAGCGCGCGCTCCAGCGCGGCGGGGAGCAGCCCCTGCTCGTCGATGGGGACCGGCACGATGTCGGCCTCGTAGTGATCGAACACCTGGAACGCGCCGAAGTAGCCGGGCGCCTCGATGACCACGCGGTCGCCCGGGTCGAGCAGGAGGCGCGCGATCAGGTCGATGCCCTGCTGGGCGCCCGCGGTGACCACGATGGTATCCGGGTCCACGTCGGCGCCCCGCCGCCGCATCCGACTGGCGATCAGCTCGCGCAGGGGGCGGTGGCCCTGGGTCTCGTCGTAGGCGAAGGTTGCCGGCTCGGCCTCGGCCCACACCTGGCGCGTGGCCGCTGCCAGGCGCTCGATCGGCAGGCACTCGACGGGCGGGACGCCGCCCGCCAGCGAGATCGCGTCGGGGTGCGCCGGCAGGCTGTCGAAGTCGAAACGAAGCGACGGGAAGATGCGCGCGGCGCGGCGGGCGAGGCGGGCGTCCCAGGCGCTGCTCACGGCCTGTCCTCCCTGTCGGCCGCGTCGTCGACGAGCGCGATCTCCAGCCGCTTGTTGATCCGGCCCTTGCTGCGCGTGCCGATCACCGTGAGGCCGCCGATCTCCCGCGTGTTGCGCACGTGGGTGCCGCCGTCGGCCTGGAGGTCCAGCCCCGCGATCTCGACGACGCGGATCTCGCGGATGTGCTCAGGCAGCAGGTTGACCTTGGTGCGGATCAGATCGGGGATCTGGAACGCCTCCTCGCGCAGCAGCGTGCGCCAGGAGATCGGCAGCCCGGCGCGGATGCGCTCGTTGGCCAGCTCCTCGATGCGGGCGACGCGCGCCGGGTTGAGGTCTTCCAGCTCGAAGTCCATGCGCGCCTTGTCGGGACCCATGTTGCCGCCGGTCACCAGCGCGCCGTATTCGCGGAAGACGACCCCGCAGAGGACGTGCAGCGCGGAGTGCATGCGCATGAGCCGGTAGCGGCGATCCCAGTCGATCTCGCCCCGGAGCTGGGTGCCGGGCGCGGGCGGCGGCCCACCCGCCAGGGTGTGGACGATCTGCCCGTCCTCGCGCCCGATGCTCACCACCTGCCAGGTCCGCGCGCCGTCGGTGAGGATGCCGAGGTCATGCGGCTGGCCGCCGCCACCGGGGTAGAACGCGGTCCGGTCCAGGATCACGCCGGTCTCGCCCACCACCGCGGTCACCGTGGCATCGAACGCACGGAGGTAGCTGTCGTCCAGGTACAGCAGCGCAGTCGTCACCGAACCCACCCCTCGACGGATCGATCTGTCCTGCGTCAGAGCGCGATGTTAGTGAGGGTGGCCTGGCGCTGTCAAGCGCCCGCCACCGGCACCGGGCTTGCGTGCGCCGAGCCGCGGGGCGGCCGGCGCGGGACGTCCGCTGCCCCAATTCTTGTGCAGGATACTGGCCGCGGCTCGTCAGGCTGGCGGGCGCGTGAGATGATTAGGCTAGGTGTGCCCGCGGGCGGCGCGGGATGCGGATTGATCCGGACGGGGAGACAGCAAGCGCATGGCGCGGCCACGGTTACGAGTGATCCCGCTGGGCGGGGTAGGCGAGGTCGGCAAGAATCTCACGGTCTATGAGTACCGGGGAGATCTGATCGTGATCGACGCCGGAGCAAAGTTCCCCGAGGAGGAGATGCGCGGGGTCGATCTCATCGTGCCCGACATCACCTACGTCAAGGAGCGTGCCGACCGGCTGCGCGGTATTCTCATCACCCACGGGCACGAGGACCACATCGGCGGACTCCCCTATCTGCTACCCCAACTGCGGTCGCACGCCCCCATCCCCATCTACGGCTCGGCGCTGGCGATCGCCTACGCCGAGGCCAAGCTGGACGAAGCGGGCGTGCTGGACCTGGCCGAGTTCCACGTCGTCGAGCCCGGGAAGCAGTACCCGCTCGGCAAGCACCTCCAGGCCGAGTTCGTGCCCGTGACCCACAGCATCCCGGGCAGCTTCGCGATCGCGCTCCGCACCCCCCTCGGCTGGGCCGTCCACACCGGCGACTACAAGTTCGACCCGACCCCGCCGCTCGGCCCGCCGACGGACGAGGCGCGGCTCCGCGAGCTGGGCAACGAGGGCGTGCTGGTGCTCCTCTCCGACGCCGTGCGCGTCGAGCGGCCGGGGCACACCCCCTCGGAGGCGGTCGTGAGCGAGACGCTGCATCGCGTCATCGGCGAGGCGCGCGGCCGCGTCGTGCTCACCACCTTCGCCTCGAACATCACCCGCATCGACCAGGCGATCCGCGCCGCGTACCGGCACGGCCGCAAGGTCGCCATCTCCGGGCGCAGCATGGAGCAGAGCACGCGGATCGCGAGCGAGCTCGGCTATCTCAACCCGCCGCCGGACACGATCATCCCGGTCGAGGTGGCGAGCAAGCTCCCGCGCGAGCAGGTGCTCTTCCTGACCACGGGCAGCCAGGGGGAGGCGACGGCGGCGCTGGCGCGGATCGCCAGCGGCGAGCATCCGGCGATCAAGCTCCAGCGGGGCGACACGGTCATCTTCTCCGCGACGCCGGTGCCGGGCAACGAGGACACCGTCTCGCAGACGATCGACCAGCTCTTCCGCCGCGGGGTGCACGTGGTGTACGCGGCCCTCGAGCCGACGATCCACGTTTCGGGCCACGCCAGCCGCGATGAGCTGCGCTTCATGCTCCGCCTGCTCCGTCCTCGGTTCTGCGTGCCGATCCACGGCGAGTACCGGCACCTGGCGCTCTACCGCGACCTGGCGATGGAGATGGGCCTGAACGAGGCGCAGATCCTGCTGCCGGAGATCGGCAGCGCCATGAGCTTCGGCCGCGACTCCGCCCGGCGCGAGCACCCGGTGCCGTCCGGCGCGGTGCTGGTCGACATCATCGGCAACCGCAACGTGATCCTGCGGCGGCGGGACGAGATCGCCGCCACCGGGGTGATCATCGCGACCATGATCGTGGATCGAGACAGCCGCCAGTTGATCGCGGGGCCCGACGTGTCGGCGCAGGGGCTGGACGGGCAGATCGACGACAAGGTGCTGAAGCGGGCGGAGGAGGACTTGCGCCGCTTCCTGCAGAAGCGCCAGAAGGGCGGCTTCAGCTACGGCTACCTCGTGAGCCGGACGAAGAACGTGTTGAGCCGCCAGATCTACCGCGACGCCAAGATCCGCCCCATGATCCTGCCGGTCATCAGCGAGCTGTAGGCGCGTCGCAGCGCGGTTCGGGGCCAGGCGGATCCCGACCGGCAGCGAGTGCCGGGCCTACTCGGTAGGGGCGGGGCTTGTCCCCGCCCGCGTGAGATACGGGCGGGGACAAGCCCCGCCCCTACCATAATGGGTCGGACGACAAGTCAAACACCAGCGACCCGGAGAACGGGTACTCCGTCCACGTCGCGACGAGTCCTCGGCGAACCGGGTTCTCCAGGATCTAGCGCAGGTGTTTGTCTGTGTCCTCCTCCCGGCGCACGATGTGGTCGTAGAAGCTTCGCTGCCAGAGGGAACCCTGCACCCCGTGGTTCCACGCGATCCTGGTCGTCCGGCCTTTGAACGCGCGGATGAAATCGATCAGGCTGGTGTCGCCTACCACCTCGAGCAGCAGATGCAGGTGATCTGGCATGGAGCAGTACGCCAGCACCTCAATGCCATCGCGCTCAGCTCGCTCGCGCAAGATGTCCAGGCAACCGCTCGTGAACGCCGCGTCCGCGAAGACCGGCCGGCGGCCAGCCACGCCGAGGGTGATGGTCGCCTGCGTGTGCGGCACGCGGTAGACGTCCGCGGGCGATCGAATGCGTTTCCGTTGTGGCCGGTCGCCCATCATCGCCCTACCCCCGGTCAGCGCACGACGAAGCCCCGACACCGCGCCTGGTGCACGACACGGCTTCCGATCCATTATGGTAGGGGCGCGGCTTTTCGAACGGAGCACCGCCCGACCCGGCACAGCGGCCACTCTGGGCGGGGACAAGCCCCGCCCCTACCGGTGACTCACGCCGTTCTGCGGTAGGGGAGGGCCTGGTGCCCTCCCGCGTGACGAATTGGGCGGCTCCGTCCGGGACAAGCCCCGCCTCTACCGGAGGACAGACGCCCAGCCCGCGCGCCGTGCCGTGCGGTCGGCGTCGGGCCGCGGGCGGAGGCTCGTTCGAGTTGCCCCCGCCCCGCGAAGACGCTGAGTGTTCCCGTCACCGCGTCATGGCGATGATGACGGCTACCAGGGCGCACAGGCCGGCCAGGGCGGACGAGGCGGCGACGGCGACGTTGCGCCCCACTCGCTTGCGCAGCGGGATGGCGAGCGCGATGGCGGGAATGGTCAGCAGGCCGAAGAGGACATGGGTCCAGGGCATGATGTCGGGGTGCTGGATGTACAGGATGATCCCCATGATGATCTGGACACCGAGGAGCGCGTGCGCGGTGCCGGTGAGCCAGGCTGGGAGCCCCTGGCGCCGGGCGAGGATCCAGGACGCGATCGCGATCCCGAGATAGACGATCACCAGCAACTCACCCAGGCCGCCGTGTGCGTTCGCCATCTCCACCTCCTTGTCGGCCGGCCGGCGTCGGCCAGCTCCGCGCCGGCCACAGTAGCGGCTCGGGCCTATTATGCCCGAGGCGTGCGGCGCGGTCGTCAGCGGTACAGCAGGCGGCGGAGGCGCGTTCCGAGGCGGCGTCGCGCGCCGCTGCGACTGGAGAGCGCCAGCAGCGCCAGGACGGGAATGACCACGTTCGGGGAGAGCGAGATCACGCGGCGCGGGTGGAGCAGCGGGACGCCGCCGGTGTAGAGGTCGCGCAGCAGGTGGGAGCCGAGGCCGAGCACGGCGGCCAGGCCGAGGTGTCGCTCCGGTGCCAGCCGCTCGGCCAGCGTGGCCAGGAGGAGCGGTGCCAGCAGCGAATGCGACGGCGGGCGCGCCGGCATGGTCATCCAGCGGGTGAGACGCAGGGAGCGCGCGGCGACGACGTGGTCGAGGTCGATCAGGAGCGCGCTGGCGACCGCGACCCGCAGGAACGCGCCGGGGTCACGAACGTAGGGGCTGACCGGCGAGGCCACGGCGAGCGCGGTCCCCACATGGCAGGCACCGTCGAACAGGGCGCGCTGCGACGACCCCGGTCCGGCGTGCGCCCAGCGGCGGTGACATGCCGCGGTCAGTGCGGCGCCGAGCGCCGTGGCGACCAGCGAGAGCGGCACATCCCACCGGAGCGGCGGAGCCGCTCGCTCCGGCGGCGCTGGCTTGCTAGGATGCACCTCGCGCCATGGCGCGGTTCGGTTAGCCATGTCGGTTCTGCCTCGGCACGATCATCGGTGATCCCCAAGAGATCGGAGTACACCGCAAGATGCACGCGCAGACGCATGAGCGGCCGGGAGCGGTGGTGCTGCTCTCCGGCGGGCTGGACAGTACGACCGTGGCCTACCTGGCGCGGGCGAGCGGCTACGCGATCTACGCCCTCTCCTTCGACTACGGGCAGCGGCACCGGCGGGAACTCGAGGCCGCGGCGGCCGTGGCCCGGGCGGTCGATGCCGTCGAGCACCGCGTGGTGCGCATCGACTTGGGCGCCATCGGCGGCTCGTCCCTGACCGGCGACGGCCACATCCCGACGACGCCGGAGCCCGGCGGCATCCCGAGCACCTGGGTGCCCGCGCGCAACCACATCTTCCTGGCCGTGGCGTCGGGCTACGCCGAGGTGGTGGGGGCGCAGGCGGTGTACATCGGCGTCAGCCAGGTCGACTACTCCGGCTACCCCGACTGCCGGGGCGAGTTCCTGGCGGCCTATCAGCGGG
The DNA here is from genome assembly GCA_029961075.1 of Sphaerobacter sp. Taxonomy (GTDB): domain Bacteria; phylum Chloroflexota; class Chloroflexia; order Thermomicrobiales; family Thermomicrobiaceae; genus Sphaerobacter. Next base: position 9,405 of record JASBVL010000018.1, read on the forward strand.
CCGCGGACCTGGCGAGTAAGCAGTTCGTCGAGACGGGGCGCTCGATCCCGGTCGTGGCGCCCTTGCTCTATCTGTCGAAGGCCGGGGCGATCCAGCTCGGGCTGGCGCTCGGCGTGGACTACGGCCTGACCTGGTCGTGCTACCGGGGCGAGGCGGTGCCGTGTGGCGTCTGCGACTCCTGCCGCCTGCGGGCGGCGGCCTTCGCGGCCGTCGGGGTGCCCGACCCGCTGCTCGACCCCCGGCGGTAGCGGGCGTTGGGCTGCCGGGCGCCGGCGGGCATGGTACAACCTAACCCGGTCCGGCAGGGCTGAGGCGCTGGGATACCAGGGAGACGGGCGGAGGCGGCATGGCGCTGCAACTGGTGATCATCGGGCTGCCACAGAGTGGCAAGACCACGGTCTTCAACGCGCTCACCCGGTCGGTGGCGCCGACCTGCGGCTTCTCCACCGGCGAGGAGGAGCCAAACCTGGCGACGGTCAAGGTGCCCGATGAGCGGCTGGACGTGCTGACGCGCACGTTCAACCCCCGTCGCACCGTGCCGGCCGACGTGCAGTACTACGACATCGCCGGGGTGGCCAAGGGCATCCATGAGCAGGGCATGAGCGGCCGCCTGCTGGGCTATCTCAGCCAGGCCGCGGCGCTGGTCCACGTCGTCCGGGCATTCGACGACCCATCCGTGCCCCATCCGGAGGGCTCGGTGGACCCGCTGCGCGACATCGAGACGCTCAACCTGGAGCTGGCCTTCTCCGACATGGCGCTGATCGAGAAGCGCCTGACGCGCCTGGACGCCACGATCCCGAAGCTGCGCGGCACGGAGCGCGAGACGCACGAGCGGGAGGCCGCGGCGCTGCGGCGGTTGCAGGCGGCGATGGAGGAGGGCACGCCGATCCGCGAGGTGGAGCTGGATCCGGAGGAGGAGCGGCTGCTGCGCGGCTTCGGGTTCCTCACGGCCAAGCCGCTCCTGATCCTCCTCAACGTGGGGGAGGAGCAGCTCGGCGCGCCGGCCGAGCAGTTGGTGGCGGAGGCCGAGGCGCGCTTCGGCCGGCCGGGGGTCGCGGTCGACGCGCTGGCGGGCAAGATCGAGGCGGAGATCGCGCAGCTCGACGACGAAGACGCCGCGCTCTTCATGGCCGATCTTGGCATTGCCGAGTCGAGCCGGGACCGCGTCATCCGGCGCTCCTACGAGCTGCTGGGGCTGATCTCCTTCTTCACAGTCGGGCCGGACGAGGTGCGGGCCTGGACCATCCGCCGCGGCACACTGGCGGTCGAGGCGGCCGGCGAGATCCACTCCGACATCCAGCGCGGCTTCATCCGGGCGGAAGTGGTGTCCTACGAGGATCTGGTTGCCGCCGGGGGGTTGGCTGAGGCGCGCAAGGCAGGGAAGCTCCGCCTGGAGGGGAAGCAGTACATCGTTCAGGACGGCGACGTCGTCCATTTCCTGTTCAATGTCTGACGTCGGGGTGCGGCGTGGCGTGCGGCTGGCGGTGGCCCCGCCGAACGGTCTGCCCCAGGCCGACGCCAGCCGGGCACGTGCTTGTCATCCTGCGCGGCAGGCCGACAGGCGGGCGGCGCCGTTCGAGTCGAAGGATCTCGACGCTGCCCCCAGGCCCCGGCACCGGTAGGGGCGGGGCTTGTCCCCGCCCGCCGCGGAGGTGGGCGGCTCCGTGCGGCATACGCCCCGTCCGTACGAGGCACCGCTCCGTGCGCCCCCGTCGGGGCGGCCTGACGGCCGACCGCGGGCGGCTCGGGACGGCACAAGGACCTCCCCTACCAAACGCGGCCGTCGCGCGCCACCGGACGAGGGGCGGGCCAACGCCCGCACTCGACCCGGGCGGCTCGGTTCGGCACAGGGCCCGCCCCTACCAGGGGCACCGGGCCGTCCCCGATGACCCCGATGCACGACCGATGATCTCTGCGTTGCTGCGCATCCCGGTCTGCTAGAATGGCGATCACGTTCGTCCGTGGAGCGCGCGTGTGTCGATAGTCGATCTCGCCCCGCGAGACGCTGGGCTCATCCCGGTCTGGTTCCTCCCGGCGGGCGCCGCGCTGTGGGCGGGGCTCCTCTGGCTGGCGCGTGGGCGGCTCGCCGCGCGGTGGCCGGGCCTGGCGGCCGAGGTGGTGGCCGCCGGGGCGCTGGGGCTGGCGCATCTCCTCTTCTTCTGGCGTCCCTTGTTGACGCCCGCGCAGGTGCCGCGGGGCGGCGGTGACCTGGCGTCCTTCTTCTTCCCGCTGCACGCCTTCGCCGCGGACCAGGTGCGGCACGGGGTCCTGCCGCTCTGGAACCCGCATCTGCATGGGGGGATGCCCCACCTGGCGAACTTCCAGGCAGCGACCCTCTACCCGCCAAACCTGCTCGCCTACCTCGTCGCGCGCCCCTTCAGCTACGGGGCGTTGGAGTTGCTGGCCCTCGCGCACTACCTCGTCGCCAGCATCGGCGCCTACGCGCTGGCGCGGTCGCTCGGGCTGCGCCCGCTGGCGGCCGTGGTGCCCGGCATCGTCTTCCCCTACAGCGGCTTCCTGGTGGCGCACCTGGGGCACTACTCGATGCTTGCGGCGGCGGCGTGGGTGCCGCTCCTGCTGCTGACCCTGCGGCTGACGGCGCTGCGCGCCTCCTGGCCCTGGGCCGCGGCCGCGGCGGTCGTGGTCTTCCTCATGACCAGCGCCGGCCACCAGCAGACCCTGCTCTACGCCCTCACCGCGGCCGGTGCGTGGTGGCTCTTCTGGGCGGCGGTGCGTCACGGGCTGCTGCCGGGGATGGTGGCGCCCGTGGCCGGGGGCGCAGGGGGCCCAGCGGCACCCGAGACCGTCGTCGAGACCGCTCCCGCGGCGAGCGGGCGCCTGCGACGTCGGCCGTCGCTGTGGCCGCTCATCTCCGACGCCGTCCGGGCGGCGCTCGCGATGGGTACGGGCCTGGCGCTGGCCGCGCCGATGGTCCTGCCCTCGCTCGAGCTGGCACGGCGCTCGGTGCGCACGGGGCTGAGCTACGAGCAGGCGAGCGAGCTCAGCGTCCAGCCGGTGGCGCTCCTGCACCTGCTGGTGCCCAAGGCGTTCGGCAGCAACCCGACCGACTACTGGGGGCCGTTCTCAAACGGCGAGATCTGGGCCTACGTCGGGATCACCACCCTGGTACTGGCCGGACTCGCCCTGGCGGCGCGGCCGGAGCCGGTCCGCCTGCTGCTGGGCGGGGCCGTCGTGGTTGCGCTGCTGTATGCGCTCGGCCCGGCGACGCCACTGCATGGGTGGGGCTATCGCTTCGCGCCGTTCTACGACCTGCTGCGCGCGCCGGCCCGCGCGCTGCTCTACGTCGACCTCGGGCTGGCGCTGCTCGCCGGCTTCGGGCTGCACGAGCTCGCCGGGCGGGCCGGCGGCCTCGCGCAGGCCGCGGCGGGCGCTATCCGCGCCGCGCTCCGGGTCGTCCTGGCCGGGCTGGCGGCGCTGGCGCTCGTCGTCATCCCCCTCTTCTACGCGATCATCCTCAGCGGCAATGATCTCCCGAACCGGCCGGTGATCGCCGTCGACGGGCTGAACCTGCTCCTGCTCTACCTGGCCCTGACCGGCGCCCTCCTCTGGGCCGTGCTGCGCGGTCGTGTGGGTGGGGTCGCGGCCGGGGCGCTGGCCATCGCGCTGATCGTCGTCGACCTCTTCGGCGCGACGGCGAGCTTCAACCCGTCGCCCGACGACCTGATCGCCGGGTTCCGGAATGACGACGCCGTGGCCTACCTGCGCACCCAGGCGGGCGACGCGGGCCCCGTCAAGATCGAGTCGGCGACGCTCCGGTGGCAGCCGAACCTCGCCGCCCTGGTCGGGCTCTCCGACATCGGCGGCCTGTTCGACCCGATGCAGCCGCGCGACTACGACGCCGCCCGGCGCGCGGCGGTCGCCAACCGCGGGCTGCCCCTCTACCAGCTCCTCGGCGCGCGGTTCCTGATTACCGACGCGGAGGCGGAGCCCCCCGGCCCGGCGTTCCGGCGGGTGCATCAGACCGCGGACGGCCTCGCCATCTGGGAGCACGCGGCCGCCCTGCCGCGCGCCTGGCTGGCGTATTCGGCGCAGCCGGTCGACCGCGACGCGGCGCTGGCCGCCATCCGGCGGCCCGACTTCGCGCCGCGCACGACGCTCTACCTGACCGGTGACCTTCCCCCGGCCGAACCGGGTGGCGCGGGCACGGCGACCGTCACCGATGTCGCGGCGAACAGCGTGTCCGTGCGAGTGCGGACCGACCGACCGGCCTACCTCGTGCTGGCCGATCTGATGTATCCCGGCTGGGTTGCGACGATCGACGGCCAGCCCACGCCGATCGCGACCGCCGACGGCCTGTTCCGGGCGGTGACGGTCCCGGCGGGCGAGCACGAGGTCGTCTTCCGCTTTCAGCCGCCGCTGGTGCGGGCCGGGACCGCGATCGCGCTAGTTGCCATCCTCGTCCTCGGCGGAATGATCGCGCTCGGCGTGCGCCAGCGGCGGGCGGCCCCTACCCCCAGCCCGGTGGCCCGCGGGTGAGCGGACGAGACACCCTGGTCGACGCCCGACGAGACGCGCCCGCATGGCGGTCGGGGCTCGACGTGTCAGGCAGTCCCGACGGTGCGCGGCACGTGCCGTGCCAGTCGGCGGGAGATGGCGCCGCCCGCGCCGTGGCTTGACACGATCCGTTGAATTGGGGTAGAGGGGGGACCGATGGATCAGGACACGACCACGCGCGCGGTGCTGACGGCCGAGCAGCGGGAGACGCTGGAGGCGCTCGCGGGCGAGATCCGGGTGCGGCGCCCGGTGGTGGCGTTCACCGGTGCGGGCATCTCCACCGAGTCGGGGATCCCGGATTATCGCGGCACGAACGGCCTCTGGACGCGTACCACGCCCCCGACGTTCCGCGATTTCCTGCGGGATCCGGAGGTCCGGGTTGCCCACTGGCGCCGGCGGCGGGAGCGCTACCCGGCCATGCTCCGGGTGGAGCCGAACGCGGGCCACCTGGCGCTCGTGCGGCTGCAGCGGGCCGGACTGCTCTCGACCATCATCACCCAGAACATCGACGGGTTGCACCAGCGGGCGGGGTCCGACCCGGAATCGGTGATCGAGTTGCACGGCTCGGTGCACCAGATCCGGTGTCTGGACTGTCGGCGCCTCTTCCCGGCCGCGGAGTTCCCGCTGCCGGAAGGCGATGCCGTCCCGGCCTGCCCCGTCTGCGGCGGGATCGTCAAGGAGGCGACCATCGCCTTCGGCGAGTCGCTGGTCCCTGACGACCTGCGCCGGGCGCTCGAGATCGCGCGGGGGAGCGAGTTGATGCTGGTGATCGGGTCGTCGCTCCGGGTGAACCCGGCGGCCAAGGTGCCGCTCGTCGCCGCGCAGCGGGGGGCGGCGCTGGCGATCATCAACCACGAGCCGACACCGCTCGACCCCCTGGCTACATTTCGGGTGCGGGCATCGGCCGGCGCGGCGCTCACCTACATCGCCGACCTGCTGATCGGTTGAGGCCCGGTACTTGCGAAATGCCGTCCCTCGTGGCACCGGCCGAGGGGCCGGCAGGGAATCGGGGATGGGCTGGTTCCACCCAGGCGTGCGCCAGGAGCGGGCGCACGCGGGGCATGCCGCGACGGTCCGCCGAGATCGCCGCTGGTGGTCTGTCCCGCGCCGGATCAATCGGACCGTGTTGGAGTCGAGCCATGTCACGCCATGAGCAGCAGTCGACACCAGCGATGAGGCACGACGACAGGGACCTGGTGCTGGCCGAAGAGACGATGGCCGGTGCTGCCAGAGTGTCGTCGGAGGCGTCGACCGAGGGGGAGGACCCGTTCGGGGGTACGGTGCACGCAGAGACGAGCACGCTGGAGCGCATCAATGCGCTCAATGAGGAGCGCCGCCGCCTGCTGAACCGCTCCGCCTACGGGCTCGACGCGGTGCGGCGAGCCGAGCGGCTCCGCCAGATTAAGGAGGAGCTGGAGGAGCTCTGGCTGCAGCGGCGGCTGGAGCTGAGCCGCCGGCCTGCCGAGCGGCCCGACTGGCTGTACGTCGAGGACGCTGCCAACTGAGCGGCGACGGCGAGCGGGCCGGTGCCATCGCACTGGCCCGCTCGCGCCGCGGCTACCGCGCGTAGAACGCGACGATCAAGTCGAGATCGACGGGGATGTCGAGCTCCTCGGGATTGGGCTCGGAGACGACCCGCCCCCTCGGCTCCGTGCCCTCGCGGGCGAGCCAGGACGGGATCTGACGCCCGGCGTCCTGCAGCGCCTCCTGGACAGCCGGCATGGCTGCCGCCTTCTCCGTGAGGGCGATGGTGTCGCCTGGCGAGACCCGGTAGGAGGGGATGTTGACCCGGCGCCCGTTGACCAGCACGTGCCCGTGATTGACGAGCTGGCGCGCCATCGGCCGGGTTGGGCAGAAGCCCAGCCGGTAGACGACGTTGTCCAGGCGAGACTCGAGCAGCTTCACGAAGGCGGTCCCGGTTGGCTCGTTCGACCGACGGGCGTCGTCGAAGGTGCGCCGGAACTGCTTCTCGAGCATGCCGAAGTGTCGCTTGAGCTTCTGCTTCTCGCGCAGTTGGCGGCCGTACTCGGTCATCCGGCGCGGGCGGGCGTGGGCGTGCGCGCCGGGCGGGGTCTTGAGTCGCCGCTCCAGCGAGCGCGACCGGGTTCCGGTCAGATTCACGCCTTCCCGTCGGGAGCGCTTATGCTTGGGTCCAGTGTAGCGAGCCATCATCCTCCCTGTGGCATGGGCGCCCGTGGGCACCCTGTCGATTCGGTCGTGCCTCAACGTGCGAGGCTAACACTGTAGAATACCAAAGTCTGACCTGCGCGTCTGGTAGCGTGCACGCAGGGGGGCGCCAGTGGGGCCGATCATCGTGCGGGGGGCCGAGCCCGACGACATCCCGGCCATCACCGAGATCATGAACTGCCCTGGCGTGGTCCATGGGACGCTGCAGCTCCCGTTCCGCGCGGTGGAGGAACGGCGGCGGGGGGACGAGTACGATCCCGATGTCCACCGACTCGTGGCGGAGGTCGATGGGCTGGTGGTGGGGATCCTGACCCTCCACCTCCAGCGGCCGGCGCGGCGGCGGCACGTCGGCTCGATCGGGATGGCGGTCCACGACGCCTTCCAGGGGCGCGGCGTCGGGCGTGCCCTGATGGCGGCCACGATCGATCTGGCCGACAACTGGCTGGGCCTGCACCGCATCGAGTTGACCGTCTACGCCGACAACGCGCCAGCGATCCACCTGTATGAGCGGTTCGGGTTCGTGGTCGAGGGACGGCTCCGCGACTACGCCTTCCGCGCCGGCCGCTATGTGGACGCACTGGCGATGGCGCGGCTGCGCCCGGCGGCGACGAACGGGGCGGGGTGACCGCCGCGATGGACCGTCCCACGGCAAGGAGTCGGGCGATGGCGACAAGCGGCCTCCGTCCGAAGCTGGTCCTGTTCGATCTGGACGACACCCTGTGCGATCACCAGGCGTCGCTCCGCCTGCGCCTTCGCATCGCGTTCGAGGCGGCCTGTCGGGGCCTGCCCGGGATCGACCTCGACGCGCTGGTCGAGGCGTCGGTCCAGCGCGCGGTGTTCGGGACGGATCACTTCGCGGAGGTCCTGGCGCTGGCCGGCGTGCGGGACCAGGCGCGGGTGGAGCAGGCGGTCGCGTCCTACGTCAGCGACCGCTATCGCGGGCTGCGGCTCTTTGACGAGGCGCTGGAGGTGGTCGAGGCGGTGCGCCAGTACGCGCGTGTCGGGCTGATCACTAATGGCCCGAGCGAGATCCAGCGCTCCAAGATCGCGCGGCTGCAGATCGCCCACATCTTCCCCTTCATCCTCGTGTCGGAGGAGGTCGGGGTCTGGAAGCCGGACCCTGCCATCTTCCACCGCGCGTTGGCGTTGGGGGAGGCGGCGCCGCACGAGGCGGTGTACGTTGGGGACAACCCGGAGCACGACGTGGCCGGCGCCCAGCGGGCCGGGCTGATCAGCGTCTGGGTCAACCGCACGGGTCGGGATTGGCCCGGGGGGCCGCCGCCCGATTACGTGGTGGGCAACCTGCGTGAGCTGCTCCCGCTCTTTGGGTTCGGGCCCGTGGCGGGGCACGGGCCGGGCTAGGGATCGTGCCGTGCCGGACGGCGCCCTGCGCGATGGGGTGACGACGCACCCGCGGGAGGCCACCAGGCGTCGGGAGCGGGCGCGGTGGCACGGGGCGGGTGCCCGGCCATATATAATGGAGCTCAGCGATGGGCGCCCCGAGGTGGTGACCATCCCCGACACCCGACCCTTATGGCGCTCGGAGCGCCCCGGAGGCGCGCGGGCCAGCGGGATGACGGTCAACTGCTCCCCAGCGGAGCTGGCCGGAGAGGCGGTTTGACATCGCGATGACGCGACGGATAGTCATGGCGGAGGAGCTTGGATACTGTTGGGGCGTCCGCCGGGCCCTCGACATCATCACCAAGGCTGGCGACCCGAACGATCCGGTCGCGACCATCGGAGACGTGATCCATAACCCGCAGGTGGTGCAGCGACTGAAGGAACGCGGCGTCGACACCGCGGACTCGGTGGAGGAGGCTGCGCGGCGCGGGTTCCGTCGCATCGCCATCACCGCTCACGGCGCCGGCCCGGAGCGCGCCCAGCTTGCCCAGCAGCACGGCCTGGAGCTGATCGATACCACGTGCCCGCTGGTCACTAAGGTGCAGCGGCTGGGACAGAAGCTGGTGCGGCAGGGCTACTTCCTGGTGGTGTACGGGGACGCCTTCCACCCCGAGGTGCGCGGGGTGCTCGCCTGGGCCGAGACCTCGCGCGCGGTGGCGGCCAAGCACATTGAGGACCTCCCGTGGAACGCGCCGCGGGGCTCGACCGACCCGGAGGCGAAGGTGCCGCCGCGCAAGGTCGCGGTCGTCTCGCAGACGACGAAGAACGTCGACGAATTCCTGGCCTTCGTCACCGCCCTGACGTCCATGGTGGCGCGCGACGGGGGTGAGCTCCGCGTCTGCAACACGATCTGCGAACCGACCTCGGAGCGACAGGATGCGCTCCGCCGGCTGGCGGCGGAGGCGGACCTGATCCTCGCCATCGGTGGCAAGAAGAGCTCCAACACAGCCCGGCTGGCCGAGGTGGGACAGAGCCTGGGCGTGCCGAGCTACCACATCGAGAGCGAGGCCGAGATCCAGCTGGCCTGGCTCGACGGGGTCGAGGTCGTGGGCGTGACGGCCGGCGCGTCGACGCCGGACGACGTGATCGAGAGCGTGGTGCAGTGGCTGGTGGCGCAGGGATTCGCCCCGCCCGAGGGTGGCATCCGCGCTCGCGACCTGGACGATGTGCCGGCATTCTAGTGGCCGGGGCGGCCACACGGGGCACGGCATGCGATCGATCCGGCGGCTCGCACGGGCCGCCGTCTTGTGTCAGTGCTGCCGCCCCGCGCGGGCGGTGGGTCGGGAGGAGCGGTGATGGCGGACCGAACCCAACCTGCCGCAGACATCGCCGAGCCGGTAGCCGGGGGGGCACACCGCAGGGTGGCAGCGCCACCGACCCAGCAGCGTCGCGGGCGGCTCTTCCTGCTCGTGGCGGCCACGGCGCTGATCGGCTACCTGTCGCTGCTGGCCGTGGTGCGCTCCAACCGATCTCTCCAGGCCGACATCGCCGCTACTGCCCGCATCCAGCGCACGGATCACCCGCTGCTGGCCCGGGCCATGTATGCCGTCAGTTGGTTCGGGTTCCGCCCGCAGAGCCTGATGCTTCCCGCCGCGACGATCGTCGGAGCCTGGCTGCTCCGCTTCCGTCGGGAGAGCCTCTTCCTGGTCGCCGCCTGGGGAGCGAGCTTCCTGAGCTTCACGACCAAGCTCATCGTCCAGCGCCCGCGCCCGGACAACACGGTCTTCCGCGTCGTCGAGGCGAACATCCGGGACTCCAGCTTCCCGAGCGGGCACACGCTGCACTACGTGGCCTTCTGGGGCTTCGTCTGCTACCTCGTCGTCACCCACGTGACGAACCGGGTCGTGCGCTGGGTCACGGCCGGCTTCATCGGGACGCTGGCGGCGCTGATTGGGCCGTCCCGCATCTATCTTGGGCATCACTGGCTGACCGACGTCCTGGCCTCGTACCTGCTGGGCCTGGCGTATCTGCTGGGGCTGGTCGCCGTCTATCAGTGGGTCCGGAGCTGGGGTTGCGCCCGTGATGGGCGGGGTGGGTAGCCCGCGCGAGCGGACGCCTCCCGGCGGCGACTGGCTCGACGTCGGCCGGCCGCTGCTGATCGCCCACCGGGGCGGCCAGCGCGGCGAGCGGGAGAACACGGCCGCGGCTTTCGCCCAGGCCGCGGCGCTGGGTGTCGACATACTGGAGTGCGACGTCCGCCGCACGGCGGACGGTGCGCTCGTCCTCATCCACGACGCGCACGTCCTCGTCGGCGGACGCCGCCGCGCGGTGGCCGCGACCACGCTCGCCGAGCTGCGCGCGGCGCTGCCCGAGCTCCTCACCCTCGACGAGTTCCTGGCAGGCTTCGGCGGCGCGCAGCCGATCAATCTCGACCTCAAGGCGACCGGGTTCGAGGCGGAGGTGGCGGATGCCCTGCGGCGGCATGACGCCGTCGCCCGGGTGCTGGTGTCGAGCGTCCACGCCTGGAGCCTGCGCCGGCTCCGGCGTACGCTGCCCGAGCTGCGCGTGGGGCTCTCCCGCGGGCATCTCGCCTCCCGTCCACGCGGCCGCGCGCTGCAGACGGCGGCGGTGTGGTGGCTGCGGCTGACGCTCCTCCCGGCCGTGCTGCCGGCGCGCTGGCTCGCGGGCGCGAGGGCAGTGATGCTTCAGCACCGGGTGGTGACCCCCTGGCTGGTGCGCGCCCTGCGTTGGCGGGGGCACCGGGTCTTCGCCTGGACGGTCGACGACCCGGCGGAGGCCGCCCGGGTGGTGCGCGCGGGGGTCGATGGCATCGCCAGCAACGTCCCGTGGGTCGTCCGCCCCGCCATCGACGGCCCGTAGGGGGCGGAGCGCGGACAACGGAGCACCGGGCGATGGCAGGCACACCGGCCCACGCTGCCGGCCGCCGCCGGCGCGCTCGGCTGCGCGCGGGGCGGCGGGGCGTGCCCGGTCCGGGCCAAGCGGCCCGAAGCGGGAGGAGCGGCGCGACGGGTGACAGACCTCCGCGCGGGAGGGCACAAGGCCCTCCCCTACCGGATAGGGTCCCCGCGGGGCGGTGCGGGAGGGCACATGGCCCACCCCGACCACACCGCGGCGCCGACGCCGGCGCGCAGGGCGGCGGGGGCGCAGCAGCCGGGTGTCAGGCGCGATCGGCCTTCACCATGACGTCGGCCAGCCGGCGAGCAACCTCTTCCAGGAGCTCCTGGTCCGCGGCGCCGAAGGCGTTCAGGTGATTCGCGTCGACGTCGATCTCGCCGAGCACGCGATCCCCCGCGATGATCGGGACGACGATCTCCGCGCGCGTCTCGGCGAAGCACTCCAGATAGCGGGGGTTCCGCGCGACGTCCGGGACGATGATCGACTCACCGGTTGCGGCGGCGTAGCCGCAGATCCCCTCGCCGACCGGGATGCGCACGTGCCGGGTCGGGGCCGGGCCGCACCAAGCCGCCAGGACCAGTTCGTCGCCCTCCACCAGGTAGATCCCGGCCCAGGTGTAGTGCGGGAGTGTCGCCGTCAGGGCGGCGCAGACGCCATCGAAGAGCGCCAGCAGGCTCTCGGTCTGCCGGAAGAGGCTGTTGAGGCGCTCGCGCACGGTCGCGTAGGGGTCGACGCCCTTGTAGGTGGTCATGCTGCCTCCTGAGCGCGATGCCGGGGACGGCCCGGCCGCGGGGCATCGTGGTGCAAGTGTAGCCCGTCCCGGGCGTCCAGGGGGCGCGTCCCTACCGTGTTGGCGGAGGCTCGCCGTAGCGCCACTCGTAGTAGTGGCGGCCGACGTTGCCCATCTCGATCTGCCAGCCGGGCGGATTGGCGGGCGTGTAGGTCAGGAGGCGCCGCTCGAAGGCCTGGATGAGCACCCACTGCGGGCTGCCCTGGACGCGGGCCCGCACCCAGTACGGCTCGGTGATCGGGCGGCCGACGACGTAGGTGGCCTGCCACGGCTGCGCGGCCAGCCAGTCGTGGAACACGCGCGCCACGTTGTGCCCGGTCACCTCGTCGTAGGCCGCCAGGGTCGTGTACCCTGCCAGGGATGGCTCCGTGCCGACGGCGCCCGATTGGTGGAGGGTTTCCCGGACGGCCGCGCCGATACGCTTGGGGGCACGGTGATCGCCCGCCACGGTCGCCACGCCGCGCAGCGCGGCGTAGGTGGGCGCGTCCGGGTTCTGCGGCGCGGGGTCCCCGGCGACGGGCACGTTCGCCGGGCCGACCGGTTGGAACCGGGCGTCGCCGACCTGGACCTCCCCGCGGATCATGTCGCGGACCAGCAAGCCGCTGGTCACAAACCAGGGGCTGCTGCGATCGCCGGCGGGATTGGTGATCTCCATCCGGGCCTTGTCGAAGTAGTAGACCTGCCGCGTCCCGCCGGGTGCTTCGACGTACGGCTCGCGGGGCGCGGCGAAGGTGTCGGGGCCCCACAGCCAGGTGCGACCGTCGATGCCCGTGCCGACCAACCCATCGGTCGCCTGCCAGAGCTGGCGCACGGCGGGGTCCGCCGTCGCGACACCCGCGGGGGGCGGCGCGACCGGCAGGCCGCGGCTCAGGCGCTCGCCGTCGCCGCTGGCCGTGCGGAAGGACCAGGTGCGCGTGAAGGGGGCGCCGTCGAGCTGGCCCTCGACGGTGACGGTGTAGGTCGTGCCCGGCTGGAGCGGGCTGGTGGCCGCGATCATGAACGTGCGCCGGGTCAGCCAGCCGTTGCCGGTCTGGGCGATGACGGGCACGGGCTGCCCGCCGGCCGTGAGCGTGGCGCGCGTGAAGACGACGGTGCCCCGTCCGTGGTACTTGAGGGTGATCGGGTATCCGACCGGGTAGCTCGCGCCCGGGAAGGGGTTGGGGGCCTCACCCCAGAACTTGAGGCCGACGCCGGTGGTGCCGTCCGGCGGCCAGGCGACCCACTCCGGCGTGGCCGTGTCGCTCCAGGTGGGCGCGCCGACGTTGATCACCTCGATGCGGACCTTGCCGTCGTTGACCGCGCCGAAGCCGATGTCGGTGTAGCGCGGGTCGATCAGGGTGAGCCGATGGTTGATGGTGGCGATGAACCAGTCGACGCTGGCGGCCATCGACCCGCTCAGCCCGATGTTCTCGTTCACCCAGCCGGTGTAGCCCGCGGCGCGAGCACGGTCCTGCATGTCCGCGCCGGTGAAGCCGGGCCGCCCCGGCTGCTCCTGGTGCAGCCCCATCCCGGCCAGGGACGGGTCGCCCGCGTTGAGCTGGTAGTAGCGGGCGTGGGAGGACGCCGCGGCATCCAGGGCTGGGTGGCGTCTCATCGGGGGGAGGCCAAGCCAGGCCCGATAGGTGTTGATCGTGGCGAGGACGTCGTCGAACGGGTCGGCCGCGGCTGCGGGCGGGGAGACGGAGAGCGCGGGCAGGACGATGATGAGCAGGGTGAGCACGAGGCCGAGCAGATGCCGCGGACGGGGTCCGCGCGGCTGAGCGGCTCCGGGCGGTGTCATACGGGTCCCTTCCCCGTGGTTCGCGGAAAGACGGTGGCGGCCCGACCCGACCAGGGTCGGGCCGCCACCGCCGCCTGTGTCCCCACATACCGTACAACGCGCCAGCGTGCCAACGGTATCGGCTGTTGGTCCCAACCGGCCCCTGATCGCTGTGGCCTGCCTCCGCCCGCGACCGATTGCCGCGGTGAGGCCGGCTTGGTATACCTGTCATCGCTACCGCATGGTGCCGGTCGGCATAGGAGTGAGTGAGGAAGCGGCACACATGGGTCTGCTGGCAGGACTCCTCGTCGCGTTGATCGTGCTGATAATTCTGATCAAGGTGACCTACACGCTGATCGGGTTGGTGTTCACGCTGTTCGTGGCGGGGCTGATCGGCTTCCTGGCGGGCTATCTCGTCCCCGGGCGGATGCCGTACGGCTGGCTGGGCGCGATCGTGGCCGGGCTGCTCGGGAGCTGGCTCGGCACGCTGCTGATCGGCAGCATCCCGCCGCACATCGGCGGGATCGCCGTCATTCCCGCGATCGTCGGCGCCGCCATCCTGGCCTTCGCGGCGCGGCTCGTGGGCAGCGTCACCGGGGGGCGGCTGTAGGGGGTGCGGCCCTCACCCCCGGCCCCTCTCCCAACTTTGGGAGAGGGGAGCATTACGAACCACGGAATGCGCGATACGCAACGCACAACACGTTTGACGTATGACGCACAACGTTTCCCCTCTCCCAGGATTGGGAGAGGGGGTAGGGGGTGAGGGTCGGGTCTGCCCCGCGTTGACCGGGGGGACGCCAGACTGGTAACCTTCTAGCGATACTGGAACGGCTGCGACGGAAACGAGTACGCGGGCTGTCGGCCCAGCGAGTCCGGGTCTGGTGGGAGCCGGATGCGTCGGACGCCCGCGGAAAATCCTTCCCGAGCCGCCACCCGAACGGCGACGCGGTCGCCTAGTAGACGTGGCCGGAGTCGTCACCCGTTAGCGTGACGGAGATGTGGCGCCGCGAACCCGCAGGGGACGTGGGCCGCGTCTCGCTGAGTGGGCCCGCCTGCGCGGGCCAACTGAGGTGGTACCGCGGGTCAACCCCGTCCTCATGCGAGGACGGGGTTTTGTCCATGGGATGCGTGGGAGATCGAGGATAACACCGCGCCGGGAGCGCGACCACCGGCGCGGAGGTGAAGCAGGAGGGTCGGCCGTGTTCAAGCCCGTCTCCACCAAGGTTGACTTTCCCGCCATGGAACGGGAGACGCTGCGCTGGTGGTATGAGAGCGGCGTCGTCGAGAAGTACCTCAAGCGCAATGCCAACTCCGAGCGGCGCTGGTCGTTCATCGACGGCCCCATCACCGCCAACAACCCGATGGGCGTGCATCACGCCTGGGGGCGCACCTATAAGGATCTGTACCAGCGCTTCCATACCATGCTCGGCGAGCGGCAGCGCTATCAGAACGGCTTCGACTGCCAGGGGCTGTGGGTCGAGGTCGAGGTCGAGAAGGAGCTCGGCTTCAACTCCAAGCAGGACATCGAGGCCTACGGCATCGCGCGCTTCGTAGAGAAGTGCAAGGAGCGCGTCTGGAAGTACTCCGCGATCCAGACCGAGCAGTCCAAGCGCCTCGGCTACTTCATGGACTGGGACAACTCCTACTACACGATGTCCGATGAGAACAACTACACCATCTGGCACTTCCTGAAGGTGTGCCACGAGCGGGGCTGGATCTACCGGGGCGCCGACGTGATGCCGTGGTGCCCGCGCTGCGCCACCGGCCTCTCCGAGATGGAGGTGAGCGAGGGCTATCAGGAGCGCACCCACACCAGCCTCTACGCGCGCTTCCCGCTCGAGGGCCGGGAGGGCGAGTACCTGCTCGTCTGGACGACGACGCCCTGGACGCTGGCGGCCAATGTGGCCGCGGCGGTCCACCCGGACCTCGTCTACCAGAAGGTTCGGCAGGGGGACGCGGTCTACTACGTGGCGCGCGAGGCGGTGGCGAACGCCATCCGTGGCCCGTACGAGGTCGTGGGCGAGGTCGTGGGGCGTGACATGGTCGGCTGGCGCTACCGCGGCCCGTTCGACGAGTTGCCGGCCGAGCAGGGCGTTGAGCACCGGGTGATCCCCTGGGATGCGGTCGACGCGGCGGAGGGGACCGGCATCGTCCATATCGCCCCGGGCGCCGGGCGGGAGGACTACCAGCTCGGCAAGGAGTACGGCCTGCCGGTCGTCGCGCCGCTGGACGAGAACGGTGTCTACGTCGACGGGTTCGACTGGCTGACCGGGCGCGCGGTCGGGACGGTGGCTGAGCCGATCGTCGAGAACCTGCGCGCGAAGGGGCTGCTCTACCACGCCTACGCGCACACCCACCGCTACCCCACCTGCTGGCGGTGCGGGACCGACCTGGTCTTCCGCCTGGTCGACGAGTGGTACATCGCGGTGGACCCGTGGCGCGAGCAGATCATGGAGATCGCCAAGCAGATCCGCTGGATCCCCGAGTTCGGCCTGGACCGCGAGCTCGACTGGCTCCGGAACATGGACGACTGGATGATCTCCAAGAAGCGCTACTGGGGGCTGGCGCTGCCGATCTGGACCTGCGACGCCTGCGGCTGGTTCGACGTCATCGGCAGCGAGACCGAGCTGAAGGAGCGGGCCATCGCCGGGTGGGAGGAGTTCGACGGGCACACCCCGCACCGGCCCTGGATCGACGCGGTCAAGATCCGCTGCGAGCAGTGCGGCGGGGTCGCCTCGCGCATCCCGGATGTCGGCAACCCGTGGCTCGACGCCGGGATCGTGCCCTTCTCGACGTTGCACTACCGGCACGACCGCGAGTACTGGCGCGAGTGGTTCCCGGCCGACTTCATCACCGAGTCGTTCCCGGGTCAGTTCCGCAACTGGTTCTACTCGCTGCTGGCGCAGAGCACCGTCCTGGTCGGGGAACCGCCCTTCCGCACCGTGCTCGGCTTCGCCACGCTGCGCGACGAGCACGGCGAGGAGATGCACAAGAGCAAGGGCAACGCCATCTGGTTCGACGACGCGGCCGAGCGCATGGGCGCCGACGTGATGCGCTGGCTCTACCTGAAGCACAACCCGGCGCAGAACCTCAACTTCGGCTTCCGGCTCGGCGACGAGGCACGGCGGCAGTTCATCCTGCCTCTCTGGAACTCGTATGCGTTCTTCGTCAACTACGCCGCGCTTGATGGCTTCAACCCGGCCGAGCACGACGTGCCGCTGGCCGAGCGGACCTTGCTCGACCGCTGGATCCTGTCGCGCCTGCAGGAGGTGATTCGGGTCGTCCGCGACCGGCTGAGCGATTACGACTCGCTCAACGCGGCCCGCGCCCTGGAGGAGTTCGTCGTCGAGGACCTGTCGAACTGGTACATCCGGCGCAACCGGCGGCGGTTCTGGAAGGCGGAGAACGACCGGGACAAGGCGGCGGCCTATCTCACGCTGCACGAGGTCCTGGTCACCACGACCAAGCTGCTGGCGCCGTTCCTGCCGTTCATGACCGAGGTGATGTACCGCAACCTGGTCCTGAGCGTTGACCCGACGGCGCCGGAGTCGGTGCACCTAACCGACTTCCCGGAGGTCGACGAGTCGAAGGTCGACGCGGCGCTGGACCGGGACATGGCGGCGCTGCTGCACGTGGTCGGCCTGGGCCGGGCGGCCCGCGCCAGGGCCAACGTCAAGGTGCGCCAGCCGCTGCCGCGCGTGCTGGTCGGCTCGCGCCAGGAGGGCGCGGTCGCGGCGATCGAGCGGCTGCGGGATCAGCTCCTCGACGAGTTGAACGTCAAGGACTTCGCGGTCATCGAGGACCCGAACGAATACGTCACCTACCGGGTGCGGCCGAATCTCGCGGTGCTCGGGCCGAAGTACGGTCCGAAGCTGGGCGCCATCCGTGAGGCGCTGGCGGCGGCCGACCCGGCGCGCGTCGGGCAACTGCAGCGGGCCGGGCGCCCGCTGACGCTGCAGCTCGACGGGGAGACGGTCGAGCTGACCCCTGACGAGCTGCTGGTCGAGGTGCAGGACCGGCCGGGCTTCAGCGTCGTCGAGGACCGGGACTTCCTGGTCGCGCTCGACCTGACCATCACACCGGAGCTGCGGCTCGAGGGGCTGGCGCGCGACTTCGTGCGCGGCGTGCAGGACGCGCGCAAGAGCGCCGGCCTGCGGATCGAGGACACGATCGTGACGGTCTACCAGGCGGGCGGGGAGCTGGCAGAGGCGATCGCGCGCTTCGCCGACTACATCAAGACGGAGACGCTCTCCACCGAGCTGCGCCCCGGGGACCCGGCAGTGGACGGGCAGTACCGCGAGGAGATCAAGGTCGGCTCCGAGCGCGTCGCGGTGGGCATCACCCGGGTCGGCCGCCTGGCCGCGGTGCCGGGGGAGGAGTGAGCCGCGCGTCGACCGACGGGGCGATCGGCGGCTGGGCTGCGGCGCGTGCGCGTCGGCAGACGCCAGCCGCGCGTCGCGATGGCGACACGACGTGGCGGGGCTCGGCGCGGCCGCGCGCGAGCCGCTGGGACGGCCCGGGGCGCAAGCCCCGGGCTCGCCACGGAAAGCCCGTGGAAGCCGGCTCGGACGCGTCCGTCTCCCACCGCATGCGCTGAGTGCAGGAGCGTGGGTGGGAGCTGAGTCAGGGGTGAGGGCTGCATCGGATGACGAGCCATCGTCCGCCTGCGTTACGCATGAATCGACTCGACCGCCTGCGATCCATGTTGGCCTCGGTGGGGCCGCTGGGGGAGACGCACCTGACGCTGCCGCGCAGCGGGGTCGCCTACCGCATTACCCGCCCCACCGATGTCGACCGACTGCTCGACGCCGCCGTGGACGACCCGGAGCAGAATCTCCCCTACTGGGCGGAGCTGTGGCCGAGCGGGATCGCGCTGGCCGACGCGATCGTGGCGCGCCCGGAGGTCGTCGCCGGGCAACGGGTCCTCGAGATCGGCTGTGGGTTGGGGGTGACGGCGATCGCTGCCGGCGCGGCCGGCGCCCAGCTCACCGTGACCGACTACGCCCCGGAGTCCCTCTGGCTCTGCCGGTACAACTGCCTGGCGAACCAGAGTCCGGAGCCGGCGACGATGCAGATGAACTGGCGGCAACCGCCGGAGGAGCTCTTCGCGCTCGCCGGGGACGGCTTCCCGGTGGTGCTGGCGGCCGACGTGCTCTACGAGTCGCGCGACGTGCAGCCCCTGCTCGCCCTGGTCGAGCGGCTGGTCGCACCCGGCGGGCTGCTCTGGCTGGCGGAGCCGCGGCGCCCGGTCGCGGCGCGCTTCATCGAGCTGGCGGTGGAGCGGGGCTGGGCCACCAGCGAGCCCGACGGGGTCTGGGACGGCCCCTGGCCCGAGCCGAACGATGCCCGCGTGCGAGTCCGGGTGCATCGGCTGTACCGACCGGCGGCGCCCCGCGTCTAGGCACCCGCTGGCACCCTCGCGCGGCACGGTGCATGCGGTCGCACCACCCATGCCTGCCGACGACTGCAGCCGAGAGGTGCGACCAGAGTGAGCTTCATTTCACGGGGGTTCAAGGGGCGGGGGCGCCGGGAGGGAGCGGCCGGCCGGCTTCCCCCGGGGCAGTACCTGGAGCACGGCTTCCCCGTCCTCTCGGCCGGCCCCACGCCGCATACCCCGCTCGACCGATGGGACTTCACCATGGTGGGGCAGGTCGACCAGGTGCGACGCTGGACCTGGGACGAGTTCCTGGCGCTCCCCGCCGAGACGATCACCCGCGACATCCACTGCGTCACCAAATGGAGCAAGCTGGATTCGACCTGGACCGGCGTGTCCGTCGATACGCTGCTGGACGGGGTGGAGACGAGCGCCGACTACGTCCTGGCGTTCTGCGACGGCGGCTACACCACCAACCTGCCGCTGGAGGACGTGACCGGCGGCAAGGCGTGGATCGCCTACGCGTACGAGGGGCAGCCGCTGGCGCCGGCGCATGGCGGCCCGGCGCGGCTGCTGGTGCCGCACCTCTATTTCTGGAAGAGCGCGAAGTGGGTGCGCGGGCTGGAGCTGCTGGCGGCGGACCAGCCGGGCTTCTGGGAGTCGCTCGGCTATCACAACCGCGGCGATCCCTGGCGGGAGCAGCGCTACTGGGGAGATGAGTGATGGGGGCCGTGCCATCCCGCCTGAGCTGGCGTGTTGCGACGGTCCGCGCGGTCCAGCCGGAGACGCAGCGGGTGCTCAGCCTCGTGCTCGACGTGCCCGGCTGGGATGGGCACCAACCCGGGCAGCATATCGACGTGCGCCTGACCGCCGCGGACGGGTACCAGGCGCAGCGCAGCTACTCCATCTCGTCGGCGCCGGAGGACCCGGCGATCACGATCACCGTCGAGCGACTCGATGACGGCGAGGTGTCGCCCTACCTGGCGGACGTGCTCCGCCCCGGCGACGGGCTGGAGCTGCGCGGACCGATCGGCGGCTGGTTCACCTGGACGACGCAGGACGGCGGGCCGCTCCTGCTGGTGGCCGGCGGGTCCGGGCTCGCCCCGCTGATGGCGATGCTGCGGCACCGGGCCGCGCGGCGGAGCACGGTGCCGGTTCGGCTCCTCTACTCCTCGCGCGGCTTCGACGACATCATCTACCGGGCGGAGCTGGACCGGCTGGTGTCCCACGACCCCGATCTCGCCGTCGTCCACACGCTGACGCGGTCGCAGCCGCCGGGCTGGACCGGCTATGCCCGCCGCATCGACGGCGCCATGCTGGCGGCGGTGGCGTGGGCGCCCGAGGCGCGTCCGTTGGCCATGGTCTGCGGGCCGACCCCGATGGTGGAGGCGGTGGCCGACGCGCTCGTCGCGCTGGGGCACGATCCGGGGCGGATCCGGACCGAGCGCTTCGGGCCGACGGGAGGGTGAGCATGGACGCGGAGGCGCTGCGGCTCGACGGCAACGCGGCCGCCGGGCTTCTCGACCAGATCTTCGCCAGCGAGGTGACCACGGTGCGCGGCACCTGCGCCGGATGCGGTCGCACCTCGTCGATCGGCGCGCTGCTCCTCTACGGTGGCGCGATGGGCGCGGTGCTCCGCTGCCCGGGCTGCGAGGCGGTGGTGCTGCGCGCCGCCGCGATCCGCGGGCGGTATCTCCTCGACCTCCGCGGCGCGGCGCATCTGGAACTGCGGGACGGCGCGTGAGGGCCGCGTCGGTCAGCGACGGCGGCCCTTGGCCTTCTTCTTGCCGCCCTTCTTCGGGGAGTTGGTCGCCTTGCGCATCGGCGCCGGCCCGGGCCCGCCGAACGCCGGTGGGAAGGCGCCCTGCTGCATCAGCGCCTCGAGGTCGGCATCGCCCAGCCCGGCCAGGGCCTGACGGCTGCGCATCAGCCCCCGGAGCCCCCGCCGGCCGCCAGCCAGATCCCCAAGCTGCGCCATCATCTTCTGCATCTGCTTGAACTGATTGACGAGCTGGTTGACCTGCGCGACCGACGTGCCGCTGCCCATCGCGATGCGCTTGCGGCGGCTGGGCTTGAGGATGTCCGGGTTGCGCCGCTCCTCGGGCGTCATCGAGTAGATGATCGCCTCGATGTGCTTGAACTCGTCGTCGCTGATCTGCACCTGCTGCTGGCGCAGCGCCTGCCCGATGCCGGGGATCAGCTCCAGGAGCTGTGTCAGCGGCCCCATCCGCTTGATCTGCTGGAGCTGGTTCAGGAAGTCCTCGAAGTTGAACTGGCCGGCGAGCACCTTCTGTTCGAGCTCCCGGCTCTCCTCCTCGGTTACCTGCTCCTGCGCCCGCTCGATCAGCGTCAGGACGTCGCCCATCCCGAGGATGCGCGAGGCCAGGCGATCCGGGTAGAACGGCTCGACGGCGTCGACCCGCTCGCCGGTGCCGATGTACTTGATCGGGACGCCGACGACCGAGCGAATCGAGAGGGCCGCGCCGCCCCGCGCGTCGCCGTCCATCTTGGTCAGGATCAGCCCGGTCAGCGCCAGACGACGGTGGAACTCCTGGGCGACGTTCACCGCCTCCTGGCCGGTCATGGCGTCGGCGACCAGGAGGATCTCGGTCGGCCGGACCGCCTCGGCGATCCGCTCGACCTCCTGCATCATGCGCTCGTCGATCTGGAGCCGGCCGGCGGTGTCGATCAGGACGACGGTGTGCCCGCGGTCCTTTGCCAGCTTGACCGCGTTGCGGGCGATGTCGATCGGGTCGGCCTGGGTGCCCTCCGTGTAGACGGGCACGTCGATCTGCTGGCCGAGGGTCTGGAGCTGGTCAATGGCCGCAGGGCGGTAGACGTCGGCGGCCACCATCAGCGGCTTGCGCCCCTCCTTCTTCAGGAGGTGCGCGATCTTGGCGACGTGGGTCGTCTTGCCCGAGCCCTGCAGGCCGACCACCATCACGATCGTCGGCGGCACGGACGCCATCTGGAGCGGCACCCGCTCCTCGCCGAGGATCTTGATCAGCTCGTCGCGCACGATGGCGATGACCTGCTGGGCCGGCGTGAGCGCCTTGAGCACCTCCTCGCCCACCGCCCGCTCGCGCACGGCGGCGACGAAGTCGCGCACGACCTTGTAGTTGACGTCCGCCTCCAGCAGCGCGCGGCGGACCTCCCGCATCGCCTCGTCGACGTCCTGCTCGGTGAGCCGGCCCTTGTTGCCGATGCGCTGGAAGACGGCCGTGAGCCGGTCGCTGAGGGTCTCGAACATGGCTACAGCTCCTCGTCCTCACCGAAGAAGAGGGCGTCGACGTAGGTGACCGGGTTGAACTCGGCCAGCGCCGTCACCTGCTCGCCGGTGCCGACGTAGCTGATCGGGGTGCCCAGCTCGCGGGCGATGGCGAAGGCGATGCCGCCGCGGGCGGTGCCGTCCAGCTTCGCGATGGCGATGTCGGTGATCTCGACCGCCTCGGCGAACTTCTGCGCCTGCACCAGGCCGTTCTGCCCGGTCGTCGCGTCGATGACCAGCAGCACCTCTTGCGGCGCCTCGGCCACGTGCCGCTGCATCACCTTCCGGATCTTCTTCAGCTCCTCCATCAGGTTGTACTTGGTGTGCAGCCGGCCGGCGGTGTCGACCAGGAGGATGTCGATGTGGCGGTTGTACGCCGCCTGCATCCCGTCGAAGACGACGGCGCCGGGGTCGGCGCCCGGATCGTGGGCGATAACGGGCACCTTCAGCCGCTCGCCCCACACCTTCAACTGGTCGATCGCGGCCGCGCGGAAGGTATCCCCGGCCACGAGCATGACCGAGCGGCCCTGATCCTGGTGGTACTTGGCCAGCTTGGCGATCGTCGTGGTCTTGCCGGTGCCGTTGACGCCGACCACCAGGATGACGTACGGGACGCCGCGCTGGTAGATCTTGACCTTGCGGTTGCGCGTGGCGTGCTCCAGGAGCGCGATCATCTCGGTGCGCAGCGCCTCGCGCGCGTCGGCCGGCTGCTTGATCCGCTCACGGTCGATCCGCTGGCGCAGGTTGTCGAGCAGCTCCAGGGTCGTCTCGACGCCCAGGTCGGCCTGGATGAGCAGGGCCTCGAGGTCGTCGAAGAGATCCTCGGTGATCTCACTCCGCTCGAACAGGTTCGCGATGTCCTTGAAGATGCCGCGGCGCGTCTTCTTGAGACCGGCTTCGAGCTGGGGCTCGGGTACGGCGCGCCGGCGGAACAGCCTGCTGAATACCACGAATCGGCCCTCGCTGTCGGTGGGATAGTCTGGATCTCAGCAGTGAAGCCGCGCCGTAGTCCTCCGGCGCGGCGCTGCTGCAAGTATACCACGACGCCCCCGTCTGCTCGTGCGATGCGGGGCGCCGCCCTCCTGGCCGGCTCCCGCCCCGTGCGCGCCTCGGCAGGGCCGCCGGTGGACCTGAGCGGGGCGCGGGCACGCCAGCTCCCTCATCCCGCGTCAGACGATTGACGGCGACCGCACACCGGGCGATATTCGCATCGAATCCACCGTGCCACTCGGAGGGGGTGAGGGTGACTGGGGAGGAGCGCTCGTTCTACCACCTCACGATGCGGGAGATGCCGCCCGACGAGCGGCCCCGCGAGAAGCTGCGGCTGCGCGGGGCGGCGGCGCTGACCAACGCCGAGCTGCTGGCGATCATCCTGAACACCGGCGTGCGCGGCGAGACCGTGGTCGACGTGGCGACCCGGCTGCTTGTGGAGCACGACGGTCTGCCCGGGCTGGCACGGACCGACTTCGACGAGCTCTGCCGGGCGCGCGGGTTGGGCGAGGCGAAGGCCGCCAAGCTGAAGGCCGCGCTCGAGCTGGGGCGGCGCCTGAGCGTGGCGCAGCCCGAGGCCCGGCCGCAGGTCCGCACGCCGGAGGACATCTACGCCATCGCCGGGAGCGACATGGTCGCGCTCGATCAGGAGCAGCTCCGGGTGCTGCTGCTCGACACCAAGAACCGGGCGCTGCGCACCGTGACCCTCTACCAGGGGAGCGTCAACAGCGCGCAGGTGCGCGTGGCCGAGGTCTTCCGCGACGCGGTGCGCCTCAACGCCCCGGCCATCGCCGTGCTGCACAACCACCCCTCGGGCGACCCGACGCCCTCCAGCGCCGACGTGGCGCTGACGGTCGAGCTGGTGCGGGCCGGGCAACTGCTCGGAATCGACCTGCTCGACCACCTGGTCGTCGGCCACAACCAGTTCCGCTCCCTCCGGCGCCTGGGGCTGGGCTTCCCGTCGGCCACGACCGCACCCCGCCGGTAACCGGCAAACGGCCGGTCGCGCGCGGGGGCCGGCTGTCCCGAGCGGGACCCGGCGCGCTCGGCGCGCCGCCTGGGAGCGGGTCAGGCCGGTTGCCGGCTGCTGCTCCGTCGCCCGCCGAGCGCGCCGAGGAGCGGGGAGCCCGCGCCGACCAGGAAGCCGAAGTCGTACCAGTTCCCGGCCCGCGCGACGTCGTAGACGCGGTAGTGGTCCCAGCCGCCGAAGACGTGGACGACCAGGACGATCCAGGCCGTCAGCCCGTTCCAAAAGCCCCACAGCAGGTCTGCCCACCACACGCCGGCGTGCTCCTTTCCCATGTGCACCAGTGGCGCGGCCGCTGTCGCGCCGCGTCGCCGCGCCGTCGCCAGTGCAATACCGCTGCCGCTCGCGCGGGCGCCGGGGGAGTGCCGTGATTGTGCGTGGGTGTGGGGTGCGCTCGGGGAGCAGGGTCGCAGGCGGGCGGCGCAACGGCTCCTGGTGAATCGGGTGGTGCGTAGCCGGCGGCCAGCGGGCGCTCGTGGCCGGTGGCCGTGCCGGCGTCGAGCGCGGTGGGGTCATCGCCCCCCGGGGGCCGGCCAGCGATGGCGGCGGATGGCCCGCGGCGCAGGGTCAGTCCGCTCCCTTGAGCCAGCCGCGGCCGATCAGGATCTCGCGGCCGAGGTGGCCGAGCAGCACCTCATACGGGGTGCCGCGCTTGTCAGGGTGCCACTCGAAGCGCGCGCGCTCGAAGTACTGCACGGTGTGGACCTGGCCGTCGGTCTTGCTGCGCTCCTGGAATTCCTCGCTGATCGGGTAGCCGAAGATCGGCAGCCCGCCGTTCCGGTACCAGTAGTCGCGGAAGCCGTACGCGAGCGTGTGGCCCGTCTCCGGGAAGAAGTCGCGGTCGGGGCCGGGGGTCGCGCTCGGAAGCGGCCGGAACGGCGCCTCCCCCTCACGGCCGGCGGTGATCTCGCGGCCGAGCAGGCCGAGCAGCACCTCGTAGGGCGTGCCCGCGTACTCGGGGTGATGCTCGAAGCGGGCGCGCTCGAAGTACTGCACGAGGAGGGGGCGGCCGTCGATGGGCGAGGTCTCGTAGTACGGCTCGGTCAGGGGGTAGCCGAAGCGGAGCAGGCCGCCGTTGCGCTCCCAGTAGTCCCAGAAGATGCGGGGCACGTTGTGCTGCGTGACCTCGAGGTAGACCATGGTGGGGTCGCCGTTGCGCGGCGCGGGCACGGTGGGCGCCTCCAGCACGGTGATCTGCTGGGGGAAGGCTGCCGCCTGGTGATAGCGGACGAACTCCTGGACCACGCTGGCGGTGAGCGTCCGCGGGCCGGTCGAGGTCAGCCGCAGGTAGCCCACGACGGTCGCGCGCTGGCCGGGCGGGAGCGGTCCGGGCAGGCCCCAGCGATACGGGTTGGGCAGCCGGCTATTCCCGCCGGCGTCGACGCAGACCCGGAAGGCTCCCTCAAGCTTGGCGAAGCCGGCGCTCTCGAAGTCCTGTCCCTCGGTGTAGACGTAGCCGGGCGCGGGGTCTTGCCCGTAGATCGTGACGGCGCCGGTGTTCTCGACGACCGCTTCGATCTTGAGCGCGGTTCCGACGTAGGCCGTGGTGGGGGAGACGGTGACCGAGACGAGGCGGGCGCTGCCCTCGTGCGACGGGGGCACGTAGATTGGCACCGAGCCCTTGAGCCAGCCGCGGACCTCCGGTAGGCGGGAGTAGAGCTGATCGCCGGGGCACTCGGTCGACAGCACGTCGCGGTGCCCGCAGATGTGGGCGACTGCGCGGCGGTCGGCGAAGGGACCCCAGCCGGCGG
Organism: Sphaerobacter sp.; assembly: GCA_029961075.1. Taxonomy (GTDB): domain Bacteria; phylum Chloroflexota; class Chloroflexia; order Thermomicrobiales; family Thermomicrobiaceae; genus Sphaerobacter. The sequence goes on from JASBVL010000018.1 coordinate 35,323, forward strand.
GGTCGAGGTGGCCGGCGCGCTCCCGGATCAGGCGCACCAGGGCATCCAGCGCGGCTTGGGGTGGTGCGGTCGCCTGGAAGTCGCCGAGCACGGCGATGCCGATGCTGCCGCGGTTGTATTGCAGGGCGTGACCGCCGATCACGCCCGGCCCGCCGTAGCGGCCCTCGTAGACGCGGCCGTCCCAGTCGATCAGGTAGTTGTAGCCGATGTCGCCCCAGCCCAGGGTGACGGCGTGGTAGTAGTAGATGGCCCGGATGGCCGCCGCCGGGTCGGGTGGCCGGTTCTGGGTGACCGTGTGGTGCACGATCACCTTCTGGATGGGCGCATACTCGGGCGGCCAGACCTCCTCGCCGTCCTTGAAGCGCAGCGACTCGTCGGCGCCCCAACCCGCGCGCGGGATGATCCAGCCGTCGATCAGCGGGGTGGCCGCCAACAGCCGCGCGGGGGGCGAGGTGTCGACCGCCGCGATCTCGACCTCGTGAAGGCGCGGCGCCTCCCCCCGCTCGTTGGGGACGAGGGCGACCCGGTACTGCACCTGGGTGCTGGGGCCGGTCAGGACCGGGGCAGCGTAGGTGCGGCCGCCGTTCACCGGCTGAGCGTGGGGGTCGGCGTGGAGGTGAACCCAGTCGCTCCAGCCGCCGTCGCTGCCCGTCCGCACGGCCAGCTCGAGGCGGCTGCCCTCCGGGACATCCGCGATCCACCCGACTTCGATGCTATTGTACGGCTGCTCGGTGTGGAAGACGGCGGATTGGTACTGGCCGCTGGTCGGGAAGACGCCGCGCTCGACCCATGCCGTGCGGGTCATCGCGGCCGCCTGCTCCTCCGGCGGGCGGAGATCAACGATGGTGGCGAGGAGCGCCCCGCCAGCTACCTTCAGGAACGTCCGTCGATTCACACGCTCTCGCAACATGGCCTGCTCGCTCTTCCTGGGCGCGTCCACGCGTGTACGCCACCGCGGCTGCGCGGGACAACGGGACACCGCCGAGTATTGTACGGACATGTTGGCCGTGCAGTTGGCCGCTCAGCGCGCTGGGTGTCAAGGGGATCCCTGTCACGGCCAGGCGGGGGTAAGGACAACTGCGGTTGCGGGCAGCGGGTCCGTGGTGGGCAGGGCCAGCGCACGGCGGCGCGACGGAGCTGGCGCGGCGCAGCGCGCGTGGCCCATGGTCCCCGGGCCGGTCGTCGCGCGGTCCAGCGCGGTGGGTGCGCGGGGGTACGGGTCGCGGGTGGGATGGCATCGACAGTCGCGCCACCGTCCGGACCGCTCGTCCTGACCGGGGACGCCGCGGTCTCCCCTGCGACGCGCAGGTGATTGGTCTCGGTGGATGCTTGCTGGTGCGCCTGCGCTGGCCGGCGCGCGGATCACTGCGTGCCGCCAGGGTCCCTTCCCTTCCTGCTGTCCCGACGCGTCGCGCGTTGGTCGTGCCCCGCATCCGCGACGGAATCACCGCACCGGTCGGCGATTGGGGGGACCGACGCGCCACGCTCCGACGACAGCGCTCCGGTACGGTACCGGGGCGCTCATGGGTACAACGATGGGAGTCTCCCCCTGGTTGCTCGCGGCGGGGCCACGCCGCGGGCCCGCGGTGACCGCGGGCGTCGGGCGCGGGCGCCCTGGGGACCCGGACGGGCGCGGCGTGGCGGCTCAATCCACGAGCACACCCCCTCTCCTCTGGCGGGAGAGGGGGTGCGGGGGCGAGGTGCGCGCTCGCTACTTCTGCCCCACGGGCCACTTGCCGTACCAGTCGAACGGCTCGTCGGCCAGGTTCACGACCACGTTCTTGACCTGGGTGTAGAGGTCGAGGGCGTGGCGGCTCAGCTCCCGGCCGATGCCGCTCTGCTTGAACCCGCCAAAGGGCGCCTCCGGTGGGTTGACTGTCGGGTAGTTGATGCTGACGTTGCCGGCGCGGATCTGCGCCGCAAGCCGGTGCGCGCGCTTCAGGTCGCGGGTCCAGATCGTCGCGGCGAGGCCGTAGATCGTGTTGTTGGCGAGCTGCACCACCTCGGCGTCATCGCGGAAGCGAATGACCGACAGGACCGGGCCGAAGACCTCCTGCTGGGCGATCGTCATGTCGTTCTGGACGTTGGTGAAGATCGTCGGCTCGACGAAGTTGCCCGTGCGCAGTGTCTCGTCGTCCGGCCGCTTGCCGCCGAGCGCCAGGTGCGCGCCCTCGCTCCGCGCTCGCTCGACGAAGCTGAGCACACGCTCGCACTGGCGCGTCGAGATGACCGGTCCCATCTGCGTGGTCTCCTCCAGTGGATCGCCCACGCGGATCTTGCCGGCCTTGGCGATGAAGTCGGCCAGGAACTGGTCGTGGATCGACTCGTGGAGGAAGAGGCGGGTGCGGGCGGTGCAGCGCTGTCCGGCGTTGGTGAAGATGGCGAAGAGGGAGCCGTTGACCGCCTCCTCCAGGTCGGCGTCGGGGAAGACGATGTTGGGCGACTTGCCGCCCAGCTCGAGCGACACCTTCTTGATCGTCCCGGCGGCCAGCCGCAGGATCTCGCGGCCGGTCTCGGTCTCGCCGGTGAAGGCGATCTTGTCGACCTGCGGGTGCTCGGCGATGGCAGCGCCCACCTCGGCGCCCGGGCCGGTCAGGATGTTGACGACCCCCTCGGGGATGCCCGCCTCCAGGCAGATCTGGCCGAGCAGGAGCGCCGTGAGCGGGGTGGCGCTGGCCGGCTTAAGCACGATGGTGTTGCCGGTCGCCAGGGCCGGGGCGAGCTTCCAGGCCGCCATCAGGAGCGGGAAGTTCCAGGGGATGATCTGGCCGCAGACGCCGATCGGCTCCCGCAGGGTGTAGTCGAACAGGGGGCCGTTCATGGGGATGGTCTCACCCCAGACGTGCCCGGTCAAGTTGGCGTAGTACTCGAAGCAGTTGGCCGAGGCGGCCACATCGCCGCGCGACTCGATGATGATCTTGCCGCAGTTCAGGGTCTCCAGGCGGGCGATCTCCTCGAGGCGCTCGCGGAGGATGTCGGCCACCTTCCGCATGCGCTTGGCCCGCTCGAGCGGGGTCATGCGCGGCCACGGGCCCTCGTCGAAGGCCCGGCGCGCGGCGGCCACTGCCCGCTCGACGTCCTCCCGCCCGGCCTGCGCGACCTCGGCGATCACCTCGTTGGTCGCCGGGTTGTAGGTCGGGAACGTCTCGCCCGATGCCGCGGGCACGAACTGCCCGTCGATCAGCAGCCGAGTCTCGTACACTGCCGTCTCTGTCGCCATCGCTGCCACCCTCCGAAGTACCCCAAGGCGGCCACCGGCTCGGGCCGGCGGACCCCGTGTTCCGTGCTGGCGCCGCTCCCAGACGCGCTGTCTCGCTGGTGCGGGGCGGGCGTTGCCCATAGTATCACCGTTCGGCGCGGTCGGGGATGACCGCCGCCCCGAATCGGCCCGGCTCCGTGCTGGAGACGGCGTCGGGATACGTCCAGAATCGCGCGGGGCGATGGGCGCGCCGCCGCGGAGGAGGAGGTCCGTGATCCGGCCGACGACGCTGACCGCGCGGGGCGAGCGGGTCGCGGTCGCGGTCCGGCGCAAGCCGGGCGGCGGCGCGCCCGGCCGGGTGGGCGCGGGGGTCGGAACGGGACGCGGGTGACCCGCCCGCGTCCCGCGACGCCACCTAGAAGACCTGGTTCCACTCCTTCAGCTCGTAGCTGGCGAAGACGCCGGCCCGGTGGAACGGGTCCTCAGTGAGGAGGCGGTGCGCCTCCTCCAGCGAGTCGGCCTCGTAGATGATGAGGGCGCCGCTGTCGTCGGTGAAGGGGCCGGAGGCCCAGAGCTTGCCCTGTTCCTTCAGCCCAGCCAGATACTCCCGGTGGATCGGGCGGATCTGGGCGATCTGCTCCCGGTTGCCGTAGCGGATGACGGCCGCGTACTTCATCGATCCTGCTCCTGGCTGTGCGCGGTCTGCCGGATACCCGGCCTGCCTCGGTGACCACATCATACGGGAGGCGCGCCGGAGGGCGCACCACGCTCCGACCGGCGTGGGGGAGCATCGTCACGGTGCCGCACTGCCGGGTATCCTGAGCGGCGCGAAGGACCGCACGGAGGTGCGGAGGGCAAAACGGCTCGCCGCGAGCGCGGCGGAGGAACGGGGGCCGGCGATGCGCCGTGCGACGCCGGCGCTCCACGCGACGGGCGGCGCCGTCCGGCGCCAGGCCCGCCCCGACCAGGACGGCCCACCGGACGGATCACGGGAGTCAGAACGCTCAGTCGGTCTCGTCGCCGGTCAGCTCGCGCGGGTTGCCGGTGATGACGAAGGCGGTGCGCTCGCAGATGTTGGTCACCCGGTCGGCGATGCGCTCCAGGTTGTGCGCCGCCCAGAGCAGGCGCGTGGCGCGCTCGATCGTGGTGGGATCGGCGAGCATGTAGGTGAGGAGCTCGCGGAAGACCTGGTCGTAGAGCGCATCGACCTCGTCGTCCCGGTGCCAGATCGTCCGGCAGGCGTCGAGGTCCCGGTCGATGAAGGCGGCCAGGCTGGCATGCAGCATGTCGAGGGCGATCTCGGCCATGCGCGGGATGTCGATCAGGCGCTTGAGCGGGGGGTGCGGCTCCAGCAGCAGCGTGACGCGGGCGATGCCCTCGGCATAGTCGCCGATGCGCTCCAGTTCGGAGATGATGAAGAGCGTCGCGGCGATGGTGCGCAGGTCGGTCGCCATCGGCTGCTGGGTGGCAAGGAGGAGCAGCGCGCGCTCCTCCAGGGCGTAGCTGCGCTCGTCGATGGCGCGGTCCTCCTGGATGACCGCGCGGGCCAGGGCGCTGTCGCGCTGGCGGAGTGCGTCCACGGCGCGGGCCACGGCCTTCTCCGCGATGCTGCCTAGCAGCAGCAGATCCTGGCGCAGCGTCTCGAGCTCCCGATCGTAGTGGGCGCGGGGGTGTCCCGGGGCGGTCATCTGTGCTCCTCTCCTGGTCAGCTAGCCGACGCGCCCGGTGATGTAGTCCTCGGTGCGCCGGTCGCGCGGATTGGTGAAGATCTGGGCGGTGGGGCCGACCTCGACCAGCGTGCCGGCGTGGTCGGGCCCGACGGTCAGGAAGGCGGTCAGGTCGGAGACGCGGGCCGCCTGCTGCATGTTGTGCGTCACCACCACGACGGTGTAGCCGTGCTCGTCGACGAGCTCCCGCATGAGCTCCTCGATCCGCCCGGTGGCGATCGGGTCGAGGGCGCTGGTCGGTTCATCGAGCAGGATGACCTCGGGCTCGACGGCCAGCGCCCGGGCGACGCACAGGCGCTGCTGCTGCCCGCCCGAGAGCGCAGTGGCCGGGCGGTCGAGCCGGTCCTTGACCTCGTCCCACAGCGCGGCCTGGCGCAGCGCGCGCTCCACCCGCTCGGCCACTTCGCGGCGCGGGCGCCGAGCGCCGGGTACCCGCAGACCGAAGGCCACGTTATCGAAGATGGACATGGCGAAGGGGTTCGGGCGCTGAAAGACCATGCCGATCCGCCGCCGGATCTGGACCGGGTCGACCGTGGGCCCGTAGATCGGCTGGCCGTCGAGCAGTACCGTGCCAGCGACGCGCACCCCGGGCGTGTCGTCGTGCATGCGGTTCAGCGCGCGCAGCAGCGTCGACTTGCCGGACCCCGACGGGCCGATGATGGCCGTCACCGCCCGGGCCGGCACGCGCAGGTCGATATCCCGCACGGCCACCCGGTGGCCATAGGCGACCGTGAGCTGGCGCGCCTCGAGCTTGATCTCGGTCCAGGCGTCGGGTGTCTCGCGCCGGTCGCGGACGCCGGCGAGGTCGATCCGGATGGGGCGATGAGGCACCGTGGTGGCGACTCCAGCCTGCTCCACTAGCCAACCCTCCCGGTGATGTAGTCCTCGGTGCGGCGGTCGCGGGGTGCCGTGAAGATCTCGCGCGTCGGTCCGGCCTCGACCACGTGCCCGGCGCCGTCCTCGTTCTGGGTCATGAAGACGGTGAAGTCGGCGACGCGCGCGGCCTGCTGCATGTTGTGCGTCACGATGACGATGGTGAACTCGCGCGCCAGCTCGGCGATCAGGTCCTCGATGCGGGCGGTGGCGATCGGGTCGAGCGCGCTGGCCGGCTCGTCCATCAGGATCACCTCGGGTCGCACGGCCAGGGCGCGGGCGATGCAGAGTCGCTGCTGCTGGCCGCCCGACAGGGAGGTGGCCGGCTGGTCCAGCCGGTCGCGCACCTCGTCCCACAGGGCCGCGCGCCGCAGCGCCCATTCGACGGCCATCATGCGCTCGCGGCGCGGTGCCCCCACCAGCTCCAGGCCGATGGTGACGTTCTGCGCGATCGAGCGGGTCGCCAGGGGGTTGGGCTGTTGGAAGACCATGCCGACGCGGCGGCGGAGCAGGATCGGGTCGACCTCGGGACCGTAGATGTCGTCGCCGTCCAGCAGGACGCGGCCCTCCACCCCGGCGCCGGGGACCAGCTCGTGCAGCCGGTTCAGTGCGCGCAGCAGCGTCGACTTGCCGACCCCCGAGGGGCCGATGATCGCCGTCACCCGATGGCGGGGGATGGTCAGATCGGTGCGCGCGACCGCCACCCGGGCGCCGTAGCGCAGGGTCAGCCCCTCCAGCACCAGGTGGGCCTCCGAGGCGGGCGGCATGCGGATCGCCGATGCGGCGGTGGTGGTGATGGACACGATCGCTCCTCCTACGGCCGGGTGCGCCGGCGCGTCAGCACGCGGACGGCCACGTTCGTCCCCAGCACGAGCAGGACCAGGATGAGCGCGGCGCCCCAGGCTTGCTCGTTGAGGATCTGGAACGGCTGCTCGGTGTAGCGGTAGGCCAGGAGCGGCAGGGCCTGCATCGGCCCGAAGAGGTCGACGGTGAGCTGGTTGTTGCCGAGCACCGTGACCAGGAGCGGGGCGGTCTCACCGGCGGCGCGGGCCATGGCGAGCAGGACCCCGGTCACGACACCGCCCATGGCCATGGGCAGGACGACGGTGAGGGTCGCCCACCATCTGGGGGCACCCAGGGCCGACGCGGCCTCGCGCACGGTCTGCGGGACGAGCTGCAGCATCTCCTCGGTGGTGCGGGTGATGATCGGCACCATCAGGGCGGCCAGGGCGATCGACCCGGCCAGGCCCGAGAACTGCCTGGTGCGCTGCACGATGAGCACGTAGGCCGTCACGCCGACCACGATCGAGGGGACGGCGCTGAGGACGTCGGTGCAGAAGCGGATGACCGTGGCCGCGGCGCCGCCCCGGAACTCGGCGAGGTAGATCCCGGCCAGGATGCCGACCGGGGTGGCCAGCAGCAGCGCCGCGCCGACGATGAGGGCGGAGCCGACGATGGCGTGGAGCACGCCGCCGGCCCCGCCGCGCGCGCCGATGGTGACGGGCCGGAAGGTCTCGGTGAAGAAGTCCACGCTGAGCGTGCCACCACCTCGCACGGCCCGGCCAATCGCGCCGTGATGCCGACGACGGCGACCGGGTGCCGCGCGCGCCAGGCGGCGGCCAGCCGCTGCAGGCCGGCCACGGTGTCGTCGACCACGATCAGGGGCCCGAGGTCGGCCGGGAGGCGCGCCAGGTGGGCGCGATCCACCAGGGCCGCCACGGCGCCGCGGGCGAAGGCGTCGGCGACGAAGTCGTGGCCGTCCAACCGCTCCCCGACGACGGCGACGAACAGATCCCCGCGCTCAATCTCCCGTGAGTCGTGCCAGACCCGGCGCACCGGGGTGCCGGGGTCGGCCGGCCCGTGCAGGGTCCCCTGGGCGCCCGCCAGCACGTCGCGCAGCGTCAGCGTCATACCTCTCTCCGTCTCCGCACTCCCTCGCCCTTCGCCTGGCCCGGCCACCGCCGGCACGCGCTCAGGGCACACTCGGCGTGGCCTGCGCCGCCGCCGAGTCGCTCGGCGGAATCCCATACAGCAGGAACAGCTCGCGGAAGATCTGCTGGAAGGCCGGCCCGGCGGCCGTCTCGCCCCAGGGCGACTGCTGCGGCCGGTCGATCTTGACCAGCACGGTGAACTGCGGGTCTTCGGACGGGCCGAAGCCGACCATCGACGCGATGGTGGCGTCCTCCTCGTAGCCGCCATCGGGCGAGGGGATCTGCGCCGTGCCGGTCTTGGCCGCGATGTGGTAGCCGGGGACGCCGAAGCGGGCGTAGGTCGTCCCCATCACCGTGGTCATCATGGCGGTGATCTTCCGCGAGGTCTCCGCCGACACGACGCGGCGGACCACCTGCGGCGCGATCGTCTCGGTGCCCTCCGGGCGCTGGATCTCCTGGACGACGTAGGGCCGCATGAGATTGCCCCCGTTCGCCAGGGCCGAGATGGCATTGACGAGCTGGAGCGGCGTGACGGCCAGGCCCTGCCCGAAGGAGTGGGTGTAGAAGCTGGCGGGCGTCCAGCCCGGGGTGCCGGGCAGGGGCAGGATCCCGGCCGACTCGGCGGCGAGGTCGACGCCGGTCGTCTGGCCGAGGCCGAAAGCGACGAGGCCGCGGTAGAACCGGTCCTGGTTGATCAGATCGGCCACCCACATGATGCCCAGGTTGCTGGAGTGCTGGAGCACTTCGGTCATCGTCTCCGGGCCGAAGTCCTGCTCCAGGGCGTTGGTGATGCGGGCGCCGCCAGGGATGATGCGATACTGCGCCCCCTCCCAGGTCGTGTCCGGTTCGACCACGCCGGTCTCCAGCCCGAGCGCCATGACGAGCGCCTTGAGGGTGGAGCCGGGCTCGTAGGTCGCGCTGATGGCGGGGTTGGTGAAGAGCGCCGGGTCGGTCACCCGCTCGAACTCGTTGGGGTTGTACGTCGGCCGGCTGGCCATGGCCAGGATCGCCCCGGTCTTGGCGTTCTGGACGATGACCGTGCCGCCGGTGGCGCCCTGCGCGGCGATGGCCTCGTCGAGGGCCTGCTCGGCCACGCGCTGGACCGCGCTATCGATCGTGAGCACCACGTTCGCCCCGTCCACCGGTGGGTCCAGCGTGCTGCGGCTGAGCGCGATCACGTTCCCCGCGGCGTCCCGCTCCCCGATGAGCTTCCCCGGCTCCCCGCCGAGGGTGTCGTTGTACGCCCCCTCGACCCCGTAGGAGCCGACGTAATCGTAGTTCACGAAGCCCAGCACGTGCGAGGCGAAGTCCCCCATGGGATAGATGCGGCGCGGCTCCGGGGTGAGCAGGATGCCGTCGAGGTCGAGCTTGCGGATCTGCTCCGAGGCCTCCGGGCTCAGGTGCCGCTGGAGCCAGACCCACTCCAGATCCGGGTCGGTCAACTGGGCGTAGATCGAGTCGGCGCTGCGGCCCAGGATCGGGGCGAGCAGCTCGGCGGTCCGCCGCGGGTCCTCGATCTTGTCCCGGATGGCGACCACCCGGTCGACCGGCACGTTGGTCGCCAGCGGGCGGCCGCGCGCGTCGAGGATCTCGCCGCGCTGGGCCGGCACCGCCTCCTCGCGGTAGCGGATGGCGCGCGCCTCCTCGGCGAGCTGATGGCCGCGGACCACCTGGAACGACACGACCCGGTAGCTGATGGCCAGGGTGAAGATGAGGAAGACCGCGAAGAGCAGGTTGATCCGGCGGCGGGGGATCTGATACGGACGACGCATCAGCGACCTCCCGGGAGGCTGGGCAGGGCGGGCGGGCCCGACGGCGGGGCGTCGGCCCGGCCGATGCCGAGCAGGCCGCGCTGGAGGCGCTCCCAGAGGGACTCCGGCGCCGGGGTGGGTGCCGGCACGGTCGGGAGGTTCTCCTCGGGCGGCGCCTGCACCTCCAGGAAGCGGTAGCGGCTCAAGGGCCGCATGCCGAGCTGGTTCGTCGCCACCTGTTCGATGCGCTCCAGCGACTCCTCCTGGGCCACGAGGTAGCCGAGCCGCGCGTTCTCGATGGCCAGCGCGTCGCGCTCCCGCTCGACGCGACTCAGCTCGTAGCCCAGCTCGGCCA
>JASBVL010000019.1 GCA_029961075.1 Sphaerobacter sp.
GGCCCGGCCACCCGGCCTGCGGGGCGCGCCCACCGGCGCATCGCGGCGGCGCGGGCGCTACAATGCCAGGGCGCGCCGCGCGGCGCGCCGAGAGCCTGGAGGGGAGAGCGAGGAACCGTGACGCGCAGCTATCTGACCCATCTGGAGTGCACGGCCTGCGGCGAGACGTACCGCGCCGACCAGTTGCTGACGACCTGCCCGAGCTGCGGGAAGGTCCTCTTCGCGCGCTACGACCTGGAGGCCGCGGCGCGGGAGATGACGCCGGAGGCGCTGGCCGGGCGCCCGTGGAACCTGTGGCGGTATCGGGAGATCATGCCGGTGCAGGACCCGCGCTACGCGCTCACGCTCGGGGAGGGCGGGACGCCGCTGCTGCCGGTGGCGCGGCTGGGTAGGCTGCTCGGCTACGACCGGCTGCTGCTCAAGGACGATGGGCAGAACCCGACCGGGAGCTTCAAGGCGCGGGGGCTGTGCGCCGCGGTGTCGCGCGCGGCGGAGCTGGGGGCGACGGCGGTGGCGATCCCCTCGGCCGGGAACGCGGCCGCGGCCATGTCGGCCTACGCGGCGCGGGCGGGGCTGGACGCGTACGTGTTCATGCCGGCCGACGTGCCGGAGCCGATGAAGGCTGAGTGCCGGGCATACGGCGCGCACGTCTTCCTGGTCGAGGGGCTGATCAACGACTGCGGGCGCGTCGTGCGCGCCGGGGCGGCCGCGCGCGGGTGGTTCGATGTCTCGACGCTGAAGGAGCCGTACCGCGCCGAGGGCAAGAAGACGATGGGGCTCGAGCTGGCGGAGCAGCTCGGCTGGCGGCTCCCCGACGCGATCATCTACCCGACCGGCGGCGGCACGGGCATCGTCGGGATGTGGAAGGCGTTCGATGAGCTGGAGCGCATGGGGCTCATCGACTCGCGGCGGCCGCGCATGATCGTGGTCCAGGCGGAGGGCTGCGCGCCGATCGTGCGGGCGTTCGAGCGGGGGGAGCGCCACGCCGAGCTGTGGCAGGGGGCGCAGACCGTGGCGCCCGGGATCCGCGTCCCGGTGGCGATCGGCGACTACCTGATCCTCGATGCGGTGCACCAGAGCGGGGGCACGGCCCTCACCGTCTCCGACGAGGAGCTGCTGGAGGGGGTGCGGCTGGCCGCGACGCAGGAAGGGCTGTTCGTGTCGCCCGAGGTCGGCGCGGTGGTGGCGGCGGCGCGGGCTCTGCGGGAGCGCGGGGTGCTGGGCCGCGACGACGAGGTGGTGCTGTTCGCCACCGGCGCGGGGTTGAAGCACATCGACCTGATCACCGGGGAGTACCCGGTGCTGCACCCGGACGACCCGGACCTGCTGGCGACCATCGACCGCGTCGTGGCCGGGGCTACGGCGTAGCCAGCGGCTGGCAGCGGGGGCAGAAGCGGGTGCCGCGCTGGCCCACGACGAGGCGCGCGATCGGCTCGCCGCAGCGCGGGCACGGGTCCCCGGCGTCGAGGTGGTAGATCTGGAGATAGTGCTGGTTGCTGCCGGGGCGGCCGAGGCCGTCCCGGTAGTCGCGCAGGGTGGTGCCGCCGCGCGCGATGGCGCCGCGGAGGACGGCGCGGATGGCCTCGAGCAGCCGGGCGGCCTCGCTGGGGCTGAAGGAGTTCGCCGGGCGCAAGGGGTGGAGCTGCGCGAGGAAGAGGGCCTCGTCGGCGTAGATGTTGCCGATGCCGGCGAGGAAGGATTGGTCGAGCAGCAGCGGCTTGACGGCCCGGGAGCGGGCGGCGAGCATGGCGGCGAAGCGGTCCGGGGTGAGCCGCTCGTCGAGCGGCTCGGGGCCGAGCGCACGGTCGAGCGCCGCCAGCTCCGCGGGGGTCAGGAGCCGGAGCCGGCCGAACTTGCGGGTATCCGAGAAGCGGATCTCGCGGCCGTCGGCCAGGGCGAGGGTGAGGTGGTGGTGCCGGCCGGCGGAAGCGTCGGGCCAGGTGACGGTCAGCTCGCCGGTCATGCGCAGGTGGACGGCGATGGTCTCGCCGCTGTCGAGGGCGAGGAGGAGGTACTTGCCCCGCCGCCGCAGCTCGACGATGCGGCGACCGGTGACGCGCGCGGCGAACTCGGCCGGCGACGGCGCGGCGATGCAGCCGGTGAAGGCGCCCAGGCGCACGGCGGCGATGGTCGCCCCGGCGACGGCCCACATGAGGCTGCGACGGACGTTCTCGACTTCGGGTAGCTCGGGCACGGTTGCCTCCGAACTCGTGTTCGGGTAAGTATAGCGCCCCCGTGGGCAGGAGAGGCGAGGGAGGTGCAATGAGCAGCGACTGCATCTTCTGCCGGATCGTGGCAGGTGAGATCCCGGCGACGATCGTCTATCAGGACGACCAGGTGACGGCCTTCAAGGATATTCAGCCGCAGGCGACGGTGCATATCCTGGTGATCCCGAACCAGCACGTTGCCTCGCTCAACGAGGCCGATCGCCTGGACCCCGCCCTGCTCGGCCGGGTGTTGCAGGCGGCCGCGACCGTGGCGCGCGAGGCCGGGATCGCCGAGTCGGGCTACCGCCTCGTCACCAACACCGGTCCGGACTCGGGCCAGACGGTCCACCATCTGCACTTCCACGTCCTGGGCGGGAACCCGCTGCGCCTGCCGCTCGGGTGAACCTGACCGGGCCGGTTTGCTCGCCCGGATGCTCCGGGCGCCGGGGTGCGCATCGCCGCTCGCGGCGGGGCCCGGCCCGGTCTCGGACGGGTCCCCCCTGCCGCGGGGCGCGGCCGGTTGTGGCCAGGACGGGGCGCCGTGAGTACACTTGCGGTCACGGCTCACTGGTGTGTTCCCAGGCGACGGCAAGGCGGGTCGCGCGATGCTGTATCGCTTTCTCTCAGGTGACTTCCCGATCACGATCGTGTTGTACCTCGTGACCTGGCTGTGGGCCCGGGGGCGGCCATCGCTGCTGCGCCAGGTGGCGCTCGGCGACACGCCGGTGTGGAACGGGATCGGCCGGCTGACGCTGGCCGCGGTCGGCCTGTTCCCGCTGTGGGTCGCGCTGGCTGACAACTGGCGACAGCTCATGGCCTACGGGATGGTGCCGTCGCGCCGCTGGGAGAGCAATCCCTTCGCGACGGCGGTGACGGCCGAGCCGGTGCGGGCGGTGACGCTGGCGCTGCTGGCCGTGGGGCTGGTCGGCACCGCGCTGCTGTGTGCGCGCCATCGGGCCAGCCTGCCGGTGGCGCTGCTGGCGGGGGCCCTGGGCGTCGTCGGGTTCTACTTCCTGAATCCGATCCGCATCCGGCTGGACGTCTATCTCCTGGGGACCGAGGCGTCGCTCGCCCAACCACGGGTGGTGGATGTCGGGTTCATCGTCTTCTGGGCCAGCGGGCTGTATTGCCTGATCGCGGGGCTGATCGTGGGCGGCGCGGCCGCGCTGTTCGCCGCCGTCGCCCTGCCGGTGCGCCTCGGCTACTGGCTGATTAGCCGCGGCCGCCCGGAGCGGGAGGCGCCGGTGTTCCAGGTCTTCCACCGCCGCGCGCAGGCGCTCCACGCCGCTCCGCTGCCGGCCGAGGAGCCGCGCCCGCCCGCCGAGCCGGGTGGAGGTGCGTGACCGGACGGCGGGCTACTCCGCGTCTTCGAAGGTATCGTCGTCGGGGTCCTCCTCGAAGAGGGGTGCCGGGCGTTGGCCGGGGATGAACGCGTCCTCGTCGGCGCGATGCAGGCCGAGCGACAGCTCGGTGACGCGCAGCTCGGCGCGGTCGAGCAGGTCGTTGCAGCGGCGGACCAGCGCCACCCCGCGCTCATACTCGCGCAGCGCCTGATCGAGCGAGAGGTCGCCGCGCTCCAGGCGCTCAACGACGTCGTTCAGGAGCGCGATCAGGTCCTCGTACCCGGCGTCGGGTGGGGCGACATCGGCGAGCCACTCATCATCGTGGGGTGTGGACATAGACCGCTCCTCTCGACGACGGTGTGACGGCGCGGACGATGGCGTCGGCGTCCCCGTCGTAGAACTCCAGCGTGACCTGCTGGCCGGGGGCGAGATCGAGCGCCCGGCGTCGCCGCTGCCCCGTGGCGGGATCGACCACGATGGCGTAGCCGCGCCGCATGACCCCGAGCGGGTGGAGCAGGTCGAGCTGGCGCCGCGTGGCCTCGATCGCCGCGCGCTCCGCCGCGATGCGCCCGAGCAGGCGCTGGCGCATCAGCTCGGTGCGCCCATCCAGGCGCAGGCGCTCCTGGCGGATCAGGTTCTCCGGCCCGTGCCGTTGCAGCCGGAGCGCCAGCCCGCCCACCGTCTCGCGGCGGGCGCGGAGCATCGCGGTGAGGGCCGTCTCGGCGCGGGCGCAGAGGCTTGCCACCTCGGCGGCCAGCTCGCCGATGTGCGGTGCCACCAGCTCGGCCGCCGCCGAGGGCGTCGGGGCGCGGAGGTCGGCGACGAAGTCGCAGATGGTGTAGTCCGTCTCGTGGCCGACGGCGGAGATGACCGGGATCGGGCTGGCGAACACGGCGCGCGCGACGCGCTCGTCGTTGAAGCACCAGAGGTCTTCCATCGAGCCGCCGCCGCGGGCGACGATGATGACGTCGATGTTCCCTTGGAGCTGCAGGGCGTGCAGCGCGCGGATGATGGTCGGGGGCGCGTCCTCGCCCTGCACCTGGGCGGGCGCGAGGACCAGCTCGGCGAGCGGGTAGCGGCGGCGGAGCACGGTCTGGATGTCGTGCCAGACGGCTCCGGTCGGGGAGGTGACCACGCCGATCCGCCGGGGGCAGCGGGGGAGGGGGCGCTTGCGCGCGGGGTCGAAGAGCCCCTCCTGCTCGAGGCGGTGGCGCAGCTCCTCGAACTGGAGCTGCAGGAGCCCCGTGCCTTCCGGCTGGATCAGGTCGACATAGAGCTGATACTGCCCGCTCGCCTCGTAGACCGAGACGCGCCCGTGGGCGAGGATGGCGTCGCCGTTGTCCGGCTGGAAGGTGAGCCAGCGGGCCTGCCCACGGAAGAGCACGCAGCGGAGCTGCGCGCGCTCCGACTTCAGGGTGAAGTAGATGTGCCCGGCCGCTGAGCGGACGAAGTTCGACACCTCGCCGCGGACCCAGACATCGCTGAGGATCGGGTCGGAGTCGAGCAGATCCTTGATGTAGGCGGTGAGGTCAGCGACGTCGAGCACGCGCATGGCCGGGCACCTTCCGCTAGCCCGCGGGCCGGATGCGCATCAACGGGGACCCGTACTCGACCGGCTCGGCGTCGCGGACCAGGATCTCGACGACGGTCCCGGCCACATCCGAGACGATCTCATTCATGATCTTCATCGCCTCGATGATCGCCACGGTCTGACCGACCTCGACCGTGTCGCCGACCTGGACGAAGGGGCGCTCGCCGGGTGCGGGCGCCGCGTAGAAGGTCCCGATCATGGGCGAGGTGATGACATGGGTGGCCTCGGCCTCGTCCGTCTCCGGCGGGGGCGCGACCGCCGCCGGCCCCGGCGCGGGTGCGGGGGTGGCTGCCGAGACGGCACCGTCCTCGCGGACCGCGAGGTGGATCTCGAGGTCGCCGCGCCGGACTTCCAGGCGGCCGATGCCGCCCTCGCGCATGACCTTGACCAGTTCGCGGACGGTGGCGGTCAGCGCGGCGTAGTCGTCGCGGGGCGCCGGCGAGACCTCGTCCGCCGCTTCGGGCTTCGTCGTCATCCTTCTAGCCGCTCCAGTCCCGCGGGACGCGGGCTCAGTTGACACGCTCCAGGTACTCGCCGGTTCGCGTGTCCACCTTCACCAGGTCGTCCACGTTGACGAAGAGGGGGACGTTCACGGTCAACCCGGTCTCGAGCCGCGCGGGCTTGGTGCCGCCGGTGGCGGTGTCGCCGCGCACGCCCGGATCGGTATCGACGACCCGCAGCGTCACGGTCACGGGCAACTCGACGTCGATGGGCTCGCCGTTGTAGGTGAGGAGATCGAGCGTCTCGTTCTCGACCAGGTAGTTGACGGCGTCGCCGAGCGTCTCCCGGTTGAGGGCGAACTGCTCGAAGGTGTCGAGGTCCATGAAGTGGTACGTGTCGTCGTCGCGGTAGAGGTACTGGACGCGCTGGCGCTCGAGCCGCACCGGCTGGAACTTCGAGCCGGCCTGGAAGGTCTGCTGGGTGATGGCGCCGGTGCGCAGGTTGCGCAGGGTGAGGCGGACGAAGGCGCTGCCCCGCCCCTGCTTGACGTGCTGGTAGTCGACGACGCGCACCAGCTCACCGTTCAGCTCCAGCGTCAGACCCTTCCGAAGATCTCCTGTGTCGATCATACTGCCTCCGGTGGATGTCGATGGCTTCTCTTAGTCGATGGGCTGCTTCGGCGCGCGGGTGAGGATGCGGACGCCCTGCTCCTCAACGACCCCGACGTCCTCGATGCGGACGCCACCCCACCCGGGCAGGTAGATGCCGGGCTCGATGGTGACCACGCTCCCGGCCGGGAGCGGCTTGTCGTTCCGCTTCGACAGCGCCGGGCCCTCGTGGACCCGCACGCCCAGGCCGTGGCCCAGGGAGTGGGTGAACTGCTCCCCGTAGCCCGCCTGCGCGATGATGTCGCGCGCCAGCGCGTCCGCCTCGCGGCCCGTCATGCCGGCCCGGATGCCGGCCTCGGCGCCTTCCAGCGCCCGGTACACGATCGCGTAGATTTCGCGCAGCCGGGGATCCGGCTCGCCGATCCAGACAGTGCGGGTGAGGTCGCCGCAGTAGCCGTCGACCAGGGCGCCCATGTCGATCACGATCGGCTCGCCGGGCCGGATCTGGCGATCGGACGGGCTGTGGTGCGGCAGCGCGGCGTTGGGGCCGGAGGCCACAATGGTCGGGAACGCCGTGCCAGCCGCGCCCAGCTCGCGCATTGCCGCATCGAGGCGCCAGGCAAGGGCACGCTCGGTGTCGCCAACCTGAATGCCAGGCGCGACTGCTTCGAACGCGCGGTCGGTGATGGCGATGGCGCGGGCGAGGGTCGCGATCTCGTCGGGCGACTTCACCAGCCGCAGCTCGTCGACCAGCTCCCCGACCGGGACCAGTTCCACACGGTCGCCCAGGCGCTCGGTCAGCGTCCGATAGTCGTGGTAGAGGATGGCGCGATCCTCGAAGCCGACCCGGCGTGCGCCAAGCTCGCCGAGGACCTCAGCGTCGGCCTCGGCCAGGCCGTTGGCGCGATCGAAGACCTCGGTGTGGAGCGCCTGCTGCCGGGCCTGCGCGGCGTTGAGCGGACTGACGACGAGCACGGCCCGGTCCGCGCTGACGATCAGGTGACCGCCTGACTCGTTCGGCGGGATATCCTCGCCCGTGTACCCCGTCAGGTAGAACCGATTCGAGGGGTGGGTGACGAGGATGGCGTCGAGGCCGGACGCCGCGATGCGCTCCCGCAGCGCGGCCAGGCGGTTATGCATGAGCCCCGGTCCCTTCTGCTCCACACCGGTCCATGAGGTACCGCAGGGCGAGGAGATAGCCGTCGGCTCCCAGTCCCGCGATCTGGCCGGTGACGACGGGCGCGATCACCGAGCGGTGGCGGAACTCCTCGCGCCGGTACACGTTGCTCAGGTGCACCTCAACGACGGGGATACTCACCGCCGCCAACGCATCGCGCAGGGCGATGCTGTAGTGCGTCAACGCCCCCGGATTGACGATGATACCACAGGCCACCGGCCCGTAGCGCTGGATCTGGTCGATCAGCGCGCCCTCGTAGTTGGACTGCACGATGACCGTCTCGAAGCCCCGCGCGCTGGCCGCGTCCCGCAGCGCCTGATCGATCTCGGCGAGGGTGACCGTGCCGTAGATGTGGGGCTCGCGCTGGCCGAGCAGGTTGAGGTTCGGCCCGTGGAGGACCAGGATCAGGCGGCGCGCGGTCGGTGGGGTGTCAGCGGTCACCGAATCCATCCCTTCGCCCGCACCTCATCGGTGCCCAGCAGCCCGAGGAGCACGGTGTACGGCGTGCCCGCATTCTCGGGATGATACTCGAAGCGTGCCCGCTCGAAGTACTGCACGGTCCGCCCGGTGACCGGGTCCGGGAACTCTTCGGAGATGGGGTAGCCGAAGAGCGCCAGGGACTCGCGGAAGGAGACGCCGCGGTCGCCGAACTCCACGCCATGCGTGCGCCAGTAGTCGCGGAAGCCGAAGCAGAGGCGGTGGCCGGTCTCCGGGAAGAAGTCGCAGTTGGCATCCGGCTGCGTCGAGGCCGGCAGCGGGCGGAAGTGCTCGGTGGCGAGCAGGCCGGAGCGCTGGGCTGAGGCGACGCCCAGGCGGCCGAGCAGGACCTCGTAGGGGGTGCCCGCGTACTCGGGGTGGTACTCGTACCGCTGCCGCTCGAAGTACTGGACGGTGTAGGTCTGGCCGGTGTCCGGGTTCGGCTCGTTGAACTCCTCGGTCAGCGGGTACCCGAAGACGGGGAGGCCGCCGCTCCGCTCCCAGTACCGCTTGAAGCCGAACGCGAGCGAGTGGCCGGTGACGGCAAAGTAGGCACGCTCGGCCGTGGAGGGGAAGGCAGGGATGCGGGTGGCGGGCGTCGCCAGACGCGCCACCTCGGTCCACACGGCCGGGTCCTCATGGCCAAGGCGCCAGAGGGCGAAGCCGCCGACGCCCTGGTCGAGCATGACGTCGAGCTTGGCGCGGAGGCTGGCAGCGTTCTCATACCAGACCTCGTGCTGGTGCCCTGCGTCGTCGGTGTAGCGGATCCAGGCGGCCGCCTGGTCGACGTCGTAGCCGCCGGTCGCGCCGGGCCGCGCCAGGAGTGTCTGGGCCTGGTCGAAGCGGACGGAGGTCGCCGTCTGCTGCTCGGTGACGTTCCAGTTGTAGCCGTAGAGTGGCATGCCGAGGAGGATGCGGTCGGCCGGGATGCGGCTCTTGGTGTAGCTGACCACCTGGCGCACCCACGGCAACGGCGCGACCGGGCCGGGGTTGCCGCCGGCGTAGTGGTAGTCGTAGGCCATGACCACCACGAAGTCGTTGACGGCGCCGAGGGCGGCGTAGTCATAGGCGCCGCCCCAGGCAGTGGGGGCGTCGGACGTGCGGGCGGCGATGGCCTGGGTGACCAGCTTCCCCAGCGGCCGCAGCCGGTTGGCCAGGCGCTGCTGGAAGTCGGTGAGGAGCGCCGCGTCGCTGCCGTTCACGGCCTCGAAGTCGATGTGGATGCCGTCGTAGTTGTTGCGGGTGACGAGATCGACGATGCGCTCGACGATCGCGTCCCGCTGCTCCGGGGTCGCCATGGTGTTGTGGAAGTCGTCCCAGCGGGGCACGTTCTTGATCATGGGGACGATGGCGACGCCGGCCTTGCGCATCACGGCCAGCGCCTCCGCCTGCGAGAAGTCCTCGATCGTGCCGTCGGCTTTCAGGTGGTAGAAGTAGGGCGAGACGATGTCGAGCTGGCCGACCTGGGCCCTCAGGCTCGCCAGCGAGGTCGCGTCATAGGTAATGTAGTACCCCCAGCGGACGGTCGTCGGGCGTGCCGCGGCGGGTGCCGGTGTGGGTGCGACAGCCGCGGCGAGCGCCGTCGCCAGCAGGAGCGCGACCGCGCCGAGCCGAACCGGGAACGTCGAGCCGTCCTTGCCCACGATAGCCCCCATCCCTTCCCGTCACGACCCCGCGCGGGGCGGGTTCGCCCTCTAGCCGCGCGGCGTCGCCTGCGCGCTGACTGCCGGGACATAGACCTTGATCGGGATCGGCTGGGCCGCTCCCTCGATCTGCGCCTGTCCTGAGAACACGACGAGCGGGACGAGGAATTGTTGCGAGGCGGGCGTGCCCGCGATCGTGTAGGCCATGGACACGCTGGTCAGGGTGGCCGAGCCGTTCAGCGGACCGGCGGGGGACGGCAAGGCCGCCGGATCGAGCTCGACGTAGCCCCGGCCGGCGCGGATCTCGTTCCAGAGCTCCTCGGCAGGGCGCAGGCCGTAGGTCGAGCGCCGCAGCGACTGCGGCCAGCGGATGTCGGCCTGGACGACCTCGCCGTCGCCGCTGAGCGTCACCGAGGCGGCCGGCACCGCCGACAGGATCGGGTCGGGCTCGACCGGCTTGATCAGGACGATGGCTCGCCCGGCCTCCTCATCGCGGAGGACGACGCTGCCGGGGCCGGCGTCGGCACCGACCAGGCCGTGCTGGAGCAGCCAGGCGCGCGCGGCCTCGACCAGCGCGTCGTCGCCCGGCAGCGCGCCCGCCGTGGGGGTCGCGCCGGGATCGGCCACGTAGCGCAGCAGGTCGCCGGAGATGTACAGGCTGCCGCCGCCGTTGGCGCGGAAGCTGCCGCCCCCTTGGTCGACGACCTCGCCGGTGATGCCGAGCGACTGGGCCAGAGCCTGGGCATCGTCCAGGGTCCAGGCACGGTGCTCCAGGGCGTAGACGTCCGCCTGGGTCGGGACGGCCTGGAGGCTGAGATCGAGGCGGTAGTCCAGAGTCAGCGCGCGCCCGGCGGAGTTGCCGCTCGGCATGTCGGCCGCGGGGAGATCACCGAAGTCGCCCACCAGCGGGGTCGGCGTCGGCTCGACGGTGGGCGTCGGCTGTTCGGCTGTCCCGGTCGGCGCCGTTGCGGCCAGCCCGGGCGTCTCCTGCGCCCCGCCGGCGGTCGGCGTGGCGGCGCCGAGCGGCGCCGTCGGCGTTGCACCGGCCTGTGCCGTCGGGGTACTGGCCGGCGCCTGCTCGTCGCCCCTGCTGCTCAGCACGAGCACGGCGACGATGGCGATGACGATGACGATCAAGATGAGGGACAGGATCAGATTGAGCCGGGACGTCGCACCGCGGCGTGACCGCCGCCCGTAGGGTCCGTTCGCCATTCCCTCTCACTTCCCACATACGTGCGGCAGCGGCCGCGAGCGCCGCTGCTGCGCGCATCCGGTAACCGGCGTCCGGGGAACGGCAGGCAGGTCGCGGGCGAGGGATCGTCCCCGGGGGATCGCTGGGGCTCGTCAGAGCAGCTCCTGAATGCGCCGCAGCTCGATGATCTGATCGCGCAGGAGCGCCGCTTTCTCGAACTCCAGCATCTTGGCGGCTTCCTTCATCTGCCGCTCGAGGTCCTTGATCATCCGTGCCAGCTCATCCGGCGGCAATTCGGCGATGGCGCCCGGCTTGGCCTCCGCGCGGTAGGGGCTGGCCTCCTCGGCGACGGCGCGCACGCGGTCGGTCAGATCGCGGACCTCCTTGACAATGCCGCGCGGCGTGATGCCGTGCTCCTGATTGTAGGCGATCTGGATGGCGCGGCGCCGGTAGGTCTCCTCGATGGCGACCCGCATCGACTCGGTCATGGTGTCGGCGTACATGATGACCAGGCCGTCGACGTGGCGCGCCGCGCGGCCGATGGTCTGGACCAGGGAGCTGGCCGAGCGCAGGTAGCCCTCCTTGTCCGCGTCCAGGATGGCGACGAGGGACACCTCAGGCAGGTCCAGCCCCTCGCGCAGCAGGTTGATGCCCACCACCACGTCGTAGACGCCGAGGCGCAGGTCGCGAAGGATCTCGACCCGGCCGAGGGTGTCGATCTCGCTGTGGAGGTAATGGGTGCGGATCCCGATCTCCTTGAGGTAGTCAGCCAGGTCCTCGGCCATCTTCTTGGTCAGCGTGGTGACCAGCGCCCGCTCGCCGCGCGCGACCCGCCGGTGGATCTCGGCGATCAGGTCGTCGATCTGGCCCTTGGTGGGCCGGACGCTGATCTCCGGGTCCAGCAGGCCGGTCGGGCGGATGATCTGCTCGACCACCTGCTCGCTGTGCTCCAGCTCGAAGGGGCCCGGCGTCGCCGAGACGTAGATGACCTGGTTGATGTGGTCCATGAACTCATCGAAGGTCAAGGGCCGGTTGTCCCGCGCCGACGGCAGGCGGAAGCCGAACTCGACCAGCACGTCCTTGCGGGAGCGGTCGCCGCCGTACATGCCGCGGACCTGCGGGATGGCCATGTGCGACTCATCGATGAACATGAGGTAGTCGTCGGGGAAGTAGTCGAGCAGGGTCCAGGGCGGCTCGCCGGGCTGGCGGCCGGAGATGTGCCGGGAATAGTTCTCGATGCCGGAGCAGTACCCCGCCTCCTGCAGCATCTCCAGGTCGTAGAGGGTGCGCTGCTTGAGGCGCGCGGCCTCGAGGACCTTCCCCTCCGCCTCCAGCTTCTGCAGTTGCTCCTCCAGCTCCGCCTGGATGCTCTGGATGGCCCGCTGCAGCTTCTCCTGGCTGGTGACGAAGTGCTTGGCCGGGTAGATGTCGATCTCGGTGCGCTCGGCCACGATCTCGCCGGTCAGCGGGTCGATGTCGACGATGCGCTCGACCTCGTCGCCCCAGAACTCGATCCGGACGGCGATCTCTTCGTAGGCCGGATAGATATCGAGGGTGTCGCCGCGCACACGGAAGGTGCCGCGGGTCAGGGTGAGGTCGTTGCGCTCGTACTGGATGTCGACCAGGTGGCGCAGCACCTTATCGCGGCGCACCGTCGCCCCGCGGCGCAGGGAGACGACCGTCTTGCCGTACTCCTCGGGGGAGCCGATGCCGTAGATGCAGGAGACGCTGGCCACGATGATGACGTCGCGGCGCGTGAGCAGCGCGCGGGTGGCGGCGTGGCGCAGCTTGTCGATCTCGTCGTTGATGTCGGCGTCCTTCTCGATGTAGGTGTCGGTGCGCGGGACGTACGCCTCGGGCTGGTAGTAGTCGTAGTAGCTGACGAAGTACTCGACCGCGTTGTTGGGGAAGAACTCCTTGAACTCGCTGTAGAGCTGCGCTGCCAGGGTCTTATTCGGCGCCAGCACCAGCGTCGGCCGCTGGACCTGCTGGATCACATTGGCCATGGTGAAGGTCTTGCCCGACCCGGTGACGCCGAGCAGCGTCTGCTGCCGGTAGCCGCGCTGGAGCCCCTCGACCAGTTGGGCAATGGCTTTCGGCTGGTCGCCGGTCGGTTGGAGATCGCTGATCAGTTGGAACTCGGGCATGCCATCCCCTCGCCGATGCCGGCACAATGCTGGACGTCGCCGCGGCGATAAGTATACCGAACGTGCGCTCGGCAGTTGGGGATGCCCGCGTGGCGCCTGGTCAGGCGTGACTAGCCCAGGCGCCACCAGAAGTCGCGCTCCGCGATGACCTCGAGCAGGGTGGGGTGTTTGACGGTAAAGGCGGCGGCCAGCGCGCCGGTAAGCTCGTCGAAGGTTTCGGCGCGCGCATAGGCCAGGTCGTAGAGGGCGGCCAGGACGGCGCCCGGGAGCGGGGGGTACTCGCTGCCCAGGTGGGGGTATCCCGCGCCCTCCTGCTCGCGGCGGAGCTCGGTATGGACGCCCTGGTTGATGACGACCAGCGGGGCCGCGATGGCGAGACCCCCGAAGTGGGCCAGAAGGCCCGGCCGGACCGCGAGCGGGCCGTCGGTGCCGAGCCAGGCGACGGGCTGGCCGTTGCGGTGGAGGGCGGCGGCCAGCGCGAGGGCGAGGCCGGAGCCGGGTAGGCCGAGGCCGTTGCTGAGCAGGAAGGTGCGCGGCGCGGTGACGCGCCAGAGCTGGGCGGCGAGCAGCCCGGCCAGATCGGCCTCGACGGCGAGCGGGACGTCGGCTGCGGCCAGGCGCCGCAGCTCGGCGATGACGTGCTGGGGGGTCAGCGGGTGGCGGTCGGGCGCCGCGTAGCCGAGGGCGTCCTGGACGCTGCGGCGCGTGAGCGCCGCCCGCCGCTCGCCGTCGCCGGCATCGCCCGCCTGCCGCGGGAGGGCGTTGGCCACCGCGTTGAGGGGGCCGACCAGGGTCACCTCCGCCGGCAGCGCGGGGTCGGGCCCGTTCTCGGTCAGCAGGATGGTCGGCACGGTGGTGCGCCACGCCCGCACCAGGTCCGCGCTGGTCACGCCGAAGGCGACGACCAGGTCGCTGTCCTCGATCAGCTCCAGAATGGGGTGATCCCCCAGCCCACCGAGGACGCCGGCGAAGGCCGGATCGGTCTCGGGCACGACGCCCTTGGCCATCGGTGTGACCACCACGGCCGCGCCCCACTGCTCCGCCAGGAGCCGCACGGCCGTCTCCGCCCGCGCGGCGACGGCGTCCGGGCCGACGAGGAGCACGATGCGGCGGGCGGCGCGGACCAGGTCGGCGGCGCGCCGCAGGAGCGACGCGTGCTCGCCGTTCGGGGGCGGCGCGGGCGGATGGGCCTGACCGCGGATCGGCGCCGGCGCCGTGGTCAGCTCCGCGTTCGCGACCCGGAGATGGACCACGCCGCGCGGCGGTGTGGTGGCGAGGTGCCACGCGAGCGGGATGAGCTCGCGGGCGTTGTCGGCGCGCAGGCGATAGGAGCCCTTACTGACGCCAGCGAAGACCGCGCGCAGATCGAGGGTCTGCTGCGCGGCGAGGCGCGACTGGTGGCCGTTCGGCTCGACGGTGAGCGCGATCAGCGGGCGGCGCTCGATCTGGGCCTGCGCGGCGGCCGGGACGATGGCGGCGGCGCTGGGCCCGCTGCCGGTCACGACGACCCCGGGGCCGCCGTGGAGGGCGCTCTCCGCCGCGGCGAGGAGTGTGCCCGCGGTCGCGTCGGGCGTGGTGAGCGTGACGACGCCGCACAGGCGGAAGGTGTTGAGCAGCGTGGCCACCTCGGGGTCGGGCACCACCACGACGCGCGCGGTGCCGCTGCGGAGCAGGTAGTCGGCGAGATAGAGTCCGGTGTCGATGGCGATCACCTCCGTCCGCCGAGTGCCAGCGTCCGAAGGGTACGATGGCGGATGCCGACTCGATGGTGGGGTTTGCGTCGCAGAAACCATTCCCGAAGGGGGCGGCCGCGCCGCCACGCTGGATGCGGGGTTGGGCACTCACCCAAGGGTATCACGCGGCGGGGAGCCGGGTCAGGAGAGGGCGTAGAGCTCGGCCTCTTCACCGCCCATGGCGATGACATCGTAGATGTGCCGGGCGGCCCAGCGCTGGCTCGCCAGGGGGAGCCGCGCCACCGTCTCTTCGAGGTCGCACCAGGCGTAGTCGCAGTACTCCTGCGACAGGCGGGGTTGATCCTGCGGCCCGACCAGCGCCGCGAAGGCCGGCGCCAGGACGATGGTGTCGGTCTTGTGGTCGTAGAACTGGTTGATGTAGTCGGCGGAGTAGAGCTTGGCGGGGGTCAGGCCGGTGTGCTCCCGCACCTCGCGCCGGGCAGCATCGACCGCGCGCTCGCCCGGCTCGATCTTGCCGTGGACGGCTTGCCAGGTATCACCGAGCAGACGGTCGGGGTGGCGACGAAGGACGAGGAACTGGACGTTGTTCTTGGTCTTCCGGAAAACGTAGACATCAACGATATCGCTGATGATTCGCGGCATCTGCGTCCTCTGATCGGGGGAAGCCGTGACGATGCGCCTGGGCGGGCCGGTCAGTCACTGCCGGCTCACGTCGCAGGGCAGGATAGCACATCCGCCCGTGTGGCGCCACTGGGGCGCGGGTGCGCGCCGCCCTAGCGCCGGTTGCGGAGGCGCCAGAGCTGATAGCGCAGCTCGCCGATGATGCCCGTGCGTCGCGGGGGCAGCGAGATGTCCTTGCCCCGCCAGCGCTGCACCGCCGGCGGGGATGGCCGGCGCCACTGGAGCGCGATCGGGCTGAAGAAGGCGATGAGGCTGGCGATGGCGAGGAGCAGCGCCAGGGTGGCGGACCAGTCCCGCACCAGGATGGCGACCAGCGCCAGGCCGAAGCTGACCGCGATCCAGAGCCAGTCGGCAGCCAGGTTGAGCGGGGATCGTGGGCGGGGAAGGCGCCGGCGGCGGAGACCGCGGCGCAGGCGCCGCCACGCCGGCTCGCGGTCGACCTTATCCAGGATCTGGAGGATCTCCTCTTCGGCGCGGGTGTAGCGCTTCTTGGTCATGGCGATCCGTCACACCATCTGGAGCGAGGCTTTGGCCAGTTCGCCCACGGCTTCGATGGTCCGGTCGATCTCCTCCGCCGTGGTGAAGAAGCCGGGGCTGAGGCGCACCGTGCCGCCGGGGAAGGCCCCCAGCGCGCGACACGCCTCGGGCGCGCAGTGGAGCCCGGTGCGGCACGCGATGCCGAAGGCGTGGTCAAGGGCCGCGCCGAAGTCGGCCGGCTCCCAGCCCTCGACGGTGATCGACACCACCGCGACCCGGCGCGCCGGGTCCTTCGGCGACAGGACGCGCACGCCGGGGATCTGGCTCAGGCCGTCGATCAGCCGCGTGGTCATCTCGCGCTC
>JASBVL010000002.1 GCA_029961075.1 Sphaerobacter sp.
GTTGTTCCTGAGCCAGGATCAAACTCTCCATCAGTGTGCCCCACCACGGGGCGTTACACTCTGCCTGGTTCGTCCGACCCATACTCACCACGCGATCACGAGGGATCGCGCGCGAGGGCACTCGATCACGCTCCAATTGTCAAGGTGCCCGGGGCTGCTCCGCTTCCGCGGCGGCGAGCTCGCCGCTCGCCTCAGCCCCCGCGAAACGCGACGACCAGTCTAGCACGCCTCGGCTGTCGCGTCAAGGCCGTGCTGCTGTGTCGATCTGGTCTGGCCTTCGCTGTTTCGCGTTGCCGCCGCCCTCAGCGGCGACACGCATACTATAGCACATCGATCCACCCAGCGTCCACCTCCGCAGCCGGTGATGTGACCGCGAGACACCACCAGGTAGCGCCCCTGCTTGACCCGTCCGCGACCCGACACGATAATGCAGCGACCGTGCCGCGCGCCTGGCGCTGGGAAGGGAGGCCACGCCCCGATGAAGCCGATCATTGGGATCACCCCGTCGATCGTGACGACGGACGGCGACCGTCCGGAGCGCCGCTACACGCTGGCGACCACCTACAGCGACGCGGTCGACGCCGCCGGCGGGGTGCCGATCATCCTCCCCTACCACGAGGGCAGCGTCGAGCGCATCCTCGACATCGTGGACGGCCTGGTGCTCAGCGGCGGCGCCGACCTGCGGCCTGACCGCTACGGCGACACCACCGTTCACCCCACGGTCTACGGCATCGACGACCTGCGCGATTCCTTCGAGGTCGCGCTGGTGGAGCGGGCCATCGCCCGCGGCGTCCCGATCCTGGGGATCTGTCGCGGCTGCCAGGTCCTGAACGTGGCCCTGGGCGGGACGCTGATCCAGGACATTCCCGACCAGCACGGCACCACGATCGAGCATCGTCAGTCGGAGCGCACGATCCCCCCGGCCGAGCCGAGCCACAGCGTCAGCGTCGAATCCGGCTCCTTGCTGGAGACGGTCTACGGCGCGACCAGCCTGGCCACGAACTCCTTCCACCACCAGGCGATCCGCGACATCGCACCGAGCTTGCGGCTGGCCGGGCGCGCGCCGGACGGCATCGTCGAGGCGGTCTGGCGTCCGGGCCCGACGTGGGTCCTCGGCCTGCAGTGGCACCCCGAGCTGATGTTCCGCGCCCACCCCGAGCACCTGCGCCCGTTCCAGGCCCTGGTGGCAGCGGCGCGCGCCGCGGGGCGGTCGGCCGCGGTCGGGAGCTGACGCTGGCGCGGCCAGCAAGACAAGAACGCGGGCGGCAGGTGTGCCGCCCGCGTCTGGTGTCCGCCACGCTGGCGCGCCTAGGTGGCCACGTCGGTGCCCTGCTGGCTCGCCGCCGCCACCTCACGCAGCTCGCGCTCCGAGGCGCCCTGCTGGCGGGCCGCGGCGACCCGCCCCTTGAACTCCTCCGGCATCGCCACGCTCAGGACTTCGTCGATGGTGTCCACCAGGACGAACTCCAGGCGCTCGCGCAGCGACGGCGGGAGATCATCCAGGTCGGCCTCGTTGCGCTTCGGCATGATGAAGACCTTGACGCCGGCGCGGGCCGCGGCCAGCGCCTTCTCCTTGATGCCACCGACCGGCAGCACCTGACCGCGCAGGGTGATCTCGCCGGTCATCGCCACCTCGTTGCGCACCGGGATGCCGGTGAGCAGCGAGACGAGCGCCGTGGTGATGGCGACGCCGGCCGATGGCCCGTCCTTCGGGACCGCCCCGGCCGGGACGTGCAGGTGCACGTCGCTCTCCTTGAAGAAGTCCGGGTCGATGCCGAATTCGGTCGCCCGCGCGCGGACCAGGCTGAGCGCAGCCTGGGACGACTCCCGCATCACCTCGCCCAGTTGCCCGGTGATGATCACGTTGCCGCGGCCGGGCATGCGCGACGCTTCGATGAACATGATGTCGCCGCCGACCGGAGTCACCCCGACGCCGATGGCCACGCCCGGCACGGCGGTCCGCTCGCTGAGCTCCTCATAGTGGAACCGGCGCTTGCCCAACAGCTCGCGGATGTGCTCGGCCTGGATGGTGCGCTGGACCGCCTGGCCCTCGGCCAAACGGGTGGCGATCTTCCGGGCGACGCTGGCGATCTCGCGCTCGAGGTTCCGCACCCCCGCCTCGCGCGTGTAGTGCTGGATGATCTCCATCAGCGCGCTGTCGTCGATGGTGACCTCCTCCGGCGAGAGCGCGTGCCGCTTGAGCTGCTTCGGCACGAGGTAGTGCCGCGCGATGTTGAGCTTCTCCTCGTCGGTGTACCCCGAGAGCTGCAGGATCTCCATCCGGTCGCGCAGTGCCGGCGGGATGGTGTCCAGCATGTTCGCCGTCGCGATGAACATTACCTTGGACAGGTCGAACGGCACGTCCAGGTAATGGTCACGGAAGGTGCTGTTCTGCTCGGGGTCGAGGACCTCCAGCAGGGCCGACGAGGGATCGCCCCGCCAGTCGGCGCCCAGCTTGTCGATCTCGTCGAGCACGAAGACCGGGTCGTTGGTGCCGGCGCGGCGAATGGCCTGGATGATCCGGCCCGGCATCGCACCGATGTAGGTCCGCCGGTGCCCGCGGATCTCGGCCTCATCCCGCACGCCGCCGAGCGACATCCGGGTGAACTCCCGCCCGAGCGCGCGCGCGATCGACTGGGCCAGGCTCGTCTTGCCCACGCCCGGCGGGCCGACGAAGCAGAGGATCGGCTCGCGGCTCTCCTCCTCGTCGGAGACCGCCCGCTCCTTGCGCAGCCGGCGCACCGCCAGGTACTCGAGGATCCGCTCCTTGACCTTCTCGAGGTCGTAGTGATCCTCGTCCAGGATCTGGCGCGCCTTGGCGATGTCGATCTCCTGCTCGGTGCTCTTGTTCCAGGGCAGCGAGGTGAGCCAGTCCAGATAGGTCCGGATCACGCCATACTCGGCCGCGGCGGGCGGCAGCTTGGACAGGCGGTCCAGCTCGCGCCGCGCCTCGCGCTCGGCCTCCTCTGGCATGCCGGCTTGCTCGATCTTGGCCCGCAGCTCATTGATCTCGGCTTCCTGCTCGCTGGTCTCACCCAGCTCGCGCTGGATGGCCTTGAGCTGCTCGCGCAGGTAGTACTCCCGCTGGGTCTTGCCGACCTCCTCCTGCACCTGGCTCTGGATCTTCTTGCCCAGCTCGAGCAGGTCCAGCTCCTTGCTCATGAAGGCGTTCAGCCGCTGCAGCTTGGCCCGAACACTGTCGAGCTCGAGCAGCGCCTGCCGCTCTTCGGCCTCCATGCGCAGGTTGCTGGCGATCAGGTAGACCAGGTGGAGCGGGTCGTCGATGTTGAGCGCCGCCGTGACCAGCTCCTCCGGCAGGTTGGAGACCAGGCCGACCAGCCGCTGGAACAGCTCCTGGGCGTTGCGCACGAGCGCCTTGATCTCGACCGACTCCTCGACCTCCTCCGGGATCTCCTCAACCCGGGCGGTGAGGTAGGGCTCCTCCTGGAGCCACTCGACGATGCGCATGCGCCGCTGCCCCTGGACGGCCAGCCGCACCGTGCCGTCCGGCACCCGCATCATCTGGTGGATGCTGGCGATTGTCCCGATCTCATACGTCTCGCCGGGCCCAGCACCCTCCTGCTCGGGGTCCTTCTGCAGCACCAACCCCACCATGCGGTCGCCGGAGACCACGTCGTCGATCAGGCGGAGGGACCGCGGTTGGCCCGCGGCCAGGGGCACGAGCGTCATGGGGAAGACGACGGTGCCCCGGAGCGGCAGGATGGGCAGCACCAGCGTCGACGGCGCCTCTTCCTGCTCCTCTGGTGTCTCGTCAGTCGGCTCGTAGCCCGGCTCGTTGTCGCTTCGGAATCTCTCGACCATCCGTGGTTACCTCTCTTGGTCCGTCGCAGACGCCCCGCCCCGCGGCACGATGCGGGTCGCCTGCGCCCGAGGCAGGGTTACCCGGAGAAACCCGTGCTCGTAGACCGCCTCGACGGCGTCCAGCACGACCGGGAACGGCAGGAAGACCTCCGCCTCGAATGGGCCGTACGCGATCCCCATCTCGTGGTAGGTCCGCTTCGGATGGGGCGCCGTGTTCTGTCGGAGCCCGGCGATGTGGAGGACGCTCTCGTCCACCACCACCTGCAGGTCTTCTTCGCGCATGCCGGCGATCTCCACGGTCACCACCAGCGCGGTCTCGCACTCGTACACCTCGACTGGCGGTCGCCAGACGCCGACGTGCGAGCGGGACAGCGGACGGCCGCTGATCACCAGCGCCCGAAAGACTTCTTCCATCTCCTGCTGGATGCGGTCCGTCCCACGGCTGCCTTGCCTGCGCACGATCAACATCTCTGCCCGTCCTCTTGTGTCGACTGGTTCCCGGGGTGTCTGTCGCAAAGACGAGTCCAAAACCTCGGCCGCCCCCGCGCTCCAGCCGGCGCCACCAAGGTGTCGGGCGAGTCCACAGGCGTGGGTGGGCGGACGAGCGACGGCTTCCAGGTTCGCCCTAGTATAACACGGGAAAAGAACCCTGACAAACACGTGTCAAAGGATATTGATGCGATCCGTATCAATGCCACGGCTGGTAGAGAATGAGGATCGTGGTGATGCCCCACAGCACGATGCTCAACAGCAGGGGCAGGTCGTCGAGCAGGACCTGCTCCGGCGCCCCGCCGCCGTTCTTGCGATGCACCAGGAAGAGGTAGCGGAAGATCCCGTAGATCACGAACGGGATGGTCAGCATCATCGCGTGATTGTCGGGAAGGTTGGGCGCCGAGAAGGTGTAGAGCGAGTAGGCCATGATGGTCGCCGCCGACACCACCCCGATCAGGTCATCGAGGAGCGCCGGCGAGTAGTCGTCCAGGATCTTGCGGTGCGCCCCCGCGTTGTCGTCGAGCAGGACCAGCTCGTGCCGCCGCTTGGCGAAGCCCAGGAAGAGCGACAGCAGGACGGTACACACGTAGAGCCACGGCGAGATGGGAATGCCGATCACCACCGCCCCGGCCGCGGCCCGGAGCACGAAGCCGGCGGCGATGACGAAGACGTCGATGATGACCCAGTGCTTGAGCATGAAGGTGTAGGCCAGCATCAGCAGGGCGTAGAGCACCAGGATCCCCGCGAACACCGGGGTGATGGCCAGCGCGGTCGGCAGCACCGTCAGCGCGATTACCGCGATCGCCAGCTTCGCCACGGTCGGGCTCAACCGGCCCGAGGCGATCGGGCGCTTGCACTTGAGCGGATGGTGGCGGTCGGCCTCGGCATCCAGGAGGTCATTGAACAGGTAGACCGCACTGCTGGTGAGCGAGAAGAGCACCGCCGCCAGCGTCACGATGGCGAACTTATCCGCCGCGAACAGGCTGCCGTCGAAGACGAGCGCCGCGAAGACGACCGCGTTCTTGGTCCATTGCTTCGGCCGCATCGCCTCGACCAGCGCGGTCAGCTTCGTGATCGCTGCCGGTGCGACATTGCTCGATGGCGTCTCAGGTCGATCCACAACGACCTCCTCTGCACCGGTGGCAGACCGGACGAGCCGATTCCGCGGGGCTACGGCGCGCCCAGCGCCCCCTCGTGGTAGTCGCTGGCCGCGTTCCACAGCATCCAGCCCGAACTGCCGAAGTCCTCGGCGGCGTCGATCTGCGCCCGCACCTCCGCGTCGCCATACGGGATCCCCTCTCCGTAGGAGAAGTCCTGCAGCCAGGGCCGGAACTTCGGCGCCGCCTCCGGCACCCGCTCCCCGCCGTTCTCCAGGCTCCACAAGATCACCTCGTAGGGGTGATCGTTGGGGATGTCGAACCCCATGGAGCCGGGGTAGAAGTGGGACGGGTAGATCATCGGGCAGATGTAGTCCACCACGGGGGCAATCGCTTCCAGGTTCTGCCCGATCCCGCCGTCACTGAGCTCCCAGAAGGTAAGGCCAAAGACGTCGACGGCCAGGTAGGCCGGGGTCGGCGCCAGTGCGGCCCGGACGCCGGCGAGGAAGTCACGGATCGCGGCGGCGCGGGTCTCCGCGTTGTGCGGCACGCCGTACTCTGCCTCGTCCAATGGGCCGTCGCTCGGGAAGCGGATGTAGTCGAGCTGGATCTCGTCGAACCCGAGCTCTGCCGCCTCCCGGGTGAGGGCGGTATCGTACTCCCAAACCTCGTGTCGATGGGCGTTCACCCAGGCCAGGCCATTCCAGGTCCGCCAGAGGCTCCCGTCGGGCACGTGGATCGCCCACTCGGGACGGTGCTCGGCGAGCACGGGGTCCTCGAAGACCACGATCCGGGCGATGGCGTAGATGCCGCGCTCGTGCAGCGCCGCCACCACCGCCTTCGGGTCGAGGATCGGGTTGACGGCGCCGATGTCGTGCGCCAGCCGCACCCGGGTGTCGTAGTAGACCGAGCCGGTGCTGTCCTTCAGGTCGATGACCATCGCGTTCAACTCGGTCCGCTCCACCAGCGCGATCATCTCCTGGAAGCGCTGCGGGTCCGCCGCGACGTCCGCGGTGAGGTAGATGGCCTTCGCCTTGAAGGGCTCGAGCCGGGCATCCACTCGCATGCGCTGATCCAACGGCACCGTCGCGGCCCGGTAGCCGGGTGCCTTGACGACGACCGTCCCCTTCGTCGGGCCGCCCGTCAGCCGGAAGCTGCCGTCGGCACCCGTCGTCGCCTCGGCCGAACCCGCCACCACGCGCGCCCCGGCGAGCGGCTGGCCGGCCGCGTCGGTGATCGTGCCGGTAATCACATCGTAGCGGAGCGCGATCTCGAACGCGGTCTGCCGTCCGATCGCGAGCGTCGCGTCGCGGTAGTCGTCGGCCGTCACCGCGAGGAGCGCTCCCACGGGCACATCCCGCAGCACGAACGTGCCGTCGGCGCCGGTGGTCGTCGCAACCAGCGGCGTGCCGTCCGGGGCACGGGCCTCGACCGCGGCCCCGGCGATGGGCTGACCGTCGGCGACGTTGCGCACCACCCCGTGGACGACGTTGGGGCGGAGCGTGATGCGAATCTCGCCCTCACCGGAGAGGGTCACCGACTGCGAATCGTAGCCATCCTTCTGGACCTGGATCTGGGTGACCTCGCGCGGAACGCGGAACCGCCCCTCGGCATCAGTGCGGATCTCCTGCGGGCCGCCGAGAATGCGGGCGTCTGCCACCGGCTCCCCGGTGTAGGCATCGACCACCTGGCCACCATAGCCGCGTGCGTCGGCGAACTGCTGATAGGCGACGAGCCCGGTGAATCCGAGGAGTGGCACGATGAGGATCAGGCTGTACCACCAACTGATGCGGTCCCATCGGCGACGCCGACGCACTGCTAGGCGCCCTCCTCCTCTGCGTGTCCACGCTGTGCGGTGCTGTGTCGGCCGGGGCACACCCGCGCGACGCGGGATCGGCGGCGGATGGGTCGCTTGTCGGGCCCATCAGGCGGCACCGCACCACCCCCGTGCGACGGGGGCACCGTATGCCATACTACCATCTGCGCGACGCGGCCAGGCCGGACACGGCGCCCGGCGGGCTGGCGATTGACCGCATGCAGGGTTGAACCGTATAATCCGCCGAAGGTGCGGGCTGGCGCTGGGGGAGTTGCCCGCGCGCTCGGTTCCAGTGATGGGTTGGCAGCCGTTGGATCTCTCCGATGTGATGTCGGTCATGCGGGCCGATGTGGCCCGGGTTGAAGACCGGCTCCGCGAGGAAGTACGCGTCGAGTTCCCATTCGTCGGGGAGATCCTGCAAGGGCTGATCGACGCCGGGGGCAAGCGACTTCGGCCCCTGACCCTCCTCCTCGCGGCGCGGCCCTTCTCCTACGACATCGAGCGCCTCCTGCCGGCGGCGGTCGGCGTCGAACTGCTCCACACCGCCTCCCTCATCCACGACGACACGGTGGACAGGGCGCTCCTGCGCCGCGGGCGGCCGACGCTCAACTCCATCTTCAGCACCGAGACGGTGATCCTGCTGGGCGACTACGTGTTCGCCCGCTCCGCCATGATGGCGGCGCAAACGATGAACCCGCGGGTGATGCAGGTGTTCGCCTCCAGCCTGGCGCACATCTGCGACGGCCAACTGCGCGAGATCTTCACCGCGCGGGAGCTCGACCAGAGCTTCGACGACTACCGGCGGCGCATCTTCGGCAAGACCGCCTCGCTCTTCGCTGGCTCGGCGGAGATGGGCGCCATCTTGGGCGAGGCCGACGAGCCGCAGATCCAGGCACTCCGGCGCTACGGGGAGAACCTCGGCATGGCCTTCCAGATCGTCGACGACGTGCTCGACCTGCGCGAGTCGACCGACGAGATCGGCAAGCCGGCCGGCCTGGATCTCCGCCAGGGGACCATTACCCTCCCCACCATGCTCTTCTTCGAGCTGAATCGCGGGAATGGCCACTACGCCGAGCTCGTGCGCCGCGTGGTGGACGGCCGCGGGGCGACCGACGAAGACTACGCCACGGCGACCGCGGTGATCCGGGAGTCCGGCGCCTTGGAGCGCGCGCTCGAGATCGCGGCCGAGTATGTCCGGCAGGCCCGCGAGGCGCTGCGCATCGTCCCGCCAGGCGAAGGGCGGGACCTGCTCGAGGTCCTGGCCGAGGCCTCGCTCTCGCGGACGCGCTAGCCCCCGCGGGCTCACACCGCGATGAAGCTGCGCTCGTACATCCACTCGTAGAGCCGCTGCCAGAACGGCGTGCCCGGCACGACCTCCTCGTAGGCTGCCGCCAGCGACTCGGGGCGGTGCGGCGTCAAGAGGATGGTGGAGAGCCGCTGGTCATAGCGCCGCGCCATCGTCTCATCCAGGAACACGACCTCGTGGCGGTGCGTCGGCCGCATCCCGCTCACGATCAAGAGGTCCGCCGCGACCATGCGCACCATGGCATCGCGCGACACGCGGGTCGCGATGTCGAACTCGGTTTTCGCCTTGCCCTGGAGCTGGGACTCCTGGGGCCGCAGGCTCTCCAGCTCCACCCCGACCATGTAGGCGTTCAGCGAGAAGTCGCGCCACGGCACCAGGTAGTAGGTGGCCAGCGGGACATAGCTGTGCAGCCGGGACGCGATGAAGGAGACGATGCGGGCCCCGCGGGCGCCGGCCGCGTTGAAGATGAACCAGCCGTGCCCCTCGCGGAGGTGCTCATCCAACGCGTCGAAGTACTGGCTCAGGCGATTCAGCAGATCGAGATCCTGCAGTGGGATCGTGTCCCGCAAGTCCAGTTCACCAGACATCGGTGCCCCCTCCAGGTGGCGCTGCCATACGGCCCGATCGCCCAGAGTGGAGCGGCCCCGTCAGCCGGCGACGACCTCCAGCCGCAGCGCCGACCGGAATAGGGTGCCGAACGCCGCCGCATCCACCTCCAGCGCCACGTCATGGGTAGGCAGACCCGGCCGCTCGACCAGCATGGTCTCACCGGCGCGCGCCCCCAGGCCAGTGTCGATCGCCACCCCCGTCGCCCGGGTCCGCACGAGGTTCGGACAGGCCGCCACGGCGACCGCGAGCGGGTCATGCAGGTGCATCTGGTCGATGCCGCGGCGGGCGAAACTGTGCTGCCCTACGCCTCGCACTAGCCGCGCCGCCGGATCGGTCGCCGCACCCAGGCGCTCCCACTCCGTCCGCAGGAGCGCCACCTGATGCGTGACGTCCAGTCCGATGAACGTGATCGGGAGCGCGCTCCGCGCGACGGCGGCCGCGCTCTCTGGATCGACATATACATTAAACTCCGCCGCGGGCGTGACGTTTCCCGGAACGGTGAAGGCGCCGCCCATGATGACCACCCGGCGCACCAGCCGCGGCAGGTCCGGCTCCAGGCCGAGCGCCACGGCCAGGTTGGTCAGCGGCCCGACGCAGACGAAGACGACCTCGCCCGGTCGCTCGCGCGCCGTGCGCACCATGAACTCCGGCGCCGTCACCGGGCTGAGCGGCACCGGCGACGGGGGCGGCGCGAAGCCGCCGAGCCCGGTGTCGCCGTGGACCCAGGCAGCGGTCCGCAGCGGCCGGACCAGCGGGCGGCTCATGCCGCGGGCGACCGGGATCTCCGGAGCGCCCAGCCACGCCAGCACCCGCCGGGTGTTCTCCGTCGTGTGCTCGAGCGTCACATTCCCGGCCACCGTCGTCACGCCGACGAGCTCCACCGCGTCGAGCCGGAGCGCCAGCGCGATGGCCATGGCGTCGTCGACCCCGGTGTCGACGTCGAGCAGGATGGGGATGCGCCCGCCGCTCATCGCGCCGCCCTCCGCAGCGCCTCGGCCGCCTGCCAGGCCGCGACCGGCGGCATCTCGGTCAGCGGGGACGCGCTCACCACGTCGATGAAGGACGGCTGGCCGGACGCCAGCGCCCGGGCGATGGCCGGCTCGACCTCCTCCGGGTCCACGACCTGCTCGGCGCGGAACCCAAAGCCGCGCGCGATGGCCGCGTAGTCCACCGCGTTGAAGTCGACCGACAGGAACCGGTCGTCGTGGTAGAGATGCTGCAGCTCCTTGATCCAGCCGAAGGAGCCGTTGTTGAACTGGATGAGCGTGATCGGCAGGCCCAGGCGGGCGATCGTCTCGAGTTCCCCGCACGACATGGCGAAGCTCCCGTCGCCGCACAGCCCGACGACGGGCTTCCCGGCCGCGCCGAAGTAGGCGCCGACCACCGCGGGGATGGCATAGCCCAGCCCGCCATGCGCGCGGGGGATCACCGTCCAGCGGCCCGCCTGCTCCAGCAGGTACTCGGCCGCGATGAACGGCGTCGGCGTGCCCGGGTCGGCCACGATGACCGTGTCGGGGCTCAAGAGCCGGCGCAGCGCGGCGATCACGCGCTGCGGCTTGATCGGACGGGCGGTGGACGCCGCCTTGGCCGCCGCCTCGGCGAAGTAGGCCTCCTTGCGGGCCGCGATCTCGTCCAGCCACGTCCGCCGCTCCGCGATCTTCGGGTCGCGCAGGTCGACCGCCTCCAGCAGGTCGCGCAGCGCCAGCTTGGCGTCCGCCACGATCCCGAGCACGGTCGGGTAGTTGTTGCCCGGCTGCCACGGGTCGACGTCGATGTGGATCACCTGCGGCTCACCGGGGCGCGGCAGGGTCCAGTCGAGCGTGGTCACCGAGTCGGTCCGCGTCCCGATGAAGATGACGAGATCGGCCCCGGCCAGCACTTCGTTGGCGTAGGGGCGCGCGCCGTTCCCGCCGACGACCCCCAGGCTGATCGGGCTCGTCTCGGGCACGCTCCCCTTCCCGTTGATCGAGGTGGCGACCGGGATGGCGCACGACTCGGCCAGCGTGGTCAGCTCGTCCCAGGCGCCGGCGATGCGCACGCCGCCCCCGGCCACGATCACCGGACGCGCGGCCCTGCCGATCAGGTCCGCCGCGCGCGTGATGGCCTCCGGATCGGGCCGCGTGCGCTGGCTCGGCGCCTCGAGCGCCTCCGGCAGCCCATAGACCGTGTCCTCGTCGACCGGCCCGCGCAGCACATCCGCCGGCAGCACGACCGAGACGGCGCCCGGCCGCCCGGCCGTCGCCATTCGCAGCGCGCGCCGCAGCACCTCCGGCGCGCTGCCCGATGTCTTGACGCGGGTCGCCCACTTCGTCACCGGCCGGAAGAGCGATTCCTGATCAAGCTCGGTGAGCACCCCGCGCCCCTCCTCGGCAATCGGGATGTCGGTCGTCAGGCTCAGGAGCGGGGAGGACGACCCCTGCGCCTCGGCGACGCCGGGGACAACGTAGGTCGCGCCGCCGCCGCTCGGGCTCTCCACCACCCCGAGGCGGCCGCTGACCCGCGCGTAGGCGTCGGCCATGAAGCCCGCGGAGCGCTCGTCCCGGGTCAGGATGTGCGTCAGGGTGTCCCGGTGGCGGTAGAGCGCATCGTAGAAGTCCATGCTCGTGTCGCCGGGCAGGCCGAAGATGTGGCGCACCCCCGTCTCGATCAGCATCCGCACAATCGCCTCGGCCGCGTTCATGCTGCCCTCCTCGCGCGTCGGCATCAGCTCAGCCCGATTGCCTCGTCGCGGTGTGAATCTCCCGTACCCCGCACTATAGCACTATCCCGTCGCGGGGGGACTCGCCTCCCGAGGGCTCTGGTATACTGCCGCCCATGAGCAGGAGGGGACCCCACACCGCACCGCGGATCGTTGCGCTGTGTTTGGCCGCCACGCTCACCCTCACCGCGGCCCTGAGCGCGGCGCCCAGCCAGTCGGTCCACGCGGCCGAACTCCCCTACCGCCTCGAACCGGCCATGACCTCCTCGATCGGCGTCGATCAGCGGGGGCTCGTGGCCGACGGTCCCCTCGTCGTCTGGCAAGACAGCCGCAACGGCGCGCCCGACATCTTCGCCTACGACCTCGACGACGCGCGCGAGTTCCGCGTGGCCCCGGCGGCAGGCCACCGCGTCCAGCCGGCCATCAGCGGCTCGCGCATCGTCTGGGCGAGCGGCGCCGATCCGCGCCAGCGAGTCATCGAGGTGCTCGATCTCAGCAGCCGGGTCCTGTCGGCAGTCACAGACCAGCCCGCCGAGGTCGCCGACCCCGCCGTCAGCGGCGAGGTCGTCGTCTGGCGGGAGCGCCGCGACGGGGCCTGGGACATCGTCGGCAAGCGCCTCACCACCGGCGAGCGCTTCGAGGTCACCCGCGACGCCGTCAACCAGGCCCACCCGACCGTGTCCGGCACGACCATCGCCTGGCAGGCGTACGTCAACGGGAGCTGGGAGCTCTTCCGCTACGATCTGGGCACGGGGCGCGTCGAGCAACTCACCGCCACGCCCGACGACGAGATCGAGCCCGTCCTGTCCGGCACGCGACTCCTCTTTCGGCGGGTCCCCGTGAATGGGGGCGCTCCGTCGCTGGTGCTGCGCGACCTGAGCAACCGCACCGAGCGGGTGATCGTCGGCGACCACATGGTCATGCGCGGGACCCTGGCCGGGGATCTGGTGGCCTGGGAGGACTGGCGCACCGGCCTGCCCGACATCTACGCCTACGACATCACGCACGACCAGACGTTCGCGATCGCCCGGTCGCAGCAGGCCTACGCGCCGGCCGTGTCGGATCGTGCCGTGGCCTGGGTGAGCCGCTCGGACCCGAGCCGCTGCCGGGTGCAGGCGCTGGCGCGCGTCGAGCGGCTGCCGACCGACCCGCGCGATCCGCCCGCGGTGCCGTCGCCGGACAGCGTCTACGTGCCGGAGACGAAGCACTTCATGTCCGCGGGGTTCAAGAGCTTCTGGCAGGCGCACGGCGGGCCGGCGCTCTTCGGCTACCCCCTGTCCGAGGAGTTCACGGAGGTCGACCCGGTCACGGGCGAAGAGCTGGTCGTGCAGTACTTCGAACGGGTGAAGATGGAGTACCGCCCCAGCGCCCCCGAGGGCGAGCGCATCTCGCTCGCCCGCCTCGGCGTGGAGTTGACCGCCGACCGCGACTTCCCGCCCGTCCCACCCGTGCCGACCACCGACGACCGGCTCTACTTCCCGGAGACGGGGCACACCGTCGCGCTCGGCTTCAAGGAGTTCTGGGAGGCGCACGGCGGGCTCGGCATCTTCGGCTACCCGATCAGCGAGGAGTTCACCGAGAACGGGCGCACGGTGCAGTACTTCGAGCGGGCACGCTTCGAGTTCAACCCGAACGCCGAATCGGAGGCGGACCGGGTCACGCTCGGCCTGCTCGGTCAGGAGGCCCTCCAGCGCCGCGGCTGGCTGCCGCGCCCGCCCATCGACACCACGGGCCTGCTGGAGTAGTCCCCGCGGCCCCGCGCCCGGCCCGCGCCGCGGGCGGCTCAGGCGCCTGCCCCAGCGTCGCCCCGGGGCCGCGCCGGCGGCGCGGCGGACGAACGCCGGCAACCGCGTCCACCGCTCACATCGCCGCGATCGACCAGAGCAGCCAGAGCGCCAGCACCAGGCCGAGCAGCCCGAGAAGGGCGCCCGGGATGAGATCGACGCCCAGGGGGAGCCGCCCCTGGTGACGCCGGGCGCTGCCCAGCCACGCCAGCCCGAGCAACACCAGGAGCGCGCTGACGACGACGGCGACAGCGACGAGCCAGACGCTGGGTTCCATCGGGGACACTCTCACCTCTGGCATCGCGACCGACGCTGGGCAACGGTGCGGCCATGAGCGATGGCTGGACCAGCCTTCCGCACCGCACGCCGCACGCCTCGACGGAGCGATCTAGGGGAGGAGCGCGAGGTAGAGATCGTTCACATTGGTGCCAGTACTGACAGACGGGATCAGCCCATCCGCGGCGGCCAGGGCACGCGCGCTGTCGTTCTCCGCCAGCAGCGCCGCCGGGTCCAGGCCGGCCGCCCGTATCCGCGCTGCCGAGTCGCCGACGACGACCCCGCCTGCGGCGCCGGCTTGCCCGTCGTCGCCATCGGTGGCGAGGCTGGCAATCGCGATGCCCGCCACACCGTCGATGGCGAGCGCCGCCGCGAGGGACATCTCGGTGTTCCGGCCGCCGCGCCCTGAGCCGCGCACCGTGACGGTCAACTCACCGGCGCCGATCAGGCACGCCGGTGGCCGTACCGGGCCGTCACCCCGCCGGAGCTGGCGCGCGACCGTGGCCCAGAAGCCGCCGAACTCCCGGGCTTCGCCCGCGAAGCGGGTGCCGAGCACGAACGGGCGGTAGCCACGCTCCTGCGCGGCCGCAGCGGCGGCGTCGGCCACGGCGGCGGCGTCGGCCAGCATGACGGTGTCGACGACGTTGTGGGCCGCGGCCAGCCGGGCATCCACCGGCGCAGTCAGCGCCGCGCGCACGTGGCCGGGCAGGCGCTCCCAGACGCCCAACTCCCGCAGCCGGGGCGCCGGGTCCATCGCCAGCGGCGCGGCGACCGTCGGCCCGCTGGCGATCACCCCGACGGGGTTGCCGAGCACGTCCGAGACGATGAGGTTGATCACCCGCGCCGGGGCGATGGCCGCGGCCAGCCCGCCCCCTTTGATCTGGCTGAGTCGACGGCGCACGGCGTTGAGGAGGCCGATGTCCGCGCCGCCACGGAGGAGGAGGTCGGTCGTCTGGGCGATGTCCTCCAGGCTCACGCCGGAGACCGGGACCTCCGCTAGCGCCGACCCCCCGCCCGAGATCAGCGCCAGGACGACGTCGTCGGGACCGAGACCGGCGACCGTCGCCAGGATCCGCTGCCCGGCGGCCACACTGGCCTCGTCGGGCACCGGGTGACTCCCCGCCACCACCGCGATCGGGCCCACCGCCTGTGGGAGGGTGTCGCCGGGGAGCACCTTGGTGACCGCGACGCCGCGGTCGATCCGCGCGCCCAGCGCGGCCAGCGCGCCGCGCGCCATCGGCACCGACGCCTTGCCGATGGCGACCACGACGAGCCGCGTCCGTCGAGCCAGCGGGTGGCGCTGACCGCGCACCAGCAGCCCGTCGTCGTCCAGCGCCAGCGCCTGCCGCACCAGCGCCTC
Source organism: Sphaerobacter sp. (assembly GCA_029961075.1). Lineage (GTDB taxonomy): Bacteria > Chloroflexota > Chloroflexia > Thermomicrobiales > Thermomicrobiaceae > Sphaerobacter. Next base: position 15,261 of record JASBVL010000002.1, read on the forward strand.
CGGGTCCACTTGCCGCAGCGCCGCGGCGAAGATCGCCGTCACGTCGGTGCGCGCCCGCGCCAGGTCCATGGCTAGCCCTCGGCCCGGAGCCGCTCGAGCACCTCCCGCAGGTCGGCCGGGAGCGGCGTCTCGACTTCGATCGGCCGCCCGCTCTCGGGGAGGCTGAACTTCAGATAGGTCGCGTGGAGGAACTGGCGCGGCACCGGGATGCGGAACGGGCGCTTCCCGTACAGCTGATCGCCCACGACCGGATGGCCGATGAAGTCCATGTGTACCCGGATCTGGTGCGTGCGCCCCGTCTCGATCAAGACGCTCAGCAGCGTCGCGTCGCGGAACCGCTCCAGCACCCGGAAGTGCGTCCGCGCTGGCCGGCCATGGGCAACCACCGCCATGCGCTTGCGGTTCTGCGGATCGCGGCTGATGGGCGCGTCGATCGTGCCCTCCTGCTCCTGGATCACGCCATGGACCAGGGTGGTGTAGCGTTTGACGACATCCCGCTGCTGCCACTGCTGGACGAGGTAGCGGCGCGCCGCCTCGTTCTTCGCCACCACGATCAGGCCGGACGTGTCCTTGTCCAGGCGGTGCACGATCCCCGGTCGCTCGCCGCCCATGAGCAGCGGCACGTCCGGGCGCAGCGCTTTCACCACATTCACCAGGGTGCCGTGCTCGTGGCCGGGCGCCGGGTGCGTCACCAGCCCGGGAGGCTTGTCGAAAATGATGACGTCGTCGTCCTCGTAGATGACGGGTACCGGGATGTACTCCGGCGTCAGGTTGTCCGGCTCCGGCACCGGCGGGAGCAGGACCTCGATCGTCTCACCCTTCCGGACCCGGCGTGCCGGCCGAGCCGGCTCCCCGTTGACATACACGTCGCCCGCTTTGACCAGCGCCTGCGCGTAGCTGCGGCTGATCTCCGCCACGCGTTGGGCGATGAGCCGGTCGAGGCGCTCCCCATCTTCCTCGGGTGCTACGTCGAGCACGACCCGGACCGCATCCTGCATCCCAATTTCACTCACAGCCATCTGCCAGGTGTCGCTCATCTCCAGACAGACTCATCAGCAGCGACCCACGCAAGGTTGCGGCGCCGCGGTCGACACAGAATGGTCATCCTGCGACGAGGGTCAGCCGGACGGGTGCCGCGTCGAGCCCGGCCCGCCGTCCTCGACGCCGGGTGCCACGACGCCTGGCGCATCGATCGCCGCCCACGACGTGCCCCTGGTCGATGCGTCGACTTCGGACCGGAGCAGGGAGAAGCCGAGCATGAAGACGCCGATGGTGATGGCGCTGTCGGCGACGTTGAAGGTCGGGAAGCGGAGCACGTCGATAAAGTCCACCACGTGCCCAAGCCGGAGGCGGTCGATGATGTTCCCGATGGCGCCGCCGAACTGGAGGCCCAGCGCCAGCGACAGCCACAGGCTCTCGCGGATCATCCGCCGGAACACGATCCCCAGAACGACCACGACCGCCACGGCCAGCACCGTCAGCACTGGCCCCGCGCCCTGGAACATGCCGAATGCCACGCCGGTGTTCCGGACGTAGAGCAGGCGCAGCACCCGCGGCACGACCCAGATGACGGTCCGATCGCCAGTGGGACCCAGTGCCGCCGTGATGGCCGCCTTGCTCACCTGGTCGGCGGCGATCACCGCCGCGGCCACGCCCGCGGCGACGAGCAGATTACGCCGACCACGGGACACGTCGGCCTCACCAGCCGTCACCAGCGTCCCCCCTGCTGCTGATCGATCTTGGACTGACATTCGATGCAATAGCGGGCGAACGGCAGGGCCTCGAGCCGCTCCGGGGCGATGGGCCGCCCGCATTCCTCGCAGTAGCCGTACTTGCCCCGGTCCATCTTCTCGAGCGCCAACAGGATGAGCGCTTGGCGATCAGCGAGTCGCTCCCGGACCGACAGCAGGCGCTCCTGCTCGAAGAGCACATCGGCTTCATCTCCGGGATGATTGTCGACGCCGTGCGGGCTGTCATCGTCAGATTCACCGACCGAGCGGACCTGCTCGTCGATGCGCGCGAGCTCGCGCTTGGTCTCTTCCAGGTCGTGCGCCAGGCGCGCACGGATGGCCTCGATTTGATCCTGCGTCAGCACCATACCACACCCTCCCATCCCAAACCGCGGCTGCGCCGTGGCCAGCGATGGATTCCCCGCCCGGTGCGCCCGCACGTGTAGTGTAGCATAGGCCGTTTTTCCGGACGGGACGCGCCGCCATCGCCTGGCATCAGCCCCTCGGTCCCGGCTAAGATTCCGCGCGGTTGTGAGCACGTCCGATGCCACAACGATGGGGGATGGAGCCGTGGAGCGAGCCGCGCTCAAGATCGTCATCGCCGGTGGCGGCACCGGCGGGCACGTCCAGCCCGCGATCGCCACGCTCGAGGTGCTGCGCCAGCGCGTGCCGGTCGAGCCGCTGTGGATCGGCTCGTCCGGCGGCGTCGAAGCGGAGGCCGCCGCGCGGGCCCAGATCCCCTTCCGGGCGATCCCAACCGGCAAGCTGCGCCGCTACGTATCGCTCCACACGCTGGTCGACGCCGTGCGCGTGCCCCTCGGCGTGCTCCAGGCGCTGCGCATCCTGCGGCGCGTCCGCCCCGACGTCGTGTTCGCCACCGGCGGGTTCGTCAGCGTCCCCACCGTCGTGGCCGCGCGGGTGCTGGGCATCCCCTGTCTCAGCCACGAGCAGACGGCCACCATCGGGCTGGCCAACCGGATCAACGCCCGCTTCTGCGACGTGCTGGCCCTGGCCTACGCGCGCCCGGCTGGCCCGCGCCCCGGCTGGCGCGCACGGGCCGTCGTGACCGGCAACCCGATCCGCGCGAGCCTGCTCGCCGGCTCCAGCCAGACCATCGCCGAGGCATTCGGCCTCGACCCGGCGCTGCCCCTGGTCTACGTCACCGGCGGTGCGCTGGGCGCCCATGCGATCAACGAGGCGGTGCGGCTCGCCCTCCCACGCCTCGTGTCGATGGCGCAGGTGCTCCACCAATGCGGCCCGACCGCAGCCAACGGCGACTACCCGCGCCTGCTGGAGGCGCGCGCAGCGCTCGCGCCGGAGTTGCAGTCCCGCTACGTGGTGGTGGAGCGGGTCGGTGACGAGCTGCCGGGGGTCTACGCCGCCGCCACGGTGGTCGTCAGCCGTGCCGGCGCGGGCACCGTGGCCGAGCTGGCGACGCTCGGGAAACCGGCCATCCTGATCCCCCTGCCGGGCACGGGCGGCGACGAGCAGACGCGGAACGCCCGCGTCCTGGCCGACGACGGCGCCGCGACGCTGCTGCCGCAGGCCGAGCTGACGCCCGATCGGCTCGTCGCGGAGCTGCAGGGTCTGCTCCAGGACCCGGCGCGCCGCGCGGCGATGAGTGCGCGTGCGCGCGCCCACGGCCACGCCGCCGCCGCGGAGCGCCTCGCCGATGCGATCCTCTCCCTCGCCGGCCGGCCCGTCGCGGCGCCGGTGGGGCAGTGAGCGACCCGGGCGCCCCGGCCCACCATGCACCACGCACGACGCCGTAGGCAACACGGAACACGCGTCACGGGTGACGCATGACGGCTGACGCCGTCGCCTCACCCCACCAGCGCCACCTCGATCGCCTCGGCGGCCGTGGCCGCGGGCACCACCTGGATGCCGGGCGGCGGCGGCAGCCGGCGCCGTCCGGCCGGGGCCGGCACCACCGCGCGGGCAAAGCCGAGCTTGGCCGCCTCGTTGAGCCGGCGCTCGAGCTGGTTCACGCTGCGCAGCTCACCCGAGAGCCCGACCTCCCCGATCACGACGGTGCTCGGGTCGACCGGGCGCTCGCGGTAGCTGGAGGCCACCGCCGTGACGACCGCCAGATCGACGGCTGGCTCCGCGATGCGCAGGCCGCCGGCGATGTTGAGGTAGATGTCCTGGCTGCCGAGCCCCAGGCCGACGCGCTTGCTGAGCACGGCCACCAGCATCTGCAAGCGGTTGGCGTCGAAGCCGTTGGCCGTGCGACGCGGTAGGCCGAACGCGGTGGTGCTCGTCAGCGCCTGGACCTCCACCAGGATCGGGCGTGTCCCTTCGAGGGTCACCCCCACGGCCGAGCCGTGCGTGTCGCGGGAGCGCTCCTGTAGGAACGCCTCGGAGGGGTTGGCGACCTCCTGCATCCCGTTGCTGGCCATGGTGAAGACCCCGACCTCGTCGGTCGAGCCGAAGCGGTTCTTCACCGCGCGCAGCACGCGATACTGGTGGTAGCGCTCGCCTTCCAGGTAGAGCACCGCATCGACCATGTGCTCCAGCACGCGCGGGCCGGCGATCGCCCCCTCCTTGGTCACGTGCCCGACGATGAAGACCGGCAGATGCCGCGGCTTGGCGTACTGCATCAGCCGCGCCGTGCACTCCCGCACCTGGCTCACGCTGCCCGCGGCCGAGGTCATGTCCTCAAGATAGACCGTCTGGATCGAGTCGATGATGAGCAGGCCAGGCTCGACCGCCGCCGCCGCGTCGAGCGCGACCTCCAGGTTCGTCTCGGCGACCACGTAGAGGTCGTCGACGACCACCCCCAGCCGGTCGGCCCGGAGCTTGATCTGCTGCGCCGACTCTTCGGCCGAGACGTAGAGCACCCGCCCCGCCGTCGGGGTGAGGAGCCCGGCCACCTGGAGCAGCAGCGTGCTCTTGCCCACCCCCGGGTCGCCGCCCAGCAGCACGAGCGAGCCGGGGACGAGCCCGCCGCCCAGCACGCGGTTGAACTCGCCCAGCGGGACCACCTGGCGTCGCTCCTCGGCGCTGGCGACCTCGGTCAGCCGTGTCGGCCGCGCGGCCGGGATGCGCCGGTCGCGCCGCTCCCGCCCCGGCGCCCGCGGCTCGACGGTCTCCACCAGGCTGCCCCAGGTGTTGCACTGCGGACAGCGGCCGTAGTAGGCGGGGCTCTCCAACCCGCAGCTCTGACACACGAACTTGGTCCGCGCCTTGCTCATGCCCGCACTCCTGGCTCACGCACGCTGCCCGCGAACATCCGTTCGTATTGTAGCAGACCTGCCCCCGCCGGGCTGCCGCGAGCCGGTCGCCCGCCGGCGGGCACGAACAAGCGCCACCGGGGTTTCTCCCGGTGGCGCTCGTCGTTCGATGCGGATCGGTGCGCGCTTAGGGCACCGGCACGAGGCTGTCGACCCGCTCCAGCACCAGCAGGTCGTCGCGCACGTCGACCACCACGGTGCTGCCCTCCGGGAACCGGTTGTTGAGCAGCCCCTCCGCGAGCGGATCCTCGATCAGGTTCTGGATGATCCGCCGCAGCGGCCGGGCGCCGAACTGCCGGTCGTAGCCGCGCTCGCCCAGCAGCCGCATGGCCGCCTCGGTCACCTCGAGCGTGATCGACTTCTCCTGGAGCTGCGTGCGGATCCGCTTCAGCTCCAGCTCCACGATGCGGTGGATCTGCTCCTGCGTCAGCGGGTGGAACACGATCACCCCGTCGATGCGGTTGAGGAACTCGGGCCGGAACGTCTGCTTGAGCTGGCCGAGCACCTTGTCCTTCATCGCCTGGTACTCTTGCTGGAAGCGCTTCTCGGCGCTCGCCGCCACCGCGAAGCCCAAGGTGCCCTCCCGCTGGATCATCTCAGCGCCGACGTTCGACGTCATGATGATGATCGTGTTGCGGAAGTCGACCCGCCGCCCCTTGGCGTCGGTCAGGTTGCCGTCCTCCAGGATCTGGAGGAGCATGTTGAACGCCTCGGGGTGCGCCTTCTCGATCTCGTCGAGCAAGATCACCGAGTAGCTCTTGCGGCGCACGGCCTCGGTGAGCTGGCCCCCCTCCTCGTAGCCGACGTAGCCGGGCGGCGCGCCGACCAGCCGCGACACGTTGTGCCGCTCCATGAACTCGCTCATGTCGATCTTGATGAGCGCGTCCTCGCTGCCGAACATGAACTCGGCCAGCGCCCGCGCCAGGAGCGTCTTGCCGACGCCGGTCGGCCCGAGGAAGATGAAGCTCCCGATGGGCCGGCGCGGATCCTTCAGGCCCGCCCGAGCGCGGCGCACCGCCTTAGCCAGCGTCGAGATCGCCTCGTCCTGGCCGACGATGCGCTCGTGCAGCGCCTCCTCCATGTGGAGCAGCCGCTCGGTCTCCTCGGTCGCCAGCCGCATGAGCGGGATGCCCGTCCACATGGAGACGACCTGCGCGATGTCCTCCTCGGTGACCTGCGGCTCCTCGGTCTCCTGCTCTTCCTTCCAGTGCAGCTCCAGATCGGCGATCCGGTCCTGCAGCTTCCGCTCGCGGTCGCGCAGATCGGCCGCCAGCTCGAACTCCTGGCCCGAGACGGCCGCGTCCAGCTCCCGCCGCAGCGACTCCAGCCCGCGCTTCGCCTCCTTCAGGCTCGGCGGCGAGGCCGACCGGTACATGCGCACGCGGGACGCCGCCTCGTCGACGAGGTCGATCGCCTTGTCCGGCAGGAACCGGTCCGTGACGTAGCGCGACGCCAGCACGGCCGCGGCGCGCAGCGCCTCGTCGGTGATCTTGAGCTTGTGGTGCTCCTCGTACCGCTCGCGGATGCCCCGCAAGATCTCGATCGTCTCCTCGACGGTCGGCTCCTCGACCTGGACCGGCTGGAACCGCCGCTCCAGGGCCGCGTCCCGCTCGATGTACTTGCGGTACTCGTCGAGCGTGGTCGCGCCGATCGTCTGCACCTCACCGCGCGACAGCGCCGGCTTGAGGATATTGGCCGCATCGACGGCACCCTCGGCCGCGCCCGCGCCGACCAGCGTGTGCAGCTCGTCGATGAAGAGGATCGAGCCGGTCTCCTTCACCTCATTGACGATCTTCTTCAGGCGCTCCTCGAACTCGCCGCGGTACTTGGTGCCCGCGACCAGCGCGCCGATGTCGAGCGCCACCAGCCGCTTGTTCTGCAGCGGCTCGGGCACATCGCCCGCGACGATGCGCTGGGCCAGCCCCTCGACGATGGCCGTCTTCCCGACGCCCGGCTCGCCGATCAGGGCCGGGTTGTTCTTGGTGCGCCGCGACAGGATCTGCATGACGCGCTCGATCTCCGCCTGGCGCCCGATGACCGGGTCCAGCTTCTGCTGGCGCGCGGCCTCGGTCAGGTCAAAGCCGAGGGCGTCCATGTATGGTGTCTTCGTCGCCTGTGCCTTCTGTTGATACCCGCTGCTCTGGCTCACCACCTGGAGCACCTGCTGGCGCACCTTCTCCAGGTTGACGCCCAGGCTCTCCAGGACGCCGGCGGCGATCCCTTCGCCTTCCCGCACGAGCCCCAGCAGCAGGTGCTCGGTGCCGATGTAGTGGTGATTGAGGCGCCGCGCTTCGTCCACAGCCAACTCGATCACCTTCTTGGCGCGCGGGGTCAGGCCGATCTCCCCGACGATCATGGAGTCGCCGCGCCCGATGATGAACTCCACCGCGCTGCGCACCTTGGGCAGTTGCACGCCCATGTTGCTCAGCACGCGGGCCGCGACGCCATCGCCCTCACGCACAAGCCCGAGGAGCAGATGCTCAGTGCCGATGTAGTTGTGGTTGAAGCGATGCGCCTCCTCCTGCGCCAACGTCAGCACCTTGCGCGCTCGCTCTGTGAACTTTTCGAACTTGTCAGGCATCGTACTCTCCCACAGCCACTGGCCTGTGCGACCCAGCACTCGCCAACAACTTGCCGGGACGGTCAGTGATGGAACTTAATGAAACAGGGAGCCCCCGAACGCATGTTGCGTGCCTGGGGGCTTCACCGTTCGCCGGCACGCACCGACCCGATGTCGCCACGCACCGGCTCAATTCTGGATGTGCAGTGCTGGTGGGAGACCGGGCTACGAACCCGACTCCTCCTCACCATCGTCGGCCCGCGGGGTTTCCTCCGTGCTCTCTGCGCTCGTCACGACCGCTTCGGCTGGCTCCGGTGCTTTGCCGCCCTCGGGCTCGGAATCGGTGTCGTCCGGCTCGGCATCCACTTCGATCTCGCGGGCGAGCAGCTCGTGCTTCAGCGCCACTGCCTCAGCCCCCAGCGCCGCCGCGATCTCGTCGTCGGTTGCCTCCAGGGCCCGGCGCAGGCTTAGCCCCATTCGCCGCCGGGCCGGATCGATTCGGATAATTCGCAAGATCAGGTCCTGGCCCTCCGAGACCGCCTGCCTCGGATGCCCGATCCGCTGCTCCGACAGCTCGGAGACGTGGATCAGACCCTCAATCCCGTCCTCGATCCTGGCGAAGGCGCCGAAGTTCGCAAGCTGCGTGACCGTACCGATCACGAGCTGGCCAACTTCGTACTTCATCGCCACGCGGCTCCACGGCTCCGGCTGCGTGCGCTTGATGCTCAGCGCGATCTTCTTCTCCTCGGCATTGATGCCGAGAACGTAGACATCGACCTCCTGGCCGACCTTGAGCACCTCGCTCGGGTGCTTCACGCGGCTCCAGGACAGCTCCGACAGGTGGACCAGTCCATCGGCCCCACCGATGTCGACGAACGCGCCAAAATCGGTGATGCTCGTCACGCGCCCGCGGCGAGTCTCTCCCTCGGTGAGCTCCTCGATGAGGCGCTCCTTCATGACGTCGCGCCGCTCCTGGATCGCCTGCCGCTCCGACAGGATCAAGCGGTTGCGGTGGCGATTGATCTCGATGATCTTGAGGGAGAGCTTCGACCCGATCAGGCGGGCCATGTCGGCCTGCTTGCTGCCGTCATCGCCCCCGCGGATCTCGGTCACCTGGGAGGCCGGGACGAAGCCGCGCACCCCATCCAGGTTGACCAGCAACCCGCCCTTGTTGTAGTTCGTCACCTCGGCTTCGATGATCTCGCCCGCCTCGTAGATCTCCTGCAGCCGCCGCCAGCTCTTCTCCTGGCGCGCCCGGTCGATCGAGAGGACCGCCTGCCCTTCCTGGTTCTCGGCCTGCACCACGAACACAAGGACGTGGTCGCCCACGGACAGAGCCGCCCGCTCCTCGTCGGTCAGCGTGGAGAACTCCCGAGCCGGGATGACGCCTTCCGACTTCGAGCCGATGTCGACCAGCAGCTCGTCCCGGTCGATGTGCATGATTTGCCCCTCGATCACGTCCCCGTAATTGAGAATACGGTAGTCGTGACTGGGGTCACTGAGTAACTGTTCCATGAGCGACCGCGACTCGTCGACTACCGCCTCGGTCACGGTGGCGGAAGTGCTCGAGGGCTGCACGCTCATGTCCTGCTCGATCTGATCCATAGACCTTCCTTGTGTCGCAGATTTGCCGGCCCAACCAGAGGGTTCGGTCCGCGATCTGGATTGGGGGCGGCACGACGCTGTCAATCATTATAGTATGCGGCCATACCCGGCGCAAGGCGACCAGCGCCCGCCTGTCACAGGTCCTGACGCGTCAAACCGCTCGCTGCGACTTGGTGACCGCCGCCAGCGCGGCCAGCGTCCGCTCCAGCTCCGGCTCATGCACCCAGCCCATGTGCCCGACGCGGATGATCGCGTCCTTGAGCGGCCCCTGCCCGGCCGCGATCTCGATCCCGAACTCGCGCCGCAGCCGCTCGACCACGTCCCGCACCGCCACGCCCTCGGGCGGCACGGCTGCCGTCACCGTGTCGGAGGCATACGCCGGGTCCGCGAAGAGCCGGTAGCCCAGCTCCTGTACGCCGCGCCGCACCAGCGCGCCCAGCCGCCGGTGGCGCGCGTAGACCGCCTCCAGGCCCTCCGCCTCCAGCATGTCACACGCCGCCTGCAGGGCATAGAGCAGCGTCAGCGGCGCCGTGGTCGGCGTGTTGCCCTCGGCCGCCGCCCGGCGCGCGGCGTCGAGATCCCAGAAGAACCGCGGATAGCTCGCCCGCGCGTACGCCTCCCAGACGCGCGGCCCCAGCGCGAGGATCACCAGGCCCGGCGGGCACATCCACGCCTTCTGCGACCCGCTCAGGATCAGATCGACGCCCCAGGCGTCCATCTCGAGCGGCAGCGCCGCCACGGCGCTGACGCCGTCGACCAGCAGCAGGGCGCCATGCGCGCGCACCAGCGGGCCGATCTCCGCCAGGGGGTTGGCCACCCCGGTCGAGGTCTCGTTGTAGGTGTAGAGCACGGCCCGCGCGTCCGGGTGCCGCTCCAGCGCCGGGGCCACCACCTCGGCCGTCGCCGCCTGCCCCCACGCGACGGCCACCCGCTCCACCCGCAGGCCGAATCGTTCCGCCACGCGCGCAAACCGCTCGCCGAAGTCGCCCGCGACGATCGCCAGCACCGTGTCACCCGGGCAGAGGGTATTGACGATCGCCGCCTCCCAGCCGGCCGAGCCGCTTCCCGGGAGGATCACGACGTCACCGTCGGTGCGATGGACCCGCCGCACCTGCTCCCGCAACGCACGGAAGAACGCGCGGAAGGCGCTCCCCCGGTGCGGGATCATGGCCCGCTGCATCGCCTGGCGCACGGCCGGCGGCAGCGGCGTCGGCCCCGGAATGCGTAGATTGGTCGCCTCCACCAGCAGCCCCCTCTTCGTCACCACCCAGCGCGACGCGCGCCGCTCTGGATGCCCGAATGGTAGCCGATCCGCCGCGCGGCCGTCGTCTGCGCGACGGGTACCCACCGGGCTGGCCTCGCCCTGGCGCGGCCCCTGCGCAGGCGCGCGGTGACCGTTCACCGCTCGGCACGAGGTAGCGACAGGGAGCACCACTATGGGGGTCATCGGCGCCAGCATCCAGTCGATCCTGGGCGAAGCGTTCGCCCCCCAGCCCACCGACGGCCGCCAGCGCATCCTCGCCGCCTTCGAGGAACAGCCCGTCGCCCTCGAGCTCGACGCGGTCGAACTCTTCTTCGACGGGCTGTTCCTCTTCCCTGACCTGGTCGACGAGGCCCTCATGACCGCCATCGCCCGCCTCCAGCAGCGCCTGGCCGTGACGGTGACGGCGCACCTGCCCCTACCTGTGGGTCAACCTCAGCGCCGCCAACGAGCTCACCCGTGCGGCCAGCGTCGAGGCGATCGTCCGCGCCATCCGCGCCTGCGCCCCGCTCGACATCGCCAGCTTCGCGCTCCACGCCACCGGCCCGTTCGGCAACGAGGTGGCGCCCGGCGTCGGTGACCCCAAGCAGAGCCTGTGGCTCCAGTTGATGCTGGCCGGCATCGATCGCTCCTTCCGAGACCTCACGCGGGCGGTGCCCACGGCCCCGCTGGCGGTCGAGACGATGGAGGGGTTCCCGTTCGCCTGGCAGGCGGAGCTGGTGGCGGAGCACGACCTCGGCATCTGCTGCGACGTGGGCCACCTGGTGGTGCGCGGCGACGACCCCGCCGGGTTCATCGAGGCATGGCTGCCCCGCATCCGTCAGATCCACCTGCACGGCGTCCGCGAGCAGTTCTTCAGCGGCAACATGCGGCGCCGGATCGACCACCGACCGCTGGGCGGCCCCGGTGAGCTGGTCGATGTCCCAGGCCTGCTCCGCCTGCTCGAGGCTCGGGGGTTCCGCGGGCCGGTCATCGTGGAGAGCCGGTCCCGCGCCGACCTGGCCCAGTCGGTCGCCGCGCTCCGCCGGGCGATGGGAGAGTGAGGGACGTACTCCGTGTTGCGTATTGCGTGCTCCGTCTTCTCCCCTCTCCCAAGAGCCTACCCTGAGCGCAGCCGAAGGGTGGGGAGAGGGGTCGGGGGAGGGAGGTCACGGAGTACGAAGCACGGAACACGCAACACGCGTCACGCGCGACGCATGGCTCCTCGCCAGTCGAAGAACCGGAGCTCCGGCTCGATCACGTCCGCAAAGCGGATGATCCCGTAGGAGAATCGCGGCTGCCAGCGCTTGGCAGTGGGCGAGCCCGGGTTGAAGAGGAGCGTGCCGTCGCGCCACTCGCAGAGCGGCTGGTGGCTGTGCCCAAAGATGGCGACGTCGACCCGGCCGACCAGCGTCCGCCCGGCCGCCTGGCGCGCGCTGAGGTGGTCCACGTCGTGCCCGTGCATCAGGCCCACGGTGAAGCCGCCGAAGCGGAAGTAGCGGATGCGAGGCAGCCGCAGACGGAGCTCCGGCTCGTCGTTGTTCCCGATGACCGCCCGCACCGGAGCGATCGCCTCGAGGAGCGCCAGGGCGTGGGCGCTGGTCAGATCCCCGGCGTGGAGGATCAGGTCGACGCCGCGCAGGCCCTCCACCAGCGGCGCGGGCAGGGCGCGCCGCCGCGCCGTGATGTGGGTATCGGACACCACCCCAACGACGATCGGCGCGGCGAACGTCTCGAACTGGTCAGGCGCGGGCAAGGATGCCGGCTTCCTCCATGATCCGGCGCACCTCCGCCCGCTCCGCCTCGGTCAGAGGCAGCAGGGGCGGCCGGGGATCGCCGCCGTAGAGCCCGATCATGTCCATGGCCGCCTTCAGCCCGGCGATCCCGAAGCGCGTGGTCACCGCGGCGTTGGGGGCCAGGAGCCGGAACTGCATCGCGCGCGCCGCGCCGTGGTCGCCGTCCCGGACCGCGCGGACGATCGCCTGGCAGGCATCGGGCGCCACGTTGGCCAGGGCCAGGATGCCCCCGGTGGCACCCAAACAGAGGGCCGGGTAGAGGAAGTTGGCCGAGCCGGCCAGCACGGCGAAGTCGTCGGGGGTACGCGCCACCATCTCCGCCACCTTGGGCGCGTTGCCGCCGCTGTCCTTGATGCCCACGATGTTCGGATGCTGCGCGATCTCGACGACGGTGTCGACCGGCAGGTCCACGCCCGTATAGGCGGCCATGACGTAGACGATGACCGGGATCGGCGAGGCGTCGGCCACGGTGTGGAAGTGCCGCACATAGGCGGCGCGGTCGTACCGCGGCTTGTAGTAGTGTGGCGTCACCACCAGCGCGTAGGTTGCGCCCAGCTCCGCCGCCGCCTTGGTGAGCTCGATCGTCCCCCGCGTCGACTCGACCCCCGTCCCGGCGACGACCGGCTTGCGGCCGTTGATCGCCGTGACGCCCGCCTCGATCAGGCGCAGCTTCTCCTCGGTCGACAGGCTCACATACTCGCCGTTGGAGCCCATGATGACGATGCCGTCCAGCGACGAGGTGGCGTACCACTCCATGTTCGCGCGGAACCGATCCAGCGCGAGTTCGCCGTCCGGCCCAAACGTCGTCGCCACCGGTGCGAAGACACCTACCGGGTACGGTCGAGCCATGTCCGCCGCTCCTTATCGCTTGCCGTTCTCGCCCACCAGTCGCCAGATCAGGCCCGTCAGCAGGCTCTCGACGACCGTGCCGACCAGGGCGCCGACGAAGGAGAGGTGGATCCCGCCGCTGAGGCGCGCGGCCAGGTAGAAGACCGCGGCGTTCACCACGATGGCGAAGAGCCCGAAGGTCAAGCAGGTCACCGGGAACGCCACCAGGCGGAGGATCGGTCGCAGCACGGCGTTCAGCACCACCAGGATCGCGGAGAAGATCACCACGGCGGTGGTGTCGGTGTAGCTGACGTGCTCCGGGAGCAACCGGGCCAGCCCCACCACGGCGAGGCCGTTCGCGACCAGATGCGCGATCAGTCGTGTCATCCCCGATCCTTCCCGCGCGGGACCCTACCACGGGCGGCGGGCAGCGTCAACGCACCCGCTTCGGCGGATAGGCCAGGGCCAGGAGCAGCCCGCAGACGAGCCAGAAGAGCGCGACCATGTGGGGGAAGCTGATGTTGAAGAAGTAGTGGTCAAACACCCCGACGGTCAACGCCGTCGCCAGCGCCGCGAGCAGCCCGAGCGTCAGGTCCCCGGCCGCGGTCTCCCGCTGCCGGCGCCAGCAGCGCAGCCCCGCCAGGGCGATCGCACCCACCGTGATCAGGAAGACCCCGAGGCCGAGCAGCCCGGTCCGCTCCGCGATGGTGAGGTAGATACTGGACACGCCGGTCTGCAGGGTGATCGATGGGGCTTCGCCGAAGCCGACGCCGAACACCGGATGCGCTCGGATGATTGCCAGGGCGTTGCGGTACTCCATCAACCGCAGCCGGGTGGCGGCATCCTGCAAGGTCAGCCCCAGGTAGAGGCGGTGGATGAAGCTGGCGCCGATCCCCAGCAGCAGGGCGGCCGCCGCCAGGAGGCCGCCGGGGAGGATCAGCCAGCGATAGCGCAGGACGGTCAGCACGGCCAGCCCCGCCGCCGCCCCGACCCAGGCGCCGCGCGACAGCGTCAGCAGCAGGGCCGCCCCGAGCAGCCCGATCGCCGGCACCGTCAGCCAGCGGGGCAGCAGCCGCTGCCGCGCGATCGCCATCGCCACCGCGAGGACGAAGGTCACCGCCAGCAGCCCGCCGAAGGAGTTGGGGTCGACCGAGGTGGAGATCAGCCGCATCGGCCGCGCCGGGTCGTCCTCGATGTAGCGCACGATGCGATCGGACGGGTAGCCGTACGGGATCAGGCGGCTGAGCACCCGCAGGGTCAGCCCCGGCCCGCCGGCGTACAGCGCCAGGCCGATCGCCGCGGCCGCGCTGGCGCCGAGGAGGAGCACCGCGGTCAGGCGCCGCGCGTCGGCCAGCGTGTACGTCGTGTTCCAGACGACGAAGCCCACGAGCACCGCCAGGACGAACTTGCCGTAGTCGTGGAACGTCTGCGAGGTGTAGGCGTGATGGATCCCCAGCAGGAACGCGAAGAGGGTGAGGGCGAGCAGGAGCACGATCAGCGCCGCGGGCGCGGTCGAGACGATGCGCTCGTCGCGGCGCAGCAGCAGCCGCAGACCCCACACCCCGAGCGCGCCGATCGCCGCCGCCTCGAACAGCGTCAGGGTGAGGCCGACCCGCACCGGGATCACCGCGAAGGGCAGCAGCGTCATCACCGCGACGACCGCCCAGACGCCCGCGCGCGGGTCACTCGACACCACCACCGCGGCGACCAGCCCGGCGAGGATCGCCGTGGCCGGGATCGGGCCCTGCGCCACCGACAGCCAGCCGATGGCGCCCGCGCCGACGACCGTGGCCAGGGCGACCAGCACCGCGGCGAGCGGCCGCGGCAGGCTCACGCTCACGCGCGGGAAGGCGGGCAAGAACGCCCGCCGATCCCGGACGGCCCGCTCCGCCATCACGGCCGCGCCGGTGCCTGCATCAGCAGCGCCGCGACGAGCGCCAATCGCTCCGGCACCGTCTCCAGATCCACCCACTCGTCCACACTGTGCGCGTGCTGCCCGACCGGCCCCAGCGAGTCGAGGGTGGACACGCCGAGCGCCGCGGTGAAGTTCCCGTCACTGCCGCCGCCGCTGGTCAGCTCCTGGAACTCCAGGCCCAGCCCCTCGACGATGCCGCGCGCCACATCCAGCAGCGCGGCGGTCCCGGGGACCTTCTCCATCGGCGGGCGGTTCAGCCCCCCGGTCAGGACCGTCTCGGTGTCCGGCACCCAGCGGCGCTCGGCGAGCGCCACCATCGCCGCGTGCACCCGCTCCGCCTCGGCGCGGGTCGGCACGCGGACGTCCACCTCCACCACGGCGTGGTCGGCGATGACGTTGCGCCGCGACCCGCCCCGCATCACGTTGGCCGAGACCGTCGTCCCGACCGCGGGGTCATTCAACTCGTGCATCGCGATGATCTTGTGCGCCAACTCCAGGTTGGCGTTGCGCCCGTCCTGCGGTGCGGCCCCGGCGTGCGCGGCCCGGCCCCGCACCGTCAGCTCGTACATCCCGACACCCTTGCGCGTCGCCAGGACGCCGCCGGGCGCCCGTCCCGGCTCCAGCACGAAGACGGCGTCCATCCGGCTGGCCTCCGACTCGATCAAGCCGCGCGAGGTCGGCGAGCCGATCTCCTCGTCGGCATTGGCCACGAAGGTGATCTCGGCGAAGTCGTCGAAGCCCAGATCGCGGAGCAGGCGCAGCGCGTAGTAGCCGAGGATCAGCCCGCCCTTCATGTCCATCGTCGCCGGACCGTACCCCCGGCCATCGCGCACCGTGAACGGCCGCTCGGCAACGGTCCCAGCGGGATAGACCGTATCGAAGTGGCCGAGCAGCATCAGCCGGCGGGTGCCCGCACCGCGCAGCGTGGCGGTAAAGTTGTCCCCCAGGTCGGCATGGGGATGGACCGTGATCTCGCAGCCGAGCCCGGCGAGGAGGTCCCGCAGGAGTGCCCCGGCCTGGTCCACGCCGGCCTTATCGAACGTGCCGCTGTCGATGTTGACGATGCGCTCCAGGTCGCGCACGTAGTCGCCGTGGTAGGCGGCTGCCCGCCTCCGGATCTCGTCCAGCGTCGTCATCGCATCTCCTCCACGCCCGGCCTGCACCCTCGCCGATCCGAACCGGCCCGCGCTCGAACGTCGCGGTCCGCCGCTGCCGGCGCTGGCGTCGTCCCAGACCTCAGCCTCAGACGGCACCGGCGGAGGCCGCGCGTGCACCGCGCGTGCGACCCAGCCAGGATCGCCTCCGAGATGGTAGCGCATGTACGAGGGATACGGTCATCTTGACGGGTGGCGGATGAGGTCGGCGCGCTGGCAGACGTCACACGTCATGCGTCATGGGTATGGCGTACTGCGTATTGCGTGGTGCGTATTGCGTGGTGCGTCGGCCCTCACCCCCAGCCCCTCTCCCAACGTTGGGAGAGGGGGGACGAGGCTTCACCGTCACCCGCTCTCCCACCAGGGGAGAGGGGAGACACCGGAAGACGGAGTACAGACCATACTCCGCATCACGCCAGCCGGAACACGCAACACCAACCACGGACTACGCACTACGACACACGCATCACGCATCACGCATCACCCACCA
The DNA here is from genome assembly GCA_029961075.1 of Sphaerobacter sp. Taxonomy (GTDB): domain Bacteria; phylum Chloroflexota; class Chloroflexia; order Thermomicrobiales; family Thermomicrobiaceae; genus Sphaerobacter. The sequence goes on from JASBVL010000002.1 coordinate 31,812, forward strand.
CGGCTGACGTGTGACGCCTGACGTCCGACGTTCCTCCGCCTTACCCGCCGATCTGGCTCATGCCGCGGCCGACGTTGCGGTCGCCCTCGGCCAGCCCGTGGCCCCACGGCTTGCGCCAGACGCCGAAGCGGATCTGCTCGATGAGGTCGTCCTCGGTGCCACCGCGGCGCAGGATGTCGCGCACGTCGACCTCGTCGTTCCGGAGCAGGCAGAGGCGCAGCTTGCCGTCGGCCGTGAGGCGGATGCGATTGCAGAAGGCACAGAACGGCTGGCTTACCGGGCTGATGAAGCCGATCGTGCCCCGCGCCCCGGCGATGCGGTAGACCCGCGCCGGGTCACCGGGCGGCGCCTCCAGCATCTCGAGTGGGCCGTGCACCTGCTCGATCAGGTCCATCGTCTCCGCGGTGGTCACCAGGCCGGCGTCATGCACGTCGCCGACGCCCTCCAGCGGCATCACCTCGATGAAGCGCATCTGCCACGGGCGATCGATCGTGAGCGCGGCCAGATCGGCCACCTCGTCGTCGTTCTGCCCGCGCACCACCACCGCGTTCAGCTTGATCGGCGTCAGGCCGGCCGCCTCGGCGGCCTCAATGCCGGCCCACACCTTGTCGATCTTGCCCCCGCGCGTGATGCGGGTGTAGCGCTCGGGCTTGAGGGTGTCGATGCTGATGTTGATGCGGCGGAGCCCGGCGGCCTTGAGATCGTCGGCCAGGCGATCGAGGAGGAGCCCGTTGGTGGTCATCGACACGTCGTCGATCCCGGGGATACGCGCGATCTCGCGCACGATGTCGACGACGTGCGGCCGCACCGTCGGCTCGCCGCCGGTCAGCCGGATCTTAGAGAACCCGATCTTGGCCGCCGCGCGGACGACCGTCAGGATCTCCTCGTCGGTGAGGAGCTCGTCGCGCGGGGCGAACTTGGCCCCGATCGCCGGCATGCAGTAGACGCAGCGCAGGTTGCAGCGATCGGTGAGGGAGATCCGCAAGTAGGTCATGGGCCGGCCGTAGGCGTCCCGCGTGAGACGCTCCCCGAAGCGCTGGATGGCCCGCTCATCGGGAACCGGTGGAGCCACGCTCATCGGTGCAGCCATCTGTCGTCCTTCCGCCGGCCCCACGGACCGTCACTCGCTGCTGGCGCCTCCGGTGGCCGATCCCCGCTGCTGCCACGATCTGCAACGCTACGACTACCATACCAAGGCTACCAGACATTCGCAACGCTTCGGTTGCGGATCTCCGCGGCCGGGGGCGATGCCCGCCTCAGCGTCGCATCTTGATGACCTTGAACGCCTCCGCCAGCGGGATGCCCTCGGGCCGCCCCACCTCGGCCGCCCGCTCCCGCACGCGCTCCTCCAGATCCTCGGCCGTCCCCACCTGGCTGACGTGCGCCCGCAGCGCGTTGATCTTGGCCTCGAAGGTATCGCTGATGTCGATGAAGGTGTCGGGGTACTCCGCGCCGAAGAGCCACAGCTCCGCCACCTTGTGCGGCTCCAGCCCCGCCTCCAGGTGCTCCGGAAAGTAGAGCGGGTCGCGCGCGGTCGGATAGACCGAGTCGACCGTGGTGATCCCCACCGCGCGGTGATCGGGGTGGAGCGAGTAGGGGCGGAACGGGTCGTGGGTGATGACGATGTCCGGCCGGTGCTTCCGGATCTGGCGCACGATCTTCTCCCGGAAGTTGAGGTCCGGCATCAGCTCACCGTCGGGGAGCCGCAGGAACTCGATCTGACTCACCCCCAGGCGCCGGCACGCTTCGCGCTCCTCCTCCTCGCGCAGCGCCGCCAGCTCCGCCGAGGAGATGTCGCGGCGCGCGGTCCCCTTGTCGCCCGAGGTGCACTGCACCAGCACCACCTCGCGGCCCTCCGCGACGAACTTGGCCACCGTCCCGGCCGAACTGAACTCCATGTCGTCGGGATGGGCAACCACGACCATGACGCGCCGGTACTCTTCAGCGCTCATCCTTGTACCCCACACACCTTCCTGCTCGCCGTGCCGTCTGCTGCCTAGGACTATCCGTCCCGAACGCCACGCCGTCAAGGCGAGCGCCCCCGGGCGAACCGGGGGCGCGCCTGCCGGCGGGCGGGGCCTTCCCGCCGCGGCCTACAACCACGGCAGCGCCGTCAGCGTACAATGACGTCCAAGAGGGGGAGGGATGCGACGCGTGACGGTAAAGGTCGCCCGGTTCAATCGGCCACTTCGGGTGCTGATGATCGCGCCCACATCCTTCTTCGCCGACTACGGCTGCCATGTCCGCATCTATGAAGAGACGCGAGCGCTCCAGGCACAGGGCCATCACGTCACGATCTGCACCTATCACAACGGCAGCGACATGCCAGGCCTCGTGATACGCCGCTCGCTCGACGTCCCCTGGCGGAAGCGCGTCGTGGTCGGCTCGTCGCGCCACAAGCTGTACCTCGACGCGGTCCTCTCGCTGGAGGTCCTGCGCACGGCCCTGCGCGAGCGACCCGACCTCATCCACGCCCACCTGCACGAGGGCGCCTTGATTGGCGGCGTGCTCGCCCGCCTGATCCGGCGGCCACTGGTGTTCGACTACCAGGGCAGCCTCACCGAGGAGATGCTCGACCACGGCTTCCTCCGGCGCAACGGGCGGCTGCAAGCCGCCGTCCGGGCCCTGGAGCACTGCATCGACCGCCTGCCCGACCGGATCATCACCAGCAGCGACAACGCGCGGCAGCGCCTGCTCCAGCGCGGCCACCCGCCCGAGCGGCTGACGACCGTGCTCGACGCCGTGGACACCGATCGGTTCTCGCCCGCGGCGGTCACCGACGCCGAGCGGCAGGAGCTGCGGCGCCTCTTCGGCATCCCGGAGGGGGCGCGCGTCATCGTCTACCTGGGCCTCCTCGCCCCCTATCAAGGCGCCGACCTGCTGCTCGACGCCGCACACCGGGTTCTAACGCAGGAGCCGGACGCCTTCTTCCTGGTCATGGGCTTCCCCGGCAACGAACGCTACCGCTTGCTGGCCGAAGCGCGCGGGCTTGGGCACCGGATGAGCTTTCCCGGCCGCATCCCCTATGCCGCCGCCCATCGCTACCTCGCCCTGGGCGAGGTGGCCGTCGCGCCGAAGATGTCACTCACCGAGGGGAACGGCAAGCTCTACAACTACATGGCGATGGGCCTGCCCGTCGTCGCCTTCGACGCGCCCGCCAACCGGGAGATCCTCGGCGACCTCGGGGTCTACGCGCCACACGGCGACGCCGCCGCCTTCGCCGATCAGATCCTGTGGCTGCTCCGCCATCCCGCGCAGGCCGCGGCGCTCGGCGTCCAACTGCGCGAGCGCGCCGTCACCCACCTCTCCTGGCGCAGCCGCGTACGCGAGCTGTTGGAGGTCTACCATGCAGTCCTGGCCGGCTCACCGGTGGTCGCCCCGGCCACCGGCGAGGCCGGAGCGCCGATTGCCGACCACGGCAACGGCCGTATCGTCGCGACGGCGGCGATCGACGAGGAGACCGGCGCCGCACAGGCACCGGCCGGGCACCGGCGGCTGCGATAGCCCCCCACGGCCCCGCCGGTGCGCGTCCGGCGGCCGAGGGCGGGGCCGCGCGCCCCTAGCGGCGGGAGAGCCGCGCCACGATGGCGCCGACCCGCCGATAGCTCTCGCCCAGCAACTCCCACGGGTCGCCCAGGCGTGCGGCGCAGCGCCAGCGCACCTCCATGGTGATTGACGGCAGGCGACCGGTACGGGCCAGGGCCGCGAGCTGCTCGGCGACGGGCACCCGGCCAAGCAGCGGCGGGTAGTGCGACGCCCCGTCGTCACCGAGGTCGTGCGCGTGGACGTGGACCACGCGCGCCAGGAAGTCGGCGTCCGGCACCGTGGTCCACCCGGCCTCGTGCGCGGCGTTCTCGCAGTCGTGCGCCAGATCCCAGCAGATGCCGACGCGCGGGGAATCGACCGCGCGCACCAGCGCCAGGACGCCGTCCCGGGAGCGGGCCGTGGCGGTGGGCCGGTCCGGCTTCATCGCCCCCAACTCCAACGCGATGAGCACCTCGCCGGGCAGTCGCTCGGCCTCTTCCGCCAGCCAGGCGAGCAGCTCGACGGTCGCCTGGCGGTTGTCAGCGTAGCTGCGGGCGGGATCACCCGCTCCGTGGAGGACGAGGACGGCCCGCCCCTGCTCCGCGGCCAGGTCGCGCAGCACCCGGAAGAGCGGGGCGTACTCCCGCTTGAGCGCGTCGGGATCGTCGAGCCAACGGTGCGTCGCGAAGCGCGGATCGAGCGAGACATGCACCTGCACCGCGATCCCGGCGTCGCGGTAGCGTCGGAGCACGCGCTCCCAGTCCTCCGCCAGCAGGTGCACGCGTGCGGTGCGCTCGTCGGCCGGGCCGTGGTGCAACACCACCTCGGTCGCGGTGGCGCCCCAGGCGCGCAGGCGCTCGAGGTAGGCGTCCAGTCGCGGCGGGTCGCCCTGGTACCAGCGCGGCGCGCTGCTATTGCCCAGCAGCGCCGTCACCGCTCCGCTCCTGCTTCAGCAGCCGGTCGATCGTCTCGGCAGCCGCGCTCACCGGCACCGTGACCTGCTCGCCGCTCGCCATGACCCGCAGGTTGACCGTCCCGGCCGCGATCTCGTCGGGGCCGAGGAAGGCCACCAGCGGGATCCCCTTGCGGTCGGCGTACTGCACCTGGCGGCGCAGGTCCCGCCGCTCGCCCAGGTAGATCTCGGCGTTGACCTCGCCGGCGCGGAGCTGGCTGACGAGGCTGAGGGAGGCCTCCAGTCCCTCGTCACTGAAGACCGTGACCAGCACCTCGGACACCGTGCGCGGCTGGGGCAGCAGGTGCAGCTCCTGGATCACGTCGATGATGCGCTCGAGGCCGAGCGAGGCGCCCGTGGCCGGGATGTCTTCACCGAGGAACATGCCGATCAGGTGGTCATAGCGGCCAGCGCCACCGAGCGAGCCGATGTTCGGCTCCTTCACCATGGCCTCGAACACCGGCCCGGTGTAGTAGTCCAGCCCCCGGGCCAGTGACAGGTCCAACTGGTAGTGCGCGGGGTCCGCGTTCAGCTCGCCGAGGTAGCGGAAGAGGTTTTCCAGGTCGGCGATCCCCTCCTCGGCCAGTTGGTTGCCGGCCAGCCGGCGACGGAGCTCCGCCAGCACCTCCGCCGGCTCACCCTCCAGTGCGACCAGGTCCAGCACACGGTCGGCCGCCTCAGGCGGGATGCCGTGATTGACCATCTCGGCATGCACCCCGTCGCGCCCGATCTTGGCCAGCTTGTCGATCGCCCGGTGGATCGTCGCGGCCTGCGCCTCCGGCACGCCGGCGACCTGCGCCATGCTCTGGAGCAGCTTGCGGTGGTTGATGTGCACCACGAAGTTGGGCATGTTGACCGCCGACAGCGCGTCGATCCAGACCATGATCACCTCGGCGTCGGCCAGCATCGACGCCGTGCCGACGATGTCCACGTCGCACTGCCAGAACTGGCGGTAGCGCCCGCGCTGCGGGCGGTCGGCCCGGAAGACCGGCTCGATGTGGTAACGCTTGAAGGGGAAGACCAGCTCATGCCGGTGGGTGGCGACGAAGCGCGCCAGCGGGACCGTCAGGTCGTAGCGCAGCCCGACCTCGCGCCCGCCGCGATCCTGGAAGTGGTAGATCAGCTTCTCGTCTTCGCCATACTTTCCGGTCAGGACGTCCAGATATTCGAGCACCGGCGTCTCAATGGGCTCGAACCCGTAGCGCTCGAAGACGCGCCGGAAGGTGCCGATGACGTGCTGGCGGAGCACCATCTGCTGGGGGAGCAGGTCTCGCATCCCCTTGAGGACCTGGGGCGTTCGCGCCGGCCGGTCACCAGTCCGCGCCATCGTCTCCATCCTTCCGCACACGCCATCGTCACGCCGGGTGGATGATACCAAAGGTGCCCGCCGGGCCAGCGCCGCGCCCAATCCGTCTTGGCGGTGGGCGTGTGCTGGTAGGGGCGGGCCTTGTGCCCGCCCGCGTGACTGCGAGGCCGAGGCCAGGCTCCGGCTGCTCCGGGCGGGATACAGCCCGCGATCCGGGGCACGGACTACGCGATCCGCAATACGGGACAGGACACCCGCCCCCGCGAACCCGCCGTCGGGTTGCCAGGCGCACTGCTGGGCCTGGGGGTGCTCCCTACTTCCGGAGCTCGTACACCATGTGCGCGAGCTCGGGGACGATCAGCTTGTCCATCGCCAGGGCCACTGCGTGGCTCGACCCCGGCGTGAGGAAGATGAGGGTGCCGCGATAGACGCCGGCCGTCGCACGGGAGAGCATGGCCGCCGCGCCGATCTCGGCATAGCTCAGCATGCGGAACAGCTCGCCGAACCCGTCCAGGCGCTTCTCCAACCGGCTGGCGACGACGTCGTAGGTCGTATCGCGGCGCGCGATGCCGGTGCCGCCGTTCAGGATGATCGCGTCGCAGCCGCTGGCCTCGGCCAGCTCATCCAGCAGCGGGCCAATGCGGTCCGGCTCGTCGGGCACAATGCGGTAGTCCACCACGGCGTGCCCCGCGGCGGTGAGGCGCTCGCGGATCAGCGCCCCGCTGCGATCCGTTGCTGGCGTCCGGGTATCGCTGACCGTGATCACCGCGCAGCGGACCGCCGCGGGTGCCTGCGCGCGGTGCTCCTCCGTCGATCGGCTCATGATCCCGCCCTCCCCGGCTACCCGGTCTGATAGGCGTCGGGCACATGGGTGACGCGCTCGACCGCGCCGCGCGCGTCCAGGGTGATGGCCACCAGGTCGACGCGCCACACCCGCTCGCTGTGCTCCGGGTGGGCGGCGACGAACTCCTCGCCCAGCGCGAGCAGGCGCTCCGCCTTGGCCGGGTCGACCGCTTCCTCGGCCGCGCCGAAGCGCGCGCCCCGGCGCGTCTTGACCTCGACCAGGACCAGCACGTCGCCGTCGAGCGCGACCAGGTCCACCTCGCCCGACGCGCCGCGCCACTGGCGCGCCAGCACCCGCCAGCCGCGCCGGGTGACGTAGTGCTCGGCGAACCGCTCGCCAGCGTCGCCCAAGCGCCGGCGGTGCATCAGCGCGGCTCCAGGAGCTGCCCCGCGAGCAGCTCCCGCACGGGGGCGAAGGTGCGACGGTGGTGCGGGGTCGGTCCGGCCCGCCGCAGCGCGGCCAGGTGCTCCTCGGTGCCGTAGCCGGCGTTCCGATCCCAGCCATACTCCGGGTGGCGCCGCGCCAGCCGCGCCATGAGGTGGTCGCGCACGACCTTGGCCAGGATCGAGGCACAGGCGATCGACAGGCACGTAGCATCGCCCTTGACCACGGCGGTGGCGCGCTCGGGGTCCAGCTCCGGCAGCGGGTGGCCGTCGTAGAGCACGTGGTCCCAGGCCCCCAAGCGCGCCAGCGCCCGTTGCATCGCGAGGGCGCTGGCGACGCGGACGTTGAGGCGGTCCACCTCGCGATGCGAGGCCGCGCCGATGCCGACCGCGATCGCCACCCGGCGAATCTCCGCCGCCAGGCGCTCCCGCTGGCGGCCCGACAGGGTCTTCGAGTCGCGCACGCCCGGGATGTCCTCGAGGCCGGGCGGGAGAATGCAGGCGGCCGCCACGACCGGCCCGGCGACGCAGCCGCGGCCCACCTCGTCGACCCCCGCGACCCGGCGCAGCCCGCGCGCCCAGAGCGTCGCTTCGATCGCCGCGGTCGGTCGGCCCGCATCGGGCACCGAAAGCACAGGAGCGGTGCTCGCGCACCGCTCCGACGCTTGCTCGCTCCTCATGGCCCCGTGCACCGCCGGCTACCGCAGGTAGCTGCCAGGGGATCGGCGACGCTCCTTGATGCGGGCAGCACGGCCGGTCAGACCGCGCAGGTAGTACAGCTTGGCCCGGCGCACCTTGCCGTGCCGCAGCACCTCGATCTTCTCCACCCGCGGGCTGTGGATCGGGAACGTGCGCTCGACCCCGATGCCGTGCGAGGCGATCCGGCGCACCGTGAAGTTCTCGTTGATCCCGCCGCCGCGCCGCCGGATAACCACCCCTTCGAAGGGCTGGATGCGCTCCCGGTTGCCCTCGACGACCTTGACGTGGACTCGCACCGTGTCACCGGGACCAAAGTGCGGGATATCGTCCCGCAGGTGCTCCTGCTCGATACTCCTGATTACGTCCACCATGGTTGCACTACCCTCACACCCCTACGTCGCGGTCCACGTCTCCCTGCTCGCGCCCACGCCGATAGGAGCCCGGCGGGGGCGGGCCGCGCGCAGTATAGCACCCGGGGGCTAGCGCCGCAACGGTGCCCGGAGCCGCCGGTCGGTCAGCGCCTCGAGCACCTCCGCCGCCACCTCGTACCGGCCGAACGACGGCATGATGTAGATGCCGTGCACCAGCTCCCGCGCCGCCTCAACCAGCTCTCGCGCCATCGCGACGCCCTCGCGCCGCCCCTCGCTGCCGGCGCGGCGCATGCGCTCCCGCGCCTCGTCGGTGAGGCGGATGCCCGGCACCTCGTTGTGGAGGAACTCGGCATGGCGATGACTCTGGAGCGGCAGCACCCCGAGCAGCACCGGCACGGGGATCGGGCCGTACCGCTCCTCGTAGAGGGCGGCGAAGCGGGTCCACGTCTCCACGGCAAAGACCGGCTGGGTCATGACCAGATCCGCCCCGGCCGAGATCTTGGCGTGCAGCCGCTCCGCCTCGTGGAGCAGGTCGTCTCGGGTGGGATCGGCCGCGACCGCGACGGTGAAGCTCGCCATCTGCCCGATCGACGCCCCGGCGGCATCCGTCCCCTGATTGAACGAGCGGATGATCCGGACCAGCCCGATCGAGTCCACATCGTAGACCGGCGTGGCGTCGGGATAGTCTCCCAGGCTCGGCGGGTCGCCGGTCAGGGCGATGATGTTGCGGACCCCCATCGCGTGGGCGCCGATCAGGTCCGATTGGAGGCCCATCAGGTTGCGATCCCGGGTGGTGAAGTGCAGGATCGTCTCGACGCCGACCTGCTGCTGGATCAGGTAGCAGAGCGTCAGCGCGCTCATGCGGACGCGGGCCATCGGGCTGTCGGCCACGTTGATGAACTCCACGCCGGCCTGCTTCAGTAGCTCGGCGCCGGCCAGCGTCTTGCGCGCGTTGAGCCCCTTCGGCGGATCCACCTCGACGCTGACGACGAACTCTTTGCCCAGCTTCTGGGCCAGGCGGGTCGGCCCCTCGGGGGCCAGGACCTCGCGCCGCGGCGGCCGCACCTCGATCCGCTCGGGCGGCGTGGGCGCTTCGACCTGCGCCAGCTCGTCGATGGCCTGCCGCATCGCCCGGATATGCACCGGCGTGGTGCCGCAGCAGCCACCGACGATCGACAGCCCCATCCGCACCGCATCGCGGGCGTAGGCCGCGAAGTACTCCGGGGCCGACGGGTAGATCACCCGCCCGCCGACCTGCATCGGCCAGCCCGCGTTCGGCTGCCCCGAGAAGCGGCAGCCCGGCGGGGCGACCCGGACCATCCGACGCAGCACCTCACGGGTCGAGCGCGGCCCCACGCTGCAGTTGGCCCCGATCACCGCGACCCCCAGCTCGCTCAGCACCGCCACGACCTCGTCCACGGTGTTGCCGGCGAGGGTCTGCTCGTCGTCGACAAAGGTCATCTGCGCCACGATCGGCAGGTCGGACACCTGCCGCGCCGCCTCGACCGCGGCGCGCATCTCGGCCAGCGCGCCGATGGTCTCGATCATCAGGAGATCCACCCCGCCCTCGAGCAGGCCCTCGACCTGCTCGCGATAGGCTGCGATGACCGCGTCGACCGGCGTGCCGCCGATCGGCGGCAGGGTGCGCCCGGTCGGCCCGATCGAACCGGCGATGAGCACCGGCTGGCCGCTGATCTCCCGCGCCTCGCGTGCGTTGCGCGCCGCGCGCCGGTTGATCTCGCGCACCCTCGTCGCCAGCCCGTACGGCTCCAGCTTGAACCGGTTCGCGCCGAAGGAGTTGGTTTCGATGATCTCCGCGCCGGCCGCGATGTACTCACGGTGGATGTCGACGACGAGGTCCGGATTGGTGAGATTGACCTCATCAAAGCAGGCGTCGAGGGGGATACCGCGCTCGTAGAGCAGCGTCCCCATGGCACCGTCACACAGGATCGGCCCGCGCGCCAGTCGCTCGAGAAACGGGTGCGTCACGCCACCCCCATTCATCGGTCAGCCGCGGCACCACCCGGCCGCGCCCTGGGCCGGAATTGTAGCACTGACGCGGCAGCCGATGGCCCGCCGGGGGCCACCGACGCGCCGTGACCGTGTTGCATCTCAAGCGAGAATGGGGTATCGTCTACCTGCATGTACACTATCGCTGGCTCTCAGGTGACAGATGACCTTCCCGCCACGGCCGGTGGTGCTGGCATACATCCCACAACCAGGGGCGCGGCTCGCTCGTTAGAAGGATACGGAGGACCTCGTTATGGATGGCTCTGCCGTCGTGCCTGTGGACGAGGCCGCATGGATCAGCCGGGCGAAGGAGGGTGACCAGGCAGCCTTTGAAGCGATCTTCCAGCACTACGAGCGGCAGATCTACGGCTTCATCTACCGCATGATGGGCAATGCCGAGGACGCCAGCGATCTGACCCAGGAGTGCTTCATCCGAGCTTACCGGGGGCTTGCGCAGACCTCGGAGGACCTCAACATCTCCGCGTGGCTGCACCGGATCGCTTCGAATGCGTGCCTCGACGTCCTCCGCCGCCGCCAGCGGATCCGCTGGCTCCCGTGGGAGACGCACAAGCACGAACATCTCCTCCACGGACGCCCGTTGGATGATCCCGAGCGTCGCGCGCTGAGCCAGGAGACACAAGCCGTGGTGCAGCAGGTCCTTCAGCAGATGAGCCCGCGCAACCGCATGGCGCTCATTCTGCGCGAGTTCGAGGGCATGTCCTGCGAAGACATCGGCCAGGTCATGGGGTTGTCCCGCTCCGCGGTCAAGTCGGTCCTCTTCCGCGCGCGGGAGGAGTTCCGCCGGATCTACCGGCGCCTGGAGGAGCCAGTCAGGGCATGAGCCGGCAAGGGTGCAAGTCCATCCGGCCACTCATATCGGCCTACATGGACGGGGAGTTGATGCCGGACGAAGTCCGGCGACTCCTGGAGCACCTTGCCCACTGCGACGAGTGCGCTACCCTCCTTCGTGAGTACCAACTCCTGCGCGAGCAGGTCCGCGAGCTGCTCCCGCCACCCCCACCACCCGATGACCTCGCCAAACAGGTCTGGCAGCAGACGGTCGAGCGGGGCGCACCCTCCCGCTTCCACCGCTGGTTCGGCGTGTCCGGCAGCCGCGTCGGGCTGTCCGCCGTCGGCACCTTTGCCGTCATCCTGATCGCCGCTGCCTTCCTCCTCGTGCGCGGCTACGAGCGCAACCTCACCCCCGCCGTGACGGGGCCGGACGCCACGGTCATCCAGCAGTGGCCGGTCCAGCAGCCGATCGAGATCACCTTCAACAAGGCGATGGACCCGGTATCGGTGCAGGAGCACCTGCGCATCATCCCGCTGTCGGAGCAGGAGCGGCTGCCGATCAGTTGGCGCGGGAGCAAGCAGCTCATCATCGGCGCGAGCCCGACGGAGACCGTCCCGCTGCTCCCGAACACCGACTATCTCATCACCATCCTGCCAGGCGCGCGGGACGCCTATGGCGGCGCCTTGGCGAAGGCGTGGACCTTGCGTCTCCACACCACGCCCGCGCTCGCCCAGGGGCCGGATCCGACGGCGACACCGACCACCGCGCCAGCACCAACGGCCACCAGCACGGTCCCGCCCACCGCCGAGCAGTCGCCCTCGGCGCCAGCGGTCGTGGCTTCGGCCACGCAGGCCGGCCGGGACGAGCTGCCCGGGACCGAGCCGGTGCAGCCCGACACCCCGACCCAGCCGGGCAACGGCCGCGGCCAACCGAGCCCGGGCACCGGCACGCCGGGTGCGCGCCAGCCCAGCCCGACGACGAGCCCGGCACCGGCGACGCCCGCGACACCCACCCCACCGGCCGACACGCCGACGCCCCAGCCAACAATCCCGGCCCCGACGGCGACCCCGACGCCGGTGCCGGTCACCGGCGCCTTCGGGAGCGTCTACTGGGCTCAGGAGAGCGTGCGGGCGCGCCTCGGTGCCCCCGACCCGCGCGGCGCCTACAGCACCTCGGCCGCCGTCCTCGACTTCCAGCGGGGAACGATGTACGCGCGCTTCGACACCTATCAGATCTACGTCCTGAACAACAGCACCGGGACGTGGAGCCTGGAGGCGGACACCTGGACCGCATCGGACCCGGCCTACGGCGGTCCCGCGCCTGAGCCGAACCTCTGGGTCCCGAGCACGCGCTTCGGCAAGCTCTGGACAGAGCATCCGGCCATCCGGCAGCAGCTCGGCTACGCCACGACCGACACGGCCCATGAGCCCATGGACGGCCGCATCCAGGAGTTTGCCAACGGCCTCATGCTCTACAGCGACCAGGGCTTCGTCTACGTCCTCTACTTCGACGCCGGCAGCACCACCGGCGGCACGTGGGAGATCTACCCCGACACGTCCGGTCACGGCGACCTCCTGACGCCGACCCCGGCGCCGCAGCCGGCCGCGTCCGAGCCCCCGGCCTCCCCGCCCGCCGCGACGCCTGAAGAGCAGCCCCCGGGCGCTTCCCCGACCCCCTAACCCCGAGTGCTGAGATCGCCCGCGGGCGACCCACCGTGGGGCAGGATCCCCTCCGGGTCCCAGTCCCGCCACGCGGCGCCCATGGGCGTCGGCTCACACGGTCGACTGGAGCAGCACCGCCACGGTGTTGTAGGCCGCGTGGGTCACGATCGACGCCGTCGTCCCCATGCGCTGGCGCTCCAGGCCCAGCAGGACGCTCAGCAAGAAGACCCCGAGGACGATCACGCTGAATCCGTACTGGACGTGAGTGACGGAGAAGACCAGCGAGGTGAACACGATCCCGTAGCGCGGCTGGATCGCGCCACGGAAGAGGATCTCTTCCCCGATCCCGGCGGTCAGCCCGAGCGTGACCGCGCCCGGGACGTTGGCCACCTCCTGCGTCATCGTGCGGAGCCGCTCCTCCAGCTCGCGCTCCAGCCCGGGCTGCAGCGCCTGGGTGAGCGCGCCAGCCACCCCGCTGATGAAGAAGGCAACCAGCACCAGGGCGAGCGCAATGGCGAACTCGCGCGGGGTGAGCAACCGCAGCCCGAGCCGCCGCACCGCGGATCGCAGGTCACGCCTGATCCAGGTGCCCACGGCCAGGAACGCCAGGAGGACGAACATCACCGTTTGCACCACCAGCTCGTCGGCGCCGACGGGGCGGTAGGCGACGTCGTCCGCGGTTGAGACGCCGAGCAGCGGGAAACCGACCAGCGTGGCGGTGAGGATCGCCAGGCCAACCATGTCCGGGATCGAGGTCGGATCGAACGGCATGGCCCGGGCCAGGAGGCGGCGCACCGGCGGGAGGAGCGGCAGCCCCAGCCCGAGCCCCACCGCCAGTGCCGCACCGCCGGCCGGCGCCGTCCCGGCCGTCCCGGCCGCCTCCCCGAGGAGGAGCATGCCCGCCCCGGCGAGGACGAGCAGGGCGCTGACCAAGCCGAACGCCACGTAGAGGAGTATCCCCAGCACGCGGTTGGTCTGGGCGCTGCTGGTCCAGACAGCCAACAGTGCCCCGACTCCGACGGTGATCACCGCCAAGCCGATGGTCTCCGTCATACCAGGCTTCTCCTCTCGGTCGGCGCAATCGGCCGGGGTGGTCGCCCCACTGGCCGTCGACGGGGGCAGCCGCTGGCGCCCATGCTACACTCTCACTGCCACATGGCGCGGCCGGATGAGGGGACGAGAAGGATGGCGCAGCGCAAAGGGGGACTCGGCCGGGGGCTGGACGCGCTGATCCAGGCGCAGGGCGGCCCGGCCGACGCGGGAGGCATCCAGCACGTCGAGCTCGACGCCATCGAGCCGAACCCGTTTCAGCCCCGGACCGACTTCGATCCAGACCAGCTCGCCAGCCTCGCGGCGTCGATCCGCGAGCACGGCGTGATCCAGCCGCTGGTGCTGGCGCAGAGTGACGGCGCCACCCCCTACCGCATCCTCGCCGGGGAGCGCCGCTGGCGCGCCGCCCGGCTGGCGGGGCTCCGCACGGTGCCCGCGATCGTCCGCGACTCGACGCCGCGCGAGCTGCTCGAGGTGGCGCTGGTCGAGAACGTCCAGCGCGCCGATCTGACCGTCATCGAGGAGGCGACCGCCTACCGCCAGCTCATCGAGGAGTTCGGTCTCACCCAGGCCGAGGTGGCCGCCCGCGTCGGCAAGAGCCGCGTCGCGATCACGAACGCGCTGCGCATCCTCGACGCGCCGGAGGAGGTCCGCGCCGCGGTCGTCGCCGGGCAGATCACCGAAGGGCACGCCCGGGCGCTGCTCGGGCTCCCGCTGGCGGTCGAGCAGGTGGCCGCCCTGCAGATCGTGATCGCCCGAGACCTGAGCGTCCGCCAGACCGAGCAATTGGTGCGCGACTGGCGCAGCGGCAAGCGCCCGGCGGCGCCTGCCCGACCGGCTCCCTCGCCGACCATCCAGCGGCTGGAGGATCAGTTCCGGCGCGCCCTCGGCACCAAGGTGGAGCTGCGGCGCGGTCGCTCGGGCGGGCGGCTCGTGATCCACTTCTTCACCGACGAGGAACTGGACGGCCTCTACCGGCGCATCGTCGGCGAGGACGCGGACGACTGGTAGCAGCACGCGGCGCGAGTGGCCCGCCACGGCAGCCGCCGGACCGCTCCAGCCCGCGCACCGCTACAGCGCGAGACGCTCGCGCAGGGCGGCCACGAGCTCCGCGATCGGCACGCGCACCTGCTCCATGCTGTCGCGGTCCCGGATCGTGACCGAGTCGTCCTCCAGCGTGTCGTAGTCGATGGTCACGCACAGAGGCGTGCCGATCTCGTCCTGCCGCCGGTAGCGGCGCCCGATGCTCTGCGTCTCGTCGTAGTCGGTGGGGAACTCGGGCCGCAGCAGCGCCCAGACCTCCTGGGCCTTGGCCACCAGCTCCGGCTTCCGCATCAGCGGCAGCACCGCCGCCTTGTAGGGTGCCATGCGCGGGTGGAAGCGCAGCACGACGCGCCGGTACGGCTTCCCGGCCACGTCGACCGCATCCTCCTCGTGGTAGGCGTCGAGCAGCAGGACCAGCAGCAGCCGGTCCACCCCCATGGTCGGCTCGATGACGTGCGGCAGGTAGCGCTCGCCCGTCTGCTGGTCGAAGTAGGTCAGGTCGACCCCGCTGTACTCCTGATGCCGCCGCAGATCGAAATCGGTGCGATAGGCCAGGCCGCACAGCTCTTTCCAGCCGAACGGGAAGAGATACTCGAAGTCGATGGTGCGCTTCGAGTAGTGGGACAGCTCCGACGGCCCGTGCTCCCGCCGCCGCAGCCGCTCCGTCCCCAGCCCGATGTAGCTGAGGAAGGCCTGCATCGCATCGAGCCACTGCTCGAAGTGCGTCTCCCAGCCGTTCGGGTGGATGAAGTACTCGATCTCCATCTGCTCGAACTCGAGCAGACGGAAAATGAAATTCCCCGGCGTGATCTCGTTGCGGAAGGCCTTGCCGATCTGCGCGATGCCGAAGGGGATCTTGACGCGGCTGGACTGCAGCACGCTCCGGTAGTCGAGGAAGATGGCCTGGGCGGTCTCCGGCCGCAGGAACACCGGCGTCCCCGCGGACTCGACCGGCCCGAGGAAGGTGCGGAACATGAGGTTGAACTGGCGCACCGGCGTCCAGTCGCGCTGGCCGCAGGTGGGACAGGCGGGCTGCTGCTCCTGGATGATCCGGTTCAGCTCCTCCAGCGAGAGCCCATCGGCCGGGATCCCCAGTCGCTCCTCGATCAGCGTGTCGGCCCGGTAGCGCGACCGGCAGTTCCGGCAATCAATCAGCGGGTCATTGAACTCGTCGACGTGCCCGGACGCTTCCCAGGTACGTGGGTGAAGCAGGATCGAGCCGTCCAGCCCCACGATGTCGGGCCGCAACTGCACGAAGAACCGCCACCAGGCATGCTTGATGTTCCGGCGCAGCTCCACGCCCAGCGGCCCGAAGTCCCAGGTATTGGCGAGCCCGCCGTAGATCTCGCTTCCCGGAAAGACGAAGCCTCGCCGTTTGGCCAGGGCGACGATCGTGTCCATCGACACCGGCGTCTTTGGCGTCTGCTCCGCGCCCATGTCGCTGCGCCCCTCCGCCCTGTCTGCGGGAATCATCAGTCTCCAATGACGAAGACCCCCCGTCGGGCGACGAGGGGAATCAGGTGTCCCACCGTGCAGATCGGAGCCGCGGCCGGCGACCGCTCGCCGCGCCTCACTCCGAACTGTCGCTATCGTAGCACGCCGCCACCGAGGAGACGAGGGCGTGCCCGTTGGTGCGGCTGACCTGCTGGGCGACCTGCTGGTAGACCTGCGTGGTGGAGATGCTGACGTGGCCGAGCACCTGCTGGATCTCCCGCAGTGCGCGGCCGCGCGTCAGCGCGTGCGCGGCGAACGTGTGTCGCAGGGTGTGCGGCGTGATGTCCCCCAGCTCCGCCGCCTCGGCGTAGGACTTCAGGATGAGCCAGAAGCCCTGGCGCGTCAGCCGGCTGCCGCGATGGTTCAGGAAGAGGGCCGTCTCGTCGGCCGACTGCCGCAGCAGCGGGCGACCGACCCGCAGGTACTCCTGGAGCGCGGCGACGGCGCTGTCGGACAGCGGCACCCAGCGCTGGCGCTCGGGCTTGTTGCCGCACCGGATCTGGGCCCCCTCGAGATCGACGTCCTCCACATTGAGCGCGGTCAGCTCGCTCACGCGCATGCCGCTGGCGTAGAGGGTCTCCAGCATGGCCTTGTCGCGCAGGGCCTCCGGCGTCCGCTCGCGGGCTGGCTGGGCCAGCAGCGCCGCGACCTCCTCCGGCGTGATCGCGCGGGGGATGAACTTGTCCACCTTCGGCGACGGCAGCCCGGCGGCCGGGTCGTGGCGCAGTTCCCCGACCTCGACCAGGTAGTGACAGAAGGACTTGACGGCCGCCACCTTCCGCGCCACGGTCGCATTGGCGTACGACCGCTCGCGCAGGTGGAGCACGTAGCTGGTGAGGATGGTTTCAGTGAGTTCCTGCCAACATTGGAGCCGCTGGTGCTCTCGGAGGAACAGGCAGAACTGACTGAGGTCGTTCCGGTACGCGGATATCGTGTTGGGGGAGAACCCGCGATCCCGGCCAAGCGCGGCGAGGAACCGCTCGATCTGTTCCTCCATTACCATCCTCCTAGACGCGCGCGCACATCCGGCTGCCGGTGACAAGGCAGCCCGCGGGCCCGTGGTGATTGCGATGCCGGAGCGTGGACCGCTGGCACTCGAGCAACAACAGTCTCGCGCAGATCTCGTCAGCCCCAGATCCGATCAAAATCGCATCACGTGGAGTGTAGAGCAGACACAGCGCATCGGCAACGTATGGCAACGCTCCCGGCGCGCCCGCTCCACGGGTTAACGGAGGAACCCGCGTACGGTCGCGCCTGACCAGGGCCGCGCGCCAGCCCGCGGCGGGCCCATTCTAGCACGCGGACCCGGATGCGCGTCACGGGGCCATCGCGCCGCCCGCGTTGACGCGGCCCGTCGCCGGCCGGTACCATTGAACGACAGCCGCTTCAACGTCCGCCCGCGACGTCGAAGCTCCGTCGAGTCAGGCAACGAGGCACACCCGTGAACGCACTCTACATCGTCCCGATCCTGGCGATCTTGATTCTCGTCCATGAACTGGGGCACTTTGTCACCGCCCGCCTGGTGGGGATCAAGGTGGAGGAGTTTGGGATCGGGCTGCCACCGCGCCTGGTCGGCATCCGCCGCGGCGGCGTGATCTACTCGATCAACCTGATCCCGCTCGGGGGCTTCGTGCGCTTGCTCGGCGAGGACGGCAAGTCCCTCGCGCCGGGCAGCATGCAGTCGAAGTCACGGCTCCAGCGCACGCTCGTGCTCTCCGCCGGGTCGCTGATGAACCTCGTCCTGGCCCTCGTGCTGATGACGGCCGTCGTCGGCCTGCAGGGCGAGGCCAGGCTGAACGTCTACGTCGCCGAGGTACAGCCCGACTCACCGGCTCAGCAAGCCGGGTGGCAGGCCGGCGATCGCTTCCTGCAGGTCGGCGGGCAGACCGTGACCTCGGTCGAGCAGGTCCAGCGCCTGACCGAGGACTTCAGCGGCCGGCCGATGCCGGTGACCCTCCTCCGCCACGGGGAGACGATCCAGACCGAAGTGGTGCCCCGCGAGCATCCGCCGGCGAACGCCGGGCGGACCGGGATCCTGATCACGAGTGCCGCCAACGCGCGGATCACGGTGGCAGAGGTCGATCCGGCCAGCCCCGCGGAGCAGGCGGGGCTGCGGCCCGGTGACGTGGTGACCGCCATCGACGGGCAGCCAATCGAGGACAGCTTCGCCTACCTCCAGTCGCTGCGCAACGCGGCGGGGCGGTCCGTGCAGATCGTGGTGGAGCGCGACGGCGCGCCGCAGCCCCTGACGCTGGCCGTCCCGGCCATGACCCCGGCCCAGTCGGAGCCGCACATCGGCGCGGCGGTGCGCCAGGACGTGCTGTATCACCGGCTGCCCTGGTGGCAGATCGTCCCGCGCGGCGTCAGCGAGACGTGGAGCGCGCTCGGCCAGATGTTCCACGGGCTGGTGCTCCTCATCCGGGGGGCGGTCCCGCTCAGCGGCGTGACCGGGCCGATCGGGATGGGGCAGTTGACCTCGGAGGTCCTGGCCATCAGCAGTGCGCCGACCTGGGTCACGCTGGCCAACCTCACCGTGCTGCTGTCGCTCAACCTGGCCGTCCTGAACCTGCTGCCCTTCCCGGCCCTGGACGGCGGCCGCCTGGCCTTCGTCCTCATCGAGGCGATCCGCGGCCGGCGGGTGTCGCCGGAGAAGGAGGGGCTCGTCCACTTCGTCGGGCTGGTGCTGCTGCTCGCGGTCATGTTCGTCGTCGCCTTTGTCGACCTCGAGCGGCTGGTGAGCGGCCAGTCGTTCCTGCGTTAGCCCTGCCCATGTCCCGCTGGACACCGCCTCAGCCGCTGCTGCACACTCACGGTGTGAAGCAGACTGGGCCGCACCAGGGGCGCCGGCATGCCGGCACCGCTGCCCGCGGCCGCACGAGGGAGGTTCACCGTCCATGGTAGCCCCGCGTCGTCAGACCCGCGCCATCTACATCGGGGACGTGCAGATCGGCGGCGGCGCCCCGATCGTCGTCCAGTCGATGACCACGGCCGACACCCGTGACCCCAAGGCCACCCTGCGCCAGATCCACGAGCTCGCCGATGCCGGGTGCGAGGTGGTCCGGGTCGCCGTCCCCGACCGCGTGGCCGCGGCGGCGCTGCCGGAGATCGTGCCCCACTCGCCCGTCCCGCTCGTCGCCGACATCCACTTTGAGCACACCCTGGCGCTCAAGGCCATCGAAGCCGGCATCCACGGCCTGCGCCTCAACCCCGGCAACATCCGCAAGCCGGAGGATGTGCGCGAGGTCGTCGCCAAGGCCAAGGAGCGGCACATCCCCATCCGGATCGGCGTCAACTTCGGCTCGCTGCCGCCTATGAGTCGCGAGTTCGTCGACGAGATGGCGGCGCAGAACGCGACCCAGGTGGAGCTGATCGCCGAGCACATGGTCCGCACCGCGCTGGGCCACGTGAAGATCCTGGAGGACCTCGACTTCGGCGACATCAAGATCTCGCTGAAGGCGTTCGAGCTGCCGGTCATGCTGGAAGCCTACCGGCGCATGGCGCGGCTCAACGACTATCCCCTGCACCTGGGCGTCACCGAGGCCGGCACGCCCAAGAGCGGCACGATCCGCTCGGCGATCGGCGTCGGCACCCTGCTCGAGGAGGGCATCGGCGACACCATCCGGATCTCCCTGACCACCGACCCGGTCGAGGAGGTCTACGTCGCGTATGAGATCCTCAAGAGCCTCGGGCTGCGGCAGCGCGGCGCCACGCTGGTCGCGTGCCCGACCTGCGGTCGGGTCGAGGTCGACCTGTTCCGGCTGGCCAACGAGGTCGACGAGTACCTTAAGACCATCAAGGCGCCGATCAAGGTCGCGGTCATGGGCTGCGTCGTCAACGGACCGGGCGAGGCGCGCGACTCCGATGTCGGGGTCGCGGCGGGCCGCGGCAAGGGCGTGATCTTCCGCAAGGGGAAGATCGTCCGCAAGGTCGACGAGGCCGAGATCGTCCCCGCGCTGAAGGAAGAGATCGCGACGATCCTGGCCGAGCGTGGCGACGCCTGAGCCGGCCCTGCGCGGGCCGCGCGGTGTGCCTGACGGAGTGGGAGATGCCCTCGGCGCACGGGTTCCTCGACATCACCCTGGCCCTCGGGCCGCATCTCCCCGTCTGGCCAGGTGATCCCACCATCCGGCTCGACCCGGCCGCCCGCATCGCGGCTGGGGATGGGGTGAACGTGTCCAGGTTGCAGCTCGGCACGCACGCCGGCACCCACCTGGATCCCCCGTTCCATGTCCGCGACGACGGCGCGCGCGTCGACGAGCTCCCGCTCGACGCGCTGATCGGGCCTTGCTGGGTCTGCGACCTCACCCCTCTGACCGCGCATATCGATGCCGGCGACCTGCGGCGCGCGGGCATCCCCGCGGGGACCCAGCGCCTGCTGCTCAAGACGCGCAACTCGCGGCTCTGGAGCACGCAGCCGCACGCCTTCACCGACGACTTCGTCGCCCTGACCCCTGCGGCGGCCCGGTGGGTCGTCGATGCCGGAATCCGCCTGATCGGGATCGACTACCTCTCGATCGAGCCGTTCGACGGGGACGGCGAGACGCACCGCATCCTGCTCTCGGCCGGCGTCATCGCCGTGGAGGGGCTCGACCTCGGCCGGGTCAGCCCGGGCGCCTATACCCTGCTCTGCCTGCCGCTCAAGATCGCCGGGGGCGACGGCGCCCCCTGCCGCGCCGTCCTGGCGCCGCTCGCGTTCGGAGGCCAGCCATGACCGGCGTCCGCGTCGCCGCCTTCGGCCTCACCTCGTGGGATGAGCTGCTCTTCACCGATCGCCACCCGGCCCCCGGCGACTACGCGATCGTCCACCGCGCCGTGGAGCAGCCCGGCGGCACCACGGCGAACCTCGCGGTCGCGCTCGCCCGGCTGGGCGTCCACGTATCGCTGGCCGCCATGGTCGGGGACGATGCCGAGGGACGGCGGCTCCGAGAGGAGCTCGCGGCAGCCGGAGTCGACATCCGCCACGTCCGGACCCGCGCCAGCGAGCCGACCGACCGCTCCACCATCATCGTGGCCGGGGAAGGCGCGGCGGCCGATCGCACCATCGTGTGGCGGCGCGGTGCCCGGCTGCGCCGCGGCGATCATCTCCCGATCGAGGAGTTCTTCGCCTACGACCTGGTGGTGGTCGACGTCGATGACCCGCGGCTCCGGCGCCTCATCGTCGATCTGTCGATGCACGTCTCCCCGCGCACCCGGCTCCTCGGCCCGCTGGTGTACCTCACCACGCTCGACCCGGCGACCGGCCTCGACCTCGCCCTGCGCCACGACTACGTGGTCGGCAACGCCACCGAGCTGTGCTACCTCACCGGCGCGCCGGACCTCCCGGCGGCGCTCGCCGTGCTGCGCGAGGAGATGATCCTGTCGCAGACCCGGCTGGCGGCGATCACCTGCGGCGCGGACGGCTGCGTGCTCGTCGACCGCGACCGCGTGGTGACGGTCCCGGCCTTCGACGTCGAGGTGGTCGACCCAACCGGCGCCGGCGACGCGTTCGCCGCAGGGCTGGCGCTGGGCATCGTCAGTCGCTGGGATCTGGCGCAGATCGGGCGCTTCGCCAACGCGATGGGCGCGCTCGCCACGCGCTGCCCCGGCGCGCAGGCCGGCCTGCCTCGCCGCGGCGAGGTCGAGCGCTTCCTCGCGGCCGCGCCCGTGCGCGAGCCAGTCCGATGAGCGGCATCGACCGGGTCCGCCTCCGCCAGCTCGCGGCCGCCGCGCGCCTCACGCTCCTCGGCGTCACCACCGCGGAGCCGTTCCACGAGCTGGCCGCGCTGCTGGAGGCGCACATCCGCGCCGGGCACATGGCCGGGCTCGACTGGTTCACCGAGGAGCGCGCCCGCTTCTCGGCCGACCCGCGCAACCTGCACCCCACCGCGCGCAGCATCGTCAGCGTCGGCCTGCCCTACTGGCAGCCCGACATCGTGCCGCCCGACGACGGGGTCCCGCGCGGCCGCATCGCCCGCTACGCCTGGGGCCGCGACTACCACGCGACGCTGAAGGCCCGCATGCGGGACCTGCACGCGCGCCTGGAGCAGGAACTCGGCCGACCGCTCGAGGCCCGCTTCCTGGTCGACACGGCGCGCATCGTCGACCGCGCCGCCGCGGCGCGCTCGGGGCTGGGCTGGTACGGCAAGAACACGATGATCCTCGTGCCCGGCCACGGCTCCTGGGTCATGTTGGGGGAGCTGGTCCTCGACATCGACCTGGAGCCGTCACCCCCGCTGCGCCCGAAGTGCGGGCGCTGCACCCGCTGCCTGGACGCCTGTCCCACCGGGGCGCTGATCGATGCCTACCGCCTGCACACCCCGCACTGCATCTCCTACCTCACCATCGAGCTGCGAGGCGCCATCCCGCGGCATCTGCGGCCGCTGATGGGCAATTGGGTCTTCGGCTGCGACATCTGCCAGGAGCTCTGCCCCTACACCGGCGCCGCGGCCCCGAGCGCCGACCCGGACGTCCGCCCGGAGCGGATCGAGCACGCCTTCCCCGCGCTCCACTGGCTCCTGCGCATGTCCGAGGAGGAGTTCCGCGCCGTCTACCGCGGGCGCGCCGTGCTGCGGGCCAAGCGGCGTGGCCTGGCCCGCAACGCCGCGGTGGCCCTGGGGAACGTGGGCACCCGCGCCGACCTGGCGCTCCTGGAAGAGGTCGCGACCGCGCACGACCTGCCGCTGGTGCGGGGGCACGCGGCCTGGGCCATCGCGCGCATCGCGGGCGCCGACAGCCTCCCAGCCCTGCGCGCCATACTGGACCGCGAGCAGGACCCGGCCGTCCGCGAGGAGCTCCGGGCGATCCTCGACGACCCGCCCCCGCCCCGCTGCCAGTGCGCTGCCTGAGCCGCTATACTGCGGCCGGCCGAGCCTCGGGTCCAGGGAGCCGTGCGCCTGGCGGCGGCACAGCGCCGGCAAGCGAGAGGAGAGGGTATGCTGCTCGCGGTCGACATCGGCAACACCAACATCGTCGTGGGCGTCTTCCAGGACGACCGCCTGCTGACGAGCTGGCGGATGGAGAGCGACCGCGCGCGGATGGCCGATGAGTGGTGGGCACTCCTGAGCACCCTGGCCGCGAGCGACGGGATCGACCTGCGCGCCGTCGATGGCGCGATCATCGCCAGCGGCGTCCCGCAGCTCGCGACCACGTTCCGCACGTTGATCCGCCGCCGCCTGCACCGCGAGCCGATCGAGGTGAGCGCCGCCCTCGACCTCGGCATCCGCGTCTGCACCGACAACCCGATGGAGGTCGGGGCCGACCGCCTGGCCAACGCGGTCGCCGCGCACCATCGCGGCCCGGGCCCCTGGGTCGTTGTCGACTTCGGCACCGCGACCACGCTCGACATCGTCTCGCCCGCGGGCGACTACCTGGGCGGCGCCATCGCCCCGGGCGTCCTCGTCGCGCTGGAAGCGCTCACCGCCCGGGCGGCGCGCCTCCAGGCGGTGGACCTCGTGCTGCCGGAGCGCGCCATCGGCCGCAATACCCGCCAGGCGATCCAGTCCGGCACCCTGCTGGGCTACCTCGGCCTGATCGAGGGGCTGCTCGCCCGCGTCACGGCCGAACTGGGTCAGACCCCCAACGTGGTCGTGACCGGCGGCCTCGGCGAGCTCTTCGTGCGCCACTCCCCGGCGCTCGCCGATTACGACCCCGACCTCACCCTGATCGGCCTCGCACTCATCTACCGCCGCCTCGTCGCCCAGCGTGGCGCGGCCTAACGGCCGCGCCCTCACCGCGATGCCGCACGGGCGGGCGCGCCCTCGTGGGCCGACGCCGAGTTCCCCCTGGTTGCTCACTTCAAGGGGCACGCTATAATACGTCAATGCCGACAGATAGCAGGCGTCACCCGCGCAACGGTGCCGCTCTAGTATTGGCCCCGAGGGCAACGGTAGCCGATGTCATCGGCTCTCCAGCCGGGGCATCCCCTACCACCCCCGCGGGCCGCTGGGTGGAGGGAACCGGTGAGAACCTACACGGTGGAACGCATCCGGAACGTCGGCCTCTTCTCGCATGGCGGTGCCGGGAAGACGTCGTTGACCGAGGCCATGGCCTTCCTGACCCACGCCACCACCCGCCTGGGTCGCGTCGAGGATGGCAACACGGTCTCTGACTGGGACCCCGACGAGATCAAGCGGCAGATCTCCATCACCACCAGCCTGGTGCCCGTCGAGTGGCGTGACCACAAGCTCAACCTGCTCGACGCCCCCGGGTATGCCGACTTCGTCGGGGAGATCCGCGGCGCCATGCGCGTGTGCGACGTGGCCCTCATCCTCCTGGATGCCTCGGCCGGGGTCGAGGTCGGCACCGAGCAGATCTGGGAGGCCGCGACCGCCGTCGACAGACCGCGCGTGCTGTTCATCAACAAGATGGATCGGGAGAACGCCAACTTCGAGAGCAGCCTGAGCGCGGCGCAGCAGGCCTTCGGCCCGGCCGTCGTTCCGGTGCAGCTCCCGATCGGCGCCGAGAAGCAGTTCACCGGGGTGATCGATCTGCTCAGCCGCCAGGCGTACCAGTTCGGCGACGGCAAGGATGGCACGCTCACCCCGATCGACATCCCGGCCGCCCTGGCCGATGCCGTGGAGGCGCAGCGGACCGCGCTGGTCGAGAAGATCTGCGAGTCCGACGAAGAGCTGACGCTGCGCTACCTGGAGGACGACGAGATCACCGTCGACGAGCTCCGCCAGGGGCTCAAGGCGGGCATTGCCGCCGGCACGCTCGTCCCCGTCTTCGTCGGCGCCGCCACCGCCTGCAAGGCCGTGACCCTCCTGCTCGACGCCATCGTGGATTACTTCCCCAGCCCGGCCGGCACCACGGCGCGCGATGCCGCGGGCAACGAGGTCGCGCTGACGCCCGACCCCGCCGGCCCGCTCGCCGCGGTCGTCTTCAAGACGGTGGCCGACCCCTTCGTCGGCAAACTCTCCTACTTCCGCGTCTACTCCGGGACGATCAGATCCGACTCCCACGCGTTCAACACGACGCGTGGGCACGACGAGCGCCTGGGCCAGCTCTACGTCATGCGCGGCAAGGAGCAGCTCAACGTCGCCGAGGCGGGGCCGGGCGACATCGCCGCGGTCGCCAAGCTGCAGGTGACCGCCACCGGCGACACGCTCAGCGATGCCCAGCACCGCCTCACCCTCCCAGGCATCGAGTTCCCGCATCCCTCCTTCGCCGCGGCCGTCACCCCCAAGACCAAGAGCGACCTGGACAAGATGGGCACCGCGATCCAGCGGCTGCTCGAGGAGGACCCCACCCTCCAGGTCTCGCGCGACAGCCGGACCGGCGAGACGATCCTCGCCGGGCTCGGTGAGTCGCACGTCCAGATCGCGCTCGACCGCATGGCGCGGAAGTTCGGGGTGCACGTCGAGCTGGGCCTGCCGCAGGTCGCCTACCGGGAGACGATCTCGGTTCCGGTGCGCGGTGTGGAGTACAAGCACAAGAAGCAGACCGGCGGGCATGGCCAGTACGGCCACGTCTTCCTCGACGTCGAGCCGCTCCCCGACGCCGACTTCCAGTTTGAGGAGCGGATCGTCGGCGGCGTCGTCCCGAAGCAGTTCATCCCGGCCGTCGAGAAGGGGGTGCGCGAGGCCATGGAGGAGGGCCCCCTGGCGGGCTACCCGATGGTCAACGTCAAGGTGACCCTCACCGACGGCTCCTACCACTCGGTCGACTCGTCGGAGATGGCCTTCAAGATCGCGGCGGCGCAGGCGTTCAAGAAAGCCGCCCTGCAGGCCAAGCCGATCCTCCTCGAGCCCATAATGCACCTCCGGGTCACCGTGCCCGAGAACCACATGGGCGACGTGATGAGCGACCTGAACAGCAAGCGCGCCCAGGTGCAGGGCATGGACCCCGGCAGCAACGGCCTGACGACGATCGTGGCGCTGGTGCCAGCAGCCGAGGTGCAACGCTACGCCACCGACCTGCGCTCGATCACCCAGGGGCGCGGCACCTTCACCGTCGAGTTCAGCCACTACCAGCCCGTGCCGCCGCACCTGACCGAGCAGATCATCGCCGCGGCCAAGTCACGGGAGACGGCGCACGCCTAGCACCCAGACCCATCGCCCGTGTACCCTCACCCTGCCCGGCCCAGCGCCGGGCGCAGGGCGGACAGGGTGAGGGTTTTGTTGTGCAGCGAGAGGATCGCGTGTGACTGCCAGGGAGTGTGAGCCCGACCTGACCATCGTCTGCGACGGGGGATCGCTGGGGAACCCCGGTCGCGGCTACGGCAGCTACCGGCTCACCGACAAGAGCGGCGCCAGCAAGCTGGTCCGCCTCGAGTTCGGCGACGGCGTGACGAACAACCAGGCGGAGTACCGCACCCTGATCGCGGCCCTCGAGGCCGCGCTGGCGCACGCCGCCGCCCACCGTCAGCGGCCCGAAGATCTCTGCCTCCGCATCCGCACCGACAGCCAGCTCCTGGTCGAGCAGCTCACCGGGCGCTGGAAGGTGCGCCACCCCGATCTGAAGCCGCTCCACGCCCGGGCGACCGCGCTCGTCGCCCGCTTCGGCCGGCGCGACATCGCCTGGCAGCCACGCAACCAGACGGTGCGCGTCCTGGGGCACTGACCCGGCCCGCCCTGCCCCGCCCGGGTGCGCGGCGTGACGGGTAGGGGCGGGCCGTGTGCCCGCCCGGGCCCCACGCACCACCGTGCCTGGCGGGCACGCCGGCCGCTCGATCGCCGGTCTGGCAATTGCAGCCCCCGCGACGCTGTGCTATACTCCCAGCGTCGCCGAATCGGGCGGTTAGCTCAGTCGGTTAGAGCGCCACGTTGACATCGTGGAGGTCACTAGTTCGAGTCTAGTACCGCCCACCCGATTCCCCGTCAGGCCTGCCTGGCGGTCTTTTCGTTCTCAACCCGCCGCGTTGAGCGGCAGAAACACAGCGCCAACGGCGTCGAGCGGGACGAGTACCCGGGCGGCGGACGCGCAGAGAGGCGGGGCCACCGGCTGCAAGCCCCACCCGTGACCGGCCCGGCGAAAACCACCCGTGAGCTGACCGGCGAACGCCCCACGCGGGGCCAGTAGCCGGCTCCGGTCGCCCCCGTTATCGGGCACCCTGAGCGCCGTCGCGGCTCCGGTCGCGCGGCGGAAGTAGGGTGGAACCACGTCAGGCCGCGCCTGTCGTCCCTTCGGACGGCGGGCGCTTTTCGTTGGGGCCATGGGGTGGGCGCAAGGAGGGCACGCGATGGATGCGACTGGTACCGCGTATTGCGTACTCCGTATTGCGTCGTGCGTGGCGGGACACCCCTCACCCCCGACCCCTCTCCCAATCCTGGGAGAGGGGGGAGAAACGGAACACGGACTACGGACTCCCAAGTACGCAACACGCAATACGCAGTACGTAGTACGCAGTACGGAGCACGCACTAGGCATGACGGTTGACGCCGCACGGACAGAGGAGCACCCGATGTCGGAGATCGCACAGGAGATGGACATCCAGCTCGAGGTCGAGAGCCAGGAGGAACTGGAGCTGGCGCGCATGCGGCACTCCGCCGCGCACGTCATGGCGCAGGCCGTCCTGGAGATGTTCCCGGACGCCAAGCTGGCCATCGGCCCGGCCATCGAGAACGGCTTCTACTACGACTTCGACCTGCCCCGCTCGCTGACGCCGGACGACCTCGGCAAGATCGAGGAGCGGATGCGGGAGATCAGGGCGGCGGCCTACCCCTTCGTGCGCAAGGAGATCGCGCGCGAGGAGGCGCTGGCGATGTTCGCCGACCAGCCCTACAAGCTCGAGATCATCCACGACCTGCCCGAGGACGCCGTGATCTCGACCTACACGCACGATGGCTTCACGGACCTGTGCCGCGGCCCGCATGTGGCCGACACGTCGCAGATCGGCCACTTCAAGCTGCTGAACGTGGCCGGCGCCTACTGGCGCGGCGACGAGAAGCGGCCGATGCTGCAGCGCATCTATGGCACGTCCTGGCGCTCGGAGGAGGAGCTCGCGGCGTATCTCCACCGCCTGGAGGAGGCGCAGCGGCGCGACCACCGGCGGCTGGGGCGGGAACTGGACCTCTTCTCGGTCAGCGAGGAGATCGGCGCCGGGCTGATCCTATGGCACCCCAAGGGCGCTCTGATCCGCCACCTGATCGAGCGCTTCGAGACGGACGAGCACCTGAAGCGCGGCTACCAGCTCGTCTACACGCCGCACATCGCCAGCGCCGAGATCTACAAGCGGAGCGGGCACCTGGAGACGTACCAGGAGAACATGTACGCGCCGATGGATATCGATGGGACGCCCTACTACCTCAAGCCCATGAACTGTCCCGGCCACATCATGATCTACAACTCCCACGTCCGCTCCTACCGCGACCTGCCGATCCGGCTGGCCGAGCTGGGCACGGTCTACCGCTACGAGCGGAGCGGCACGCTGCACGGGATGCTGCGCGTCCGCGGCTTCACCCAGGACGACGCCCACATCTTCTGCCGGCCGGATCAGCTCCACGGCGAGATCATGGGCGTGCTCGACCTGGCGATGTTCTTCGCCCGCGTCTTCGGCTACGAGTACAAGGCCTTCCTCGCCACGCGGCCGGAGAAGTCGATCGGGAGCGATGAGAACTGGGAGCGCGCGACGGCGACGCTGGCGGCGGCGCTGCGCGACATGGGGATGGCGTACGCGATGGACCCCGGCGCCGGCGCGTTCTACGGCCCCAAGATCGATATCAAGTTCCTCGACTCGCTCGGCCGCGAGTGGACGGGACCGACGATCCAGGTCGACTTCAACCTGCCGGAGCGCTTCGACGTGAGCTACGTCGGGGAGGACGGCGAGCGGCACCGGGCCGTCATGATCCACCGCACGGTCCTCGGGTCGATGGAGCGCTTCGTCGGCGGGCTGATCGAGCACTTCGCGGGCGCGTTCCCGGTCTGGCTGGCGCCGGTCCAGGCCGAGATCATCCCGATCGCCGACCGGCACCTCCCCTACGCGCAGCAGGTGGCGGCACGGCTGGTGGAGGCCGGCCTGCGGGCTGAGGTTGACGACAGCAGCGACCGCATGCAGGCCAAGATCCGGCGTGCCCAGCTCCAGCGCGTGCCGTACATGCTGGTGGTCGGCGACAAGGAGGCCGAGGCGGAGGCCGTCGCGGTCCGGCTGCGCACCAACGAGAACCTCGGCCCGATGCCGCTGGCCGACTTCATTGCCCTGGCTCGGGAGATGAACGACACCAAGTCGCTCGCCCTGACCCGCGACGCCAGCTAGCACCCGACACCCCACAAGAAAGCCCCCTCTCCCAAAGTTGGGAGAGGGGGCTGGGGGTGAGGGCCGGCTCCCCTACTCCCGCCACACCTCCCGGAACACCCGCAGCCAGTTGCCGAAGCAGATCTTCTCGATCGCGTCGTCGCTGTACCCGCGGCGCGACAGCTCCGCGATCAGCTTGGGCGTCTGGGCCGCATCGGCCAGCTCTGCCGGCATCGTGGCGCCATCAAAGTCGGAGCCCAGCGCCACGTGGTCCACCCCTACCAGGCGCACGATGTGGTCGATGTGATCCACCAGCACGCTGAGGGGCACCTCCACCCCGGTCCGGGCACCCGGCACCAGGAAGGAGATGCAGTAGTTGATCCCCATCAGGCCGCCCTTCTCGGCCAGCGCCCGGATCTGCTCGTCGGTCAGGTTCCGCGGGTGGTCGCAGAGCGCACGGGCATTGGAGTGGCTGGCCACGAACGGCTTCTCGCTGACGGCCACCACGTCCCAGAAGCCGGCGTCATTCAGGTGCGACACGTCGATGAGGATGCCCATCGCGTTGCACTGCCGCACCAGCTCGCGCCCCAGACCCGTCAGCCCGTTGCCGTGGTCCTCGGGGCCGACTCCCTCGGCGAAGATGTTCGTCCGGCTCCAGGTGAGCCCGAGCGAGCGCAGCCCGAGCTCGTACGAGAGCCGCAGCACCGTGAACTCCGGGTCGATCGCCTCGGCCCCCTCGTAGTGCAAGATGGCGCCGAACACGCCGCGGTCGAGGCAGTCGACCAGCTGCCGGTAGCTGCGGATCAGCTCCACCTGCCCGTTCGACTCCGCCACCACGCGCTTGAGGAGGTCGACGGCGCGCAGCGTCTGGATGAGCGCGTGGTGCGGCAGCTCCTCGGTGGGGATGAAGACCGCGCTCAGCATCGCGGCGATGCCACCGCGGCGGGCGCGGGGCAGGTCGACATGGCCGATCCCCGATTCCTCCAGGAAGCTCCGCCTGGTCTCCGTCAAGGACAGCAGGTAGTCGGTGTGCCCGTCGATCACCGGGACAGCGGGTCGTGTCCCCACCATGCGTGGTGTCCTCTCCTCCCTCAGCGCAGCCGCATGCCCGCATCCGGCGGCCCCCACGACGAACCGGCGGGTTTGCCTGGGCGAGCATCACTGCGCGGCATCCTAGCCGGGATGACGGCACGCGGCAAGCGCCGCCGCGACCAATTCACACAACTGGCCAGGTTGCGCAACGATAGCAACCCTTCATGGCCGGGCTCGGCCTGGTTGTGCCTGGTTTGACACCAATTCGGCTGCATGATAGACACTCGTGCAGTACGTTCCACGGTGAACCGTCACCGCGGCGCGCCCAGAGGACAAGGGGGTGGGATCGGTGGACCAGACGGTGATCAGCGAGCGTGCGCTCCGGGCGGAGATCCTCGCCGGACGGCTCACGCGGCGGGAGGTGGTGAAGCGGGCCGCGGCGCTGGGGCTCAGCGCCCCGGTGATCGCCAGCCTGCTGGCGGCCTGCGGCGGAGAAGAGGGGACCACGCCGACCAGCAGTACCGCGGGTGATGCCACTCCGACCGGTACCGCCAGCGGCGCGGCGTCGCCGACCGCCGGCACGGACGGCGGAGCCGCCAGCGGTGGCCGCGGTCGGGGGAAGGCGGACCTGCTGCGGGTCCTGTTCTGGCAAGCGCCGACCATCCTGAACACGCACCTGGCGACCGGGGACAAGGACAACATGCCCGCGCGGCTCGTCACCGAGCCCCTGCTGAAGATCAACCCGGACGGCTCGCTGGGCGCGGTCCTGGCGGCCGAGGTGCCGTCGCTGGAGAACGGCGGCGTCGCGCCCGACGGCCTCAGCGTCACCTACCAGCTCAAGCACGGGGTCGTCTGGTCCGATGGCGAGCCCTTCACCGCCCGGGACGTGCGCTTCACCTGGGAGTGGGTGGCCAACGTCGAGAACAACTCGCCCAACCAGGCCATCTATCAGGTCATCAAGGACGTCGAGATCGTCGACGACCACACGGTCATCGTGCACTTCCACGAGCCGAACCCGGCGTGGTTCAACCCCTTCTCCGGCGGCTACAAGGGCGGCATCCTGCCCGAGCACATCATGAAGGACTACGTGGGCGAGCGGGCACGGGAGGCACCCTTCAACCTCGCGCCGATCGGCACCGGCCCGTACAAGGTGGTCGAGTTCCGGCCGGGTGACACCGTGATCTTCGAGATCAACGAGCGCTTCCGGGAGCCAGACAAGCCGTACTTCAAGCGGGTCGAGTGGAAGGGCGGCGGCGATCCCGCGTCCGCGGGCCGCGCGGTGCTGCAGACGCAGGAAGCGGATTTCGCCTGGAACCTCCAGGTGGAGAAGCAGGTGCTCGAATCCCTGGCCAAGGGTGGTGCGGGCCGCCTCCTCATCACCCCGTGGGCCAGCGCCGAGCAGATCATGCTCAACTTCGCCGACCCCAACGTCGAGGTCAACGGCGCGCGGTCCGAGCCCTCGACGACCCACCCGTTCTTCAGCGATAAGCGGGTGCGCCAGGCACTGGCCCTCGCCTGCGATCGTGCCACGATCAGCGAGGTGCTCTACGGCGAGACCGGCAAGCCGACCGCCAACATCCTGAACGCGCCGCCGCAATTCGTCTCGCCGAACACGTCGTTCACGTACGACCTCGAGGAGGCCGGCCGGCTGCTCGACGAGGCCGGCTGGGTGAAGAACGGCAAGTACCGGCAGAAGGATGGCCGGACGCTGTCGGTCGTGTTCTCGACCACCATCAATCCGGTCCGGCAGCGGGAGCAGGAGATCCTCAAGGCGAGCTGGGAGGAGCTCGGCATCCAGACCGAGCTCAAGGCGGTCGAGTCCAGCGTCTTCTTCTCCGGGGATGCCGGCAACCCGGACACCTACAGCCACTTCTACTGCGACCTCCTCATGTACACCAACGGCCCGACGAGCCCCTACCCGCTGGACTACATGGCCACCTTCAAGTCCGACGATCCGGACAACGACATCGCCCAGAAGGCGAACAACTGGGCGGGGCGCAACTTCCACCGTTGGGTCAACGAGGAGTTCAATCAACTGTACCAACGGGCCCGTACCGAACTGGACCCGAAGAAGCAGGCCGAGTTGTTCATCGCCATGAACGACCTGGTGGTGAACGAGGTGGTCCGCATCCCCTTGGTCCACCGATCCGGGGCCGACGCCGTGTCCGCCCGCCTCAAGGGGATCGAGCCCTCGACGTTCGAGCCAACGGGCTACGATATCGAGAACTGGTACTTCGAGGAGTAACCGGCCTGGCCGCGGCGCGGGGGCGTGGCGACGCACGCCCCCGCGGTCCGCTCGCCGCACCGGGGCACGAGCGGGCGCGATGCGTGAACTGGTCCCGGCAGGGGCGTGGCACGCCGCGACATCGCGGGCGCCGGCCGACAGGCATCGCCCTCCAGGGTGCAACACTGCCCGGAATCACGGCGACGAGCCGCGCCGTCGCACGCGCCCCCGCCGGCAGGCGCGGGTGTTCCCGGCGCCGACCAGCCCCGCGGCGCCATCATGCGGGCTGGCCGCCGGGGCGCCGGCCGGAGCAGCCTCGTCCGGACGGCCCGCCGCGATGGTCACGATCAGCTCAGGGTACTTGCCCGACTCGCGCGACGCGTACTCGACGCCGTCCTGGCGGAGCGAGGTGATCGCGAAACCGACGATACCGTCGCGGATGCTCGCCTGGGTCACATCGAAGGCGACGGTCTCGCCGAGCTCCACCGCGCCCAGCGTCGAGAGCACCGGCCCGTCGATCTCCGGTCGGGTCTTGTAGGTCACCCCCGTCTCCGACCACGTCGTGTCGCTCATCTGTCGTGTCGCTCATCTGATGGACCGACCCACCGCTGAGCCGGCTGGCGTCGGCGACGTACAGCCGGAGGGTCGCCGCGACGACGAGGCCATCGATGTCTGTTACGTCAAATTTGAGGTAGGCCTCCTCCACTGGCTTGCCATCCACGGAGAGCTCCGGCGCGGTGCCGTAGGCGGTATGGGGGTGCTTCTCGCTCACGGCCGTAGTTCGCGGCGGGCGTCGTCTGCTGCACGTAGGCGTCCGCTTCGGGCACGAAGAAGTCGGTGTCCCCGCCCCCACCGCCACCGGTGGTGGCGGTGTAGGTCTGCACGTCGAAGGTGGCACCGGTGGCGTTCGTCGGCGTGACCGTGATGTTCGTTCCGTCAACGCTAACCAGAAGGAAATGGTACACCTGCTGGTGGCTGGTCGGGACCGGCGCGTTGCAGCTATTGCCTGCGTTCTGTGTGAAGGACCAGCCGATGGCGTAGGCGTTGAAGGGGCTGCAGTGGTTCACCGAGGCGACCTTAGCCCCGCCCCCGCCGGTGATATAGGTCACCAGCCCATCCGCGTTGGGATGGTTGCGCTCATAGAAGTGCGCGTGCCCGGTGAACGCGATCTTTACCCCGTACCGCCCGAGCAGCCCCTCCAGGCTGACTGGCCCCTGGAGGAAGGCATCGGACTCCTGCGCGGAGCTGTCGGAGTAGATCGGGAAGTGGAGGACGGCCAGCTTGACCTGGTCTGGGTGGGCTTGCAGATCGGCCTCGAGCCACTGGTACTCCGCGCTGGAGATGGTCCAGTGGTAGTCGTAGTCGTTCTCGTACTTGTCCGCATCACCGACATTGTCGTCAGCCCAGGCGGCGGTCAGGTTGTAGATCCGCACCGTTCCCGCGTCGAACGCATACCAGGGGTAGATCCCCGGTATGGTCCCGTTCTGGCAGCAATAGTTCTCGCGCGCATACGTCCCACTCGACAGGGCGACCGCCCGATCCTGTGGGAAGTTGATCAGGTGTGGGTGATAGGTGTCCGTGCTGGAGTAGCCGTGGTTCCCCGTCGCCGGGAAGATCAGGATCGACCGGCCGGGCACGGCCCAGAAGGATGGCCCGAAGACGCTGCTGGCGGACGGGCCGGTCTGGACGAGGTCGCCGTAGTTCTTCTGGCTGCCCGACGGGTATGCGTTGTCCCCAACCGTCAGGGCAAAGCGGGCGCCGCTCTCGGCGATCCGCTGCATCAGCGCCGCCTGCTCAGGGTTGAGCCCCTCGCTGTTGGTGTAGCCCCAGTCGCCGAAGACGACGAACGAGAACGGCTTGGTCGAGCCGGCCGGGATCTGGGTCCAGAAGCGCGGCGACGGGTCGGTGCCGAGCAGATCGATGGCGCCGAGATAGACCCGGTAACAGTACTGGGTATCGGGCTCCAGCGTCAGCATCGCCTTCCACTGGTACTCGGGGACCGAGCTCACGTTGATCGGCGTGAAGGTAGCGTCGGCGGTGGTGATCGGCGTGCACGTGCCGTCAGCGGCGACCGCGCCTCACGTGACCGAGCCGGTCGTCTGCGAGCGATCGGTGGCCCAGTTGATCGTGGCGTAGCGATCGACCACGTCGGTGAGATAGGGGTAGCGCCGGAGCTGCGCGGCGTAGCCGGCCGCTGCGTTGACCGGGCTGGCCTGTGCCATCGCCGGCGCGGTGGGCGCCGGAGCAGCCCCGCCGCCCCGGCCCCGGCCCGGGGCGGGGCGCTGCTCCGGCTTGGACCGGTGGCCAACCGGGTCGAGCGCCTCGAGCGTGTAGGTGTGGGCGGTCGCCGGGTCGGCGGTCGTGTCCAGGTAGCTGAGAGTAGCGCTGTCGACCGTCGCCAGCAGCTTGCCGTCGCGGTAGATCCGGTAGCCAGTCACGTCGGTGTCGTCGCTGGCGTCGTACCAGTCGAGCAGGTTCCCGACCGCCGTCGGCGTGACGGTGAAGTCCTCCGGCGGGGCCGGCGGCGACCGATCGGGCCGCTCAGGAGGTCGCGGCGTCTTGACGACAGCCGGATGTGAGCGGGCAAGCCGTCGGCCCGTCGCGTCGAGCGCCTCGACGACGTAGGTGAACGGCTTCGCCGGCGCCACCCCCCTGTCGACGTACATCTGCGTCGCCCCGTCGACCGTGGCCAGGTCCTTGCCGTCCCGCCGGATGAGGAAGGCCGCCGCCGGCGTGTCGCCGGCATACCCCCAGACCAGATCCACCTGGTTTGTGCCCACCGCGACGGCGCTCAGGCTGATCGTCGGCTTCGGCGCCGACTCGACCGCGGCCGACGTGGTGGGCGGCGCGACGAAGCCCGCGCTCGCGGCGAGCACCAATCCCAGCAGCACTCTGGACCATCGCCTCGAACGCGACATCGTCCCCCTATCTCACGGACCAGCCCATCGATCGCGCCCTAGCGTCGCCTGACGCGCAGGCGCGCCTCATCGCGGCCCATGTTCCGGCCCATGGCCGCATACACCTGCAGCGTGTAGGTGCCTGCTCGGACCAGCGCCGCCAGCGGCACGGTTGCCTGCCCGAGCATGTTGGTCCACGCCGCCTTCCAGCGCACCGCCTCGCCTCCGGCGGAGACCAGCTCCAGGAAGAGGTGCACCCCGGTCACCCGCTCGTCGGCGCCGCCCGCCAGCGGCAGGACGCGGATGATCACCGGCCACGGGTCCCCGACGGCCACCTCGTCCGGCGCCTCAATCTCGACCCGCCTGCTCCGGCGCGGCTCCAGGAGTCCCGTGACCGTATCGGTCGTGATCAGCCAGCAGGGGTGAATCGCCACCCAGTTGTCGTGCTCGCGGTCGAGCACGAGCGCGCCGTAGAAGGTCGCGTGCTCCCCGACCTCGGGGATGTAGACGGTCGGCTCGTCGGTCGCGATGACCTTCACCACGAGGGAGCCATGGTTGCCTGGCCGGAGCAGGTGCTCGTACTGCTTGTCCAGCTCCACCATCATCACGTGGTCCCCGTCAGCCTCGTTGAACCCGACCTTCCGCACCACCCCCTCCGGCCCCGACAGACTCGGCGACGAGCATCAGCCGCGTCGGGCGATGCACATGCGCGAACACGGCGCGGCCAGCGATCGGCATCGGCACCTGGATGGCAGCGACGTCCGGGAGGGGGCTCGCCGCGGTGCCCTCCCGCGTGCGGGGAGCGGCCACCACCGAGACCGCGGCAGCCCCGACGCCGGCCGCGGCCGCGGCCACCAGCTCACGGCGCGTCATCCGCCCCTCGCGCAGCACCCGCGCGATCCGCTCCCACTGGCGATCGCTCCCCAGGTTCATTCGCGTGACTCACCTTCTGGTAGCGCCAGCGACCCGTGTCGCTGGTCGGTAGACTCCTCCTGCGCACCGGCCTCCGCTGGGGCTGCGGTGCCCACGGCAACATCTCCCCAGATGTGGCGCCCTGACGTGGAGGCCGACGTGCCCGCCGCATCGACCGCCACGAGGTAGAACTCCGGCCCGACGCCTGCCGGTAGCGGAAGCGTGGTCGCGAAGGCGCCGTGCGCATCGGCCTGCACCTGCCCCAGAAGCTCCCCGCGGTAGTAGAGCGACACGGGCGCATCGACGCGGAAGCCGCGGCCCTCCACCCGCAGGACATCCCGCTCGAGCGCGAGGGCGATGTCCGGACGCGGCAAGTCGGCGGGTCACGCGGTAGATCCAGACGCGGGGCTCGCGGTGGTGATACACCGTATGCACGAGTTCCCCGCCATAGTCCTCCACCAGTCGCCGAAACTGGCGCTGCGTCGAGGTCTGGACGATCGGATCCTCCGGCGGGTCGTCGCCCGCGCCGGTGTAGAACACGAGGTACGACACCGCGCCCGAGGCCAGCAGGCGCGGTGGCCAGTTCACGACCCAATCCCGCGGCGAGCCGCGCGAGGTGAGGCGCGGGCGGACGATCGTGCCACCCGGCAGGACCGTCGCCAGGCGGAAGTGCCCGAATGGATACGCATCATCGCATCGCTCTCGACCTGCGCACCCATAGATTCCCCCGCTCGCGCCCTGTCGTTCAGGCCAGCAGGTCACCCCACGCCTGTCCCACCACGGCGCCGCGAATCGATTCGCACGTCCCCATTGATAGTCACAGAATAGTGCCGATAGCTGACATGGCGATATCGCGTGCGGCTGTCATGGGTATCGTTGTCGTCAGAAAGCTGGATAGAGCGCGAGGCGACGCTGACAACATGGATGTACGGCAAACATCGGGCATGCGGCGCGCGCCGTCGGTGATGTCCAGAACGCGTGTTATTCGGTTTGCGTAGCATCGGGGGGCGACCCGGCGCGGCGGGGAGCGGCGCCGCCTCCGGACGGTGTGGACGTCCGCCGGTCGGGAAGGTCGCCGATCAGCGCACGGAGGGGCGTGAGGGGCGCGCCGGCCGCGCGGCCAGCGCGGCGGGGGGCTTGCGCGCGGTCAGATGCAGTCCGGCCGCGAGGTGGCGGCCGTGGTACAGACGATCTTCGAGGTAGGAGAGTCGCCAGGTCGGGATGAAGACGGCCCGCGCGATCAGGCGCACGAGGGCCAGCGGCAGCACGCCGCCACCGCCGCTCACCCGCTCCCGCTGCCAGTAGTCGACCAGGTCGTGGATCTGGCTGGCCAGGTGGAACCCGTAGCTCCGGCGCTCCACGACCAGCCCGGCCTCCCACACCGCGTGGAAGACCTGCTCGGGCGTGAAGTGATTGATATGCCCGACGTGGTCGCGCTTCCAGCGATTGAGTGGCAGCCAGCGGCTGGTCCCCAGCAGGTGATACACCGTGTCCCGCTTCCCCTCCAGCGGGACGAAGGCGTGCAGCACGCCGCCGGGCCGCAGGACGCGCGCGACCTCCGCCAGC
Source organism: Sphaerobacter sp. (assembly GCA_029961075.1). Classification (GTDB taxonomy): domain Bacteria; phylum Chloroflexota; class Chloroflexia; order Thermomicrobiales; family Thermomicrobiaceae; genus Sphaerobacter. Next base: position 69,725 of record JASBVL010000002.1, read on the forward strand.
ATGCGCCGGTGCTCCGGCACGTGCTCCAGGAGGTCGAAGAAGAGGACCGCGTCGAAGGCGCCATCGCGATAGGGGAGCAGACTGGCGTCCAGGCAGACCAGGTGATGCCGCGGCGCCCGCCACTGCGCTTCACGGAGCGCGCTGCGGCTCAGGTCCGCGCCGTGCAGGGTCAGGTCCGGCCGCGCGCGGGCGATGGCGCGCAGATAGCGGCCGGCGCCGCAGCCGAGCAGGAGCAGCTGCCCATGGATCCCGGCCAGCGCGGCCAGCGCGTGCTCCAGCCGCAGCGCGGCCAGGCTGCGCTCCCCGGGGCGGACCTCGTCGCGGCCCTGGATCTTGGTCGGATCTTCGACGTGGTACTTTCCGATGTATCTCACGCGCAGGCTCGATAGTACTGCACCAGCGGCGCCAGGTCCGGCACCACCACGTCCGGCTGATCCTGCTGGCGTGACAGATCCGCCGCCGCGGTCACGCCGGTCAACACCAGCACGGTGGTGAAGCCGGCGCGCCGACCGGCCGCGACATCGGTGTCGAGCCGATCCCCCAGGACCGCGGTCGCCGCCCCCTGGGTCCCCATGAGCGCCGCCGCCGCAAGGAGCATCCCCGGCTGCGGCTTGCCGATCACGATCGGGGTGCGATCCGTGGCGGCGGCCAGCGCCGCCTGGATCGCCCCGGCACCGGGGATCAGCCCCTCCTCGGTCGGGAAGGTCGTGTCCGGGTTCGTGGCGACCCAGGCCGCGCCCCGCCGGATGGCGAGGCAGGCCCGGCGCAGATGGTCGAAGGTCAGGGCAAAGTGGGCGCCGGTCACCACCACGTCGGCGTCGAGGTCGGCCGGCTCGAAGCGCCCGCCAGCGAAGATCGCCTCCTGGAGTGCCTCCATGCCCAGCACATGCACCCGCGTCCCCGGCGGGTAGTGCTCGTCCAGCCAGGCCCGCGTCGCCAGCCCGGAGGTGACGATCCGCTCCGGCGGCACGAGCATTCCCATGCGCGCCAGCTTGTCGGCGTACTGCCGCGGCGTGCGCGTGGAGTTATTCGTCGCCATGACGTAGGGGATGCCCCGGGCGTCGAGCGTGGCCAGGAACTCGCGGGCGTGCGGCAGCGGGGTATCCCCGCGATAGAGCACGCCGTCCATGTCGATGACATACCCGCGCACCGGTGCAAGCCGGGGAGCGACATCGGCCCCGACCAGCGACATACCTGCGTCCCTCTCCTCCTGCGAGGCCGCCCGCTGCCCCATCTGCAGGCGGCCAGCGGCCAGGATAGCACACCCCCGGCCCCCGGCCAACGCCGGTGCGCCAGCCCGGGCGGATTGCTCTATACTGCCGCGGGATCGGAGGGACGTAGGCCCGGGCACACTGACACGGCGGAAAGGAGCAGGCGATGACCGGATCCACCCCGCGGCTCGACCCGCAGCGGGCGGAGCGCGTGCTGGCCCACATCGACCCGGATGAGGTCGTGGCATTTCTCCAAGCGCTGGTGCGCATCCCGTCGGTCAACCCGCCCGGCGACGTGCGCGCGGCTATCGACCACTGCCGCGCCACGCTGAGTGCCGCGGGGTTCGGCATCGAGGTCGTCGCCGCCGAGGAGGACAAGCCGAACCTGCTCGCGCGGCTCGACGCCGGGGCCGGCCCGGTCTTGCTCTGGAACGCGCACGTGGACGTGGTGCCGACCGGGGAGGAGTCAGCCTGGACCTATCCCCCGTTCGGCGCGGAGATCCACGACGGGCGCATCTACGGCCGGGGCGCCGGGGACGACAAGGCGAGCGTCACGGCCCAGGTGATGGCGGCGCTGGCGCTGGCGCGCTCGGGCGTCCCGCTGCGCGGCACGCTCATCGTGAACGTGGTCGCCGATGAGGAGGTCGGCGGGGCCAAGGGCGCCCAGCTCATCGCCAACTCGGACACCGTCCGCCCCGACTTCGTCATCGTCGGCGAGCAGACGCGCAATCGCGTGTGCGTCGGCGAGAAGGGCGCCCAGGGGACGCGCGTCACGGTCTACGGGCGGGCCGCCCACGGCGCGCTCCCGTGGGAAGGTGCCAACGCCATCGAGGGGATGGCCCGGGTGATCGTGGCGCTCCAGGAGCAGCTCTGGCCGGAGCTGGCGCGCCGTACCCACCCCTATTTCCATCCCTCGTCGGCCTGCATCTCGATGATCGAGGGCGGCGTCAAGACGAACGTCGTCCCCGACCGTTGCACCATCCACATCGACCGCCGCATCGTGCCGGGCGAGACCCCGGCGGGCGTCGTGGATGAGATCCGCCGCGTCGCCGAAGCGGCCATCGCCCCGCTGCCCGGGCTGCGGGTGGAGGTCGAGCCCGCCGGCTGGGGCGGGCGCGAGGCGATCGTGGCCCCGGAGGACAGCCCGCTGGTGCAGGCCATGCTCGCGGCGAACCGCCATCTCGGCTTCGACACCACGCTGACCGGCTTCAGTATGGCCACCGACGGCCGCCACTTTGTGGCGCGCGGCTACCCGACGATCATCTACGGCCCGGGCGACCCCGCCCTGGCGCACAAGCCGGACGAGTGGGTCGGCATCGACGAGGTCCTGGACGCCACCCGCGCCTACGCCCTCGCCGGCCTGATCATCCTCGGCGCGGCGTGAGGAGACACAGGCCCGCGCCCGTCCCCGGCGACGGGCGCGGGTCAGTTCAGCACGACGATGGTCCGCCGTCACGCCCCGGTCGCGCCGGGGGTGGCCCCGCGACGGCGCCCGCGGCGCACCACGAGCAGCGCCCCGGCGGCTGCCAGCGGCCAGAGCCACCACAGGAAGACGACCGCCGTGACGCCGACCATCGCCACCCGGCCGACGAAGTGCAGCGACGCATCCCACGCCTCGCGCACCGTCCGCGCGAAGTCGATGCCCGGTGCCTGCCCGGCGGCGATCGGCTGGAGCTGCAAGTCGATCCGGGAGTAACCCGTCCGGCGCTCCAGGTAGGTGAGCCGCCCCTTGATCTGCTCGATCTCCCCGCGCACCCGGGCGATCTCCCGCTCCAGCACCAGGATATCCTCCAGCCGCGTCGCCTCGGTTTGGAGCGCCAGGAAGCGCTGCTCGGTGGCCTCGGCGTTGCGCAGGCGCGCCTGGAGGTCCACGTACTCCTCGGTCACGTCCTGGGAACTGGTGGTCTCCCGGTCGACGCGCGCCACCAGGGGGTGACCGCGCAGCGCGCTCATGGCCGCGTCGAAGCGGTCCGCCGGCACTTCGACGATCAGGTGCGCGAACTGGAGCTCGTCGCGGTAGGAGGTGGACGAGGAGAGGATCTGGCCGCCCATCGAGGTGGCCGTGTCGCGCACCGCCGCGATCGCCTGCTCGACGTCCCGCACCGTCAGCGCCACCTCAGCGGTGCGCAGGATGCGCCGGTCCCACTCGGCCGGCAGCGCGCTGCCCGACGTGGCCGACGCGTCGCTCTCGCCGGCTGCGGCGGCAGGCGCACCGCTGCTCGCGCCACCCCCGGCGCCCGGCGCGGCTGACTCCTCCCGGGTCGCTCCGCCGCCGCAGGCGACCAGCAGCCCCATCATGAGCAGGGCCAGGAACACCACCAGCGTCGATCGACCGCTCGCGCGCATCTGCTCCTCCTCACTCCGTGGCGGGCTCGGCACGACGGCTTGCCCTGCGAGGAGGACGCCCCGCGCCCCCCAATTGTTCCGCCGCGGTTCAGCGGGCGAATTGGTCGCTGCGTCCTGGACGGCCTGACCGCCCGCGGCCAGGGCGCCGTCCACGGCCAGCGTCGTGCAGCGCTCGCAGTCGGTGCCGCCGGGGCGGCGACCAGGGATACGCCGGCAAGGCTGACACCGGTGTGGCGGGTGGCACGGGTGGTGCACCACCGCGCCGGAGCGAAGGGGCGACCAGAAAGGAGCCCAGCGTGGCACCCACAGCCGAGGAGCGCATGGCAGCGCTGCGGGAGCAGTTGCGCGCGGACCCGACCCTCGCGGCAACGTTGCCGGAGACGGAGGCTGCGATCGTCCACGAGGCGTTGGCCGGCGAGTCGGTCTACGCGATCGCCCAGCGCCACGGGATGAGCGAAGAGGCGGTCTGGACCCTGTTGGGGAACGCGGCGCGCCTGGCCCGTGGCCAGGGGCCCGCGCACCGCGTCGAATCGGGCGGGCTCGGAAGCGACACCGACCCTGGCGTGACGGGCGGATACGGCGACACCGGCTTCGGCAGCATCGGCAACGAACCCCCGGAACCGACCCCGGAGGAGCCGGAACCGGGCGGGGGCATGTCGCGCGGCGACGTCCTCTCCGTCTGACCCGTCGGACTGACCCGTCGGAGCGCAGGGCCGCGGAGCGGCTGGGGGGCGACGCCCCGATGGCTGCGAGGTGGGTCCGGCGCTCCCCCTAGCGGCGGAACAGGCGGAACAGGATGTTGAGGATGATCGTCAGCAGCAGGCTGAGCAGGAGCATGGTCGCCAGCGGGATGTAGACCGTGACCGGCCCGCGGCGGAACGTGAGGTCGCCGGGGAGGCGGCCGAGGAGCGGCACCCGCCCGACCAGGAACAGGATACCGCCCAGCAGCACCAGGATCAGCCCCAGGCCCAGGATCACCTTGCCAAGCTGGCTCAGGTCGGACATGGCGCGGGGTGCCTCTCTGCGACGTTCGCGCTAGCGGCGCCCGAAGAGCTCCCGAAGGTGAGCGCCGATGTCGAAGATCAGGATGAACAGGATCGGAATCAACGCCAGGACGACAGCCGGGATGATCAACTGCAAGAGGTCATGCACGATATCCATGCCGAACCGCCTTTCCTACCCAGCCCGGGCGCCCGGTGGACGAGGAGGGCGTGCCGCAGGACCCATCCCGGGGCGACGCCTGACGGCCGGCCCTGGCAGGCCGGCCGTCAGGATTATAGGCCACCCCGTCGGGTGAGGCCCTGCGCCGCGCTAGGCCACCACCTCGGCCGCAGAGAGCGCGCCGCGGATGGTCAACTGGTCGTCCGGTCCGACGTCGACCGTCACCGTCTCCCCGTCGTGGATCTCCCCGGCCAGCAGCGCCTTCGCCAGCCGATCCAGCAGCTCGCGCTGGATCGTCCGCTTCAGCGGGCGCGCGCCGAACACCGGATCGTACCCGCGCTCGGCCAGCCACTCCTTCGCGCGCTGCGTGACCTGGAGGGTGATGCCACGATCCGCCAGGCGGCGCGCGACCTGCGCCAACTGGATGTCCACGATCGCCGCCAGGTGCTCGCGCGACAGGGGGTGGAAGATCACGATCTCGTCGATCCGGTTCAGGAACTCCGGCCGGAAGTGCTCACGGAGCGCATCGAACACCCGGCGCCGCATCTCGGCCTCGCCCTTCGGCCCCGCCGCCTGGATGTAGGCCGACCCCAGGTTGCTCGTCATGATAATGACCGTGTTGCGGAAGTCGACGGTGCGGCCCTGACCGTCGGTCAGCCGCCCGTCGTCGAGCACCTGGAGCAGGACGTTGAAGACCTCTGGGTGCGCCTTCTCGATCTCGTCGAAGAGCACCACCGAGTAGGGCCGGCGCCGCACCGCCTCGGTCAACTGGCCGCCCTCCTCGTAGCCGACGTAGCCGGGCGGCGCGCCGATCAGGCGGGCCACCGCGTGCCGCTCCTGGTACTCCGACATGTCGATGCGCACCATGGCCCGCTCGTCGTCGAACAGGAACTCGGCCAGCGCCCGGGCCAGCTCCGTCTTCCCGACCCCGGTCGGGCCGAGGAAGATGAAGCTCCCCAGCGGCCGGTTGGGGTCTTGCAGGCCGGCCCGCGCCCGCCGGATGGCGTTGCTGACCGCCTCGATCGCCTCATCCTGGCCCACGACGCGCTGATGCAGCCGCTCCTCCATGTGGACGAGGCGCTCGATCTCCCCCTCGACGAGCTTGCTGACCGGGATGCCGGTCCACTTGCTCACGACCTCGGCGATGTCCTCGGCGTCGACCTCCTCCTTGAGGAGCTTGCCGTGGGTCTGGATCTCGGCCAGGCGCCGCTCTTCTTCCTTGAGCTTGCGCTCCAGCTCGACGAGCCGGCCATACTGCAGCTCGGAGGCCCGGCCGTAGTCCATGGCGCGCTGCGCGCGCTCGATCTCCAGGCGGGTCTGCTCGATCTGCTCCTTCAGCTCGCTGATGCGCTGGATCGCCTCGCGCTCCTGCTCCCACTGCGAGCGCAGCACCTGCTCCCGCTCGCGCAGGTCGGCCAGCTCGCGCTCCAGCTCCTCCAGGCGCTGCTTGGACGCCTCGTCGCGCTCCTTGCGCAGCGCCTCGCGCTCGATCTCGAGCTGCATGATGCGGCGGTGCAGCTCATCCAGCTCCGCCGGCATGCTGGTGATCTCCATGCGCAGGCGGGCCGCCGCCTCATCGACCAGGTCGATGGCCTTGTCGGGCAGGAAGCGGTTGGTGATGTAGCGGTGCGACAGCACCGCCGCCGCCACCAGCGCCGAGTCGAGGATGCGCACCTTGTGGTGCAGCTCGTAGCGCTCGCGCAGACCGCGCAGGATGCTGATGGTGTCCTCGACCGACGGCTCGCCGACCATCACCGGCTGGAAGCGCCGCTCGAGCGCGGGGTCCTTCTCGATGTACTTGCGATACTCGTCCAGGGTGGTGGCGCCGATAGCGTGGAGCTCACCCCGCGCCAGCATCGGCTTGAGCATGTTCGAGGCGTCCATGGCCCCTTCGGCCGCCCCGGCGCCGACGACCGTGTGCAGCTCGTCGATGAAGACGATGATCTGGCCCTCGGCCTCCTGGATCTCCTGGAGGGCGGCCTTCAGCCGCTCCTCGAACTCGCCCCGGAACTTCGCCCCGGCCAGCATCGCGGCCAGGTCCAACTGGACGATGCGCTTGTCCTTCAGCCCCTCGGGCACGTCGCCGCGCACGATGCGCTGCGCCAGGCCCTCGACGATGGCCGTCTTCCCGACGCCCGGCTCGCCGATCAGCACCGGGTTGTTCTTGGTCCGGCGGGACAGGACCTGGATCACCCGCCGGATCTCCTCGTCGCGCCCGATCACGGGGTCGAGCTTGCCCTGGCGCGCCAGCTCGGTCAGATCGCGCCCGTACTTCTCCAGCGCCTGGTACGTCTCCTCCGGGTTCAGCCCGGTCACGCGACGCGAGCCCCGGATCTGGGCCAACGCATTGAGGATCCCATCCCGGGTCACCCCGAGCCGCTGCAGCGCCTTGACCGCGGGCGCGTTGGGCGCCGCGTCGAAGGCGGCGAGGAGGAGGTGCTCCGTGCTGATGTACTCGTCGCCGAAGGCACGCGCTTCCTGCTCCGCGCGCTCCAGGACGCGGCGCAGCGCGGCCCCGAGGACCGGCTGGGCGCTGTACTGCAGTCGCGGCGCCGCCTCGACGGTCCGCAGCAGCTCCGCCTCCGCCGCGCGCGGGTCGATCCCGAGTCGCAGCAGGATCTGAGGCACCACCCCGCCACGCTGCCCGACCAGCGCGTAGAGCACGGTCTCGACGTCGAGCTGCGCCAGCCGGCGCTCCTCCGTCTCGCGCTGCGCGGTGACGAGTGCCTCCTGTGCCTTTTCCGTCAAGCGTGATAGGTTCATGCGCTACTCTCTCCGATGGATGAGGATGGTCACCGGCATGACGTGGTGGCTCCTGGGTGATGAAGGGCCGCAGCGGCCGTGGTCCGCGACGGATCGGCCCGTTACTCCTCGGGCGTCGTGCCGAGCAGCTCCAGCAGGCCGTCGATCTCTTGCACGAGGTAGTCAAGCCGCCCGTCATTCTGCGCGGACAGACGGTCTACTTCGCGTCGCAGGCTGCGCAGCCGGCGGGACACCTCCATGGCAAGCTGCACGCCCGCCAGATTGATCCCGCGCCGCTCCACCAGGTACTTAACTTGGCGCAGACGCTCGAGATCGCTCGACGAGTAGAGACGCAGGTTCCCGCTCGTCCGGGACGGCGAGACGAAGCCCTCGCGCTCGTACTTCCGCAGTGTCTGCGGGTGCAACTGGAGCAGCCGCGCCGCGACGCTGATCACATACAGTGGCTCATTCTGACGCATGCGACCTCCCCGGAGCTCCCACCGCGCTTCATCTGGGCGTAGTATAACAGCTTATACGAGCTATATCAACTTCCAAGGCGCGGCGGGACGGCACTGCCCGCAAGGCGATCGGCCCGTGGCCTCCCACCGGTCGCGGCGGGCGCGCTGCCTGTCGGCGCCGGCCGGCACCGCACTATCGGAGAGGGGTGAACGATGGACCGCGCCGCTCAGACCGCCGCCACGGCGCGGCCGGTGCGCGCCAGGAGTCGCTCCAGCTCGCGGTTCGGGCCGAAGCTCAACTGCGCGACGGTTGCCAGCGTGCGTGCATCGGTCGGGCGATTGAGCAGCAGGTAGGCGCGCGCGGCGGCGACGTAGCCCGCCGGCGACATCGACCAGAAGCCGGGGCAGCGGGTCAGGTCGTAGCTCGGATCGGCGCGCAGCGCGCGGGCGAACTCCTGCGTCGCGGCGTGGTAGTCGCCGCGGCCGGCCAGCCGGATAGCCCGGATGGCGAGCGCTTGCGCCGCATCGAGGGGCACGATCCGCGGCTCCGCCGGCAGGGTGGAAGCGGGCACCCAGACCGGTCCCGCCGGGCTGGTCGGCCGGCCGGGCGACGCCCGGCGCTCCCCCGACGCACGGGGCACCGGGGCGGTGCGGCGCTGCCCGGCTCGTGTCGACTCGCGGCCACGCGCCGCGGGGTGACGGCGCCGCGGCATCCCGCGCGCGAGGCCCGCGACCGCGTCGCGCAGGAAGCGCCAGTGCCCCCGCCGCTGCCACATCAGGCCGCCGAGGCCGAGGAGGAGGGGGTAGTTGACCACGAGCGCCAGCGCCAGGCCCATGGTGATCACGGAGGCCAGCGGCCAGCGCCACGACAGCCCGCCGCCCGCGGGCGCGGCATCCGACGGGCGGACGACCGCGGTCGTGTCCGCCACCCGGTCGACCGTCAGGCTGCCCACCGCCGGTGCCGCGGTGGCCACCGGCACGGTGGCCGCAGGCGCCGATGGCGCCAGGGTGATCCGCGGCCGAGCCGGATCCGACGCGGCGGTCGCCAGCGTGGCAAAGCCGTAGTCGAGCAGCGCGGTCGCGTCGGCATACCAGTCCTCGACGGTGCTGCCCAGGAGCACCACGACGACGGTGTGCCCGTCCCGCTGCGCCACCTCGACGAGGCAGTAGCCGGCCTCATCGGTGACGCCCGTCTTGCCGCCGATCAGCCCGGGGTAGGCGGAGAGCAGCTCGTTGCTCTGGTAGAGTTCGAAGCCGTCCCCGCGATAGTACGGCGTGCCGATGATCTGGCGGAAGTCGGGATCCTCCAGCGCATACATCGTCATGGCCGCGATATCGCGGGCGCTCGACACGTGTCCCGGCGTGTCCAGCCCGTGGGGGTTGACCAGGTGCGTGTGCGTCAGGCCGAGGCGGGCCGCCGTGTCGTTCACCTGCTGCATGAACTGGCGAACCGCCTCATCCGCCGGAGTCCCGGGCCGTCCGCCCAGGCCGCGGGCAATCGCCATCGCGGCGTCGTTGCCGGAGACGAGCATGAGGCCGTGCAGGAGGGTCCGCAGGGACAGCGTCTGGCCGGGCACCAAACCCATCGACGACCCTTCGATCGGGTCATCGGCGGTCGTGGTGATCGTGTCGTCGAGGTCTGCCAGGTCGAGCGCGACGGCGGCAGTGAAGATCTTGGTCAGGCTGGCCGGCGCGACGGCGGCGTCCATGGCCCGATCGAAGAGCACCTCACCGGTGTCCGCCGAGACGACGACCGCGTGCGTCGCGGTGATGTCGGGCGGGCCCTCGGCCGCGCGCGTCCCATCCGGATGCCCCCAGAGGATCGAGACCGCGATCCCCAGCACGCAGATCAGGCGGCTCAGCCACCTGACACGCGGCGGCAGGCACTGCCCCACGTCGGTCTCCCCAATCACAGTTTCCCGTCCCGCGGCGGTCAGGCACTACACCCAGCGCGGCGTCCCCTTCGCCCGCGCTCGGCTGGCCGCGTGTCCGTCGGCCATGGCCTTGACCTGTAGGCACCATTGTATACCGAACCGGCCTGTACGTACAAGTCGGCTTCGGGGCAGTGCGGTGGATCAGACCGGACTCTGGGCGGTCGGCTTGGGCGCCGCCTCCCCGGTGTCGTCGACCCGGTCGGCGTACCGCCCCCGGTACTCGGGCGGCAGGAGCCTGGCGACCTCGATCATCATCAGGTCGGTGAGCGCGGCCAGGTCTGGACGGGTGCCGGGTTGCGGCGGCGGGAGGTGGAACGGCTTGCCGATGCGGACCCGCACCTGCGGCCACCCCCGCTTCCGGCGGCGCCCCTTGGCGCCGTTGAACGGCAGCGACTCGGTCCCCCAGATCGCGGTCGGGATGATCGGCGCCCCACTCCGCAGCGCGATCAGCGCCACCCCGGGGTAGACGTCCTTCAGGCCGCCGGTCGTGCTGCGCGTTCCCTCGGGGAAGACCCCGACCAGCCAGCCATCGGCCAACTCCCGCTCCGCCTGGCGCAGCGCGCGCCGGTCCGCCGTGCCGCGGTCGACCGGGAAGGCCCCGGCCAGCTCCGCGAAGAAGCGGGCCACCGGCACCTTCCAGACCTCCTTCTTGGCCATAAAGAAGACGGGCCGCGGGAAGGCCGCCACCAGGAGGATGGGATCGGCGTTGTGCAGGTGGTTCGCCACGACCAGGGCGCCGCCGCGCGGCGGGACGTGCTCCAGCCCCTCGATCCGCATCCCGAGCAGCAGCCGCAGGAGCGGGATCACGATGACGCGCGCTCCCCGGAAGAGCGCCAGCTTGATCCGGCGCCGGCGTGACATCGGCCACGCGTCGTCGCCCGCAGCCCCCTCACGCATCATCCCCGCGCTCGCTTTCCCTCGGCCAATCGGACGATCTCGTCCACCACCTCGTCGACCGTCCGCCCATCGGTGACGATGACGACCGCGTCTCGCGCGGGCGCCATCGGCGCGACCGGCCGTTCGGCGTCCAGCCGGTCCCGCCGCGCGAGCTCCTCCATGATCTCCTCGACGGAGCGGTGGATGCCCTGCCGGGCCAGGTCGCGCTGTCGCCGCCTCGCGCGCTCCTCCGGCGAGGCATCGAGCCAGATCTTGAGGTCGGCATCCGGCATGACCACGGTGCCGATGTCCCGCCCGGTCATGACCACCCGGCCGGACCGGCCGATGCGCCGCTGGACGTCGAGCAGCGCCCGGCGCACCGCCGGGTGCGCCGCCACCACCGACACCGCCCGGTCAACCGCCGCGGAGCGGATCTCCTCCGTGACGTCTCGCCCCTCGAGCCAGACATCGTAGAAGCGCCCGTCCTGACGCGAGGGCGGCGTCACGCGGATGTCAAGCTGCGCAGCGAGCCCGGCGAGCCGCAACGCATCCTCCGGCGGCACACCGTACTCCAGCGCGGCCAGCGTCAAGGCGCGGTAGACCACCCCGGTGTCGAAGAACAGGGCGTCAAGCCGTCTGGCCGCCGCGCTCGCCACCGTCGTCTTGCCGGCCGCCGCCGGACCGTCGATTGCCACCACCAGGCGGTCGCCCGGCACCTTGCTGGCCTTCACGCCCCCTCCCAAACCGATCGCGCGGCCCGGGTCGCGCGCGGCCCCGCCCGGCCCCGCGCCGCTCCTGACGCCGCTCGCCCGGTCGCCCGCCGCGTCCCGCCGGACGGGCGACGCCGGCCCGGCGCCCCGCCCCGCGCGGCTGGCCGGCTGGGCGCGGGCGTGCCCCCGCGCCACCGGCCTCCCGCCCCGGCTGCAACCCGACGGCCTCGAAGAGCTGCGCCACCTCACCCGGTGTCAGATCACGCCACGCGCCGACCGGCAGGCCGCGCACGTGGATCGGCCCGACCCGCGTGCGCGTGAGCTTGAGCACCGGGTACCCGACGCGCTCGAGCATCCGCCGGACGATGCGATTGCGCCCCTCATGGATGACGATGCGCAGGACGGTGCCCGCCTCTTCGTTGCGGAGCGGGCGGACCTGGCTGGGCTGCACCCGCCTGCCCTCCACCGTGACCCCGCGCCGCAGCCGCTCGAGCACCGCCGGCGGCGGGTGACCGTCGACCAGTACCTCGTACTCCTTGTCCAGCTCGTAGCTCGGATGGGTGATGCGGAAGAGCAGGTCACCGTCGTTGGTGAGCAGCAGGAGCCCGGCCGTCTGCCGGTCGAGCCGCCCGACCGGCACCACCCGCTCCGGCACCTTCACCAGGTCCATGACCGTGCGCCGGCCGCGCTCGTCGCTGACCGTGGTGATATAGCCCGGGGGCTTGTTCACCATGATGTAGCGGCGCCGCTCGGGGCGTAGCGGCTTGCCGTCGACCCGGATGTCCTGGCGGCTCGGGTCGACGCGCACCCCCAACTCCCGGACCACCTGCCCGTCCACCGTGACCCGCCCGGCGGCGATCAACTCCTCCGCCTTGCGGCGGGAGGCGACGCCCCGCGCCGCGAGCACGCGTTGCAGTCTCTCCACCGGACGCTCCTCGCCTGCTTGCCGGCCCTGGCACCCCGCCCACGGTCACCGGGCGTTGGCTGGCTATCCCGACGGGACGAACGGATTCCCGGGGTCGCGCGCGTAGAGCGGAAGCCGCAGCACTTCCGCAGCGCCGACATAGAATACTACCTCACCCTGCCCCGCCCACGGCGAGCCGGGGGCCGGCGCGCGGCGGGTCAGGGTGTAGCGCAGCGCCGCCGCCTGCTCCACGGTCAGCAGCAGCGTCCGGTTGGTCATCAGGGTCAGGCCCGCGGCCGCCAGCGCCGACTCGAGCGCGGGCAGGTCGCCCGCCCGGCCGAGCCGCACCCACTGGTAGCGCGCGTCGAGGAAGTCCAGTAGCGCGCGCGTGTCGGCGAAGCGGTCGGTGCTGCCCAGGATCACGGTGACGACCTCATGATCGCGGCGCCGCGCGACCGCGACCAGATGCTGCCCGGCGCCGTCGGTCGTCCCGGTCTTGACCCCATGCACGCCCCGCTCGCCGAGCAGGAAATTGGTGCTCCAGAGCGTGAGGGCACGGGGCTGTGGGCCGTCCACCTGGACCGTCATCACCGGCGTGGCCACCACCTGCGCCAGCAGCGGGTCCCGCAGGAGCGCCGCCGTGGCGACGGCCAGGTCCCGCGCCGTGGCCTGCTGCCCCGGGGCGTCGCGCCCGTCGGGGTTGGCGAAGTGCGCCTGGCGCATACCGAGCTGCCGCGCCAGCCGGTTCATCGCCGCGACGAAGGCCGCGCGCGGGTCGGGCGCGTCCGGCTCCAACCGCGCGCCGACGGCGCGGGCCAGCGCCAGCGCGGCGTCACCCCCTGAGGGGATGAGCAGCCCGGCCAGCAGGTCACCCACTGTGACCCGATCCCCGGCCCGCAGCCCCATGTGGGCATACACCGTCTCGTCGACGAGGTCGTCCGGCTGGATGGTGACGATGTCGTCGACGGCGGCGTGCTGCCGGACCACCAGGGCCGTCACCATCTTGGTCGTGCTGGCCGGTGGGAGCGGCACGTCGGCGTTGTGCTCCAGGAGGGCCGTCCCGACGCTCAGATCCACCGCGAGCGCGGCGCGCGCCGTGAGCGGGGGGAGCGCCGGCTCAAGCTGAGCCGCCGGCCGCGGCGGCACGGCGCGCGCACCGGCGTCGCCGGTTACCCACCCCGCGGTCGTCGGGCCGGCCGCGGCGGCCGGCGCGGCCAGCAGCGTGAGCACGAGCCCGAGCAGGGCTATAATAGCGAGGTACGCGGTGACCGTGCGCCCGGCAGGGTGTCCGCCCGGACGCACACCCGTGGCGCTGCGTCCCTGCCGAGCAGATCCCGCAGCTCCCGGCTCCGCGTGGCGGTGATTCCGGCGTGCTCGCATGGCGATCCCTGCGTCGTCACCGTGGACCGCGATCGGCACCGCATTGTAGCGGCAACCGGCGAGGCGGCACTACGCCCCGGCTGGCACGGACACAGGGGGACGGACAGACTCGTGGCAATTCCCAAGACCCTGCGTCGCATCATCCGCCCGGCCATCCTCGATCTGGACGGGTACGTCCCCGTCGAGCCGATCGAGGCGGTGGCTGAGCGCATCCACAAGCCGGTCGGCGACCTGATCCGCCTGCACATGAACGAGAACCCCTACGGCACCTCGGTTCGCGTGCAGGAAGTGCTGGCGAGCTTCGACCACTACCATTCCTACCCCGACGCCGACCAGCGGGTGGCACGGGAGCGCATCGCGGCCTATGCCGGTGCCCCGGCGGACCGCATCGTCCTCGGCAACGGGTCGGACGAACTGCTCGATCTCCTGCTCCTGATCACGATCGACCCCGGCGACGAGGTCATCGTGCCGACGCCGACCTTCGGGGTCTACGAGGCGCGTCCACCGCTGTTCGGTGGGGTCGTGCGCCGGGTCCCGCGCACGGCCGACTTCGATCTGGACGTGGAGGCCATCGAGCGCGCGGTCACCGAGCGGACCAAGCTGATCGTCGTCGCCGCGCCCAACAATCCGACGGGCAACCTGCCCACGACCCAGCAGATCGTCCGGCTGCTCCGCACCGGCGCGCTGGTCGTCGCGGACGAGGCGTACTTCGAGTTCGCCGGCAAGACCTTCCTCCCGCTCGCACGGGAGTTCGACAATTTGGTCATTCTGCGGACCTTCAGCAAGTGGGCGGGGCTCGCCGGCCTGCGGGTGGGCTACGCCATCCTGCCCGACGCGCTCGCCGAGCAGGTGTGGAAGGTCAAGCAGCCGTTCAACGTCAGCGTGGCGGGACTCAGGGCGGTCGAAGCCGTCCTCGACGATGTCGACTACCTGCGGCAGTCGGTCACCCGCATCAAGATCGAGCGGGGGCGCCTCTACCGGGCGCTGCGCAAGCTCAACTTCCTGCAGCCCTACCCCTCGCACGGCAACTTCATCCTGTGCCGGGTCACGCGCGGCGACGCCCACGACATCCACCGGCGCCTGGAGCGGCAGGGTATCCTCGTCCGGAAGTACAGCAGCCCCGACCTGCGGCGCTACCTGCGGATCACCGTCGGCCGCCCCGAGCATACCGACCTCCTCATGGCGGCGCTGCGCG
>JASBVL010000020.1 GCA_029961075.1 Sphaerobacter sp.
CTGGCCCCTCTCCGCCGGTCCGGCAGCCACTCCTTGCCCCGGACGGCCCAGTCTGCTCACCACTCAATGTGGTCCGTGGCCTCGGGTGCCACGTGCCCTGCGCCGGGCGCTCGCCCAGCGGACTGAAGCATCCTCGGCTCGTGAACCGCTCGCAGAAGTGTACTACCTGGTATTCCCTGCCGGCGTCCCCAACTGGCGAACACCGGTCGGCGCACTTGTTACAATGGCGTCGCGGTGCACGGCACACGCTCCAAACGGGCACGCGGGCAGACAACCTCCGGCCGCGCCTCGCGGCAAGCAGGGGGCGAGACACTCATGGAGCGCTATCGAGACCGGGCGGCGCGCGTGCGCGCCTTCGGCGAGCGGGTGCTCGCACCGACCATCGAGGAGGAGTTTCGGGCGGCCCGCCCGAACCCCGCGGCGATCCCGGCGATGGCGGCCGAGGGGCTGCTCGGATGGAGCCTGCCACCCCGCTACGGCGGGCTGGGGCACGACTACCGCGCGCTGGCCGTGCTCTGCGAGGAGCTGGGCCGCATCGACGCCGCACACCAGATCACGGTGACCGTCCACCTGGCACTCGTCGGCCTGAGCATCCTGCAGTGGGGCAGCGAGGCGCAGCGCCAGCGCTGGCTCCCCCTGCTCGCGCGCGGTGAGCGCATCGCGACGTTCGCGCTCACCGAGCCGGGCGCGGGATCTGATGTCGGCGCGCTGATCGCGAGCGCGCGCCGGGGCGGCCCGGGCTACGTCCTCAACGGCGAGAAGTCGTGGATCAGCCTCGCGGATGAGGCGACGCTCTTCCTGGTCTTCGCCAGTGTCGACCGCGCCCGTCGCCACCACGGGATCACCGCCTTCCTGGTCGAGCGCGGCACGCCGGGGCTGAGCACCACCACCTACCCGGGCAAGCTGGGCATCCGCGCCGGCAGCACCGGCTCGGTCATCATGCAGGACGTGCGCGTCGGCCCCGACGCGCTCCTCGGGCAGGAGGGCGAGGGCTTCGCGGTCGCTATGGCCGCGTTGGGAAACGGACTCTACACCGTCGGGGCCGGCGCGGTCGGGGCCGCACAGGCAGCCCTCGATGCGACCGTGGCGTTCCTGCACACCATCGACCCGAGCGGTACCGGGCCGGCCCGCAGCCAATGGGTGCAGCAGCGGGTCGCACGCATGGTCTCCGGGGTCGAGCGCTCGCGGCTCCTGATCCATCGCGCCGGGGCGCTGAAGAACCGCGGCGTGCCGAATGCACGGGAAACGGGCCTGGCCAAGTGGCAGGCGACCGAGGCCGCCTTCCAGGCGTGCCAGGACGCGCTCGCGATCCGGGCCGCCTTCGGGCCGCCGCCGTACGACCCGATCGAGCGGATCCTGGCCAACGCCAAGGGGAGCGTGATCTTCGGCGGGACGAGCCAGATCCACACCGGGATGCAAGCGGGATATGCCCTGGGATACCGGCCCGAGCGAGCGCCGCGGTGTCCCGCCCCCACGGCGACGGACCTCGCCGCCTCCTGACACACCCGCCCGGCGGCGTGCCCCGCGTCCGTGTGCGCCGGCACGACCGAGGTCTCCGCTCGTGGGCGGCCGCCTGAGGGCCGTTCGTGCGGCAACGCGTGGTAAGATTGGGCCGATTCGAGAGGCGCCCGGTTCGTCTCCTGGGAAAGGCGAGCCATGAGCGACGTGAGCAAGGCACTCCTGGTACTGCTCCGCGGCCTGGTCCGGCGCTGCCCGAGCTGCGGCGACCCCGGCACCTATCAGCGCTGGTTCTTCATGCGGGGGCGATGTCCCCGCTGCGGTCTCCTCTTCGAACGCGAAGAGGGGTACTGGACCGGCGCCATGGCGATCAACCTCATCGTCACCGAGCTCATCTTCGCGGTGGTCATGGTGGCCTGGGTCATCAAGGCCTGGCCGGATGTGCCGATGGTCCCGCTGCTGACCGTGGGTCTGGTCTTGAACGGGATCGTCGCCGTCCTGTTCTACCCGATAGCCCGGACGATCTGGATCGCCATCGACCTCCTGCTCCATCCCCTCGAGGCCGAAGAGATCGAAGAGACGGCTCGCCTCCACCACGTGCGTGAGCGCAGCACCGGCGGCCTGTGATCGACGTGGGCGCTACCCACCCCGAGCATCCCGTCCGTACGTCTCGGTGAGCACGGCCAGGCGCCGGGCGCGCTCACCGCTGAGCCCGTCGGGCACGGAGCGCCACTCCCAGTTGCCGGCCGCCGTGCCCGGCACGTTCATGCGTGCCTCGCTGCCCAGCTCCAGCACATCCTGCAGGGGGACGATGGCGGTGTCCGCGATCGACATCAGCGCCAGGCGAATCAGGTCCCAGGCTACGTCGCTGCCATCCGTGCCCAGATAGCGGAGCGCATGTTCCCGCTCGTGCGGCGCACAACTGCGAAACCAGCCGAGGGTCGTGTCGTTGTCGTGCGTGCCGGTGTAGACCACCGTGTTGCGCTCGTAGTTGTGCGGCAGGTAGGGGTTGTCACTCCCGCCGCCGAAGGCGAACTGGAGCACCCGCATTCCGGGGTAGCCGAGCTGCGCCCGGAGCGCGTGCACGTCCTCGGTGATCAGGCCCAGATCCTCGACGATCAACGGCACCCGGCCGAGGTCGTGTTCGACCCGGCGGAACAGCTCCTCTCCCGGACCGGGCACCCACACCCCGTTGAGGGCCGTGTCCTCCCCGGCCGGCACCTGCCAGCCGGCCACGAAACCGCGGAAGTGGTCCACCCGCACCACGTCGAACAGCTCGCGGGCGCGCCGAAACCGCTCGACCCACCAGCGGTACTCCGTCGCCGCCAGCACGTCCCACCGGTAGCACGGGTTGCCCCAGAGCTGGCCGCTGGCCGAGAAGTAGTCGGGTGGCACGCCGGCCCGCCTCGTCGGCTGGCCGTGCTCATCGAGCGTGAAGATCTCCTGGTGCGCCCAGACATCGGCGCTGTCGTGCGCGACGTAGATCGGGATGTCGCCAACGACCTCGATGTGCAACTCGTTCGCGCGCCGCTTCACGGCCCCCCACTGCCGATCGAACAGGTACTGGAGGAACATCTCGAAGTGGACCTCGCGGTCCAGCCGCGCGCGCCAGGGCCGCAGGGCCTCCGGTTCGCGCCGCACCAACTCGGGCTCCCAGCGGTACCAGGGAAGACCGTCGTGGGCGCTGCGGAGCGCGGCGTAGAGCGCATAGTCGTCCAGCCACGCCGCCGCCCGCGCGCAGAACGCCTCATAGTCGGCACGCAGGGCGGGATCGCTGCCCGTGACAAAGCGCTCGCAGGCTCGCCGGAGGGCCGGCTGCTTCATCGCCGCCGCCCCCGCGTAGTCGACCCGCGAGGGGTCGCCCGCGAGCAGCGGCGGCACCTCCTCAGGTGCCAGCAGCCCCAGCTCCACCAGCGGCGCCAGCGCGATCAGCAGGGGGCTGCCGGCGAACGAGGACCGCGCGTCGTACGGCGAGTTCCCGCCGCCGGGCGGGCCGAGCGGCAGGAGCTGCCACAGGGACTGGCCAGCCTCGCTCAGCCACGCCAGGAAGCGAAAGGCCGCTTCCCCCAGATCCCCGATCCCGTGATCCCCAGGGAGGGATGTCGGATGGAGCAGGATCCCCGCCCTCCGGCGCGCCACCGCCACACCGTCCCATCGTCACCCCGAGCCCGGCCCGTGCTCGGGCCAGGCCGTCGTTACGCCTGCTCCCCGCCCCGCTCGCGCGCGGAATGCAGACAGATCGCCTGCGACTGCCCTAGAATAGCGAGCATGGAGCGAGCAGCGCCGAGCGAGCAGGATCGCAGGAGACGCGCCGCGGAGGTCGTGCGGCGGTTGAACGAGTCGTACGGCACGCCGCAGTGGCAACCGTCGGGCGCCCCGGTGGATGAGCTCGTCCAAACCATCCTGTCCCAGCACACATCGGACGTCAACTCCCGCCGCGCCTACGCCGAGCTCCGCCGCCGCTTCCCAACCTGGGAGGCGGTCGTCGCCGCGCCGGTTGAGGAAGTGGCCGCGGCGATCCGCGCGGGCGGCCTCGCCCGTCAGAAGGCACCGCGTATCCAGGCGGCGCTCGCCGCGATCCTGGCCTCCGGCGAGGATCCGCCGCTCGCCTCGCTGGCGACCCTGCCGCTGCCGGAGGCCAAGGCGCGCCTCACCGCCCTGCCCGGGGTCGGCCCCAAGACGGCTGCCTGCGTGCTCCTCTTCGCCTGTGGGCGACCGGCGCTGCCGGTGGATACGCACGTCTACCGCGTATCGCGCCGCATCGGGCTGATCGACCCGAATGTGAGCGAGGCGGACGCGCACGACCGCCTCGAGGCACTCGTGGACCCAGAGGACGTCTACACCTTCCACGTCAACGTCATCCGGCACGGACGCCAGGTTTGCGTCGCCACCAGGCCCCGGTGCGACCGCTGCTGCCTGACCGACCTCTGCGACTACGCGCAGCACCAAGAACGGCCAGTTCACGACCGCGCGGGCGCATCCTCCTGAGCCGGTGGCGAGTGCTATCATGGGCTGCGGACACCAGGCTGTGTCCGCAGCCCGATCGACCGGCAGGCGACGCACGAGGCGGTGAGTGCCGATGCAAACCGAGATCATTCTGGTGCGGCACGGTGAGACCGAGGCCAATAACCATGGGGTCCTCCACGGGCGCACCGATCTCCCGCTGACGGAGCGGGGCCGCCTGCAAGCAGCGCTGGTCGCGGAGCGGCTCGCCAGCGTCCCCGGTGTGAGCGCCCTGCTTACCAGCCCGCTCCAGCGGGCGCTCGCCACCGCGGAGACGATCGGGCGACGGCTCGGGCTTCGGCCCACGGTGGACCACGAGCTCCGGGAGCTGGATTTCGGCGACTTCGAGGGCTGGACGTTCCAGGACATCCGCGAGCGGCACCCTGAGCTGTTCGCCCGGCTCGTCGATGTCCACGACCTCGACGCAGGCTTCCCCAACGGAGAGACGCGCCGCCAGTTCCACAGCCGGGTGCGCCGCGCGTTCGAGACCCTGCGGCAGCGCTACGCCGCGTCGCGCGTCATCGTCGTCGCCCACAACGGCGTCATCGCCTCCGGTCTGGCGCAGCTCCTGAGCGGAGATCCGAACAAGTGGGACCAGTTCATGGTCGCCAATTGCAGCATCACGCATCTGGTGTTCGACGACAGCGGCGCGGTGACGCTCCGCTGCTGGAACGACGTCGCGCACCTCGGGCAGGTCGGGGAGGCGACACGATGGAAGTCCTCGTCTTAGGCGGCTCGGCGGCGAGCCCCAACCCCGGGCAGGGCTGCGCCGGATACCTCGTGACCCACGGGTCCACGACCATCCTCCTCGACTGCGGCCCCGGGACGCTGCCCGTCCTGCGCGCCGCCACCGACGTGCGGGCAATCGATGCCATCATCATCTCGCACATGCATGCCGACCACATGCTCGACCTGGTCCCGCTCCGGTACGGGCTCAAGTACGGCCCAGGAGCCACCGCTTATCGGCTGCCGCTGTGGCTGCCGCCGGACGGCCGCGAGATGCTCGAGCGGCTCGCTGCGGCCCTCGCCATCGGCCGCGAGGCGGTGACCGACTTCTTCGAGTCGGTCTTCGCGCTGGCCGCTTATGACCCGGCCTCCCCGCTCAGGATCGGCGACCTGACGATCCGCTTCCAGCCGACGCAGCATCCCGTCCCCTGCTGGGCGATGCGCATCGAGGCCGAGGGACAGAGCCTGGTCTACCTGGCCGACACCGGACCGGAGGCCGAACTGGCACGCTTCGCCGAGGGTGCCGACCTCGTCATCTGCGAGGCCACCCTCGCCAGCCCTGAGCTCGGCTCGACGGTCGGCCATCTCACGCCGCAGCAGGCCGGCGCGCTCGCGGCCGAGGCTGGCGCCCGGTCGCTGCTGCTGACCCACTACTGGGTTGAGCTGGGGCCGGACCGGCTGCGTGCCGACGCGGCGGACGCCTTCGGTGGGCCCGTGCTGGTCGCCGAGCCGTACCTGCGCATCGGCGTCGCCACTGGCGCCGCTGCCCCCGACACACCAGGAGCCCTATGAGCCAGGCGCGCGACGATGCCTTCGCCATCCCGGGCTTTCGCGTCGGGCACTGGACGCACCCGACCGGCGCCACCGGCTGCACGGTCGTTCTCGCCGAAGCCTCGGCACCGGCCGTGGCCGAGGTGCGCGGCGGTGCGCCGGGCACGCGTGAGCTCGCCCTGCTCGAGCACGGGCGGCTCGTGCGGCACGTCGATGCCGTGCTGCTCACCGGCGGCAGCGCCTTCGGATTAGCCGCGGCCGATGGCGTGGTCGCCTGGCTGCGGGAGCAGGGGCGCGGCTTCCCCACCAGCAGCATCCCGGTCCCGATCGTGCCCGCTGCGGTGTTGTTCGACCTCGACGGGCCGGAGCCGCCCGTCCCCACCGCGGCCGCCGGGTACCAGGCAGCCGCCAACGCCGTGCCTCACGGCTGGGTCTCGGGCCGGGTCGGCGCCGGGGCCGGCGCTCGCGCGGGCCAGGTTGCCGGCCGCGCGCACGCCACCCCGACCGGGCTCGGCGCCGCCGTCGTCAGCGCGCCGGCCGGCTCGGTGGCAGCGCTGTTCGCCGTCAACCCGCTGGGCGACGTCGTCGACCCGGAGAGCGGCCGCATCCTGGCCGGCGCGCGGGACGCCGCGACCGGCGCCTGGATCGACAGTGAGGCTGCCATCCTCCGCCGCGACGCGGCGCCGCGCGACGCGCCCGGGACCAACACGGTGATCGGCGTGGTCGTCATCGACGGCGCCGCCGACCGCGACGCGCTCGTGCGGGTCGCGGTGGCGGCCCACGACGGCATCGCGCGGGCCGTGCGGCCGGCCCACACGCCGTTCGACGGGGATGTGGTCTTCGTCATGGCGCGCGAGGAGGGCACGGTCGCGGCCGGCGTCGTTCTCGCGTGGTGCGCGGCTGCGCAGCAGGCGGTGGCGCGCGCCATCGTCAACAGCGCTCGGGTGCCGGGCGGCGGCTCCGCTGCGACTCCTGACCCCGGCTGACGGGGGTGCTACACTGGGGGATGGCAATCGCGCGTCCGCGCCGCCCCGATCCGCCGGTGACGGGCGAAGCCGCGCTTACGGAGCCGAGGCCCATGGCGATGGACGTGATCGTCTCGACCGGGTCGTTGACCGGCATGTCGCTCCCGCGCATCTTCGACGTGGCGCGCCGCGCCGGCGCCGACGGCGTGGAGCTGATGCTGACCGCGCGGCTGGTGCAGCAGGGCCCCGAGCGCGTCCGGGAACTGGAGCGGCGCTTCGGCGTCGCCGTGCGCTCCGTCCACGCCGTCCTGCGCCTCCGTGAGCCGTCCGCGCGGCAGGGCGCGGAGGATATCGTCGCCTCCGCGCGCTTCGCCCGCGCGCTCTCCGCCTGTGAAACCCTGGTCGTGCATCCACCGACCGTGTCGTCGCTCCACACCCTGGCGGCGAGCCGGTGGTTCGACGCGCTCGAGACGGTGCGGGCCATGACCGACGACGCACCGACCCGGGTCACCATCGAGAACCTGGGGCGGCTGCGGCGGTCGGATCCCCCATCGGTCTTCGATCACCCTGATCGACTGCGCTGGGTCGCCCAGGAGTGGGGCGTCGGGGTGACCTACGACACCGCCCATGCCGCCAGCCGCGACTGGGATGTAGTGGCCACGGCCGGGCGGCTGGCCCCCTACCTGGCCAACCTCCATCTGAGCGACTACGGGCGGCGAGACTTCCCGGTCGGCATGGCGAACGCGCTCCTCCGGGACCACCAGCTCCCCGGCAGCGGCGTGCTCCCGCTCGAGGCGCTGCTCTTCCACCTGGCGCGCACCGGCTACCGGGGTCTCGTGACGCTGGAGCTGAGCCCGGTGGCCCTCGGCGTCCCGTGGCGCCCGGCCGTCGAGCGGCGCCTCCGCGGCGCGATCACCCACTGCCGGGCCGCGATCCAGGCTGGGGCCCTCGCCCACGGACCGAGCCATCTCCTGGGCCCCTAGTCGCCCGACCCGCTCGACCGGCGCGGTACCGCTGGCACCAACATGACAAAGCAGGCAACCGGGACACCGGTGCCTGCTCGTCCTGTGTCGGTGGTGCGCTGCTCGTGCTAGCGCTTGGTGTACTGCGGCGCCTTGCGGGCCCGCTTGAGACCGACCTTCTTCCGCTCCTTGACGCGCGCATCGCGAGTGAGCAGGCCAGCCCGGCGCAGCACGGGCCGCAGCTCCGGGTCGAAGCGCAGGAGCGCGCGCGCGATGCCATGGCGCACCGCCCCGGCCTGCCCGCTGAGCCCGCCGCCCGCCACGCGCACGCGGATGTTGAAGCGGTCGAAGAGGTTCGTCAGCCGCAGCGGCTCGGAGATGATGACCTGGTAGATATCACGGCCGCCGAAGTACTCGCGCGGCTCCTTGTTGTTGACCGTGATCGTCCCGTTGCCGGGGTACAGGCGCACCTGCGCCACGGCGGTCTTCCGCCTGCCGACACCGTAGTAGTACCGCTGCTTTTCCGTGCTCGCACTCGCTTCCACGTGGCTCGCCCCTCCTCTAACCCTCGATCCGCAGCTCGGTTGGCCGCTGCGCCTGGTGCGGATGGTCCGGCCCGGCGTACACCTTCAACTTCTTGAACATCGCCTCGCCGAGCGCGTTCTTCGGCAGCATGTTGCGCACGGCGCGCTCCACCGGCCGCGTTGGGTGCTTGGCGATCAACTCCTCGAAGCGCGTCTGCTTGAACCCACCCGGGTAGCCGGAGTGGCGATAGTAGATCTTCTCGCGCTCTTTCTTCCCGGTGACCTTCACCTTGGCCGCGTTGACCACGATCACGAAGTCACCGGTGTCCATGTGGGTCGCAAAGGTCGGCTTGTGCTTGCCCCGCAGGATGGTGGCGACCTGCGACGCCAATCGCCCCAGCGTCTTCCCCTCGGCGTCGACGATGTACCACCGGCGCTCGATCTCTGAGGCCTTTGGCGTGTATGTCTTCATCACCCTCAACTCCCATGTTGCCTGCGGCGTCATCGGATCACTCGACGCCATTCGGGTCATCGGCATAGGCGACCCGCCACAGTACCAGACCCTGCGGCGGAGCCGGCGCCCCACCGCGCCGGCGGTCTCTGCTCGCGAGCAGCTCCGCCGCCCAGCTCACCGGCTGCTCGCCTCGGCCAATCGCCACCAGCGCTCCGACGATGTTCCGCACCATGTGCGGCAGAAACCCGTCGGCGCGGATCGCAAATTCCAGGAGCCGCCCGCCCCGAGCTGTCCGCTCGAACGGCGCCTCCACCACCCGCCAGCGGGCCAACGACACCGTTCGGACCGTGTTGACGCCCCCGCCCGGGACCCCGGTGCCGTCACCCGCGACGGCCGCGAAGTCCTGCTGCCCGACGAACGCCCCCGTGGCCATCTCCATCGCGGCGAGGTCCAGGCCGCGGCGCACCTGCCAGACGCTGCGCCGCAGCAGCACCGCGGGCGACCCTTCCCACACGAAGTAGCGGTACTCGCGCCAGCGGGCGTCGAACCGGGCGTGAAACGTGGGCGCCACCTCCTGGGCGCCATAGACGACCACGTCGTCCGGCGTCAACGCCATCAGCGCCCGGGCTAGCTCCGCCGCTGAGCGGGCCCAGCGGAGCGTCAGGCTGGCCACCTGCCCGACAGCATGCACTCCGCGGTCCGTGCGCCCGGCCAGCGTGACCCGCGTCGGCTCACCAGCCAGGCGCGCGACCGCCGCTTCGAGCTCCCCCTGGACCGTCCGCACCCCTGGCTGCCGCTGGGATCCGAAGAAATCGGTGCCGTCGTAGCCAAGGTCGATGCGGAAGGTCCGCACGGGGCCCGGCGGTCGCACGGCCGCACCCGGCGCCTAGGCAACGAACTCGATCAGCGCCATCGGCGCGGCGTCACCCCGCCGCGGACCCAGCTTGTAAATGCGCGTGTAACCGCCCGGCTGGCCCTCAAACCGCGGGCCAAGCACTTCGAAGAGCTTCGCCGTCGCCCGCTCATCGCCCAGCCGCGCCATCACCAGGCGACGCCGATGCTCCGTGTCCTCCCGCGCCATCGTCACCAGCTTCTCGACGATGGGGCGGACCGTCTTGGCCTTCGCCTCCGTAGTCGTCATCCGCTCATGCAGGATCAGCGAGATCGCCAGGTTGCGGAAGAGCGCCTTCCGCTCCTTGGTCGAGCGGCCGAACTTCCGTCCGGCGACGCGGTGCCTCATTCGTTCGTCTCCTCCACCTGCCCGGCGGGAGCAGCCTCCCCGCCCTCCGGTGTCCGCTCCTCCGACTCCGCCGCGATCTCCTCGCCCACGTCCATGTCGAGCGTGTATCCGTGCTCGGCCAGGCGCTCCCGGAGCTCCTGCAGGGAGCGCGGCCCGAAATTGCGGATGGAGAGCAACTGATCGCGCGTCATCGAGAGCACCTGCCCGACGCGCTCGATCTGGCGGCTGCGCAGGGCGTTCAGCACGCGGGGCGAGAGCCCCAACTCGGCCAACGGCCGGTTGTCGACCGCGCTGGTCGCCCGCTCCTCCTCGTCGTCCGCCTCGCGCGGCGTGCGGTTGAAGTCCGCAATGAGCCGCGCGTGGTCGACCAGGATCTGCGCCGCCTGGGTAAGGGCGTCACTCGGCTCGATCGTGCCGTCGGTGATGATCTCGATGATGAGCCGGTCGTAGTCGGTCATCTGCCCGACGCGGGTGTGCTCGACGACGTAGTTGACCTTCTCGATCGGCGTGAAGATCGCGTCGACCGGGATCTCCCCGATCGTGTAGATCTCCTGCGCTTCGGCGGGCTGGTAGCCGCGGCCGCGCGCCACGACGAGGTCCATCTCCAGGCGGGCGTCGTCGTTGTCGAGCGTGGCGATGACGTGGTCCGGGTTGACCACCTCAACCTCCGCCGGCCAGTCGATATCGCCGGCACGCACGACGCCCTCCCCCTGGGCGTACAGGCTCGCGCGGGCCTCGCGGAACTCGCTCATCGTCTTGAGCCGCACCCGCTTCAGGTTGAGCACGATCTCGGTCACGTCCTCCCGCACGCCCTCGATCGACGAGAACTCGTGCCACACGTCGGCTATCCGCACGCGCACGATGGCCGCGCCGGGGAGCGACCGAAGCAGGATGCGCCGGAGGGCGTTCCCGATGGTGATGCCATAGCCGGGCTCTAACGGCTCGATTTCAAACCGGCCGTAGTTGACCCCAGCGTGGGTCTGTTGAACTCTCGGTCGGGCTATCTCCAACAAGCGAATCAGCCTCCTCTGGGCATCCCCAGTGCTAGCGAGGCCGCCGCACCAGGCGGCCTCGCGGCGCCAGGAAAGGTGTCTACCGGCTGTAGAACTCGACGACGAGCTGCTCGTTGAACGGCGGCCGCTCGATCTGGTCGAGCGTCGGCGCGTTGATGATCCGTCCGCTCAGCGTGGCCATGTCCCGGGAGATCCACTCCGGCACCTGCTTGGCACCGGCCGTCTCCGCCACGACCTTGAAGTACTCGCGCTCGCGGCTCTGCGGCCGCACCGCGACCACATCACCGGGCTTGACCTGGTAGGACGGGATATTCGTCTTCCGCCCATTGACGGTGAAGTGGCCGTGGCGCACGAGCTGCCGCGCCTGGGCGCGCGAGTCGGCAAAGCCAAGCCGGTAGACGACGTTGTCCAGGCGCATCTCCAGGATCTGGAGCAGGTTCTCGCCGGTCACGCCGCCACGGCGCTCGGCCTCCTCGAAGTGCTTCCGGAACTGGCGCTCCATCACGCCGTACATCCGGCGGATCTTCTGCTTCTCGCGCAGCTGCAGGCCATACTCCGACGGGCGCCGGGTCCGCTTCTGGCCGTGCTGGCCCGGCGGGAAGTTCTTGGCCGGCTGTCGCTGCACGATCGGGCACTTCGGACCGAAGCAGCGCTCGCCCTTCAGGAAGAGCTTCATCCCTTCGCGGCGGCAGATCCGGCACACAGGACCGGTGTATCGTGCCATTCGTCCTCCTCAGCCCATCAGGCGTCGATGGGGGTCGGCCTAGACGCGCCGCCGCTTCGGCGGGCGGCACCCGTTGTGCGGGACCGGCGTCACGTCCGAGATCGACAGCACCTGAAGCCCGGCCGCCTGCAGCGACCGAATGGCCATCTCACGACCGGCGCCCGGCCCCTTGATGAACACGTCGACCTGGCGCATGCCGTGGTCCATCGCCTTGCGCGCCGCGTTCTCGGCGGCCACCTGGGCGGCGTACGGCGTGCTCTTGCGCGACCCCTTGAAGCCGGCGGCCCCCGCGCTCGACCACGCCACCACGTTGCCGGCCTGGTCCGTCATGGTGACGATCGTGTTGTTGAACGTCGACTGGATGTACGCCCGGCCCCGGGGAATGTTCTTCCGGTCACGCCGGCGCGGTCGCGCGCCGCGCCCCCTGGCCGCTCGCCGTCGATCCGCCATCGAGTTGCTGTCCTCCCTCTGCTGGTTCCCGTTGCACGCCTATCGGCTGGGAGACCCGCGAACTAGCGCCCCTTCTTCCGCACACCGATCGCCCGCTTCGGCCCCTTCCGGGTCCGGGCGTTCGTCCGCGTCCGCTGGCCCCGCACGGGGAGCCCCCGCCGGTGCCGCAGCCCGCGGTAGCAGCCGATATCCATCAGCCGCTTGATGTTCATGTTGATCTCGCGGCGCAGGTCCCCCTCGACGACCATCTCCTTCTCGATAATGTCGCGGAGGCGCGCCACCTCGTCGTCGGTGAGATCCCGTACCCGGGTATCCGGCGAGATGCCCGTCCGCGCAAGCAGCTTCTTGCTCGTCGACAGGCCGATCCCGTAGATATAGGTGAGACCGATCTCCACACGCTTGTCACGGGGGAGGTCAACACCCGCGATACGAGCCATCCGCGTCCTGCCTCTCTACCCCTGCCGCTGCTTGTGCTTCGGGTTCGTGCAGATGACCCGCACCACCCCGCGCCGCCGGATGATCCGGCAGTTGTCGCACCGGCGCTTGACAGATGCCGTTACCTTCATCGCTCTCTCCACCTCTCCCACGGTCCGTACCGTGGTGCCTAGCTGCGCAACCGGTACGTGATGCGGCCACGCGTCAGGTCGTATGGCGACAGCTCCACCCGGACGCGGTCACCCGGCAAGATGCGGATGAAATGCAGCCGCAGCTTGCCCGAGATGTGTGCCAAGACCTCGTGCCCGCTGTCCAACTCCACGCGGAACATGGCGTTGGGCAGCGGTTCGGTCACGCGACCTTCGACTTCGATGACATCCTTCTTCGCCACCGACCACACCTCAACCCGCGCACGCAAAAACCGGCGGACCGCATGTGCGCGCCACAAAACGGAATTATAGCACAGTCGTGCCCGGCGCGGTTAACAACACCGGGTCGTCGTCGGTCACCAGCACCGTGTGCTCGTAGTGCGCCGCCAGCGATCCGTCGGCGGTGACGACCGTCCAGCCATCCGCCAGCACGCGCGTCATTCCGTTGCCGGCGGTGAGCATCGGCTCGATCGCCAGGGTCATCCCGGCGCGGAGCCGCAGCCCCGTGCCCGGCCGGCCGTAGTTGAGCACGGTCGGCTCCTCGTGCATCGCCCGCCCCACGCCGTGCCCGGTGTACTCCCGCACCACGCTGAAGCCGCGCTCTTCGGCGTAGGACTGGATCGCCGCGCCGATGTCGCCCAGCCGCTTCCCGGCCACGGCCTGCGCGGCGCCCGCGTGGAAGGCCCCCTCGGTGGCCGCGATCAGCCGCTCCGCCTCCGGGCTCACCCGCCCGACGGGCAGGGTGATCGCCGCGTCGCCGTGGTAGCCCTCCAGGATCACCCCGACGTCGATCGCGATGATATCCCCCTCCGCCAGGACGCGGTCGCCGGGGATGCCGTGGACGATCTCCTCGTTGACCGACGTGCAGATGCTCGCCGGGAACCCGTGGTAGCCGAGGAACGCGGGTTGCCCACCGCGACGCACGATCAACTCATACGCCAGCCGGTCCAGCTCCCGCGTCGTGACCCCGGGCGCCACGGACTCGCGCATCAGGTTCAGCACCTCGGCCACCACCAGCCCGGCCGCCCGCATCAGCCGCACCTCGCGGGCGGACTTCAGCGCGATGGCCATCACGCCGCCTCGACGCGTGGCCGCAGCGCCGCCAGGATCGCCTCGGTCACCGCCTCGATCGGCTGGTTCCCGTCGATGTCGATCCGCAGGCCGGCCTCCGTGTAGTGGCGCAGCACCGGCTCCGTCTGCTCGTAGTAGATCGCAAGGCGCCGCTCGACGGCCTCCGGGGTATCGTCGCTCCGCTGGTAGAGCTGCCCACCACAGACGTCGCACACCCCGGCCTGCTTCGGCGGGTTGAACAACCGGTGGTAGGTCGCCCCACAGGTGGCGCAGATCAGCCGCCCGCTCAGGCGCTCGAGCAGCACCTCGCGCGGCACCGCGATGTGCACGACCGCGACGATGCGCTCGTTACGCTCCGCCATGGCCCGATCCAACGCCTCTGCCTGCGCCTGGTTCCGGGGGAACCCGTCGATCAACGCACCCCGCGCGTCGGGGTGCTCCTGCTTGACCGCGTCCAGCCGCTCCATCAGCATCCGCAGCGTGAGCTCGTCCGGAACGAGGGCGCCGCGGTCGTAGTAGCGCCGGATCTCCCGCCCCAGCTCGCTATCGCTCGCCATGACCTGGCGGAACAGGTCGCCCGTCGCCACGTGGATGAGTCCCAGCCGCGGCGCGACCAGGGCCGCCTGCGTCCCCTTGCCCGCGCCCTGCGGGCCCATGATGACGACGTGGCGTCCGCCGTCCACACCCATGCCGTGCCCTCTTCTCAGCGGAGGAAGCCCTCGTAGTTCCGCATCATCAACTGCGCCTCGAGCTGCCGCATCGTGTCGATCGCGACCCCGACCACGATCAGCAGCGACGTTGCGCTCAGGAAGAGCGTCGTGACCCCGGTGAGCTGGGCCGCGATGTACGGCAGCACGGCGACCACGCCGAGGGCGAGCGCCCCGACCAGCGTGATGCGCATCAGCACTCGGGTCAGGTAGGCCTCAGTGTTCTTCCCCGGCCGCACGCCCGGGATGAACGCCCCCTGCCGCTGGAGGTTCTCGGCGATGTTCTGCTGCTGGAACAGGACCATCGTGTAGAAGTAGGTGAACACCACCACCATGACGAAGTAGATGGCCTGATACAGCAGCCCGTTCGGGTTGAACGCGGTGGCGACGGATCCAGCCAGGTTGCGCACCCACTCGCGATCGGATGTCTGCAGGAAGTTCGCGATCATCCCGGGGAAGACCATGATGCTCACCGCGAAGATGAGCGGGATCATCCCGGCCGAGTTGACTTTGAGCGGGATGTACGTGCTCCCGCCGCCGTACACCCGTCCGCGCCGCACGCGCTTCGCGTGCTGCACCGGGATGCGCCGCACCCCCTCGTTGAGGAGCACGATGCCGACGATCGTGATGAGCCCGAGCGCGACGAACGTCACCGTCCCCATCACGTTCTGGGTGACGGTCCCGCCCGCGATCAGGTTGCCGACCGCGCGCGGCAACGAGGCGACGATCCCGCCGAAGATGATGATCGACACGCCATTCCCGATCCCGTTCTCCGTGATGAGCTCACCCAGCCAGACCAGGAAGACCGTGCCGGCGGTCATCACGATCAGGATCGAGATGCTACGGAGCGCGGTGTCGGAATCGAACAGCCCGAAGTCGCGGAGCACGCCCGCGTTCGCCATCAGAACCGCCTGGCCGTAGCCCTGGAGCAGCGCCAACGGCACCGTCAGCCAGTGGGTGTAGTGGTTGATCTTGTTCCGCCCCTGCTGCCCCTCGCGCGACAGTTCCTCCAGCCGCGGGATGACCGGCGTCAGGAGCTGCATGATGATGGACGCGGTGATGTACGGGTAGACGCCCAGCGACAGGATCGAGAAGTTCCTGAGCGTGCTCCCGGAGAACAGGTTCAGCATCCCGAGGAGCTGGTTCTGCTCCAGGAGCTGCCAGAGCGCCTCGCGGTCGACACCGGGCACAGGAATGGTGGCGATGAAGCGGAACAGGATCAGGATGCCGACGGTGAACAGGATCTTGCGTCGCAGGTCCGGGATCTTGAAGGCGTTGATGGCTGCTTCGAGCATTAGCTGATGGCCTCCACCGTCCCCCCGGCAGCCTCGATCTTCTCGCGGGCGCTCCGAGAGAACTTATGCGCGCGGACGGTCAGCGGCCGGTTGACCTCGCCGTCACCCAGGATCTTGACCGGGTACTCCAGCCCACGGGTAATCCCGAGCTCGTAGAGCACCTCCGGGGTGATCGGCCCGTCGACATCGAGCTCGGCAAGCCGGCCGACGTTGACCACCTCGTACGTCGTCTTGAAGATGTTGACGAAGCCGCGCCGGTAGCTCAGGCGCTTGTAGATCGGGTTCTGCCCGCCCTCGAAGCCGCGGCGCACGGTCCCCCGGGCCCGCTGGCCCTTGGTACCCCGCCCGGCGGTCTTCCCCTTGCCGGAGCCCATCCCACGTCCGACGCGGGTCCGCTCGGTACGGGACCCCGGGGCAGGCTTCAGATCGTGCAACTGCATCGGGACTCACTCCTGTTCCGGCGCCATCCGGCACCTGCCGCGCCGGTGGCGGGGACGCCTACTTGGACTCCTCGCCCTCGATCCGCACCAGGTGGCGCACCTTGGCGATCATGCCGCGGACCGAGGGATTGTCCGGCTTCTCAATCGTCTGATTCAGGCGGCGGAACCCCAAGGCCCGGATCGTGTCCTTCTGGTCTCGGCTGAAGCCGATCGCGCTGCGATAGTAGGTGATCCGAATCCTCTTCTCGCTCATGACTGCACCGCCTGCTCCCTGCGGCGCAGCCGCTCCACCGGCACGCCGCGCCGCGCCGCAACCTCCTCGACCGACTCGAGGCTCGCCAGAGCCTTCAGTGCGGCCTGGGTCACGTTGATCGGGTTGTCGCTACCCAGCGACTTCGCCAGCACGTCGTGGATGCCGGCGGCCTCGACCACCGCCCGCACCCCGGCCCCGGCGATGACGCCGGTACCCGGCGCCGCCGGCTTCAGCAGCACGCGCGCCGCGCCGAACTTGACCTCCACCTCGTGCGGGATGGTCCGCCCGGCCAGCGGCACGCGGATCATATTCTTCTTCGCGGCGTCCACCGCCTTGCGGATCGAGTCCGGCACCTCGCCAGCCTTGCCCAGCCCGACGCCGACGCGACCGTTCCCGTCGCCCACGACGACCAGGCTGCTGAAGCTGAACCGGCGGCCGCCCTGGACTACCTTGGCCACGCGGTTGATCTGGACAACCCGCTCGATCAGCTCGCCGGAGTCCTCACCGCCGCGGGGTCGCCGCCCCTCCGTACGTCGCTCCATGTGTCTGTGCGCTCACTCCCCACGGGCTGCTGCCCGCCTCTTAGAATTCTAGCCCAGCCGCGCGCGCCGCGTCGGCAAGTGCCCGCACTCGCCCATGGTACTTGTATCCGCCGCGGTCGAAGACCACCCGGGTGATCCCCTTCGCACGCGCGCGCTCACCGATCACTTCGCCGACGATTCGGGCCTCGACCGACTTCGGGTGCTCCTCCGGGAACCGCTCCCGGACCGCCGCCTCCAGGCTCGATGCGGCCACCAGCGTGTGCCCCTTCGTGTCGTCGATGATCTGCGCGTAGATGTGCTCGTTGCTGCGGAACACGTTCAGCCGCGGGCGATCCGGTGTCCCACTCACCTTGGCGCGGACCCGGAGGTGCCGGCGCTTACGCGGCGACAGGGACCGCTTGTACTGGTACTTGCTCATCCGCGTCGTAACTCCTTTGCACGGGGCGTAGGCCGGGATGCCCACCCAGCGCAGCACCGCCGACGGTGCCCGCGCCTGTGGCTACCCGAACCCACCCGCACGTCGCCGTTACTTGCCGACCTTACCGGCCTTGCCGGCCTTCCGCCGCACGCGCTCGCCCAGGTAGCGCACGCCCTTGCCCTTGTAGGGCTCGGGTGGCCGGATCCGGCGAATCTGTGCGGCGATCTCGCCGACGAGCTGCTTGTCGATCCCAACCACGCCGATCCGGGTCGGCGACTCGAGGACGAAGCTGATGCCCTCCGGCGGCTCCACGCGCACCGGGTGGGAGAAGCCCAGCGACAGCACCAGCGTCTTGCCCTCGAGCGCGGCGCGGTAGCCAACGCCCTGAATCTCGAGGTCCTTGCGATACCCCTGGGTGACGCCCTCGACCATGTTGGCCACCAGCGTGCGGGTCAGCCCGTGCAGGGCCTTGAACTGCCGCTCGTCGGAGGGCCGGCGTACCAGCAGCGTGCCGTTCTGCCGCTCAAACTGCATCGCCGGATGCACCCGCTGCTGCAGGGCGCCCTTCGGCCCCTTGACATGCACCACCCCAGGCTCGATCTGGACCTCGACGCCGGGCGGAATGGGGATCGGCCGATTTCCAATCCGTGACATGCTGCTTCCTCCGTAGCGCGACCGGCCCGCGCGTCTCAGAAGACGGTGCAGAGAACCTCGCCGCCGATGCCGCGCCGGCGCGCCTCCCGCCCGGACATGACGCCCTGCGGCGTGCTGACGATGGCCACGCCGAGGCCATTGCGCACGCGCGGGATCCCGTCCTTGCCGGCGTACACCCGCAGCCCGGGCTTCGAGATCCGGCGCAGCTCCCTGATGGCGTGCCGGCGGTCCCGCCCGTACTTCAGCTCAATGGTCAGGACCGGGTACGGCCGGCCCTCCTGCACGCGGAAGTCCCGGATGTACCCCTCCTCCTTCAGGATCTTGGCGATCGCCACCAAGATCTTGCTGGACGGCATCGAGGTCTCGGCTTTCCGCGCCAGCCCTGCGTTTCGGATCCGCGTGAGCATATCCGCAATCGGATCGTTGATCGTCATCGTCCGTCGCTACTCCGCTTGCCGTCCATCACCAGCTCGACTTGGTCACCCCGGGCAGCTTGCCGCTCCCGGCCAGCTCGCGGAAGCAGATGCGGCACACGCCGAACTTCCGCATATAGGCCCGCGAGCGGCCACACAGCTTGCACCGGTTGACCTGCCGCACTGGGTACTTCGGCTTCTTCATCGCCTTGACGATGAGTGCCTTCCGCGCCATGGCTCCTCCGACTCTTTCCTGCTACGACTCGCGGAAGGGCATGCCCAGCAACTCGAGCAGACGGCGCCCTTCCTCGTCCGTCTTGGCCGTGGTCACGATCGAGAGCTCCAGGCCGCGCACCTTGTCGATCTTGTCGTAGTCGATCTCCGGGAAGACCAACTGCTCGCGCAGGCCCAGGGTGTAGTTGCCACGGCCGTCGAAGGAGCGCGGCGAGAGCCCCCGAAAGTCCCGGATGCGCGGCAGCGCGGTGCCGATCAGCCGATCCAGGAACTCGTAGGCTCGGTCTCCTCGCAGCGTGACCATGACGCCAATGGGCATCCCAGCGCGCACCCGGAAGGCGGCGATCGACCGCTTCGCCCGCGTGACGACCGGCCGCTGGCCGGTGATGGTGGCGAGATCGTTCATCGCCGCGTCAAGCGCCCGCGCATTCTGGATGGCCTCGCCCAGCCCGATGTTGAGGACGATCTTCTCCAGGCGGGGCACCTCATGGACGTGCCGATAGCCGAACTCCGCCATGAGCTTCGGCACGATCTCGTTCCGATAGAGTTCCCGAAGGCGTGCTGCCATCTCGCTTCCTCACCTCACCCGGCGACCCGGCGCCCGGCTATCGCGGACGCGGAATCACCGCGTCGCACTTCTTGCAATACCGCACCTTCTCGCCCGACTCGGTGAACCGGAAGCCCACCCGGGTGGCGCGATTGCACGATGGGCACACCAGCATCACCTTCGAGACGTGCAGCGGCGCTTCCATCTCGATGATGCCGGCCTGCCGGACACCCGGCACGCCCCGCTGGTGCTTCTTGACGCGGTTGACGCCCTCGACGATCACCCGATCGAGCCGCGGCATGTTCTGCCGCACCCGGCCGCGTGCGCCCTTGTCCTTGCCCCGGATGACCACGACCTCGTCGCCGGTCACAATCTTCTCGGCCATCGCTGCTTCCTCGCCCTCTCGCTCGGTCTAGAGCACTTCCGGCGCGAGCGAGACGATCCGCATGAACTGGCGGTCTCGCAGCTCCCGCGCGACCGGACCAAAAATGCGGGTCCCGCGCGGGTTGCCCTGCTGGTTGATCAACACCGCCGCGTTGTCATCAAATCGAATGTGCGACCCGTCGGGCCGGCGATACTCCTGCTTCGTCCGGACCACCACAGCCCGCACCACATCACCCTTCTTCACCCCGGAGTGCGGCTGCGCCGACTTCACGGTCGCGATGATGACATCCCCGACCGAGGCGTACTTGCGCCCGGACCCGCCCAGCACGCGGATGCACAGAATCTCTCGCGCCCCGGAGTTGTCGGCGACCTTGAGCCGGCTCTCTTGTTGGATCATCGCGCCTTTCCTCCTCCTCGCCTCCCGAGCCGCGGGCTAGACTTCCTCGGCTCGCTCGAGGATCTCACGGACGACCCAGCGCTTCGTCTTGCTCAGCGGGCGCGTCTCCTCGATGAGCACGAGGTCACCGACCTTGCACTGGTTGTGCTCGTCGTGCGCCTTGAACCTACTGGTGCGCCGAAGGGTCTTGCGATACAGCGGGTGCCGGCGCAGGTAGTCCACCGCCACCACCACTGTCTTGTCCATCTTGTCGGAGACGACCCGGCCCACCTTGGTCAGGCGGCGCTTCGGCCTCGTCTCGCTCGTCGTCCCAGTCACGTGCATGGTCCGGTCTGCCCGTCCTTCCCCGCCGGGGGAGCCTGGCCGCGCCCTACTTGGTCGCGGCGCGCTCCATCTCGGCGGCAATCCGTCGCTCGGTCAGAATCGTCTTAATCCGCGCGATATCCCGCTTGATCTGCCGGATCCGCGCGGTGTTGGTGAGCTTCCCTACCGCCTCGTCGAATCGCAGGTCGCGCCACTCGCTGCGGAGTTCGTCGAGCAAGCGCAGCAGCTCCGCATCGCTCATAGCGCGGATCTGGTCAGGCTTCATTCGACGTACCCTCCGCTCCAGCCTCGCTGCCGGCGCCCGCCACCTCGCGGCGCACCACCCGGCACTTCATCGGCATCTTGTGGATCGCGCGCCGCAGTGCCTCGAGCGCCAGCTCTTCGCGAACGCCGCTCAACTCGAACATGACGCGGCCCGGCTTGACCACGGCAACCCAGTACTCGGGGTTCCCCTTGCCGCTCCCCATGCGCGTCTCGGCCGGCTTCTGCGTCACCGGCTTGTCGGGAAAGATCCGAATCCAGACCTTCCCACCGCGCCGGATGTAGTTGGTGATGGCCCGGCGGGCAGCCTCGATCTGGCGGCTGGTGACCCAGGACGGCTCCAGCGCCTGGATCCCGTAGTCACCGAACACGACGGTGTTGCCGCGCGACGCCGCGCCCTTCATCCGCCCGCGGTGGACTTTGCGATGCTTCACCCGCTTCGGCATCAACATGGCTGTGCTTCCTATTCTTCGCCTGCGTCGGCCCGGCCGGGTCCTACTCGGCCGCCGTCGCCATCGCCACCGCGCCCGCCTCCTGGCGCATCTCGGGCAACACGTCGCCGCGGTAGACCCACACCTTGACGCCGATGCGCCCGTACGTCGTGTGGGCGTGCACCACCGCAAAGTCGATGTCGGCCCGGATGGTGTGCAGCGGCACGCGACCCACCATCTCGGTCACGGTGCGGGCCATCTCGGCCCCACCCAGCCGGCCGCTCAGCCGGATCTTCACGCCCTTGGCGCCCTTGCGCATCGCCTGGGCTGCGGCGTGCTTCATGGCGCGCCGGAACGAGACGCGCCGCGCGAGCTGCTCGGCGATACTCTCGGCGATCAGCCGGGCGTCGAGCTCCGGGTCCTTGATCTCCTCGATCTTCAGGTGCACCTTCTTGCCTACCCGCTGCTCGATGAGCTGGCGGATGCGCTCGACGTTCGCGCCCTGCTTGCCAATGACGATCCCCGGCTTCGAGGTGTGGATGGTCACCTCGACCCGATTGGCCGCCCGCTCGATCTCGATCCGCGAGATCCCCGCGCGCGTCAGCTCGTCGTTGATCAGCTTCCGGATCGTCAGATCCTCATGAAGCTGCTCGGTGTAGTTCCGCTCGGCGTACCACTTCGACTCCCAGTCCCGCACGATACCGAGCCGGAATCCGATCGGGTTGACTTTCCGTCCCAAGCTAGGCCCCCTTCTCCATCTCGTCGACGATGACCGTGATGTGCGCCGTGCGCTTGAGACGCCGGTTCACCCGACCGCGCGCGCGGGCCCGCCACCGCCGGTAGGTCGGACCCTCGTCCGCGTAGATGCGCTTGATGTAGAGCCGGTCCGGATCCAGGTCGAAGTTGTGCTCGGCGTTCGCTGCGGCCGACTTGACCACCTTCGCCACGTACTCGGCGGACTTGTTCGGCACGAACCGCAGGATCGCCAGCGCCTCCGACACCGGCTTCCCACGGACCAAGTCGACGACGAGCCGCGCTTTCCGCGCCGAGACCCGGAGCCCGCGTGCCTTGGCTGTGACCTCCATCTGCCGTCTCCCCTTCGCCGCGCTCGCCGCCTACCGGCGCCGGGACGCCCGCTCGGCGTCCTTCCCGTGACCCCGATAGGTGCGGGTCGGCGCGAACTCGCCGAGCTTGTGCCCCACCATCTGCTCGGTGATGAAGATCGGGACGTGCCGCCGCCCGTCGTACACGGCCACCGTGTGCCCGATCATCTCCGGGAAGATGGTCGAGGCACGGGCCCAGGTCCGGATCACGCGCCGCTCGCCGGTAGCGTTGAGCTGCTGGATCTTCTCCCGCAGCTTGGGGTCGATGTACGGCCCCTTCTTCGATGACCTACCCAAGGTGCTCCTCCGTTCCGCCGCGCTCGCAGGCTAGCGCCCCTTGCCCCGGCGGCGCACGATGTACTTGTCCGTCTTCTTGTTGCGCCGGGTGCGGTAGCCGAGCGTCGGCTTGCCCCATGGGGTGCGCGGCTGGCCACCGATCGGCGCCTTGCCCTCACCACCACCATGCGGGTGGTCGGCGGCGTTCATCGCGGCCCCGCGCACGCGCGGGCGGCGCCCCAGGTGCCGCGCCCGGCCGGCCTTGCCGATGCGGACGTTCTCGTGGTCCACATTCCCGACCTGGCCCAGGGTCGCCATGCACTCCAGCCGGAACAGCCGTACCTCGCCAGAGGGCATCCGCACCTGGGCGTACCCATCCTGCTTCGCCATCACCTGGGCCGACACGCCGGCCGAGCGCACGAGCTGCCCACCGCGCCCCGGGTACAGCTCGATGTTGTGGATCTGCGTACCCGTCGGGATCTCCGCCAACGGCAGGGCATTCCCCACGCGGATCGGCGAGCCGCTCCCCGACTGCACCACGTCGCCGACCTTCAGGCCCAGCGGCGCCAGGATGTAGCGCTTCTCGCCGTCCACATAGTGGAGCAGGGCGATCCGCGCCGAGCGGTTCGGGTCGTACTCGATCGCCGCCACCTTGGCCGGGATGCCGAACTTGTTGCGCTTGAAGTCGATGCGCCGGTAGAAGCGCTTCGTCCCGCCGCCCCGGTGGCGCGCCGTGATCCGCCCCTGGTTATTGCGCCCGGCGTGCTTCTTCAGCGGCTCGATCAGGCTCTTCTCGGGCTCCTTCTTGGTGATCTCCTCAAACGTGGAGACCGTCATGTTGCGGCGCCCGGGCGACGTCGGCTTGTATTTTCGTACTCCCATAGCTGTCCTCCTCGCGCGTCTGCCCGCCGCCGTTAGAGCTGCCCGAACAGGTCGATCGTCTGGCCCGGCTTGAGCGTCACGATCGCCTTCTTCCAGGCCGGCGTGCGGCCAACGCTGGCGACCCGGCCGCGGCGTGCTCGGCGACGCTCCTTGCCGCGCACGTTCATCACGTTGACCGCGACGACCTCGACATTGAACGTGCGCTCCACGGCGTCCTTGATCTGGATCTTGTTCGCGTCGCGCGCCACTTCAAAGGTGTACTGGCCCAGTTCCATCAGGCGCGTGTTCTTCTCGGTGATGATGGGCCGGCGCAAGACGTCCTGATACTCCATCCCTGCACCCCCTACTGCGCCCACAGCCGATGAATGACATCCACCGCCTCGCGGGTCAGCAGCAGCCGCTCATGCGTCAAGACGTCGCGCATATTCACATACTGGGCCGGCAGCACGCGCACGTGCTCCAGATTCCCTGCGCCACGCCGAATGTTCTCTCGCGGCTCGTCCACCAGGATCAAGGTCGAGCGCGCGTCGCCCTTCGGCAGCTGTGCCAGCACCTGGAGCAGGGCCTTGGTGCGCGGCTCGATCTCGTTCAGCCCGTCAACCACCACAATCTGATCGGCCCGCATCTTGGCCGAGAGCACCGACCGGATGGCCAGCCGCCGCATCTTGCGCGGCATCCGCTGCGTGTACTTCCGCGGGTGCGGCCCGAAGACCACGCCACCACCACGCCACAGCGGCGACCGAATGCTCCCGTGGCGGGCCCGCCCGGTGCCCTTCTGGCGCCACGGCTTGCGCCCGCCACCGCGCACCTCGCCGCGCGTCTTGGTGTCGTGCGTCCCCAGCCGCGCGTTCGCCATCTGGCGTACGTAGGCCTGGTGCATCACCGGGATGTTTGGCTCGATACCGAACACCGACTCGGCCAGTTCGATCTGCCCTGTCTCCTGCCCGGTGACATCGTAGACCGGAACTTGCACGGCTCGCTGCTCCTCTTCCTCTACGACGCCGCCGCGGCCGCGCGCTCGCGGTACTTGACCGCGCGGCGCACCAGCACCAACTGGCCGTTCGCGCCGGGTACCGAGCCGCGCACGAGCACAACGTTGCGGGCCGGATCGACCTTCACCACCTGCAGGTTCTGGACAGTCACCCGCTGGTGCCCCATGTGGCCAGCCATCCGCAGGCCCTTGAACACGCGCCCCGGCGTCGTGCTGGCGCCGATCGAGCCCGGCGCCCGCGCCCGGTCGGACTGGCCATGCGTCTTCGGGCCGCCCCCGAAGCCGTGACGCTTCATCACGCCGGCAAACCCGCGGCCCTTGCTGGTCCCGGTGACGTCGACCCGCTCGCCCTCCTTGAACACCGAGCAGTCGATCACCTGCCCGACGCTGAACTCCTCGACGCTGTCGACCTTCACCTCCCGCAGGTACCGCGGTTGCGCGTTCGCGGCGCGCAGGTGCCCCCGCTCGGGCCGGTTGAGGCGCTTCTTATGACCGAAGCCGAGCTGCACGGCCTCGTAGCCGTCCCGCTCCCTGGTCTTCACTTGGGTTACCACGCATGGCCCGACCTCCAGCACCGTGACCGGGACGACCTGCCCGGTCTCGTCGAAGATCTGGGTCATGCCCAGCTTTCTCCCCAAGAGGCCATGAATCATTGGCTCTCTCCCGATCAGGACGCGGTGGAAGGCGCGTCAGGTGCCCGCCACCGCCTGCAGAGCATGATTGCCCCTACCTACAGCTTGATCTCGATGTCGACCCCGGCCGGGAGATTCAGCCGCATCAGCGCCCGAATCGTCGCGTGGCTGGGCTCCAGCACATCGATCAACCGCTTGTGCGTGCGGATCTCGAACTGCTCCTGCGAGTCCTTGTCAATGAACGGCGACCGGATCACGCTGAAGCGCTCGATCCGCGTGGGCAGCGGGACCGGCCCGGACACCTTGGCGCCGGTCGACTCCGCCGTGTCGACGATCTTCGCCGCCGACTGGTCCAGGATCTTGTGATCGTAGGCCTTGAGCCGGATCCGAATCTTCTGGGTGGGCCGTCGCGTCGCCATCGTCGTCTCCCCCAACCCCTAATCCAAGATCTCGGTGACGACGCCGGCACCGACCGTGCGGCCCCCCTCGCGGATGGCGAAGCGCAGCCCGGCCTCGATGGCCACCGGCTGGATCAGCTCCACCTGCATCCGCACGTTGTCCCCCGGCATCACCATCTCGACGCCTGCCGGCAGTTGGATCTCCCCGGTCACGTCCGTCGTCCGAATGTAGAACTGCGGCCGGTAGCCCGGGAAGAACGGCGTGTGCCGCCCCCCCTCCTCCTTCGTCAGCACGTACACCTCGGCCGCAAACTTCCGGTGCGGCGTGATCGACTTCGGCGCCGCCAGCACCTGCCCCCGCTCAACCTCGTCCCGGTCGACGCCCCGCAACAGGCAGCCAACGTTGTCCCCGGCCACCCCCTCGTCCAGCGTCTTCTGGAACATCTCCACCCCGGTTACCACCACCTGGCGCGTCTCCCGCAGGCCCACGATCTCTACCGTGTCCCCCGGCTTGATCCGCCCGCGCTCGATCCGCCCGGTCACCACCGTGCCCCGCCCCTTGATGCCGAACACGTCCTCGATCGGCATCAGGAACGGCTGGTCCACCGCCCGCTCCGGCGTCGGAATGTAGTCGTCGACCGCCCGCATCAGCTCCAGGATCGGCGCGTACTCCGGCGCGTTCGGGTCCGTCGCGCTCGACTCCAGCGCCGCCAGCGCCGAGCCCCGCACGATCGGCACCTCATCCCCCGGAAAGCCGTAGCTGTTCAACAGCTCCCGCACCTCGAGCTCCACCAGCTCCAGCAGCTCCGGGTCGTCCATCATGTCAACCTTGTTCAGAAACACCACTATCGCCGGCACCTCCACCTGCCGCGCCAGCAGAATGTGCTCCCGCGTCTGCGGCATCGGCCCGTCCGGCGCCGACACCACCAGGATGGCCCCGTCCATCTGCGCCGCCCCGGTGATCATGTTCTTGATGTAGTCCGCGTGCCCCGGGCAGTCCACGTGCGCGTAGTGCCGCTTCTCCGTCTCGTACTCTACGTGCGAGATCGCGATGGTGATGCCCCGCTGCCGCTCCTCCGGCGCGTTGTCGATCGAGTCGAAGCTGCGATACTGCGCCCCACCCTTGAGCGCCAGCACCTTGGTGATCGCCGCCGTCAGCGTCGTCTTCCCATGGTCCACGTGCCCGATCGTCCCAATGTTCACGTGCGGCTTCGTCCGCTCAAACTTCTGCTTCGCCACGTTTGTTCTCCTCCGGTTAATCGGGGCGGCGGCATCCCAAGCCGCCGCCTGGATACCCTACCCGCGCTGCGCCTTGGCCTTCATCTCCGCCGCCAGGCTCTCCGGCAGCGGCTCGTAGTGGTCGAACTCCATGCTGTAGGTCGCCCGTCCTTGCGTGGCCGACCGGAGGTCCGTGGCGTAGCCGAACATCGTCGCGAGCGGCACGAACGCGCGGACCACCTGAGCGCCGGCACGCATCTCCATGCCCTCGATGCGACCACGCCGGGCGTTGAGGTCGCCCATCACGTCGCCCGTGAACTCCTCGGGCGTGGTGATCTCGACCTTCATGTACGGTTCCAGCACCACCGTGCCCACCCGGCGCACAGCCTCCTTCACCGCCATGGAGGCGGCCACCTTGAAGGCCATCTCCGACGAGTCGACCTCGTGGTACGACCCGTCCACCAGTACCGCCTTGATGTCCACCAGTGGGTGCCCAGCCTCCCCACCGGTTTCCAACGCCTCGCGAATCCCAGCCTCGACCGCCGGGATGTACTCCTTGGGGACGACACCGCCCACGATGCGGTCCTCGAACTGGAAACCGCTCCCGCGCGGCAGCGGCTCGAGCTCGAGCCAGACATGCCCGTACTGACCGCGGCCGCCCGTCTGCCGCACGAAGCGCCCCTCGACCCGCACCGGCTTGGTGAGCGTCTCCTTGTACGCCACCTGCGGCTTGCCGACGTTGGCCGCGACCCGGAACTCCCGCATCAGGCGGTCGATAATCACCTCCAGGTGCAGCTCACCCATGCCGCGGATGATCGTCTGCCCGCTGTCAGGGTCCGTGGAGACCTGGAAGGTCGGGTCCTCCTCGGCCAGGCGCGCCAACGCCATGCCCATCTTGTCCTGGTCGGCGCGCGTCTTCGGCTCCACCGCCACCGCGATCACCGGCTCCGGGAACTGGATGGACTCCAGCAGGATCGGATGCGCCGGGTCGCACAGCGTATCGCCGGTGAAGGTGCTCTTCAGCCCGATCACCGCGCAGATGTCGCCGGCCGCGACGTCGCTCACCTCTTCGCGGTGGTTCGCGTGCATCCGCAGCAGGCGACCCACGCGCTCCCGGGTGTCTTTCGTCGAGTTGTAGACGTAGGTCCCGGACTGGATTTGACCGGAATACACGCGCACATAGGCGAGCCGGCCGACGTGCGGATCCGACACGATCTTGAATGCGAGCGCGGAGAACGGCTCGCCCTCATCGATCGTGCGCACTTCCTCCTCACCGGTCTTCGGGTTGATCCCACGGACCGGCGGGATGTCGGCGGGAGACGGGAGGTAGTCCACGATGGCGTCCAGCATGCGCTGGATGCCCTTGTTCTTCAGTGCCGAGCCACACAGCACCGGGACGAGCTCCCCGGCGATCGTGGCCGCCCGCAGGGCGGCGCGCAGCTCATCCACGCTCGGCTCCTGACCTTCGAGGTACTGCATCATCAAGTCCTCGTTGGTCTCGACGATCCGCTCGATGAGCTGCTGCCTGGCCTCGAGCGCCTGGTCGCGCAGGGCGGCCGGCACCTCGGTGACCTCGATGTCCTTGCCGAGATCGTCCTTATAGATGTAGGCCTCGAGCGTCAGGAGGTCGATGAGGCCCTGGAAGTCCGCCTCGCTCCCGATGGGCAACTGAATGACGGCGGGCGTGGCCTTGAGCCGATCGACGATCATGTCGACCGTGCGCTGGAAGTTGGCGCCGGTCCGATCCATCTTGTTGACGAAGCAGATGCGCGGCACGTGATACTTGTCGGCCTGCCGCCACACCGTCTCGGACTGCGGCTCCACGCCGGCGACCGCATCGAAGACGACGACCCCCCCGTCGAGCACGCGCAGCGAGCGCTCGACCTCCACCGTAAAGTCGACGTGACCCGGCGTGTCAATGATGTTGATGCGGTGGTCACGCCAGAAACAGGTGGTCGCCGCCGACGTGATCGTGATGCCGCGCTCGCGCTCCTGCTCCATCCAGTCCATGGTGGCCGAGCCCTCGTGGGTCTCGCCCGGCCGGTGGACGCGCCCGGTGTAGAACAGGATGCGCTCGGTCGTGGTCGTCTTGCCCGCGTCGATGTGGGCGATGATCCCGATGTTTCGGGTCCTCGCCAGCGCGACACGCTGGTTCTGGGCAGCCTGCGTTACGGGAGTACTCATAGTCAGCTACGTCGTTCCTCTGTCCGCCCCGGCGGTCGCCGCCGCTGCGAGGCGCTTACCAACGGTAGTGCGAGAAGGCGCGGTTCGCCTCCGCCATGCGATGGGTGTCGTCACGCCGCTTGATGGTGGCACCCGTGTTGTTGGCCGCATCCATGAGCTCGGC
Source organism: Sphaerobacter sp. (assembly GCA_029961075.1). GTDB lineage: Bacteria > Chloroflexota > Chloroflexia > Thermomicrobiales > Thermomicrobiaceae > Sphaerobacter. The sequence goes on from JASBVL010000020.1 coordinate 29,093, forward strand.
CGCCAGCTTCTCGGCCATCGAGCGACCCGAGCGGGCGCGCGCCGACTGCAGCAGCCAGCGGATCGCCAGCGACAGGCGCCGCGCCGGCTCGATCTGGATCGGGACTTGGTAGGTGGCACCGCCGACACGCCGCGGCTTCACCTCGAGCACGGGCGTCGCGTTGCGGATTGCCTGCTGGAACACCTCGACAGGATCCCGCCCGGTGCGCTCCTGGATGATGTCCAGGGCGTCGTAGACGATACGCTCAGCGAGCCCCTTCTTGCCGCGCTGCATCACCTTGTTGATGAAGCGCTGCACCAACTCGCTCCCGTACCGCGCGTCGGGTGGAATCTCCCGTCGAACGACCTTTGCCCGTCTCGGCATCTGTTCGTCGCCTCCCGCGTACCCGATGCGGCGCCCTCGCGCCACTCATCCAGCACGCTCCGCGGCCGCTGTCGCGCCGCAGTGCGTTCACGGCTCCTCAGGCGCGGCGTGCCGCGCCGACTTCGCCTATCCCCTGCAAATCACACGAAAAAGCGGTCAGCACGAGTCAAACGTCGTGAGGCCGCTTTTCGCACCGAACGATCTTACGAAGACCTGAGCAGCGCCGAAGACTCGGGTACCCGCGCCAAGACGCGGGTACACCGCTGCCTAGCTCTTCGGCCTCTTGGCCCCGTACTTTGACCGCCCCTGTTTGCGGTTCTCGACGCCGCGGGCGTCAAGCGCACCACGGATAATGTGGTAGCGCACCCCGGGCAGGTCCTTCACGCGACCGCCACGGATCAGCACCGCCGAGTGCTCCTGCAGGTTGTGCCCCTCGCCCGGGATGTAGGCCGTGACCTCCATGCCGTTGCTCAGGCGCACACGGGCGATCTTACGCAGCGCCGAGTTGGGCTTCTTCGGCGTCATCGTGCGGACCTGGATGCACACCCCACGCTTCTGGGGCGAGCCCTTGCCACGCCGCAAGCGACCCGCATACCGGCCCAGCGCGTTGTTCGTGAAGCGCAGCGCCGGTGCCTTGGTCTTCTTGATGACCCGCTTCCGCCCCTTGCGGACCAACTGGTTGATCGTCGGCACGTTCGTAACTCCTTCTCAGGCAGCCGTCGCAAACTCGCCGTGCTCTGCAGAGGTGGACTCCGCAGCTGCGGCGTCGGGCTGCCGTGAGGAAGCCAGCTCCTCACTGGAGTGGCCGTCCGTGGACGGCCACAAGCACACAGTCTAACAAGCAACCCGCGCGCTGTCAAGGAAACGCGCGGGTGCGTCCGGTGCGGGGCAGGCGCGGGGAGGGCTAGCCCTCCCCGCCGTCGCGCTCCGCCTCATCCACCGCCTCGGGCGCGCTATCCGCGCGCGTCGCCTCGCTCGCGGGGGCGTCGCCGTCGGGAGCCGGCAGCTCCGCCTCCGCCACTGCGACGCCGGGCGCGGCGCCGGCGAGCTGCTCCTCCACCTCCTCGATGGAGGACGGCTCACGCTCGCGCTCCTGCGTCATCGCCGCCAGGGCGGCCTCCTCGACCGGCGACAACCCCTGGGCCGCCTTGCGCTTGCGGGCCCAGAAGCCGGAGCCGGCCGGGATGAGCTTCCCGATGATGACGTTCTCCTTCAGGCCGCGCAGGTAGTCGACCTTGCCGTGGATCGCGGCCTCGGTCAGCACCCGCGTCGTCTCCTGGAAGGAGGCCGCCGACAGGAAGCTGTCCGTGGCCAGCGAGGCCTTGGTGATGCCGAGCAGCACCTGCTGCGCCGTCGCCGGCTCGCCGCCCTCGGCGATGATCTCCTCGTTGATCCGGTTGAACTGGAACCGGTCGACCAGCTCCCCGACCAGCAGGTCGGTGTCGCCCGGATCCTCCACCGCGACCTTGCGCAGCATCTGGCGCACGATGACCTCGATGTGCTTGTCGTTGGTCACCACGCCCTGCGACCGGTAGACCTTCTGCACCTCGTCCACCAGGTACCGCTGCACGGCCGCCCGGCCCAACGTATGCAGGACCTCCTGCGGATCGAGGTTCCCGTCGGTGAGCTGGGTGCCCGTGGACACCGTGTCCCCGTCGTTCACCCGGATGTGCGCCGACGCCGGCACCTGGTACTCGGTCGTCTGCGTCTCCTCGTGCCGCAGGACCAGCTCGTTGCCGTCGAGGAAGACCACCCCGTCGATGCTGGCGACCACAGGCTCGCCGTCCACGCCCTCCGGCGGCGAGGCCAGGACCTGCCCGACCACGACCGACTCGCCGTCGGCCACCGTCACCTGGTAGCCCTCCGGCACCGTGACCGTGTCGGTGACGATCTCCTCGCGCGTCAGCAGGATGCGGCGCCCGTGCTCGTCCTCGACGATGTGGACCACGCCGTCGTGCGCCGCGAGGAGGGCCTTCCCCTTCGGCTCGCGCGCCTCGAACAGCTCCTCCACCCGGGGGAGACCGGTGGTGATGTCCTCACCGGCGATCCCACCCGTGTGGAAGGTCCGCATCGTGAGCTGCGTACCCGGCTCACCGATGCTCTGCGCGGCGATGATACCCACCGCCTCGCCCAGCTCGACGAGCTGGCCGCTGGCCAGGTTGCGGCCGTAGCAGTACCGGCAGATGCCGTGCTCGGCCTCGCACTGCATCGGCGTCCGGACGTAGACCCGCGGCACCCCGCGCTGCAAGAGCTCCCGGGCGCCGTCCTCGGTCAGCTCCTCGTTCCGCTTGAGCAGGACCTCACCCGTCGCCGGATCGACGACATCCGCGGCGAGCATCCGTCCGGCCACCCGGCCGACAAACGACTCCGCGTCGGGCAGCGAGTCGACGTCGATGCGCATGCCCTCCGCGGTGCCGCAGTCCTCCTGCGTCACGATGACGTCCTGCGCCACGTCGACCAGGCGCCGGGTCAGGTACCCGGAGTCCGCGGTGCGCAGCGCCGTGTCAGCCAGACCCTTGCGCGCGCCGTGCGTGGAGATGAAGTACTCCAGCACGCTTAGCCCCTCGCGGAAGTTCGACCGGATGGGCAGGTCGATGATCTTCCCACCCGGATCGAGCATGAGGCCGCGCATGCCCGCCATCTGGCTGATCTGGTTGATGTTACCCTTCGCCCCGGAGGTACTCATCATGTAGAGCGGGTTGCTCTCGCCGAGGCTCTGCTCCACCGCCTTTGCCAGCTCGTCACGGGCGTCGTTCCAGATGCTCACCACCTCGCGGTGCCGCTCCGCGTCGGTGATCAGGCCCCGGCGGTACTGCCGCTCGACCTCCTCCACCTTGGCGTCGGCAGCCGCGACGATGGCGGCCTTGCTCTCCGGGATGTGGACGTCGGTCAGGCCGATGGTCAGCCCACCCTTGGTGGCATAGTTGAACCCGATCGTCTTGATGTTGTCCGCCATCTCGGCGGTCGCCTCCGGGCCGAGCTTCCGGTAGCACTCCGCCACCAACCGGCGCAGCGCCTTCCGGTCCATGGTCTCGTTCCAGAACCCGAGCTCGTCCGGGATGATCTCGTTGAGGAGCACCCGCCCCACCGTCGTCTCGACGATCTGGGGGCCAGAGCCGTTCAGCTCCAGGCGCACCTTGATCCGGGCCTGCAGATCGACCACGCCGGTCCGGTAGGCCAGCTCCACCTCATGCGGGCCGGAGAAGATCTTGCCCTCGCCCTTGGCGCCGTCGCGCGGCTGGGTCATGTAGTAGCACCCCAGCACGATGTCCTGGGTCGGGGTGATGACCGGGTCACCGTCCGACGGGTCGAGCAGGTTGCGGGTCGAGAGCATGCGCTCCCGCGCCTCCTGCTGGGCGGCAGCGGACAGCGGCACGTGCACCGCCATCTGGTCGCCGTCGAAGTCGGCGTTGAAGGCCGCGCAGACCAGCGGGTGAAGCTGGATCGCCGACCCCTCGATCAGCTTGACCTCGAACGCCTGGATGCCCAGCCGGTGCAGCGTCGGCGCCCGGTTCAGCAGCACCAGGTAGTCCGCGATCACCTGCTCGAGCACGTCCCAGACGTGCGGGTCCACCCGCTCGACCAGGCGCTTGGCGGCCTTGATGTTGTGGGCGTACCCCTGGGCCACCAGCTTCTGCATGACGAACGGCTTGAACAGCTCCAGCGCCATGCGCTTGGGCAGACCGCACTGGTGCAGCTTCAGGTCCGGGCCGACCACAATCACCGAGCGGCCCGAGTAGTCGACGCGCTTCCCCAGCAGGTTCTGGCGGAACCGCCCCTGCTTGCCCTTCAGCATGTCGGACAAGCTCTTGAGCTTGTGCTTGCCGCTGCCGGAGACCACGCGGCCGCGGCGGCCGTTGTCGATCAGCGCGTCGACCGCCTCCTGCAGCATGCGCTTCTCGTTGCGCACGATGATGTCCGGGGCACCCAGCTCGAGCAGCCGCTTGAGCCGGTTGTTCCGGTTGATGACGCGCCGGTACAGATCGTTGAGGTCGGAGGTGGCAAAGCGCCCACCGTCGAGCTGGACCATCGGTCGCAGGTCGGGCGGGATCACCGGCAGGGTGGTGAAGATCATCCACTCCGGCCGGTTGCCGCTCTTGCGCAGCGCCTCGACCACCCGCAGCCGCTTGGCGGCCTTCTTGCGCCGCTGCCCGCTCACCGAGTGGATCTCCTGGCGCAGCTCCGCCGAGAGCTGGTCCAGATCCATCTTCGACACGACGTCGTAGACGGCCTCGGCGCCCATGCCCGCCTGGAAGACGCCCGGCGCCAGCTCCATCAGCTCGCGGTACTGCGTCTCGGTCAGCACCTGCAGCGGCTTCAGCTCGCTGATCTGCCGGACCATAGCCTCGGCCTCGGCCCGCAGCGCCGCCTTCTGCTGCTCGTACTCCTGGACGATCTGGCGCGTCTTCTCGTCGGCTTCGTACTGGAGCTGATCCTGCTCCGCTTCCGCCAACGCCTGGCCGCTGCTCACTTCGTGCTCGGCCTGCTGCTGCAGCTCTTCCTGCTCCGCAGCGACCACCTCGTCGAGCAGCCGCAGCCGATCCTCGTTGACCGCCTCGCCCTCGCGCACGATGGTGCGCCCGCGGAAGGTGATCTCCTCCGGCGCCGCCTCGCCGAGCAGGCTCTGCAACCGGGCGCGGGCCGCCTCGGCCTCCTGGTCGAGCGCGGCCCGCTGCTCGGCCAGGCGCTCCTCGACCGAGCGGCCGAGCGACTCCGCGCCCGCCCGCAGGTGCGCCAGCTCCGCCTCGATCGCCGAGGTGATGTCGCCGGTCTTCGCCTCCAGCTCGCGGTCCAGCTCCTGCAGCTCGGCGTCGAGCTCCTCGTAGATCTCGCGGATCAGGGCCTCACGCTTGGCCTCGTCCACGTGGGTCACGAGGTAGGAGGCAAAGTAGAGCACCCGCTCCAGGTTCCGTGGCGAGATGTCCAGCAGCAGGCCCAGCCGGCTCGGCGTCCCCTTGACGTACCAGATGTGCGCGACCGGCGCCGCCAGCTCGATGTGGCCCATGCGCTCGCGCCGGACCTTCGAGCGGGTCACCTCCACGCCGCACTTGTCGCAGATGGTGCCGGCGTGCCGGACGCGCTTGTACTTTCCGCAGTAGCACTCGAAGTCGCGGGTCGGCCCGAAGATGCGCTCACAGAACAGGCCCCCATGCTCCGGCCGGAGCGTCCGGTAGTTGATCGTCTCCGGCTTGGTGACCTCCCCGTGGGACCAGCTCCGGATCGCTTCCGGGGACGCTAGGCTGATACGGATGGCGTCGAAGTCGTTGACGTCCAACACCTGCTGCGACTCACGCGATCGCCCGCCAATGCTCATTGTCTGCATGATTCGTCGCCTACCAGTCCCACTAATCTTCCGACCGCTCGAACCCGCTCAGATTGATCCGGTCCAGGTTCGAGAGCAGGTCGCGCGACGTGTCCTCGGCGAAATCGATCGTCTGCTCGTCCTCGTTGATCACTTCGACCGACAGCCCCAGGCTGCGCAGCTCCTTGACGAGCACCTTGAACGACTCCGGCACACCGGCCTCGACGATCGGCTCGCCCTTGACGATCGCCTCGTACGTCTTGACCCGGCCCACGACGTCGTCGGACTTGACCGTGAGCATCTCCTGGAGCGTGTAGGCCGCGCCGTACGCCTCCAGCGCCCAGACCTCCATCTCGCCGAAGCGCTGGCCGCCGAACTGCGCCTTGCCGCCGAGCGGCTGCTGCGTCACCAGCGAGTATGGGCCGGTCGACCGGGCGTGGATCTTGTCCTCCACCAGGTGGGCCAGCTTCATCATGTACATGACGCCCACCGTCACCGGCCGGTCGAACTTCTCGCCCGTGCGCCCGTCGTACAGCTCGACCTTCCCGTCCGTCGGCAGGTCCGCCTGCTCCAGCAGCTCGCGGATCTGCCACTCCTTGGCGCCGTCGAACACCGGCGAGGCGATCTTCAGCCCGAGGGCCGCGGCCGCCCAGCCCAGGTGCGTCTCCAGCACCTGGCCGATGTTCATGCGCGAGGGCACGCCGATCGGGTTGAGCACGATGTCGACCGGGGTACCGTCGGGCAGGTACGGCATGTCCTCGATCGGCAGGATCCGGGAGATCACGCCCTTGTTGCCGTGGCGCCCGGCCATCTTGTCGCCTTCGGAGATCTTCCGCTTCTGGGCGATGCTGACGCGCACCATCTCATTGACGCCCGCCGGGAGCTCGTGATCGCTGCCCTCCTCGCGCTTGAAGCGCTTGACATCGATCACCTTGCCGTGGACGCCGTGCGGCACGCGCAGGCTGGTGTCCTTGACCTCCCGCGCCTTCTCGCCGAAGATCGCCCGCAGCAGGCGCTCCTCGGCCGACAGCTCGGTCTCGCCGCGGGGCGTCACCTTCCCGACCAGGATGTCGTTCGGCCGCACCTCCGCGCCGATTCGGATGATCCCGTTCTCATCCAGGTTGGCCAGGCTCTCCTCGCCCACGTTCGGGATGTCCCGGGTGATCTCCTCCGGGCCGAGCTTCGTGTCCCGCGCCTCGGTCTCGTACTTCTCGATGTGGATCGAGGTGTAGACGTCGTCGCGGACCAGCCGCTCCGAGATCAGGATGGCGTCCTCGAAGTTGCCGCCCTCCCACGACATGAACGCCGTCAAGACGTTCTGGCCGAGCGCCAGCTCGCCGTTGTCGGTGCTGGAGGAGTCAGCGATGATCTGCCCGGCCTCGATGCGATCCCCCTTGTTGACGATCGGCCGCTGGTTGATGCACGTGTCCTGGTTGGAGCGGATGAACTTCTGCAAGCGGTACACCCGCTCGTTGCCGTCGTCCTCCCGCACCTTGATCGCCCGGGCGGTCACCGAGGTGACGACACCGGGGCGCTGCGCCACGACGACCTGACCCGAGTCGCGCGCCGCCTGGTACTCCACGCCGGTCCCGACGATCGGCGCCTGCGGCCGCAGCAGCGGCACGGCCTGGCGCTGCATGTTGGCGCCCATCAGCGCCCGGTTGGCATCGTCGTGCTCCAGGAACGGGATCAGCGCCGCCGCCACCGACACCAACTGCTTCGGCGACACGTCCATGTAGTCGATCTTCTCCGGCGGCTCGGACACGAACCCGTCCCGGTAGCGCGCCGACACCCGCTCCTCGACGAACTCGGCGCGCTCGTTCAGCGGCGCGTTCGCCTGGGCGATGATGAACTGGTCCTCCCGATCGGCGGACAGATACTCGATCTCATCGCTGACGAAGGGCACGATCGGCACCGCGGTGATGCCCGCCTCCACCAGGCGCGGCAGCAGCGCCTCGTCGATCTGGGTCCCCGCCTCGGCCAGGACCTCGCCCGTCGCCGGGTGCTTGACGGCGACCCGGACCGTCCGCCCGAGCAGCCGCTCGCCGTCCTCCTGCGGGTTGAGGGTCCGGATGACGCGCCGGTACGGCGTCTCGATGAAGCCGTACTGGTTGATGCGCCCGTAGGTCGCCAGCGACCCGATCAGGCCGATGTTCGGCCCTTCCGGCGTCTCGATCGGGCAGATGCGGCCGTAGTGCGAGTAGTGCACGTCGCGCACGTCGAGCCCGGCGCGGTCGCGGCTCAGGCCGCCCGGCCCCAGGGCCGACAGGCGCCGCTTGTGGGTCAGCTCCGCCAGCGGGTTGGTCTGGTCCATGAACTGCGAGAGCTGGCTGCCCCCGAAGAACTCACGCACCGCGGCCATGACCGGGCGGGTCGTGCTGATCAGCCCGCTCGGGGTGACGGTCTCGATGTCCTGAATGGTCATCCGCTCCCGGATGCCGCGCTCCAGCCGCTGGAACCCGGTGCGGACGTGCATCTGGATGAGCTCGCCGACCGCGCGGACGCGCCGGTTGCCCAGATGGTCGATGTCGTCCGGCTGATCCAGCCCGCGGTTGACCCGGATCAGCGTGCGCACGATCTCGACCAGGTCCTCGGGCGTCAGCACGCGCGTGTCGAGGGTGATGTCGACGCCCAGTCGCTTGTTCAACTTGTAGCGGCCGACCTTGGCCAGGTCGTAGCGGCGCGGGTTAAAGAAGAGCCCGTCCAGCAGCGACGCGGCGTTCTCCCGGGTCGGCGGGTCACCCGGCCGCAACCGCCGGTACAGCTCAACCTGCGCCTCTTCCTTGGTCCGCGTGGTATCGCGCTCCAGCGTGCTCTCGATGTACCGGTACTCCGGGTCGTCCACATCTTCGAAGAGCGCCCGGATCTGATCGTCGTCGACGAAGCCTATCGCCCGGAGCAGCACCGTCACCGGGAGCTTGCGCTTGCGATCGACCTTGACCGACAGGACGTTCTTATTCGAGGTCTCGAACTCAAGCCACGCACCGCGGCTGGGGATCAGCTTGGCCCCGGCGAGCTGCCGCCCGGTGGTCGGGTCCTGCGTCAGGTCGAAGTACACGCCGGGCGACCGCACGAGCTGCGACACCACCACGCGCTCGGCACCGTTGATAATGAAGGTGCCGTGCTGCGTCATCATTGGGAAGTCGCCGAGGAAGACGTCGTTCTCCTTGATCTCTCCAGTCTCGCGGATGAGGAGCTGAACCCGGATCCGCAGGGGTGCCGCGTAGGTCATGTCGCGCTCGCGGCAGGTCTCTTCGTCGTACCGGGGCTCATCGAAGCGGTGCTCCAGGAAGCGCAGCTCCATCTTCTGGTTGTAGTCGACGATGGGGGAGATCTCGTCCAGGAGCTCCCGCATCCCCTCCGTCTTGAACCACTCAAATGACTCGATCTGGAGCTGCACCAGGTTGGGCATCTCGAGCACGGTCGGAATGCTCGCGTACGAGTGCCGACCGATGCCGATGTTGGACAGCACCTGCCTCTTGCCAGCTTCCGGGGCGCCTTTGGACCGGAGAGTTACGGCCATTCACCGCTCCTTTTGTGAGATGAGAAGGACGGGGATCGTGCAGATCGGCTCCGCCGGGTCGCCGTTAACGCGGCAGCGCCGACCGATCAGGATGACCGCTGTACGCGTGGGTGCGTCGCGAAGACGAAAAGGCGGGAAGGCGGCATCCACCCTCCCGAAGCCGTGAATTGTTCGGTGTGAACCCCTGTGCTATCTGACTCATCCGCATGCGCGCGCGACCACCCATCCGCAAACGCCTAGTATACGCCTGCGAGGGGTGGCTGTCAAGGTAATCCATCACCTCCTGCGCACAGACAGGTGCCCGACCCGCGCCGCCAGCGAGGACCGGTACCGCTTGGGCCGCGACGATGCGTTGGCCCAGTATACCCCACCGGCCCCGCCGCCGGCCACCCCATCGCCCAGCGGCCGCCTACTCCCCGCCTTCGGGCCGCGGGCGTGGTAGCGACCGCCACCGCCGCTCGTTTAGAATCCGGGCGCGAGAATCGCCGAGCCGCGCAGGGGACAGAGGGATCAGGATCATGGAGCACCCCAGCCACACCGCCGCACCACGGCAGGAGCGCCTCATCATCGCCGTCGACCGGGCCATGTATCATGTCGCCCGGCACTGGCTCTGGCTCCTGAACGGCGCGGGCGCGCTGCTCGTCCTCCTCGCGATCCTGGCCCCCCTGCTGAACGCGGCGGGGCACAGCACCGCCGCGCGCGCGATCTACCGCATCTTTAGCCTGGTCTGCCACCAGCGGCCCGACCGCAGCTTCGTCCTGGCCGGTGAGCCACTGGCCTACTGCCAGCGCGACGCCGCCATCTACGGCGGCCTCCTCGTGGCGGGCCTCCTCTACGCCCCGCTCCGGCAGCGCATCCGCCCGGCTGGCCTGGGCGTCGCCGCCGCGCTGGCAGCCCCGATGGCCCTGGATGGACTCACCCAGTTGGTCGGCCTGCGCGAAAGCACCGCCGCGCTGCGAGTGACAACGGGTGCCCTATTCGCGCTCGGCGTCGCCTGGGTCGTCTTCCCCCGTCTGGCGGAGGGGTTCGCCGAGATCGAGCAGACGCTGTGGGTCCGCTTCGACCGGCTCGCCCGGGAAGGACGCGCCCGGCCGCTCGCGCCACACCCCAGAAGAGAGGAACGCTTCGGATGACGACCGTCTTGCAGGGCAAACGCATCGTGCTCGGCGTCTCCGGCGGCATCGCCGCGTACAAGATCGTCGAGCTGGCGCGGGATCTCACCCTGGCCGGCGCGCAGGTCGACGTCATCATGACCCGCGCGGCCCACGAATTCGTCACGCCGCTCACGTTCGAGACGCTGACCCGCCGCCCGGTACGCACCGACGTGTTCGAGACGTGGACCGAGTCCGAGGCGGGCCACGTCTCGCTCGGCGCGGAGGCCGATCTCCTGGTGATCGCCCCCGCCACCGCGCACGTGATCGCCAAGCTCGCGCACGGGCTCGCCGACGACATGCTGACCGTGACCGCCCTCGCCTGCCCGGCGCCGGTGATCGTGGCCCCGGCCATGGACCACCACATGTACCTCCACCCGGCGACGCAGGAGAACCTGCGCACGCTCGCCCGTCATGGCGTGCGCGTCGTCGGCCCGGACGAGGGGCCGCTCGCCTCCGGCATGGTCGGCTACGGCCGGCTCGTGTCCACGGCGCGGCTGATGGATGCGATCCGGGCCACGCTGGGCGCGCACGGCCCCCTTTCCGGCGCGCGGGTGGTAGTCACCGCGGGCCCGACGCGCGAACCCCTCGACCCGATCCGCTTCCTGAGCAACCGCTCCAGCGGCAAGATGGGCTACGCACTCGCGGCCGCCGCCATCGACGCCGGCGCGCAGGTGACGCTCATCACCGGGCCGACCGCGCTGCGGCCGCCCAGCGAGGCCACCGTCGTCTCCGTCGAGACCGCCGCCGAGTTGGCGGCGGCCGTGCATCGCGCCGTCGACGACGCCGACGTGCTGATCATGACCGCCGCGGTGGCCGACTACCGGCCCAGCACCGTCGCCGAGCACAAGATCAAGAAAGGGGAAGAGGACCTCACCCTGCGGCTCACGCGCACCACGGACATCCTGCTGTCGCTCAGCGACCGTCCCGGCCTGCTCAAAGTCGGTTTTGCCGCCGAGACCACCAGCCTGCTCGACTATGCCCGGGACAAGCTGCGGGCCAAGCACCTCGACCTCATCGTGGCCAACGACGCGCGCACCAGCATGGGCAGTGACGAGGGCCAGGCCTACCTGCTGCGCCCGGGCCAGGAGGCCGAAGCGATCGGCCCGGCACCCAAGGAGGAGCTCGCCGCTACCATCATCGACCGGGTCGCCCGCTTGCTCGCGGCCCGCCGGCCGGTTGCGGAGGAGCGCTGATGCAGCCTCCGCGCGTGCGTCGCCCGAAGGTCTCGCGGCCCCCCACGCGCCTCGGCCGCTCCGCCGTCGTCGAAACCGGCTCTGCGCTCGGCACCCTCCTGCTGGTGAGGATCGTCGTCACTCTGCTCGGCCCCGAGCGGTCCGGCTTCACCTGGTGGTTCGACCGGGTGACCGAGCCGCTGATCTGGCCCGCCAGTCAGCTCCCCGGCGGCGACGTCCCGCTCGTGCGGGCGCTGACCGTGGCGGACCTCCTCACCCCATTCGCCATCGCCCTGCTCGGCGCCGTCGCGCTGGGCATCATCGCCGGTTGGGAGCTCGAGGGCAGCCAGTGATGCCGGCCGCGGCCGGGAGCCGGGGCCGGTGCAGAGAACGCATGATAGACTGGACGCGCAAACGCTGGGCACCTCGGCGCCCGGCAAGCGTCATGCGTGATGGGTGAGTCCCAGGGGGCGGCGATCCGCGCGTCGGCGCGGGCGGGATAGCCCAGGGAGAGGAGGGATCATGGTCCGCAACGTGTTCCGCGGCATCCTGAACCTGGTTCTCGCGGCGGCCGCGACATGGCTGGCCAATGTCATCACCGACCGCGTGTTCGGTCCGGAGGAGGGCGCCGACCGCGATTAGCCGGCTGGGGGCCACACGCGACGCACGGACAAGGGGGGCCGCCCACTGACGCTCTGCACGGCTGGTTGGAGGTGTTCAGGTGATCACGCGTGCCGACGTCGAGCGACTGAGCCGACTTACCAGCACCGAGTGGCCGATCATCAGCCTGTTCCTGAGGGTCGACAAGGAGCGGATCGACGAGGACTACACGATCCGCCTCAAGAACCTGCTTCGGCAGGCGGCCGACGACCTCGATGATCGGTTCGATTCGCGGCAGCGGCAGGCGGTCCTCGCAGACCTCGACCGCATTCGTGACTTCTTTCGCGATGAGGGTAGCCGGTTCGGCCGCGGGGTCGCCGTCATCGCCGCCTCCAATGCGGGGATCTGGGAGGTGCATGAGCTCCCGCGCGAGGTCGAGAGCAAGATTGTCATCGACTTCGAGGCGCACGTGGCACCCATGATCCGAATCCTGGAGCAGCTCGAGCCGTTCGTCACCTGCTTGATCTCCCGCGACAGCGCACGCATCTTCTACGGCCGGCTGGGTACCTTCGAACAGCTCCAGCAGATCGTGGACGAGGACGTGCCCGGCCAGCACGAGCAGGGCGGCTGGGCGCAGGCCCGCTACGAGCGCCACATCGACGAGCACGCCCGCATGCACTTCAAGCGCGTGGCCGACGAGCTGTCCCGGCTGTTCGAGCAGCAGCCCTACCGCTGGCTCATCCTCGGCGGTCCCGACGAGGTCGTCGCTGCCTTCGTCGAGCAGCTCCACCCCTACGTGCGAGAGCGCCACGCCGGGACGGTCCGCCTCCTGATGGAGGCCAACATCAATGAGGTGCACGCGGATAGCTGCGAGATCATCCGCCGCTGGCTCCGCGACGAGAAGGCGCGCGCGATCGAGATGCTGCGCAACGAAGCGCTGAGCGGCGACCAGGGCGTGGCCGGGATCGACGCGACCATCGACGCGCTCCAGCAGGGCCAGATCCTCACCCTCATCGTCGATGATTCGTTTCAGGCGCCCGGCGCCGTCTGCCAGCACTGTGGGTCGGTGCAACGAAAGGACGGGACGGATCAACAGTGCATGTTCTGCGGCGGTCCGCTCCGGCAGCTAACGGATGTGGTGGCGGCGATCGTGACCAGGGCCTTCCAGCAGGGAGCGAACCTGCTCTTCCTGACGACGCCCGAGGAACGGGAGCCGATGGAGGAGCTGGGGCGGATCGGGGCCCTGCTGCGGTACAGCCTGAGCAATCAGACGAACGCCTGAGCACCCGCCTCCGGGCGACCGCGATCATCAACCCGCAGACGGGACGGCGCGCGGCCGACGAGCTGGAGGCCATGCTCCGGGCCACTCTGGGGCAAGCCTACGATCTCGATTGCCGCCGCACCGGCCATCCAGGCGCCGCCCGCGACTTCGCTCGCGACGCGGCGCGGACCGCCTCGGTGGTCATCGCCGTCGGCGGCGACGGCACCGTGGCAGACGTCGCCAGCGGCCTGATCGGAACCGGCACCCCGCTGGCCATCATCCCGACGGGCTCAACCAAC